>NZ_JBEYUF010000025.1:0-100724 GCF_040643355.1 Micromonospora sp. NPDC047187
CGCCGCGGTGCCCGCCGTGTCCGGCCCGGTGGACCGGCCGGAACCGGATCCCTCCGACGGGCCGGCGCTGCGCTCGGCCGGTCAGGACGCGCCGGACGACGACGCCGCACCGGGTGCCCGTTCCGAGGAGCGCCGGCAGACCCGTGAGCGACGCCGTCTGCGCGCGGCGGTGTTGGTGCTGGTCAGCGTCGTGCTGCTCGGCGCGGTTCCGCTCTTCTTCGGCGTCCGCACGCTGAGCCGTGACCCGGTCTTCGACAATCTGGACCAGCTCGGTGTGCCCGCCTGGGCGGCCGCGAAGACGGTCGACGACGTCAGCGGCAGCCGCTGGTGCCTGCTCGACTGCCGGCTGCGTGAGCGCACAGTGACCTCGGAGAAGGCGCCCAAGGAGACGGCGCAGGTCTACGAGGACGCGCTGCACCGCGACGGGTGGCAGCCGTGGAAGGTGAGCCGCTGCCCGGAACAGCAGACGAAGGGCAGCTACACCTGCTGGCGTCGCGACGAGTTGACTCTCGACCTGTGGGTACGCGAGCCGACCTGTGTGCCGCCGCCGGTGGACGGCGAGCCGGCGGTCGTGCCGTCCGACGACCCGTCGGCCGCTGCGACCGACTGCACCGGCTCGTTGGTGTCGGTGAAGGTGCGCAACGCGATCGACGACGAGCGGACCAGACCGCAGCCGACCACCGACCCGTCACTGACCGGTGAGGATCCGTTCCCGACGGTCAGTGCGGATCCGCTGGGTGAGCAGACACCCTCACCGTCCTGAGCCGGTCTCCATCACGGACGGTAGGGTCTGGGGCTGGCGGGCACGCCCGCTACCGGTGACCGCCGGCGGCTCGGCGGCCGGTACGGGTGGCATGGTTGTGCGTTCCGGGGACGTCGGGTCCTGCGGAACTCTGCTTGAGGAGGACAGGCGTGGGCGACATTGGAGCGATCGCGGCGCTGATCGCGGCATCCGCGTTCGCGGTGCTGGTGCTCATCCTGACGCTGCCCATCCTGCGGCTGCGGCACACGGTTGACGCCACCACCCGCATGATCAACGACCTGAACGACCGGACCGCACCGCTGCTCGGTGACGTGAACACCACTGTGAAGAACGTCAACACCGCGCTGGAGCAGGTGCAGACCTCGCTCGACGGTGTGAACCTCCAGCTGGCGAAGGTCGACACCATGACCAGCCACGCGCAGAACGTCACCGCCAACGTCGCCAACCTGGCCACCGTCGTCTCCGCCGCGGCAGCCAACCCCCTGGTCAAGGTGGCCGCGTTCGGCTACGGCGTGCGTAAGGCCGCCGCCGGCCGCCGGCACGCCGAGACCGAGCGCGAGGTACGCGACACCATCAAGCAGCAGCGACGGGCCGCGCGACGCGGCAACAGCTGACCGGCCCGGCGCACCAGGAGGTAGCGGGACATGAGGCGCTTGTTCTGGCTCGGCATCGGGGTGGCCGTTGGGGTGATCGTGGTCCGCAAGGCGACCCGGACGGCGCAGGCGTACACGCCGGCGGGCATCGCCAGCTCGCTGACGGAATCCGCTGGCGGGCTCGTCGAGTCGCTGCGTAGTTTCGTGGAGGACGTCCGGGTCGGGATGGCCGAACGCGAGCAGGAGATCCACCACGCGTTCGCCCAGGGCGAGGCGTTCGACGACAAGTTCGCCGACCTGCGGGAAGACCCGCGGATCGGCGATCGAGAAATCTTTCCGGAGGAACACCAGCGATGAAGACGGCGGAGATCAAGCGGCGGTACCTCGCGCACTTCGAGGCGAATGGCCACACCGTGGTGCCGTCCGCTCCGCTGCCCGCCATCAGCGACCCGAACCTGCTGTTCGTCAACGCCGGCATGGTGCAGTTCGTCCCGTACTTCCTGGGTCAGCAGACGCCCACGTACCAGCGGGCGGTCAGCGTGCAGAAGTGCCTCCGCACCCCGGACATCGACGAGGTCGGTAAGACCAGCCGGCACGGCACGTTCTTCCAGATGAACGGCAACTTCTCCTTCGGCGACTACTTCAAGGCCGGCGCGATCCCGCTCGCCTGGGACCTGGTCACCAAGTCGCAGGCCGACGGCGGGTTCGGGTTGGACCCGGAGCGCGTCTGGCCGACGGTGTACCTCGACGACGACGAGGCGTACGAGATCTGGCGGTCGGTGGGGGTGCCCGCCGAGCGGATCGTGCGTCGGGGCAAGGCGGACAACTTCTGGTCGATGGGCATTCCCGGGCCGTGCGGTCCGTGCTCTGAGCTGTTCTACGACCGGGGCCCGGAGTACGGCCGCGAGGGCGGCCCGGCGGTCGACGAGGACCGCTACATGGAGTTCTGGAACCTCGTCTTCATGCAGTTCGAGCGGGGTCCGGGCACCACCAAGGACGACTACCCGATCCTGGGTGACCTGCCGGCGAAGAACATCGACACCGGCATGGGCCTGGAGCGGATGGCCTCGATCCTGCAGGGTGTCGACAACCTGTACGAGATCGACGAGGTTCGGCCGATCCTGGCGCGGGCGGCCGAGCTGACCGGTAAGCGCTACGGCGCGCACTCCGGGCATGTGGCCAGCGAGTCGCACCCGGACGACGTCCGGCTGCGGGTGATCGCGGATCACGTGCGTACGGCGCTGATGCTGATCGGCGACGGCGTGACCCCGAGCAACGAGGGTCGCGGGTACGTGCTGCGCCGGATCATGCGCCGGGCGATCCGGTCGATCCGGCTGCTGGGTTGGCAGGACCGGGCGCTGCCCGAACTGCTGCCGGTGGCGCGGGACTGCATGGCGCCGTCGTACCCGGAGCTGGCGACCGACTTCGACCGGATCGCGGATTACGCGTACGCGGAGGAGGAGGCGTTCCTGTCCACCCTGCGGGCCGGCACCACGATCCTGGACACCGCGATCGCCGAGACCCGTACGGCGGGCGGCTCGGCGCTGTCCGGGGCGAAGGCGTTCCAGCTGCACGACACCTACGGCTTCCCGATCGATCTGACCCTGGAGATCGCCGCGGAGCAGGGCCTCGCTGTCGACGACGAGGGGTTCCGGCGGCTGATGGCCGACCAGCGGACCCGGGCGAAGGCGGACGCGCAGGCCCGTAAGACGGGGCACGTCGACCTGTCGGCGTACCGGTCGGTGCTCGACGCGGGTGGTCCGGTGACGTTCACCGGGTACAGCGAGGTGTCCCGCGAGTCGACGGTGCGGGCGCTGCTCGGCGCCGACGGCCCGCGTCAGGCGGCGACCGAGGGCGACACCATCGAGCTGGTGCTGGACACCACCCCGTTCTACGCCGAGGGCGGTGGGCAGCAGCCCGACCAGGGCATGATCACGGTTGGTGGCGGGCAGGTCGAGGTGCTCGACGTGCAGCAGCCGGTGCCCGGTCTGATCGTGCACCGCGCCCGGGTGATCCGGGGCGAGGTACGCGCCGGTGAGGCCGGCTTCGCCGAGATCGACACGACGCGGCGTCGGGCGATCTCCCGGTCGCACACCGCCACGCACCTGGTGCACCAGACCATGCGCAACTTCCTGGGGGAGTCGGCCACGCAGGCCGGGTCACTGAACGCCCCCGGTCGGCTCCGGTTCGACTTCAACACCCCGACCGGGGTGTCGCCGAGCGTCCTGCGCGACGTGGAGCAGCAGGTCAACGAGGTGCTCCTGGCCGACCTGGAGGTGCACGCCTTCATCACCTCGTTGGAGGAGGCGCGGCGCATCGGCGCGATGGCGCTCTTCGGCGAGAAGTACGGCGAGGAGGTGCGGGTCGTCGAGGTGGGTGACTACGCCCGGGAGCTGTGCGGCGGCACGCACGTGGCCCGCTCGGCCCAGCTCGGCCTCGTGAAGATCCTCTCCGAGTCGTCGATCGGCTCCGGTGTCCGCCGGGTCGAGGCGCTGGTCGGCATGGACGCCTTCGGCTTCCTGGCCAAGGAGCACCTGCTGGTCTCCCGGCTGGCCGAGCTGTACCGGGTGCCGAACGACCAGGTCGCCGACCGGGTGGAGCAGACCGTCACCCAGCTTCGGGACGCCGAGAAGGAGCTGGAGAAGCTGCGCGCCCAGCTGGTGCTGGGTGGCGCGGCGGCGCTCGCGGCGCAGGCCAAGGACGTGCGCGGGGTCGCGTACGTGGGCACCGAGGCGCCGGAGGGCGCGGCCGGCAACGATGTGCGCACCCTGGCCCAGGAGATCCGCGGCAAGATCGACCCGGCGCGGCCGGCGGTCGTGGCGGTGGCGGCGCGGTCGAACGGCAAGGCGTCCCTGGTGGTGGCGGTCAACGCGGCGGCGCGCAGCCGGGGCCTGGCCGCGTCGGATCTGGTGAAGGCGGCGTTCTCCGGGCGCGGCGGTGGCAGCCCCGACCTGGCCCAGGGCGGCGGTCTGCCCGCGGCCGAGGCGCCGAACCTGCTGCTCACCGTCCAGAAGGCGATCACTGAGGCGTGACAGATCATCACTGTGAGTCAGGGCGGGCCGATTGGTCCGCCCTGGTTCGTACCCGGCTGGCGGTGACCGTCGGTGGCTGAGCTGAAGCGCGGTGTGCGGATCGGCGTGGATGTCGGTCAGGTGCGGGTGGGCGTCTCTCGCTCGGATCCGGACGGGATCTTGGCAACGCCGCTGGTCACCCTGGCCCGCGATCTCACGGCGGCGCCGGACGCGGTGCCGAGCGACCTGGCCGAGCTGGCCGCGTTGGTGGTCGAGCACGAGGCCGTCGGGGTTGTCGTCGGCCTTCCGGTCAATCTCGCCGGCAAGCACGGTCCTGCGGCCGTCCATGTGAAGGCGTACGCTGACCGACTGGTCGATGTGATAGCGCCGGTCCCGGTAACGCTCACTGACGAGAGGATGTCGACCGTGGTCGCTTCTCGTAGGCTTGCCGAGCGTGGCGTCAGAGGTAAACGTCAACGTGCGGTTGTCGATCAGGCGGCCGCGGTGGAGATCCTGCAGAGCTGGCTGGACGCGCAGCGGAGGCGGACGTAATGATCGACGATCTGGATCTTGGGTTCGACGAGCCGGAACGGGGGGAGAAGGGTCGGCACCGGCGCGGCTTCCGCAAGGGCAAGGGCGGGTCCGGTGGCGGCCGGGGCAAGACATTCCTGGCTCTGTTGATGGCCCTGCTCCTGTTGGGCGGCATCGGAGGCGGCGCGTTCTACGGCTTCGACCGCATCCAGAACTACTTCGTCACCCCCGACTACGACGGCAGCGGGGCCGGTGAGATCACCGTCGAGATCAAGAACGGCGCGCTGCTCGCCGACATGGCCGACGCCCTGGTGGCGGCCGACGTGGTGAAGAGCCAGAAGGCCTTCATCGAGGCGGCCGAGGCCAACTCGCGCAGCAAGAACATCCAGCCGGGCACGTACAAGCTGCGCAAGCAGATGAGCGGCGCGAACGCCGTGACCGCGATGCTCGACCTGAAGAACAAGATCGTCAACGGGCTGACCATCCCCGAGGGCCGCACGAGCTTCAACATCTACAAGCTGCTCTCCGAGAAGACCAAGATCCCGGCCAAGGACTTCCAGGCCGCCGCCAAGGACCCGGAGGCGCTCGGTGTCCCGGATTGGTGGTTCACGCGCGGCGACGGCAAGAAGAGCGTCAAGTCCATCGAGGGCTTCCTCTTCCCGGACACGTACGAGATCCCGCCGAAGTCCACGGCCGAGAGCATCCTCAAGCTGATGGTGAACCGCTTCCTGTCGGTGACCGGGGAGATGAAGTTCGCCGACCGGGTGCAGGAGGAACGCAAGGTCAGCCCGTACGAGGCGCTGATCGTGGCGTCGCTGGCCCAGGCCGAGGCGGGTAACAAGGACGACCTCGGCAAGGTCGCCAGGGTCGCCTACAACCGCGCGTACGGCGAGTTCGACTGCAACTGCCTGGAGATGGACGTCACTGTCAACTACTACCTGGAGTCGATCGGTAAGCCGACCAAGTCGTCCAAGCAGATGACGGTGGCCGAGCTCGACGACCAGAAGAACCCGTACAACCGCAAGCTGCGGGGCATGATCCCCACCCCGATCAACAACCCCGGCAAGCAGGCCCTGGAAGGGGCGATGGACACGCCGCCGGGCAAGTGGCTCTACTTCGTGGCGATCGACGACAAGGGCCACTCCGCGTTCGCCGAGACGTATGAGCAGCACCAACGCAACGAGAACAAGGCTCGGGAGGCCGGCATCATCTGACCGGCCGAGTCACGCCGTAAAGGCTCCCTTGTTCAAGGTTTGACTTTTTCGATCGGCACTTCCGTCCCGGGAATGCTTTCGCCAACGTCGATGGGGTCGAGCGATAACCCGGTCGCCCGGGGTGGCCGCGGAGCCGGTTCCCTGGTGCCCGGGCCGGGGCGCTGGGTACTGTCGATCCCGACGTGCGCGGGAGAGCGGGGAAGTGATGTCGACAGTGATCGGGCCACCGGCCGCGACCGGCGGTGATCGTGTCGACCCGTAGGGCCGCGGTGCTGGGCAAGCCGATCGCGCACTCCCTCTCTCCGGTGATCCACACCGCCGGTTACGTCGCCGCCGGGCTGACCGGGTGGTCGTACACCCGGATCGAGTGCGCGGCGGCGGAGCTGCCGGATCTGGTCGCCGGCCTGGGCCCGGAGTGGGCCGGGTTGTCGGTGACCATGCCGGGCAAGGAGGCGGCGCTCGCCGTGGCCGACGCCGCGTCGCCGGTCGCCGCCGCCGTCGGCGCGGCCAACACGTTGGTACGCCGTCCGGACGGCTCCTGGTACGCGGACAACACCGACGTCGCCGGCATGGTGCGGGTGCTCACCGACGCTGGCGTGAGCGCCGGTGCCGCCGTGACGGTGCTCGGCGCCGGCGGGACGGCCCGCGCCGCGCTCGCCGCCGCCGCGCAGCTCGCCTGCTCGTCGGTGACTGTGGTGGCCCGCCGACCCGAGGCGGTCGACGAGCTGCGCCCGGTGGCCGGCGCGGTGGGCGTCGCGCTGACGCCCGCCCGATGGGCCGATGCTCCCCGGCAACTCGCCGCCGCCGACGTGGTCGTCTCCACGGTGCCGAAGGGGGTCGCCGACCCGCTGGCCGGCGCGGTGGCCTGGCGGCCGGGCGCGGTGTTCTTCGACGCGCTCTACGACCCGTGGCCGACACCGTTGGCGACCGCCGCCGACGCCGCCGGTTGCCGGATCGTCTCCGGCCTGGACCTGCTGCTGGCCCAGGCCGTCGGGCAGTTCGAGCAGTTCACCGGCGTCACTGCGCCGAGGGCGGCGATGGCTGCCGCGCTGACTGCCGCTCGCGCCGGCTGACGGACCGGTCAGACGGTCCGGCCGCGGTCGCCGATAGTCGCCACACGTTCCGGAAGCGCTTCCAACGCCTCCCGTTGACTCCGCGCGTGCTCCCCGGGCAAGGTGTGTGGCGGGCTTCGGTAGCGCCTGCGGCCAGAGGCCCCGATCTCCCCGAGGCGGTTTCTTAGCTGACGGTTAAGACGCGCTTACGGAAAACTGTCCTACCTGCCACATGTCCTGGTCATCGATACGCTGCTCACCGTTACGGACGCAGACACAGGGAGTTTCCTTGACCAGGCACGGACTGCACCGCATCACCCGGTTCCGTTCTGGACCCCGGCGTAAGGCGATTGCCATCGGCGTGGTCGGCGGTTCGGTGGTGGCCGGCATCGTGGCGACCATGATGCCGCTGCTGGCCAGCGACGACCTGTCGATCCGGGCGGCGGCCGACACCACCGCCACCGCGGTGTCGCAGGACGGTGACAACGCGGCCAAGTCGACGCTGGCCACCTGCGCGACGCGCTGCGACGGCAACCCGCGCGGTGGCCGCCAGGCGGTCATCGAGTTCGCGGTGACCACGGTGCCGGCCACCGCGGTCAACATCCGGGCGACGCTGCGGGTGCACGCCTGGCAGCAGTTCGCCGCCACGGTGACGGCGCACGCCTCGCCGCTGAGCGCCCGCGAGTCGCGGCCGCCGCTGACGTCGGCCGGTGCCGCACTGGACAGCGTGACCAGCGTGTCCAAGGGCTTCAACGAGTGGGACGTCTCCAAGCTGGTCACCGGCAACGGCACCTGGACGGTCTCGTTGGCGCAGAGCGGCCTGGAGAGCCGGGTCTACTGGGCGTCGGTCGAGAACCGCAACCCGGACCTGCGACCCAGCCTGCTGATCAGCTACGACCTCGGGGCCCGGCCTTCGCCGGTGACGCCCACCCGGCCGGCACCGCCGCCGTCGCCGAGCGCGTCGCCGACCACCGCCGCGCCGAAGCCGTCGCCGACCATCGCTCCGACCCGGACGGCGACGCCGAGCGCCAGCGGCACCCTCCCGTCCGGCAAGTGTGGGTCCGTCTCGGACAAGCTCGTCCCGTCCTGTGGCGCGTGGTGGGGCATGTACTCGCCCGCCGGGGCGGCCGGCGGCTGGGACCACGGCAAGGCCGTCACCGACGTGGAGACGCAGGTCGGGCGCAAGTTCGACATCGTGCACCGCTACCACGACTTCTCCAACGCCGGCAGCAACGGCGCGTTCCCGGACGTGTACGAGTCGCAGCAGATGCGCGAAGGCCGGTTGATGTTCTTCGCCTGGGAGTCGCGTGACTTCTCCGCCGGCACCACCCTCAAGTGGTCGGACGTCTACGGGGGTAAGCAGGACGACACCATCGACGCGGTAGCGGGCCGGATCCGCGCCGCCGGCGTGCCGGTCTTCATCGGCTTCGACCACGAGCCGGAGGACGAGCCGAACAAGGGCAGCGACGCGGACTTCGTCCGGGCCTGGCGCTACGTGCACGAGCGGTTCGCCAACGCCGGTGCGACAAACGCGGTCTGGGTCTGGACGATGATGGGTTGGTCCGGGCACTACTCCCGGTACGCCGGCCTGTACCCCGGTGACCAGTACGTCGACTGGGTGGCCTACGACCCGTACAACTTCCACGTCTGCAACGGCAGCACCGTGTGGAAGAGCCCGAGCACGACGGTCGGTGGCTTCTACCGGTGGCTGGACGACAACGGCATCGGCGCGGGCAAGCCCCGGATGCTCGCCGAGTTCGGCACCAACTTCAACTCCGCCGACCCGGGCGCCAAGCAGCGCTGGTTCCAGGAGTTCCCGGCGGCGCTGAAGGCGCACCCGAAGATCAAGGCGGCGATCTACTTCAACTCGGCCGGTATGACCAGCCGCACGTCGACCTGCGACATGACGATGAATCACGACGCGTCGGCGGTGGCCGGCTTCAAGCAGGCCGGACAGGACCCCTACCTGCGGCAACCCACCGGAGGTAACCGCTGACGTTCGAAACGGGCTGACCGGACGGCGTTCGTCGGGGGGTCGGACATCCGATCCTCCGGCGTTCTGTCGGCTTGCGGATTCATGCACCGCCCAATCGGCGGATTTTGTTAACCAGGCTGGACGAGGCACGCTACCTCGGGTTCTCATCCAATCTGGAGGCGCAGCGTGCCCAAACTCTCGCACTTGTGGCGTTTTGCAGGACGACGTCGTACTCCGGCGGGGATGGTCGCGTTGGCGATCGTCGCCGCAGCTCTGGGCGTGCCCACTACCGCGTCGGCCGCTGTGGTGCCGGTCCCGGCCACGGCGACCCTGGTGTCGGCGAACCCCGCCGACGCGACCCCGCACGCCCGAGACGGTGAGACCCGTGCCTTCGCGCAGGTGGGCGACACGGTCTTCGTCGGCGGCAGCTTCACCCAGCTCCGCCAGACCGCCAGCTCCGCGTGGATCACGCAGCGCTACCTCTTCGCGTACGACCGGACCACCGGCACCATGTCGACCACCTTCCTGCCGGTGCTCGACGGCGCGGTCAACACGCTCCTCGCCGGCCCCGGCGGCACGCTGATCGTCGGCGGCACCTTCAAGAACGTCAACGGCGTCTCCCGGAAGAACCTGGTGGCGCTCAACCCGTCGACCGGCGCGATCATCGACAGCTGGGTCGGGCGTTCCGACGGTGGCACGGTCCGTGACCTGGCGCTGCACGGCAACTGGCTGTACGTGGCCGGCGCGTTCAACTGGCTCAACGGCACCGCGCACGCCGGTCTCGGCCGGCTCAACGCGACCACCGGCGCGATCGACCCGAGCTTCAGCATCGACGCCACGGTGGGACGGCACAGCACCACGTCGTACGTCTGGACCATCGACGTCACGCCGGACGGCGACACCCTGGTCGTCGGCGGCAACTTCACGCTCGTCAACGACCTGCCGCGTAACCAGATGGCGTTGGTGGACGTCTCCGGGACTCCCACCGTGCTCGACTGGAGCACCGACAAGTTCGTTCCGCCGTGCGCCTCGCCGACGACCTTCGTGCACTACGTGCAGGACGTGAAGTTCGGTGCCGACGGCACCTGGTTCGTGGTCGGCACCAACGGTGGCGGCGGCTGGCCGGCCGCGTACTGCGACGCCCTGGTGCGCTTCGAGACCGCCGCGCGGGGCTCTGGCCTGCTCGCCACCTGGGTCGACTACACCGGCAACGACACCATCACCTCGGTCGAGGTGGCGGACAACGTCATCTACCTGGGCGGGCACTTCCGCTGGGTCAACAACCCGAACGCCAGCGACAGGGCCGGCACGGGCGCTGTCGACCGGCTCGGCATCGCCGCCGTCACCCCGGCGACCGGTATGCCGGTGAACTGGAACCCGCGTCGGAGCGGCAGCGCCTCGATGCCGTCGGGCACCAGCAACTGGGGTTCGTCGGTGCCGGTGCTCTGGCGCGGCTCGGACGGCCTCTACTTCGGGCACAACTCCGACGGCATGGGCGAGGAGTATCACGGCCGGCTCGGCATGTTCCCGCTCGCCGGCGGACGCACCTTCACCCCGAAGAACCCGCCGTCGGACACCGCCGGCAACCTCTACGTGGGCACCGCCTCGGGCACCGTGGCGAAGGTGCCGTTCGACGGCACCACGCTGGGCACCGCGACCAGCGTCAGTCAGCCCGCGTACACGGCGGCCGGCGCGACCTGGCGGGTGGACGACCGGATCTACTGGTCGCACACGGTGGCCGGCACGCCCACCGGCAGTCGGATCGACGTCTCGCTCTTCAACGGAGGCGCGATCGGCTCGCCGTGGGAGGCGTCCGGCTACAACGACTGGTACAACCCGGCGTTGCTGACCGGCGCCTTCTTCCTCGACGGCCGGCTCTACTACACCCGTACCGGGGCGAACAACCTCTACTACCGCTACTTCGAGATCGACGGCAACTACCTGGGCGCCACCGAGTTCGCCCTGCCGACGACCGGCGTGACCTGGTCTACGGTGCGGGGCATGGCCTGGGTGGGCGGCCGGATCGTCTACGGCTCCACCGACGGCGCGCTGCGGAGCGTGCCGTTCGACCCGACGGCCGCGCCGAGCGCCGCGGTCGACGGCACCACTGCGACAGTCATCAGCAGCGCAACGCCCGAGTTGTCCTGGTCTACCCCATCGACATTCTTCTCCGTACAGTAAGGGTCAACCGTTCGTAACGGAGCATCGGTAGATTGTTCACGTTGGGCCGGTGGCGGTACCCACCGCCGCCGGCCCGCGACGGTGGGGGAGGGTCGTTGCTCGGCGCCGCTGGCATCCGAACGAGACGCGTGGTGCGTCTGGTCTTCGCGGTCAAACGCGGCTGGTATCAGCTCCGTTACCGACGGTTGACACTCGGTCGGGACGTGGAGATCCGTGGCCGGATCCGGTTACGGCGCGGTGTGCGGGTGACCATCGGTGACCGCACCCGCTTGAACAAACTCGTCCGCTTCGCCGGCCCCGGCGAGGTGCGCGTCGGCGCGGACTGTCTGCTCAACGCCACCTGGATCGGCACCTGGACGTCGGTCACAGTGGGGGACCGGTGCCTCCTTTCGGACTGCGAGTTGCTCGACAACGACTTCCACAACCTGCCCCCCGAGCAGCGCCACGCACCGCCCGGCCCGCTCACCCGTGCCCCGATCGTTCTCGAGGACAACGTCTGGGTCGGTGCGCACGCCCTGGTCCTGAAGGGCGTGCGGGTCGGTCGGGACAGCGTCGTCGGCGCGGCGACGGTGGTCCGCACGGACGTACCACCCGGCGTCGTGGTCGTCGGTAATCCTCAACAGACGGTGAAGAAGTTCCATGACTGATGCAGCGCCCGCCCCCTGGCCGACGGACGGCCCGTCCTCCGGCACCTCGCGTGCCGTGACACTGACCGACCTGCTGCGGGTGCCGATGCACCGGATGCGGTTGGTGGCGGCGGTCGCGATGGTCGGTCTGCTCGCCGCGCTCGGCTATGTGCTACTGGTGCCGGCAGCGTTGTCCGCGAGCGCCGTGGTCGCGGTCCGGCCGGTGGTGACCGACGCCTTCACCCCCAGCGGCGCGGGCGCCGACCGCGCGGTGAACATGAACGTGGAGAGCGGCATCGCCACCGGCACCGAGGTGGTGCAGCGGCTCGCCGACTCGGCCGGCGGCGACCCGCGGGACATCCGTGACGCGCTCGAGGTCGAGGTGCCCACCGGGGGGCAGATCCTGCGCTTCACCTACCAGGCGGGCGAGGCGCACCGGGCCGTGCAGAGCGCCAACATGGCCGCCGAGGCATACCTGAGCGTGCGCCGGGCCATGTACGAGCAGCAGCGCGCCGAGATGCTGCGCTCCTACGACGCCAGCATCACCAAGGTCGCCGCCCAGCAGACCGCTTTGCAGAAGCGGGCGAACACCGCCAAGGACACCGCCGCCGGTGACGCGCTGGTCGCCGAGCTGGCCGGAATCAACAACCAGCTCACCCAGCTCAACGCCGCCCGTACCGAGATCGCGGCTGTCGACGTCAACCCCGGCTGGGTCACCCAGACCGCCGAGAAGGCGCTGGTCACCTCCGCCGGGCACCGGCCGCTCTACCTGGTCGCCGGCCTGCTCGGTGGCGCGCTGATCGGCATCGTGCTGGCGTACCTCTGGGAGTCGACCGACCGGCGGGTCCGCTCGGTCGCCGACGGCCGGGAGGCCTCCGGGCTTCCACTGCTCGGCACCGTACGCCGGCCGGGGTTCCGGGGTAGCCCTCGGGCGGTCGACGCCGACGTCCGGTACGTGGCGATGGCGGTCGCCGAGCGGGTCCGGCAGCCGGCCCGGGTGGCGCTGGTCACCGCCCGGGAGGACGCCACAGTGCTCACCGCCGGGCTCGCCGTGGCGCTCGCCGTGGACGGCCGGGAGGTCTTCGTCGCCGACGACAGCGGACGGATCGAGCGGCTACGGGCCACCGTTCTCGCCGATCGGGGGCGGCTGCCCATCGACCCGTCGCGGCCGCTGGTGCCCAAGCCCCGGCCGGCCGGCAGCACACCGGCCGCCGGTGCCGCCACGGAGAGCACGCCCGCCCGTCGGCCCTCCCCGCACCCGCCCGGCGCCCGCCCGTCCACCGACCCCGATGCGACCCTGACGCTGCCGAGGGTGTCGTCCGCCCGTCCGGAGAACAGTCGCGTCGTCACCCCCGACGAGGTTGTCGTGGGTGTGGGCAGTGTCCGGTTCGGCACCTGGCGGCAGGGCGCCGACCACGGCCTGGTCCTGTTCAACGCCCCGCCGGCCGAGTCCGACGAGCGTGGCGTGGCAGTGGCCCGGCAGGGCAGCGCGGTGGTGGTCGTGGAGCGGGACCGCACCCGGCAGAGTGACCTGCGACGCCTGGTGGAGCGGCTGCGCGCCGCCGGGGTCACCCCGTTGGGCTTCGTGCTCACCCGAAACGGTCGGGCCTGAGCGTGTCGGTGACCCGCGCCCCGGCGACCGAACCACCACCCGGAGGCGCTCCGCTGGAGGCCGCGCCGGTGCCGCCGTCCGCCCCGCCGCAACTGCCGCTCTGGCCGCTGTCGATGATGTTCGGCCTGGTGCCGCTGTGGTGGCTGTTCGGTGCGTTCTACCTCGGCTGGCCGCTGCTGGGTGCGCTGCTGCTCGCGTTGCTGCTCACCCGGGGGCGCGTGCCGCTGCCACCGGCGGCCGGCATCTGGTTGCTCTTCCTCGCCATCGTGGTGGTCAGCGCCACCCAGTTGTCGTCGCCGGCCTCGCTGCTCACGTTCGCCCTGCGGCTGGCCTTCTACCTGACCGCGCTGGTGGTCGGCGTCTACGTCTACGCGGCCGCCCGGGAACGCGCCAGCCTGGTGGCGGTGCTCACCCCGCTCTGCGCGTTCTGGTTCGGGCTGGTGGCGCTGGGCTGGCTCGGGGTGCTGGTGCCCCGGCTGGCCATGACGACCCCGATGGAGGTGCTGCTGCCCGGCGGGGTGGCCGGCACCCCGTTCATCCAGGACATGGTGCACCTCACCACCGCTGAGTACAGCGCCCGTTCGCTCAACCCGATCTATCGGCCGGCCGCGCCGTTCGCGTACACGAACAACTACGGCAGCGCGTACGCGATGACCCTGCCCTGCGTGGTGGCCTTCGCGATGCTGCGCCGGCAGGGGCTGCTGCGCTGGGCGCTGCTGGCGTCGCTGCCGCTGTCGCTGGCGCCGGCGTTCCTCACCCTCAACCGGGCGATGTTCCTCAGCCTCGGCGCCGGGTTGGCGGTGCTCGGGGTGCGGGCCAGCCTGCGCGGCAACATCCGGGTGGCCGCGTCCATCGTCGGGGTCGTGGTGATCGGCGGGTTGGCCACGCTGTTCATCCCGATCACCGAGCTGATCAGCAGACGGGTCGACTCCAGCGACACCAACACCGACCGGCTCTCGCTCTACACCGAGGTGATCCGGCGGGTGCAGGAGTCGCCCTGGTTGGGCTACGGCGCTCCGGTGAACGTCGACACCGTGTCGGCGGCCGCGCCGATCGGCACCCAGGGGCAGTTGTGGATGGTGCTGTTCAGCCACGGCGTACCCGCGCTCATCTGTTTCCTGGCGTGGTTCGTCGCCGCCGCGGTGATCTGCGCGCGGGCGACGTCGGCGGCCGGGCAGTGGCTGGCGGTGGTGCCGGTGGTCTGCCTCGTGCAGGTCCCGTTCTACGGCATGGCCAACCAGAACCTGGCGGTCGCGTTCTTCGCGGTGGCCTTCGCGATGGCGCTGACCGAACGCGAACGGCTGACCCGGTTGGCCGGGTCGTCGCCGACGCCCGCGCCGACCGCGCCGGTGCCCGCGTGACCGCCGCGACCCGACCGTCGGCCGGTGCCGGCGAGGGCCGGCCCACGCCCGCCCCCGCCGAGGATCAGGCCGTGCCGTCGCCGGCCGGGGACACCGGCTCGGCCGAGACCCGCCGCAGCGCGCGCAGCGGCGTGGCCGGACTGCTCGGCGCGGCCACCAGCGGCTTGTTCGGGTTCGTGCTGGCGGTCGTGATCACCCGAAGCTACGGCCCGGCCGGCGCGGGAGCGTTCTTCGCCGCGATCGGGGTCGTCACCGTGGCCACCGCGATCTGCACGCTCGGCGCGGAGACCGGTCTGATGTGGGCGCTGCCCCGCCGCAGCGCCGGCGCGCGCGGTGACGCCGCCCGGGTGCTCCCGGTGGCGCTGATCCCGCCGCTGCTGACCGGGCTGCTGGTCGCCGGCGCGGGCGTGCTGGCCGCCGACGCCCTTGCGCCCCGGCTGCTGCGCGGCTCCGGCACGAGCGGCGACGCTCTGCTCACCGTCACGTTCGCCGCGGTGCCGGTGGTGGTCGCGATGACCCTGCTGCTGGCCACGCTGCGCTGCGTGCGGCCGATCCGGGCGTACGTCGGGGTGCAGTTCCTGCTGCTGCCGGTCGCCCGCCCGGTGCTGGTCGGCGCGGCCGCGTTGGCGGGCGGTGGCCTGCTCGCCGGCATGACCGGCTGGTTGGTGCCGGCCGCGCTGGCGCTGCTGGCCTGTCTCACCCTCGTCGCCGGCCCGCTCGGTCTGGGCCGGGGCGCGACGCTGCGTCCGCACCGCGCCGACTGGTCCACGTTCTGGCGCTTCGCGTTGCCCCGGGCCGCCTCGGCGGCCATCGACGCCGGCAGCATGTGGGTGGGTGTGCTGCTCACCTCGGTGCTGGCCGGGCCGGCGGACGCCGGTGTGTTCGGCGCCGTCGGCCGGTACGTGCTGGCCGGTCAGCTGGCCATGCAGGGGCTGCGGGTGGCGGTGTCGCCGCAGCTGTCCCGGCTGCTCGGGCGGGGCGAGCGGGCCGCGGCGGCGGCCGTGCACCGGCAGTTGACCACCTGGGGGCTGGTGCTGTCCTGGCCGGTGTACCTGCTGCTGGCGGTCTTCGCGCTGGCCTTCCTTCAGCTGTTCGGGCCGGAGTTCACCGCCGGTGTGCCGGCGATGACTGTGCTCGCGCTGGCGATGCTGGTCAACACCGGAGTGGGCAACGTGCAGAGCCTGCTGCTGATGGGTGGGCGCAGCGGGCTGCACCTGGTCGCCACAGTGGCCGGGTTGACGGTGACCGTCTCGCTGGGTCTCTGGCTGATCCCCCGCTACGGCGCGACGGGCGCGGCGGTTGCCTGGGCGGCCGGCATCGCCACCGAGAACCTCACCGCCGCCGGGTTCGCCCGGTCGGTGGTTCGGGAGCCGCTGTTCGACGCCGCGATGGTGCGTGCCGCGGGGGCCACGATCGCCGGTGTGGGCCTGGCCGCCGGGGCCGGCGTGCTGGTCGGCGGTCGCGGCCTGCCCGGCCTGGCGGTGGCGTTGGCGGTGCTGCTGACCGGCTGCGTCGGCATGTTGACGTTGCCCCGGGTGCGCGCCGGCATCCGGGGGACCATGAGGCAGATCCGTGGAGGGGACAGCGCGGCCACGGCCGCCGAGCCCACCTCGGCATCGACGAGAGGTAGGTGAGGTTCGTCGTGGTGTCCATCCGTGACCGGGTCAAGCAGTTGGTTCCGACCCAGGTGACCACCCGGGTGAAGGAGTCGCTCGTCGACTACGGCGTTCGCACCAGCGACCGCCGGCCGCTGCCGGACTTCCTGATCATCGGAACCAAACGGGGTGGCACCACCTCCCTGTGGAACTACCTCATCCAGCACCCGTTGGTGCCCCGGCTCTTTCCCGCGTGGAACACCAAGTCGGCGCACTACTTCGAGGAGCACTGGGGTCGCGGCGAAGCCTGGTACCGCTCGCATTTCCCGACCGAGCGGCAGCGCGAGGCCCTGGCCAAGCGGCACGGCGGGCCGGTCCGGGTCGGTGAGGCCGCCCCGCTGTACATGTTCCACCCGCTCGCCGCGCAGCGGGTCGCCGCGCTGATGCCGTCGGTGAAGCTCATCGTGCTGCTGCGGGACCCGGTGGAGCGGGCGTACTCGCACTGGAAGGAACGCCGCACCCACGGCATCGAACCACTGGACTTCGCCGCCGCGCTGGCGGCCGAGCCGGAACGTACGGCGGGGGAGCGGGAGCGGTTGATCGCCGAGCCGGAGGCGTTCAGCGAGCCGTACGACTGGTACACGTACCGGGCCCGGGGGCGTTACCTGGAGCACCTGGAGCCGTGGCTGGAGCGTTTCGCCCGGGAGCAGATCCTCTTCCTGCCCAGCGAGGACCTGTACCGCGACTCGCGGGCGACCTACCGACGGACCCTGGACTTCCTCGGTCTGCCGGCGTACGACCTGCCCAACTTCAAGGTCTACAACGATCGGCGCTCGGCACCGCTGGAGCCGAGCGTGCGCGCTGAGCTGACCGACTACTACCGGCCGTACAACGACGCGTTGCGTCAACGGCTCGGGCTGGACCTCGACTGGGCGGACCGGGCGGCGTGACGACCCGGGTGGGCCCGGCCACCGACCCGCGTTCACGGGTGGACGGCCTGGGTTGGGTGAGCCGCGCGGTCTTCCCGGACGACCGGGTCGGTCTGACAGTGGGAGGCGCCCCGCCGGCCGGTCACCAGACGGTGGCCCGGTACGCGGTGGTGCCGTCGGTCGCGCGGGCCCGGTTCCTGGTGCCGTTGGGCGCACCCCGGGCCGGGGCGGCGTCGCTGTTGGCGTACAACGCCCTGCGGCCACCGAAGGTGCGCGCGCTGCGGGCGGTGCTCGGTGGGCTGGCCCGGTTCGGTCGGGTGGGGCTCGCGCCCTTTCCCACGTTGACCGTCTCGGTGCCGGCCGGGGTGCCGGCCGCGGAGCTGTTGCTGAGCGAGCGGCTCTCCGCCGACCTGGGTGACACGCCGCTGCTGGCCGCGTTCGGGGTCCGCCCACCCGACCCGAACGGCAAGCCCACCCTGCAACTCTTCAGTGCCGACGGGCGTCCGCGTGGCTACGCGAAGATCGGCTGGAACGACGCGACCCGTGCGTTGGTCAGCGCGGAGGCGGCGGCGCTGCGGGCGTTGCGCGAGGTGGTCGGTGTCGCCGACCACCCGACGCCGCCGCGGCTGCTCACCGAGACGTCGTGGGCCGGCCAGGTGGTCGCGGTGATCGAGCCGTTGCCCCCGGCGGTACGCGGTGTGCCGGTGGACGACCCGCCCCGGATCGCGGCGCTGCTCGCGGTCGCCCGGCGCGGTCGCCCGGCGGGCACACCTCGACCGCTGGTCGACTCGGCCTTCCTGCGCCGGCTGGCCGATCAGGCCGGCCGGGCCGCCGCGACCGAGCCGGCCGGCGCGCGGGCGCTCGCCGCGGTCTCGGCGTTGGCCCGCCGGCATTGCGACACCAGCGTCGAGTTCGGTCACTGGCATGGTGACTGGGTGCCGTGGAACCTGGGCTGGCACGCCGGTCGGTTGGTCGCCTGGGACTGGGAGCACAGCGGGCCGGACGTGCCGGTCGGCTTCGACCTGGCGCACGACGCGTTCCAGCGGGCCCTCGTGCTGCGCGGGGAGCCGGCCGACGCCGCCGCGTCGGCAGTGGACGGATATCTGAGCCGGCACGGCGAGCGGCTCGGTCTCGACGCCGCGCAGCGTCGGCTCGTCGCCGACGCGTACCTGGTGGAGATGTGGTTGCGGACGTGGCGGCTGGCCGACGCGGGCGCGGGCTGGAACGCCGCCCTGCATCCCGCACTCTTGGACGTCATCGAGAAAAGACATAGCGGCTGATCTGGAGGAATCGCGGCGGCGACGGAGCGCCGCAGAGTGACGACATAATCGCAGGTGGTGATGACGATCGATGGACCTCGGACGTTCGGTGCACCGCACCGCCCGTTGTGGAGATCGTCATCTCGGCCGGTCGCGCTATTCAACGACCGGGAATCGTGTGATCTGCTTCTGCCTGGCGTGAACTGAAATTCCAAGCGAACTTGTGGGGAGTCGCGTGGACGCGAACAACGACGACAGTGGGGCGCCGGTGCTGCTGCTGGTCGGCTCCAGCGGCGGCCATCTGGCCCAACTACTGGCCCTGCGGCCCTGGTACGAACAGCGGCGGCGCTGCTGGGTCACCTTCGACACCCCGGAGGCGGTGTCGCTGCTGGCCGGCGAGGACCTGGTGCCGGCGCACCACCCGACCACCCGCAACGTGCCGAACCTGCTGCGCAACGCGCTGCTGGCCTGGCGGGTGCTGCGGGCCCGCCGGGTCGCCGCCGTGGTCACCACCGGCGCGGGGGTGGCGGTGCCGTTCGTGGTGCTGGCCCGGCTGCGGCGCATCCCGACCGTCTATATCGAGGTGTACGACCGGATCGACACCCCGACGTTGACCGCTCGGCTCTGCCGGCCATTCCTGTCCGCGATGCTCGTGCAGTGGGACGAGCAGCGCCGGCAGTACCCCGAGGCGACAGTCGTCGGGACGCTGCTGTGACCGGGGAGACGGGCACCGCCCGGCGTCCGCAACCCCGACCGGCCACCGAGGCGGCCCGCCTGCCGCGCCAGCGCGACAGCTCGGCGGTCGCCCAGCTCCGACTGCTGGTCGCTGTGGGCACCGACAAGCACCCCTTCGACCGGCTCGTCGACTGGTTGGCGCAGTGGCACGCGCACGCCTCCGGCCCGATCGGGCTGACCATGCAGCACGGGCACACCAACGCGCCCCAGCTGAGCGGCGCGGTGCCGTTCCTCGGCCACGACGCGTTGCAACAGGCGATGATCGATGCGGACCTGGTGGTCTGCCACGGTGGCCCGGCGACCATTCTGGAGGCCCGCCGGCACGGCCACCTGCCCATCGTGGTGCCCCGCGATCCGGCTCGCGGTGAGCACGTCGACAACCACCAGCTCCTCTTCGCCCGCCGGCTCGGCGCCGCCGGGCTGGTGGCGCTCTGCGAGACCCGGGAGGCCCTGCACGACGCGTTGGCCGCCGGGGTGGCCGACCCGTCCCGGTACGCGGTGGCCGCCGACCCGGAGGCACACGAGGTACGACGGGCGGCGGTGGCCCGGGTCGGGCAGATCGTCGACGACCTGGTGGCCCGTTCGACCCCGCGCCCACCCCGGTGGCGGGCCTGGTCCCGGCCGCGCCCGGGTACGGAGGAGATTCGATGACCCAGCAGCCGACCGTCAGCGTCGTGGTGCCCACCCGGGACCGCCCCGAGCTGCTGCGGGCCGCGGTGCGCGCGATCCTGGCACAGGACTACCCGGGCGTGATCGAGGTCGTCGTGGTGTTCGACCAGTCCGCGCCGGACGAGTCGCTGACCGAGCTGGGGAGCGGCCCGGCCCGCGTGGTGCGGGTGATCCGCAACGCCCGTACCCCCGGGTTGGCCGGTGCGCGCAACAGCGGCACCCTCGCGGCGGAGGGCGAGCTGGTCGCGTTCTGCGACGACGACGACGAGTGGCTGCCCGGCAAGCTGGCCGCCCAGGTCGACGCGCTGGCCGCCGACCCGGCCGCCGAGTTCGTCTGCTGCGGCATCCGGGTCAACTACGACGGGCACACCGTCGACCGGGTGCTCGGCAAGGACCGGATCACCCTGGACGACCTGCTACGCGACCGGATGACGGAGCTGCACCCGTCGACGTTCCTGATCCGCGCCACCGCGTTGCGCGACGGGTTCGGGCTGGTCGACGAGGAGATCCCGGGCAGCTACGCGGAGGACTACGAGTTCCTGCTGCGGGCCGCGCGCAGCGCGCCTCTGATCAACCTGCGGACGCCGTCGGTGCTGGTCCGCTGGCACAAGCGCTCGTATTTCGCGCAGCGCTGGGACACCATCTCCGAGGCGTTGCAGTGGTTGCTGCGGCGCTACCCGGAGTTCGCCAGTCAACCGGCCGGCGAGGCCCGGGTGTCCGGGCAGATCGCGTTCGCCCAGGCTGCCTCCGGCGACCGCCGGGGCGCGTTGCGCTGGGCCCGGCGCACCCTGCGGAGCAACCCCCGCGAGCCGCGCGCCTACCTGGCCCTCGCCGTCGCCGGTCGGGTGGTCCGGGCCGACGCGGTGCTGCGCACCCTGCACAAGCGCGGTCGGGGGATCTGAGCCGCCGCCCGCGTGAGCGGGCGGCGGCGTCCGCTGGGCGGGACGCGACGGGGAGTGCGCCGGGTCGGTGGCCCGCCGTGACAGACTGACCGCTGTGTTGCGCTGGTTGACTGCAGGTGAATCGCACGGTCCCGCCCTCGTCGCGATGTTGGAGGGGGTGCCGGCCGGCATTGAGGTGACCACCACCGAGATCGCCGACGAGCTGGCCCGTCGACGGCTGGGCTACGGGCGGGGTGCCCGGATGGCGTTCGAGCGCGACGAGGTCGAGCTGCTCGGCGGCCTGCGGCACGGCGTCACCCTGGGCAGCCCGGTGGCGATCCGGGTCGGCAACTCCGAGTGGCCGAAGTGGCAGACCGTGATGGCCGCCGACCCGGTCGACCCCGACGAGCTGGCCCGGCAGGCCCGCAACGCCCCGCTGACCCGCCCCCGGCCGGGCCACGCGGACCTGGCCGGCATGCAGAAGTACGGCCACACCGACGCCCGGCCGATCCTGGAGCGCGCCAGCGCGCGGGAGACCGCCGCCCGGGTGGCCGTCGGGACGGTCGCCAAGGCGCTGATCCGCCAGGCGCTCGGCATCGAGATCGTCTCGCACGTCGTCGAGCTGGGCCCGGTGGCCGCGAAGCCCGGGCTGCGTCCCCTGCCGTCCGACACGGCCCGGATCGACGCCGACCCGCTGCGCTGCCTCGACCCGGAGGCCAGCGCCCTGATGGTCGCCGAGGTCGATGCCGCGAAGAAGGCCGCCGACACCCTCGGCGGCGTGGTCGAGGTGCTGGCGTACGGGGTGCCACCGGGGCTGGGCAGTCACGTGCAGTGGGACCGCAAGCTCGACGCCCGGCTGGCCACCGCGCTGATGTCCATTCAGGCGATCAAGGGTGTGGAGATCGGCGACGGCTGGCAGCAGGCCCGCTCCCGCGGCTCCGAGGCGCACGACGAGATCATCCCGTCGGCCACCGGCGTTCGCCGGGTCACCGACCGGGCCGGCGGGCTGGAGGGCGGCATCACCACCGGCGAGCCACTGCGGGTCCGTGCCGCGATGAAGCCGATCTCCTCGCTGAACCGGGCGCTGGCCACCGTGGACGTCACCACCGGCGAGCCGGCCACCGCGATCAACCAGCGCTCCGACGTCTGCGCGGTGCCCGCCGCGGCGGTGGTCGCCGAGGCGATGGTGGCGCTGGTGCTGGCCGAGGCGGCCACCGAGAAGTTCGGCGGAGACTCGATCGCCGAGATCCGCCGCAATCTGGCCGGGTACCTCGACGCGCTGGTCATCCGCTGATGGCGCCGGTCGTCGTGCTGGTCGGCGCGCCCGGCTGCGGCAAGACCACAGTCGGCCGGGCGCTCGCCGCCACCCTCGGCGTGGAGTTCCGCGACACCGACACCGACATCGAGCAGATGGCCGGGAAGCCGATTCCGGAGATCTTCATCGACGAGGGCGAGGCGCACTTCCGTACCCTGGAGCGCGCCGCCGTGGCCGCGGCGCTGGCCGGCGGCACGGGCGTGCTCGCCCTCGGCGGCGGCGCGGTGCTGGCCGAGGAGACCCGGGCGGCCCTGATCGGGCACCGGGTGGTGCACCTCTCGGTCGAGTTGCCCGACGCGGTGCGGCGGGTCGGGCTCGGCGCCGGCCGGCCGCTGCTGGCGATCAACCCACGGGCCACCCTCAAGCACCTGCTGGACCAACGCCGGCCGCTCTACGCCGAGGTCGCCACCGAGACGGTGGTCACCGACGGCCGGGCCCCGGCGCAGGTGGTCGCCGACGTCGCCGCCCTGCTCCCGCGCTGACGCGGACCTGTCGCGCCGATCTTGCACTTACTGTCCCGACGTAGGGGGCATTTCCCCCCATCTCGGCAACCGAAACTGCAAGATCGGCGCGGTGGGGTGGTCCTCAGGTGCGGGCGATCAGGTCGAGGACGTCGGCCAGAGCCTTCGGCTCGCTGAGCATCGGCCAGTGCCCGGTGGGCAGCTCATGCAGTTGACCGTCGGCCAGGCCGGTGAAGAACGGATGCTCCTGTTGGATCATCTGCCGCACCACGTCCAGCGGGAAGGTGCTGGCGACCAGCGCCGTCGGCACCGGGCGCCCACCGGTGCGTCGGACCGGGTCGGTGGCGGCCCGCAGCGGCTGCGGGGTGGCCCGGGTACGCAGCAGCGCGAGCGTCGGCTCGTCCAGGCCGGCCAGGTTGGTCGGGTCGGCGGCCGGGTCCCAGGCCGGCGGCGGCAGCAGGTGCCCGGCTCCGATCGCTGCCCGCAGCCGCTGCTGCTCCTCCGGCGGCAGCGTGTCGAACTGCGCCGTGCCGTCCGGCAACGGCCCGCTCTCCACGTAGACGATCCGGGCGATCCGGCCGGGGATGCGGTCCACCGCCTGGGCGGCCGGCATCCCGCCGCCGGAGTGCCCGACCAGCAGGACGTCGCGCAGGTCCTCGACCTCGATGAGTCGGACGATGTCGGTGGTGTGCGTGTCCAGGCTGACCTCCGGCCCGGCGAGGTGGTCGCGTTCGGCCACCCCGGTCAGCGTCATCGGATAGACCTCGTGCCCCTGCGACCGCAGCGCGACGGTCACGTCCCGCCACGCCCAGGCACCCAACCAGAACCCCGGCACCAGCACGAATGTCGCCATCTGCGGCTCCTTCTCTCGGTTACCGACAGACCGTACGATCTATTCCGGACAGGATCCGCCCGGTTTGAAGGAGTGGCCCGTGTCACACCCCGCGGGGCGGGTGCTGGCCCTGCTCGAACTGCTGCAGACCCGGCACCGGTCCACGGCCGCCGAACTCGCCGGCCACCTCGGGGTGGACGAGCGGACCGTCCGCCGGTACGCGACCACGCTCGTCGAGCTGGGCATTCCCGTCACCGCCGACCGGGGCCGCTACGGCGGCTACCGGCTGCACCCCGGTTACCAGCTGCCGCCGCTGATGCTCACCGACGACGAGGCGGTGGCCGTGCTGCTCGGCCTCGTCGTCGCCGAACGGGTCGGGCTCGCCACCGAGCAGCCGGCCACCGCCACCGCGCTGGCGAAGATCCGCCGGGTGCTGCCGGCCGCGCTCGCCGACCGGCTCGCCGCCATCCAGGAGCACCTGGGCTTCACCCTGCGTCGTCCGGAACCGGAGCGCGGACCGGCGTCCGGCACTCTGCTCGCACTGGCCTCGGCAACCCGGCACCGGCAGCGGGTGGCGCTTGACTACCGCTCCTGGCGGGGCGAGCGGTCGCACCGCGAGCTCGACCCGTACGGGCTGGTCTTCCACGCCGGCCGCTGGTATGTCACCGGCCACGACCACCGGCGCGGGGAGATCCGCACCTTCCGACTGGACCGGATCGGCGCGGTGACGCCCGGCATGGCGACGTTCACAGTGCCGGACGGCTTCGAAGCGGTGACCTGGGTGACCCGGTCGCTGGCCGGTGTGCCGTACACGCACGAGGTGGAGGTCGTGCTGGAGACCGACCTGGTCGCCGCCCGCCGCCGCATCCCGCCCAGCGTGGCCGAGTTGACCGCCACCACCGACGGGGTGCTGCTGCGGGCCCGAGCGGAGAGCCTGCCCGGGATGGCGGCGCTGCTGGCCGGGCTGGGGTGTCCGTTCACAGTGCGGCATCCGGACGCGCTGCGCGCCGCGGTGGCCGAACACGCCCGCCGGCTGGCGGACTGGGCCGCTCGGCCAGCAGGTGGACAGCCGCCCTCGCCGCGCCGCCCGCTGGACTAGGCTGCCGGCGATGGACGAGGTGACCCGAATTCCGGTCGGCGGCGAGCGGCCGTACGACGTCTTGGTGGGACGTGACCTGCTGGGCGCGCTGCCGGGCCTGCTGCCCGGCGCGACCCGGGTCGCGGTGCTGCACGCGCCTCCGCTCAAGGCCCTCGCGGACGCGCTCGGCGAACGCCTGCGCGCTGCCGGCGTCGAGCCGCTGCCGATCGAGGTGCCCGACGCCGAGTCGGGAAAGCACATCGAGGTGGCCGCCTCCTGCTGGGACCGGCTCGGAGCGGCCGGCTTCACCCGCACCGACGCGGTGGTCGGGGTGGGCGGCGGCGCGGTGACCGACCTGGCCGGCTTCGTCGCGGCCTGCTGGTTGCGGGGTGTGCGCTGGGTGCCGGTGGCGACCTCGCTGCTGGGCATGGTCGACGCCGCGGTCGGCGGCAAGACGGGCATCAACACGGCCGCCGGCAAGAACCTGGTGGGCGCGTTCCACCCGCCGGTCGGGGTGTTGGCCGACCTGGCCACTCTGGACAGCCTGCCCGCTGTCGACCTGGCTGCCGGGTTGGCCGAGGTCGTCAAGTGCGGCTTCATCGCCGACCCGACGATCCTGGATCTCGTCGAGAACGACCCGGAGGCCGCCACCGACCCCCGAGGGCCGGTGAGCCGGGAGCTGATCGAGCGGGCCATCCGGGTCAAGGCCGACGTGGTCGCCGGCGATCTGCGCGAGTCGGGCCTGCGGGAGGTGCTCAACTACGGGCACACCCTGGCCCACGCCATCGAGCAGAACGAGGGCTACCGCTGGCGGCACGGCCACGCCGTCGCCGTCGGTCTGGTGTACGCGGCCACGCTGGCCCGGCTCGCCGGGCGGCTGGACGCGCCGACCGCCGACCGACACCGGGTCACGCTGAGCGTGCTGGGCCTGCCGGTGAGCTACCCGGCCGACGCCTGGCCGCAGCTGTTGGCCGCGATGCGGGTGGACAAGAAGACCCGGGGCAGTCGGCTGCGCTTCGTGGTGCTCGACGGGCTGGCCCGCCCGACGATGTTGGAGGGCCCCAACGACGCGTTGCTGGAGGCCGCCTACCGGGAGGTGGGCTGGTGATGAAGGTCTACGTCTTGAACGGGCCGAACCTGGGCCGGCTGGGCACCCGCGAGCCCGACGTGTACGGCGCGACCACCTACGCGGACCTGGTGGCGCTCTGCGAGAGCACCGGTCGGGAGCTGGGGCTGGCGGTGACGGTCCGGCAGACCGACGCGGAGCACGAGCTGCTGGGCTGGCTGCACACGGCGGCCGACGAGGGCGCCGCTGTCGTGCTCAACCCGGCCGCCTGGTCGCACTACTCGTACGCGGTGCGGGACGCCTGCGCCATGCTGCGGGGGCCGCTGGTGGAGGTGCACATCTCCAACATCCACACCCGCGAGGAGTTCCGGCACCACTCGGTGGTCTCGGCGGTGGCGACCGGGGTGATCTGCGGTCTCGGTATCGACGGCTATCGTCTCGCTCTGCACCATCTGGCCACCCGCTGAAGGCCCACCGACTGGGCGCTCCGAACGGGGGGCCGTCCGATTCGACGCAGCTTGTAGACTTGCCAGGTCTGTCCGCCAATTGATGATCAAGGCAGGAAATGGCCTCCACCAACGACCTCAAAAACGGCCTGGTACTCAACCTGGACGGCGAGCTCTGGGCCGTCGTCGAGTTCCAGCACGTCAAGCCCGGTAAGGGTGGTGCCTTCGTGCGCACCACGCTGAAGAACGTGCTGTCCGGGAAGGTGGTCGACAAGACCTTCAACGCGGGCACCAAGGTCGAAACCGCGACCGTTGACAAGCGCACGATGCAGTACCTGTACGCCGACGGTGAGGACTTCGTCTTCATGGATCTGGAGACCTTCGACCAGATCACCGTGCCCGGTGGCACCGTCGGTGAGGCAGCCAACTACCTGCTGCCCGAGGCGGAGGCGACCGTCGCCCAGCACGAGGGTGTGCCGCTCTACATCGAGCTGCCCACCAGCGTCGTGCTGGAGGTCACCTACACGGAGCCGGGCCTGCAGGGCGACCGTTCGACCGGCGGCACCAAGCCGGCGACCGTGGAGACCGGCGCCACAGTGCCGGTTCCGCTGTTCATCACCACCGGCGAGAAGATCAAGGTCGACACCCGCGACGGCCGTTACCTCGGCCGCGCCTGATGGCTGAGGGTTCCAAGCAGCAGATGCCGGCGCGCCGCAAGGCGCGCAAGCGGGCGCTGGATGTCCTTTACGAGGCCGACCTGCGGGACAAGCCTCCGGTGGAGGTGCTCGCCGGCTACGTGCAGCGGATCGAGCAGCCCCGACCGGAGCACCTCGGCTACGCGGTGGGCCTGGTCGAGGGGGTTGCCGAGCACCTCAACCGGATCGACGAGCTGATCGCCAGCTACGCCGAGGGTTGGACGCTGGAGCGGATGCCGGTCGTCGACCGTAATCTGGCCCGGATCGCCGTCTACGAGTTGCTCTACGTCGACGAGATCGACGACGCGGTGGCGATCAGCGAGGCCGTGGAGCTGGCTCGGCAGATGTCGACCGACGACTCGCCGCGCTTCCTCAACGGGGTGCTCGGCCGGATCGCCGAGTACGCCACCCGCTGAGCGTCCGCACCGAACACCGCACATCCGAAAGGGCCCGTGCCAGCTGGCACGGGCCCTTTCGGTGGAGCGGCAGATCAGGTGGAGCGGCAGATCAGGAGGCGAAGAACGCCCGGGGGTCGGCCACCAGCACGCCGTGCTCGGTGAGCCGCTCGATCAGGCCCGACGGTGAGGCGTCGTAGACGATCGCGAGCGCCCGCAGGTCGTCGGCGCGGATGGAGAGCACCCGGCCGTTGTAGTCGCCGCGCTGCTGCTGGATGGCGCGGGCGTAGCGGGCAACGTAGGCCAGGTCCTCGGAGGCCTCGTCGTAGAGCCGCTCCAGGTCCAGGACAATCTTGCTGGTGGGCTCGTGACGGACGCCACTGCCGTCAGGCAGCAGCTCCGAGACGGGTACGCGGTAGAACTCGGCCAACTCGGCCAGACGGGACACCGTCACGGCCCGGTCGCCACGCTCGTACGAGCCGACCACCACGGCCTTCCACCGCCCGTTCGACTTCTCCTCCACACCCTGCAGGGAGAGACCCTGCTGCTGGCGGATGGAGCGCAGGCGGGCGCCCAGAGACTTGGCGTATTCAGAGGGCATTCGGACACTCCCAGTGCTGCTCGGGGTTCTCCCGTCGATCGCTACGGAGCGTGACGGTACGGGGAATGCGACACGTGGTCAAGTGGTCGTGCCCCTACCGTTGCGGAGCGTCCGGGGAGTTTTCCCCTTTTCCGGTACCTGACCCGGTGGTCAGCGGCCGCCGTCCATCACCCCGGTGACCACTGGTAACGTGGCGGAAGCCCCGGCCCAGGTCTGCTGAGCGGTCCGGCCGGAGGTGCCCGACATCCTTTAACGACCCGTCCCGTGAGGCGGGGAAGGAGGTCCGCCGTGGCATACCCACCGGCTGCCCGCTCGTCACCACCGCAACAACCCTCGGTGAAGGTGATCCTCGCCAGCGCCGACGTGCAACGCGTGGTCGACCGCATCGCACACCAGATCCTGGAGAAGACCCAGGGCGCCGCCAACACGGTGCTGCTCGGGATTCCCACCCGGGGCACCCCCCTCGCCCGGCGACTCGCCGACCGGATCAGCACCTTCGAGGACGTCGCCGTTCCGGTCGGTGTGCTCGACATCACCCTGTACCGCGACGACCTCCGTCGGCACGCCACCCGCGCGGTGGGTCCGACCGAGCTGCCCCCCGGGGGGATCGACGGCAAGCGGGTCATCCTGGTCGACGACGTGCTCTTCTCCGGCCGCACCGTCCGGGCCGCGCTCGACGCGCTCAACGACGTGGGCCGCCCGGCCTCGGTGCAGCTCGCCGTCCTGGTCGACCGGGGCCACCGGGAGTTGCCGATCCGCGCCGACTACGTCGGCAAGAACATCCCGACCTCGCTCGCCGAGAGCGTCAAGGTGACGCTCGCGGAGATCGACGGGACGGACGAGGTCAAGCTCTACGGGGGGACCGCCTCATGATCAAGCATCTGCTCTCCGGCGGTGACCTGGACGCCGACACCGCCACCGAGATCCTGGACACCGCCGCCGAGATGGCCACCGTCGCCGGCCGGGAGATCAAGAAGCTTCCCGCGCTGCGCGGACGGACCGTGGTGAACCTCTTCTACGAGGACTCCACGCGGACCCGGATCTCCTTCGAGGCGGCGGCGAAGCGGCTCAGCGCCGACGTGATCAACTTTTCCGCGAAGGGGTCCAGCGTCACCAAGGGTGAGAGCCTGAAGGACACCGCGTTGACCCTGCAGGCCATGGGCGCGGACGCCGTCGTCATCCGACACCCCGCCTCCGGCGCGCCGCACCGCCTGGCCAACTGGGTGGACGGGTCGGTCGTCAACGCCGGCGACGGCACCCACGAGCACCCCACCCAGGCGCTGCTGGACGCGTACACCATGCGGGCCCGGCTGGGCCGGCTCGCCGGCCTGTCGGTCGCGGTGGTCGGGGACGTGCTGCACTCCCGGGTGGCCCGCTCCAACGTGCTGCTGCTGTCCACCCTCGGCGCCAAGGTCACCCTGGTCGGCCCGCCGACCCTCATCCCGGTCGACATCGCGGGCGCCCTCGCGCCCGGCACCGACGTCTCCTACGACCTCGACTCCGTCCTGCCGAACGTGGACGTGGTGATGATGCTGCGCGTGCAGCGGGAGCGGATGAACGACTCCTACTTCCCCTCCGCGCGCGAGTACGCCCGCCGCTACGGGCTGGATGGCCCGCGGATGCGCCGGCTGCCCGAGCACGCGATCGTCATGCACCCCGGCCCGATGAACCGGGGGATGGAGATCACCCCCGAGGTCGCCGACTCACCCCGCTCCACCATCGTCGAACAGGTCACCAACGGGGTCTCCGTGCGGATGGCTGTCCTTTACCTGCTGCTCGGAGGGAACAACCGGTGACCGCGTACCTGATCACCAGCGTGAGTGTCGTCGGCGCCGCGCCGACCGACCTGCTGATCCGCGACGGCGTGATCGCCGAGGTCGGTGCCGGCCTGACCGCGCCGGACGCCACGGTCGTCGACGGCACCGGCCTGGTCGCCCTGCCCGGCCTCGTGGACCTGCACACCCACCTGCGCGAGCCCGGTCGGGAGGACGCCGAGACCGTCGAGTCCGGTTCCCGGGCGGCGGCGCTGGGCGGCTACACGGCGGTCTGCGCGATGGCCAACACCTCCCCGGTGGCGGACACCGCCGGCGTTGTCGAGCAGGTCTGGCGCCTCGGCCGCGAGGCCGGCCTGGTCGACGTGCAGCCGATCGGCGCGGTCACCGTCGGGCTGGCCGGCGAGCGGCTGGCCGAGCTGGGCGCGATGGCCGACTCCGCGGCCCGGGTACGGATCTTCTCCGACGACGGGCACTGCGTCGCCGACCCGAAGTTGATGCGCCGAGCCCTGGAGTACGTCAAGGCGTTCGACGGGATCATCGCCCAGCACGCCGAGGAGCCCCGGCTCACCGAGGGCGCCCAGATGCACGAGGGCGAGGTCTCCACCCGGCTCGGCCTGATCGGCTGGCCGGCGGTCGCCGAGGAGGCGATCATCGCCCGGGACGTGCTGCTCGCCGAGCACGTGGGCAGCCGACTGCACGTCTGCCACGTCTCCACCGCCGGCAGCGTCGAGGTGCTGCGTCAGGCAAAGGCGCGCGGGGTACGGGTGACCGCCGAGGTGACCCCGCACCACCTGCTGCTCACCGACGAACGGGCGGAAACCTACGACCCGGTCTACAAGGTGAACCCGCCGCTGCGCACCGCCGCGGACATCGCCGCGCTGCGTGCCGCCCTCGCCGACGGGGTGATCGACGTGATCGCCACCGACCACGCCCCGCACGCGGTGGAGGACAAGGAGTGCGAGTGGGCGTACGCCCGACCGGGGATGCTCGGTCTGGAGACGGCCCTCTCCATCGCGCTGGACGTGCTCGGCCCCGAGTGGGACCTGATCGCCGAGCGGATGTCGCGCACCCCCGCACGGATCGCCGGCCTCACCGGGCACGGCGTCGACCCCGCGCCGGGTGTCCCGGCCAACCTGACCCTGATCGACCCGGCCGCCCACCGCACCATCGAGCCGGCGGAGCTGGCCAGTCGCAGTCGCAACACCCCGTACGCCCGCATGACGCTGCCAGGTCGCATCGTGGCGACCTTCCTGCGTGGCGAGCCGACGGTCCTGGACGGAAAGGCTGTCAAGTAATGGTCAAGCGCAGACCCGCAATCCTGGTGCTGGAGGACGGGCGCACGTTCCCCGGCGAGGCGTACGGCAGCGTCGGGGAGACCTTCGGCGAGGCGGTCTTCAACACCGGCATGACCGGTTACCAGGAGACCCTCACCGACCCGTCCTACCACCGTCAGGTGGTGGTGCAGACCGCGCCGCACATCGGCAACACCGGCGTCAACGGCGAGGACGACGAGTCCGGTCGGATCTGGGTGGCCGGCTACGTCGTACGCGACCCGGCCCGGATCGGCTCGAACTGGCGGGCCACCGGCGGTCTCGAGGACCGCCTCGCCACCGAGGGCGTGGTGGGCATCAGCGGGGTGGACACCCGGGCGCTGACCCGGCACCTGCGCGAGCGGGGCGCCATGCGGGTGGGCATCTCCAGCATCGACAACGACCCGCAGAGCCTGCTGGCCCGGGTCCGCCAGGCGCCGCAGATGGTCGGCGCGGACCTGTCCGCCGAGGTGAGCACCGCCGAGCCGTACGTCGTCGAGGCCCTGGGCGAGCACCGGCTCACAGTGGCCGCCCTGGACCTGGGCATCAAGCGCAACGTGCCGCGTCGGCTGGCCACCCGTGGGGTGACCACCCATGTGCTGCCGGCGTCGTCGAGCATCGACCAGATGCTCGCCACCGGCGCCGACGCGATCTTCCTGTCGCCCGGCCCGGGCGACCCGGCCACCGCCGACGCCCCGGTGGAGCTGGCCCGGGAGGCGCTGCGGCGGGAGGTGCCGCTGTTCGGCATCTGCTTCGGCAGCCAGATCCTCGGTCGGGCGCTCGGCTTCGGCACCTACAAGCTGGGCTACGGCCACCGGGGGATCAACCAGCCGGTGCTGGACCGGGTCACCGGCAAGGTCGAGGTGACCAGCCACAACCACGGCTTCGCGGTGCGGGTGCCCGGTGCGGGTGTCGGCGTGGTCGTCCCCGACCAGGTGATCGACACCGACTTCGGTGGCGTACGGGTGTCGCACGTCTGCCTCAATGACAACGTGGTCGAGGGGCTGCGGGCGGTGGACCTGCCCGCGTTCACCGTCCAGTACCACCCGGAGGCGGCGGCCGGTCCGCACGACGCGGACTACCTCTTCGACCGATTCGCCGACTTGATCGAAGGCCGGACCCACAGCAAGGGGCGCAGCAATGCCTAAGCGGACCGATCTCAAGCACATCCTCGTGATCGGCTCCGGGCCGATCGTCATCGGGCAGGCCTGCGAGTTCGACTACTCCGGCACCCAGGCGTGCCGGGTGCTGCGCAGCGAGGGGATCCGGGTCAGCCTGGTCAACTCCAACCCGGCGACGATCATGACGGACCCGGAGTTCGCCGACGCGACCTACGTCGAGCCGATCACCCCGGAGTTCGTGGAGCTGGTCATCGCCAAGGAGCGCCCGGACGCGATCCTCGCGACCCTCGGCGGTCAGACCGCGCTGAACACGGCCGTCGCCCTGCACGAGGCCGGCGTCCTGGAGAAGTACGGCGTGGAGCTGATCGGCGCGAACATCGACGCCATCAACCGGGGCGAGGACCGGCAGCTGTTCAAGGAGATCGTGGCGAAGGCCGGCGTACGGCTCGGCGTCGACGACCCGACCGGGCTGGTGCCCCGCTCGCGGGTCTGCCACTCGATGGACGAGGTCGAGGCGACAGTCGCCGAGCTGGGCCTGCCGGTGGTGATCCGGCCGTCGTTCACCATGGGGGGCCTGGGCTCCGGCATGGCGCACACCCCGGAGGACCTGGCCCGCATCGCCGGCGACGGCCTGTCCGCCAGCCCGGTGCACGAGGTGCTCATCGAGGAGAGCGTGCTCGGCTGGAAGGAGTACGAGCTCGAGCTGATGCGCGACCGGCACGACAACGTGGTGGTGGTCTGCTCGATCGAGAACATCGACCCGATGGGTGTGCACACCGGCGACAGCGTCACAGTGGCCCCGGCCATGACGCTCACCGACCGGGAGTACCAGCGCCTGCGTGACCTGGGCATCGCCGTGCTGCGCGAGGTCGGGGTGGACACCGGCGGCTGCAACATCCAGTTCGCTGTCAACCCGGTCGACGGCCGGATCGTCGTGATCGAGATGAACCCCCGGGTGTCGCGGTCCTCGGCGCTGGCCTCCAAGGCGACCGGCTTCCCGATCGCGAAGATCGCCGCGAAGCTGGCCATCGGCTACACCCTCGACGAGATCCCCAACGACATCACCCTGAAGACCCCGGCGGCGTTCGAGCCGACCCTCGACTACGTGGTGGTGAAGATCCCCCGGTTCGCGTTCGAGAAGTTCCCCGGCGCCGACCCGGAGCTGACCACGACGATGAAGTCGGTGGGCGAGGCGATGAGCCTCGGGCGCAACTTCACCGAGGCGCTGAACAAGGCGATGCGCTCGATGGAAACCAAATCGGCCGGTTTCTGGAGTGTGCCGGACCCGGCCGGCGTCACCCTGGCGGACACTCTCGCGGCGCTGCGGATCCCGCACGACGGCCGGCTCTACACAGTGGAGCGGGCGCTGCGGCTCGGGGCGTCGATCGCCGAGGTGGCCGAGGCGTCCGGCGGCATCGACCCGTGGTTCCTGGACCAGATCGCCGCGCTGATCGAGCTGCGCGCCGAGATCGTCGACGCGCCGGTGCTCGACGCCGACCTGCTGCGTCGTGCCAAGCGGGCCGGTCTGTCCGACCGGCAGCTCGCCGCGCTGCGCCCGGAGCTGGCCGCCGAGGACGGCGTACGGACCCTGCGGCACCGCCTGGACGTGCGCCCGGTCTACAAGACGGTGGACACCTGCGCGGCCGAGTTCGAGGCGACCACGCCGTACCACTACTCGACGTACGACCTGGAGACCGAGGTCGTGCCGTCGGACCGGCCGAAGGTGCTGATCCTGGGCTCCGGCCCGAACCGGATCGGGCAGGGCATCGAGTTCGACTACTCCTGCGTGCACGCCGTGCAGGCGTTGCGGTCGGCCGGTTACGAGACCGTGATGGTCAACTGCAACCCGGAGACGGTCTCCACCGACTACGACACCGCCGACCGGCTCTACTTCGAGCCGTTGACCTTCGAGGACGTCCTGGAGGTCTGGCACGCCGAGGACTCGTCCGGTCGGGCGGCCGGCGGGCCGGGTGTGGTCGGGGTGGTCGTCCAACTCGGCGGGCAGACCCCGCTGGGGCTGGCGCAGCGGCTGAAGAACGCCGGTGTGCCGATCGTCGGCACCTCCCCGGAGTCGATCCACCTGGCCGAGGAGCGCGGCGCGTTCGGCGCGGTGCTGGCCCGCGCCGGACTGCGCGCGCCGGCGCACGGCATGGCCACCTCGTACGACGAGGCCAAGACGATCGCCGACGAGATCGGCTACCCGGTGCTGGTCCGGCCGTCGTACGTGCTGGGCGGGCGGGGCATGGAGATCGTCTACGACGACCCGACGCTGCGCGACTACATCGGTCGGGCCACCGACATCTCCCCGGACCACCCGGTGCTGGTGGACCGGTTCCTCGACGACGCCATCGAAATCGACGTGGACGCGCTGTGCGACGCCGACGGCGAGGTCTACATCGGCGGCGTGATGGAGCACATCGAGGAGGCGGGCATCCACTCCGGCGACTCGTCCTGCGCGCTCCCGCCGATCACCCTCGCGGGCTCGCACCTGGTCGAGGTCCGCCGCTACACCGAGGCCATCGCGCGTGGCGTCGGGGTCCGTGGCCTGCTCAACGTGCAGTACGCCCTCAAGGACGACGTGCTCTACGTGCTGGAGGCCAACCCGCGCGCGTCGCGGACCGTCCCGTTCGTCTCCAAGGCCACGGCGGTGCCGCTGGCCAAGGCGGCGGCCCGGATCGCGCTCGGGGCGAGCATCGCCGAGCTGCGCACCGAGGGCCTGCTCCCGGCGACGGGGGACGGGGGCACGATGCCCGCCGACGCGCCGGTCGCGGTCAAGGAGGCGGTGCTGCCGTTCAAGCGTTTCCGAACCCGCGCGGGCAAGGGGATCGACTCGCTGCTCGGGCCGGAGATGAAGTCGACCGGCGAGGTGATGGGCATCGACACCAACTTCGGGCACGCCTTCGCCAAGAGCCAGTCGGCCGCGTACGGGTCACTGCCGACCGCCGGGAAGATCTTCGTCTCGGTGGCCAACCGGGACAAGCGCGGCATGATCTTCCCGATCAAGCGGCTGGCCGATCTGGGCTTCGAGATCGTCGCCACCGCCGGCACGGCCGAGGTGCTGCGCCGGCACGGCATCGCCTGTGAGCAGATCCGTAAGCACTACCAGGCCGGTGCGGGCGACGACGCGGTGTCGCTGATCGGCGGCGGCCACGTGGCGCTGGTGATCAACACGCCGCAGGGCTCGGGTGCCAGCGCCCGCTCCGACGGTTATGAGATCCGCAGCGCGGCCGTCACCGCGGACATCCCCTGCATCACCACGGTCCCGGGCGCCGCCGCGGCGGTGATGGGCATCGAGGCGCGGATCCGCGGCGACATGCAGGTCCGCCCCCTGCAGGACCTGCACGCAATCCTGCGGGCGGCCCGGTGACACTGTTCGAGCAGGTGGTACGGCCGTGGTTGTTCCGGCTCGGGGGCGGGGACGCCGAGGCGGCGCACGAGTGGACGCTGCGGCGGTTGGCGGCCCTGTCTCGGCGGCCGGCCGCGCTCGCCGCGCTGCGGGCCCGGTACGCGGTCGACGCGCCGCGCACCGTGTTCGGGGTGCGGTTCCCCAACCCGGTCGGGTTGGCCGCCGGGATGGACAAGGACGGCGCGGCGCTGCCGGCCTGGCCGGCGCTCGGCTTCGGTTTCGTGGAGGTCGGCACTGTCACCGCGCACGCCCAGCCGGGCAACCCCCGGCCGCGGCTGTTCCGGCTGCCGTCCAGCGAGGCGGTGGTCAACCGGATGGGCTTCAACAACGCCGGGGCCGCCGCGCTGGCCGCCCGGTTGGCGGCACTGCCGCGCCCGCTCGGGGTGCCGCTGGGCATCTCGCTGGGCAAGTCCAAGGTGACCCCGCTGGACGAGGCGGTCGAGGACTATCTCGCCTCGTACCGGGCGCTGCGCGGGCACGGCGACTACTTCGCGGTGAACGTGTCCTCACCGAACACCCCGGGTCTGCGGTCGTTGCAGGACCGTGGCCACCTGGACGCGCTGCTCGGCGCGTTGGTGGGGGAGAAGCCGGTGCTGGTCAAGATCGCACCAGACCTGACCGAGGCGGCGATCGCCGAGCTGCTGGAGGTCTGCCTGGCCCGGGGTGCCGCCGGGGTGATCGCCACCAACACCACCCTGTCCCGGGACGGTCTCGCCGGCGTCGACGTCGAGCGTGGCGGGCAGGCCGGTGGCCTGTCCGGTCGGCCGCTCACCGGGCGGGCCCGCGACGTGGTCGCCTTCGTCCACTCCGAGACGGGCGGCCGGCTGCCGATCGTCGGCGTCGGCGGGGTGCTGGACCCGGACGACGCGGCGCGGATGTTCGATGCCGGCGCCGCCCTGGTGCAGCTCTACACCGGCTTCATCTACCGCGGACCGGCCCTGGTCCGCGCCGCCGCCCGCGCGGCGGCCGCAACGGCGGCACCGGACGCGGTCGCCGGCCGGTGACCGCCCTCGGCCCGGTGCCGGCCCGGCGCAACCGGGTGCCGAGCCCGCTCCGCGTCGAGGAGCACACGCCCGTTGTTGCCCTTTGCTCTGCACCCGTGGGTGCACCACCCGGAGCGCGACACCCGGCCACCGGGTGTCGCGTCCGCGGGTGCAGAGCAAAGGCAGCGGCGGAGAGGTTCGACCCGGCCGCAGGACGTCCGCCGTCCGGACCGCTTGAGGCGCAGAGGAGTACGCGTGACACCCGAGGAGATCCTGGCCTTCGACCGGGCGCACGTCTGGCACCCGTACGCCGCGCTGCCGCCGGCCAACCCGCCGTACGTGGTGCGTGGCGCCGAGGGGGTACGGCTCACCCTGGCCGATGGGCGGGAGTTGGTGGACGGCATGTCGTCCTGGTGGGCGGCGATCCACGGGTACCGGCACCCGGTGCTTGACGCGGCGGTGACCGACCAACTCGGCCGGATGAGCCACGTGATGTTCGGCGGGCTCACCCACGAGCCGGCGGTGCGGCTGGCCCGAACCCTGGTCGAGCTGACCCCGGACGGCCTGGAGCACGTGTTCCTGGCCGACTCCGGCTCGGTCAGCGTCGAGGTGGCGGTGAAGATGTGCCTGCAGTACCAGCGGGCCGTCGGCCGGCCACAGCGGCGCCGGCTGGCGACCTGGCGGGGCGGCTACCACGGCGACACCTTCCATCCGATGAGCGTCTGCGACCCGGAGGGCGGGATGCACCACCTGTGGGGCGACGTGCTGCCCCGGCAGGTGTTCGCCCCGGTGCCGCCGGGCGGCTTCACCGACCCGCCTGACGACGCGTACGTGGCGGCCCTGGTGGAGACGGTCGAGCGGCACGCCGACGAGTTGGCCGCCGTGATCGTCGAGCCCGTCGTCCAGGGCGCTGGCGGGATGCGCTTCCACCACCCGGGCTACCTGCGCGTGCTGCGCGAGGTGACCCGGGCGAACGGAATTCTGCTGATCTTCGACGAGATCGCCACCGGGTTCGGCCGTACCGGCGAGATGTTCGCCGCCGGGCACGCCGGGGTGACGCCGGACGTGCTCTGCCTGGGCAAGGCGCTGACCGGCGGGTACCTGACCCTCGCGGCGACCCTGTGCACCGCTGAGGTCGCCCAGGGCATCTCGGCGACCGGCGTGCTGGCGCACGGGCCCACGTTCATGGGCAACCCGTTGGCCTGCGCGGTGGCGAACGCCTCCATCGGGCTGCTGCGGGCCGGAGACTGGGCCGGCCAGGTCGACAGGGTCGGCGCCGGCCTGCGCGCCGGTCTGGAGCCCCTGCGCGGCACGCCGGGCGTGGCCGACGTACGGGTTCTCGGCGCGATCGGCGTGGTGCAGCTCGACCACGAGGTCGACCTCGGCGCGGCGACCACAGCCGCTGTCGCCCAGGGGGTGTGGCTACGTCCGTTCCGCGACCTGATCTACACGATGCCGCCGTACGTCACCGACGACGTCGACCTGGCCCGGATCGCGACCGGGGTGGCGGCGGCGGTGGCGGCCGGCTGAGTCGGCCCGGCCACCGGGTCGACGGGTTACCCGGGCGGGTCAGCCGTCCGGACGAGAAGAGGGGAACACTCCGATGGAGAGCTTCGGTACCCGGCTGCACCGGGCGATCACCGAGCGGGGCCCACTCTGTGTGGGCATCGACCCGCATCCCGGTCTGCTGGCTCAGTGGGGCCTCCCGGACGACGTTCAGGGGCTCGACCGGTTCAGCCGGACCGTGGTGGAAGCCCTTGGTGACCGGGTTGCGGTAGTCAAGCCTCAGTCGGCCTTTTTCGAGCGGTTCGGGTCCCGAGGTGTGGCGATTCTTGAGTCAACTATCCGACAGTTACGGGATGCCGGCTCGCTCGTTCTGCTCGACGTCAAGCGCGGCGACATCGGCTCGACGGTGAGCGCGTACGCCGCCGCGTACCTTGATCCATCCAGCCCCGTGTATGTCGACGCGGTCACCGCGAGCCCCTACCTCGGGGTCGGTTCGCTGGCGCCGATGTTCGAGCTGGCCGCCGAGCACGGCGGCGGGGTGTTCGTGCTGGCCCTCACCTCCAACCCCGAGGGCGCGGCCGTGCAGCGGGCCGTCACGGCTGACGGCCGCACCGTGGCGCAAACCGTGATCGACGAGATTTCCCAGCTCAACAGGGGTGCGTCCCCGCTCGGGAGCTTCGGTCTGGTGGTCGGCGCGACCATCGGTGACACCGGTCACGACCTCTCCGGTGTGGGTGGCCCACTGCTCGCTCCGGGGCTCGGCGCGCAGGGTGCCGGCGCAGCCGATCTGCGTACCGTCTTCGGTTCGAGCCTCGCCTCGGTGCTCCCGTCGTACTCCCGGGAAGTGCTCTCGGCAGGCCCTGACGTGGCCGCGCTGCGGGCCGCCGCGGACCGCGTGTTGGTCGACTGCCGGGCCGTCCTGCCTGCCCGGTGACTGACTGACGGGTCGGTCACTCTACGGTGATCATGCGGCCCCACGTTGCCGAAAGCTCCGTTGGCCGCTAGTTTTCCCCGCGCTGGGAACCATGGACCCCTTGGTTCACAGCGACACCACGTTTCACAGATGCGGCGGTGCGCCCCGCCCGCCGCGATAGGGACCTGAGGAGAACTGGTGCCGCTCCCGTCACTGACCCCCGAACAACGCGCTGCCGCGCTCGAGAAGGCCGCGGAGATCCGCAAGGCCCGTGCTCAGCTGAAGGAGCAGCTCAAGCAGGGCAAGACCACCCTCGGTGCCGTCCTCGAGCGGGCCGAGAGCGACGACGTCGTTGGCAAGCTCAAGGTGTCGGCCGTCCTGCAGGCCATGCCGGGCATCGGCAAGATCCGGGCTACCCAGATCATGGAGAAGCTCAAGATCGCCGACAGCCGTCGCCTGCGTGGCCTCGGCGAGCAGCAGCGCAAGGCACTGCTTGGAGAGTTCGCCGCCAACTGAACCTGGCAGCGTGTAGAAACAAGCAGTGAGCACGGATGACGAGGCGCGCCCGGCGGCTCGGCTCACTGTCCTGGCTGGACCTTCGGGTTCCGGCAGGGAGAGTGTCGTCGAGCTCGTCCGGGCGCGTTCTCCGTCCGTGTGGATCCCGGTCGCGGCAACCACCAGGCCGCGCCGGGAGTCGGAGATCGACGGGGTGGACCGGGTCTTCCTCGCCCCCGCCGAGTTCGATCGGCGGATCGTCGACGGCGAGCTGCTGGAGTGGTCCCGGATCGGTTCACACCGCCGGGGCACCCCGTACCCGCCGCTACGCGCCCGGCTCGACGCCGGCCAGCCGGTGCTTCTCCCGCTCGACCTGCGCGGCGTCCCACTGGTCCGGGCGCGCCTGCGCGACGCCCGGCTGGTGTTGCTGAGCCCACCCGGGTACGCGCCCGACGCCACGGTGGCCGCCACCGTCGAGCACGCGCTGACCCACGACCACACCGAACGGGTGGTCGAGGAGCTGGTAGGCTTACTCGGTTCTTCTTATCCGGATCCGGCCTGGTCGCGCGTGCGTGGCTGACGGTCGGCCGCCGTTGAGACTCAGCACCGCGTCCGCGCGGCTCGAAAGACGCAGAGGTTAATTCGTGGGATCCATCGCCAACCCCGAAGGCATCACCAACCCGCCGATCGACGAGCTCCTCGAGAAGACGACGTCGAAGTACGCGCTGGTCATCTTCGCCGCCAAGCGCGCGCGCCAGGTCAACGCCTACTACAGCCAGCTCGGTGAGGGTCTGCTGGAGTACGTCGGCCCGCTCGTCGAGACCACCCCGCAGGAGAAGCCCCTCTCCATCGCCATGCGCGAGATCAACTCGGGCCTGCTCACCGCCGAGCCGACCGACCAGCCGTAAGCCCCCGCTGGCCGATGTCCGCCTCGATCGTCCTCGGGGTCGGTGGCGGCATCGCCGCCTACAAGGCGTGCGAGCTGCTGCGACTCTTCACCGAATCGGGTCACCGGGTTCGGGTCGTGCCAACGGCGTCGGCGCTCCGCTTCGTTGGAGCGCCGACCTGGGCCGCGCTCTCCGGTCAACCGGTCGCCGACGACGTCTGGACCGACGTCCACGAGGTGCCGCACGTCCGCCTCGGTAAGCAGGCCGACCTGGTGGTGGTCGCGCCGACCACCACCGACCTGCTCGCCAAGGCCGCCCACGGCCTCGCCGACGACCTGCTGACCAACACCCTGCTGACCGCCCGCTGCCCGGTCCTGCTGGCCCCGGCCATGCACACCGAGATGTGGGAGCACCCCGCCACAGTGGCCAACGTGGCCACGTTGCGCTCCCGGGGAGTCCGGGTCATCGAGCCCGCCGTCGGCCGGCTCACCGGCGCCGACACGGGAAAGGGCCGGCTGCCCAACCCGGCGGAGATCTTCGCCGTCGCCGGTCGGCTCCTGGCCCGCGGCGCCTCCGCCCCCGCCGACCTGGCCGGTCGCCGGGTGGTCGTCACCGCCGGTGGCACCCGCGAGCCCCTCGACCCGGTGCGTTTCCTGGGCAACCGTTCGTCGGGCAAGCAGGGGTACGCGTTCGCCCGCGCGGCGGTCGCTCGGGGTGCCCGGGTCACACTCATCTCGGCAAACGTCGGCCTCGCCGACCCGGCCGGGGTCGACCTGATCCGGGTGGGCACCACCGCCGAGTTGCGGGAGGCGACAGTCAAGGCCGCCGTCGAGGCCGACGCGGTGGTGATGGCGGCGGCTCCGGCCGATTTCCGGCCCGCGACGTACGCGACTGGCAAAATCAAGAAGTCGGACGACGGTGTCGCACCCACCATCGAGCTCGTCACGAACCCTGACATCGCGGCGGAGCTCGGCCAGCGCAAACGACCAGGGCAGGTGCTGGTGGTGTTCGCCGCCGAGACCGGTGACGCCGAGGCCAACGGCCGGGCGAAACTCGCCCGGAAGCGGGCCGACCTGATCGTGGTCAACGAGGTCGGTCCGGACCTGGTCTTCGGCGCCGACACCAACACGGTGACGGTCATCGGCGCGGACGGTTCGGTCAGCCGGCTGCCCGAGCAGGCCAAGGAAGCCGTGGCCGACGCCGTGTGGGATCTCGTCGTGGCGCGGCTGCCCGGCCGCTCCTGACGGGTGGAACAGGGCGCGACCGATCCCGACACCGGCCGCAGTGGTGATTAGACTGCCGCGGAACGACCTCACACGCTTAGGAGTGCCGTGACACGCCGTCTCTTCACGTCCGAATCGGTCACGGAAGGCCACCCGGACAAGATCGCTGACCAGATCAGCGATGGCATCCTCGACGCGTTGCTGACCGAGGATCCCCACAGCCGCGTGGCCGTGGAGACCATGATCACCACCGGTCAGGTGCACATCGCCGGTGAGGTGACCACCAAGGCGTACGCCGACATCCCGACGATCGTCCGCCGGACCATCCTCGACATCGGTTACGACTCGTCGAAGAAGGGCTTCGACGGTGCCTCCTGCGGGGTCAGCGTCTCCATCGGCGCGCAGTCCGAGGACATCGCGCAGGGTGTGGACAACGCCTTCGAGCTGCGCACCGGGGCGTCGGAGAGCGCGCTGGACGCGCAGGGCGCCGGCGACCAGGGCATGATGTTCGGCTTCGCCTGCTCGGAGACGCCCGAGCTGATGCCGCTGCCGATCGCGCTCGCGCACCGGTTGGCCCGCCGCCTCTCGGCGGTGCGCAAGGACGGCACGATCCCGTACCTGCGGCCGGACGGCAAGACCCAGGTCACCATCGAGTACGAGGGACTGCGCCCGGTCCGGCTGAACACCGTTGTCGTGTCCAGCCAGCACGCCGCCGACATCTCGCTGGACTCGCTGCTCACCCCGGACGTGCGCGACCACGTGATCGCCCCGGAGCTGGAGAGCCTCGGCCTGGACACCGATGGCTACCGGCTGCTGGTCAACCCGACCGGCCGGTTCGAGATCGGCGGCCCGATGGGCGACGCCGGCCTGACCGGCCGCAAGATCATCGTCGACACCTACGGCGGGTACGCCCGCCACGGTGGCGGCGCGTTCTCCGGCAAGGACCCGTCGAAGGTGGACCGCTCGGCCGCGTACGCGATGCGCTGGGTGGCCAAGAACGTGGTCGCCGCCGGCCTGGCCGAGCGGTGCGAGGCGCAGGTCGCCTACGCCATCGGCAAGGCGCACCCGGTGAGCCTGTTCATCGAGACGTTCGGCACCGAGACCGTGCCCGTCTCCTCGATCGAGAAGGCCGTCACCGAGGTGTTCGACCTGCGTCCGGCCGCGATCATCCGGGACCTCAACCTGCTCCGCCCGATCTACCAGCAGACCGCCGCGTACGGCCACTTCGGCCGGGAGCTGCCGGACCTGACCTGGGAGAGCACCGACCGGGCCGCCGACCTCAAGTCGGCCGCGGGAGCCTGACCACCACCAAGCGCAGCGACCGGCGACCCGCTGACGGGTCGCCGGTCGCGCGCGTCTGCGTGGATGTCGGACTGGCGCACCTGGACCGGCCGTTCGACTACCTGGTGCCGGCGGAACTGGACGAGGTGGCGGTTCCCGGTACCCGGGTGAAGGTGCGCTTCGCCGGGCAACTCGTCGACGGGTGGTTGCTGTCGCGCGCCGACGACTCCGGGCACACCGGCCGCCTCGCGTACCTGGAGAAGGTGGTCTCCCCGGAGCCGGTGCTGGCCCCCGAGGTCGCCCGGCTGGCCCGGGCGGTCGCCGACCGGTACGCGGGCAGCCTCGCCGACGTGCTCCGGCTCGCCGTGCCACCCCGGCACGCGCGGGTGGAGAAGGAGCCGCACGATGAGCAGCCCACCCCGGCTGCCCCCACCGTGGCTGTCGACCCGCGCGGGTGGCGCGACTACCCGACCGGTGCGGCCCTGCTGCGGGCGCTCGCCGACGGCCGGGCGCCCCGCGCGGTCTGGTCGGCGCTGCCCGGTGAGGACTGGGCGGCCCGCTACGCCGACGCGGTGGCTGCCACCGTCGCCGGTGGGCGCGGCGCGGTGGTCGTGGTGCCCGACGCGCGTGACCTCGACCGCCTCGACGCGGCGCTCACCGGTGTGCTCGGCCCGGGGCGGCACGTCAGCCTCTCCGCCGCGCTCGGCCCGGCCCGGCGGTACCGGGCGTTCCTCGCCGCTCGCCGTGGTCAGGTGCCGGTGGTGATCGGCACCCGGGCGGCGATGTTCGCCCCGGTGGCCCGGATCGGCCTCGTCGCCGTCTGGGACGACGGTGACGACCTGCACTCCGAGCCCCGGGCGCCCTACCCGCACGCTCGCGACGTGCTGCTCACCCGCGCCCAACTCGCCGAGGCCGGCGCGCTGGTCGGCGGGTACGCCCGGACGGCCGAGGCGCAGCTGCTGGTGGAGACCGGCTGGGCCCCGGAGGTGGTCGCCGACCGGGCCACCGTGCGGGCGCGGATCCCGGCCATCGCGCCGACCGGGGACGACCCGCAACTGGCCCGCGACCCCGGGGCCGCCACCGCCCGGCTGCCCAGCCTGGCCTGGACGGCTGCCCGCGACGCGCTCCGCCAGGACCTGCCGGTGCTGGTGCAGGTGCCCCGCCGCGGCTACCTTCCGTCGATCTCCTGCGCCGAGTGCCGCACCCCGGCCCGCTGCGCGCACTGCGCCGGCCCGCTCGCGCTGCCCTCGGCCGGCGGCACCCCGGCCTGCCGGTGGTGCGCCCGGGTGGCGGCCGCGTACGCCTGCCCGGAGTGCGGTGGCCGGCGGCTGCGGGCCGCGGTGACCGGCGCCCGGCGGACCGCCGAGGAGTTGGGCCGGGCGTTCCCCGACGTGCCGGTGCGCACCTCGGGGCGCGAGGAGGTGCTGACCGACGTGCCCGGTGGCGCGGCCCTGGTGGTGGCCACCCCGGGCGCCGAGCCGGTCGCGGAGGGCGGCTACGGCGCGGTGCTGCTGCTCGACTCGTGGGCCCTGCTGACCCGGGCCGACCTGCGCGCCGGCGAGGAGGCGCTGCGCCGCTGGCTGGCGGCGGCGGCGCTGGCCCGCCCGGCGCCGGCCGGTCGGGTGGTGGTGGTCGCCGACGGTGCGCTCGCCCCCGTGCAGGCGCTGCTGCGCTGGGACGCCGCCTGGTTCGCCGGTCGGGAGCTGGCCGAGCGCCGCGAGCTGGGCTTCCCGCCGGCCGTGCGGATGGCGAGCGTCACCGGAGCGGCCGAGGCGGTGGCGGACCTGCTGGCCGCGGCCCGGCTGCCCGACGACGCCGAGGTGCTCGGGCCGGTGCCGGCCGAGGAGGGCCGGGAGCGGATGTTGGTCCGGGTGCCCCGGGCCCGGGCCGCCGCGCTCGCCGAGGCGTTGCACTCGGCCGCCGGCGTCCGGGCCGCTCGCAAGGCCGCCGATCCGGTTCGTCTCCAGGTCGATCCGCTGAGCCTGTTCTGAGGCGTTTCGGCCTGGTGCCGACGGCCGCGGACCTCGCCCGCTGCCGGGGGCCCTCGCACACCGCGTCCGGCAAAGCGGTGGCGCCCGAGTGGTAGCATCGCCCGTCATGCCAAGGCGTACGACGGGCTCCAGGTCGCGAGGGGGCGTCAGCCGCGCCGAGCTGGAGCCGCCGCGGGATGGCGCGACGATGGCGGGAACGCGTCGGTCGGGCGCGAGGTCGATGATGTCAATGAGCCGGTGATCAGGGGTGGACCAGTCGTGACCGTTGGACAATCGATCGTCTTCAACGGCGACCTCGGCAGCGGCAAGAGCACCGTGTCGGTCGAGATCGCCAAGCGGCTCGGCATGCGCCGGGTCAGCGTGGGGGACCTCTACCGGGAGATGGCGCAGCAGCGGCAGATGACCGCGCTGCAGCTCAACCTGCACGCCGAGCTCGACCAGGCCGTCGACGGCTACGTCGACCAGCTCCAGCGGGACATCGCCGCCTCCGGTGAGCGCCTCGTCATGGACTCCCGGCTGGCCTGGCACTTCTTCACCGACGCGCTCAAGGTGCACATGATCACCGAGCCGGGCGAGGCGGCCCGCCGGGTGCTCGCCCGCCCCTCCGGGCCGGCGGAGAGCTACGCCTCCCTGGAGGAGGCCAAGGCCAAGCTCCGGGAGCGCAGCGCGAGCGAGCGCAGCCGGTTCATCATCCGTTACGGGGTGGACAAGGCCCGGCTGCGCAACTATGACCTGATCTGCGACACCACCCGGGCGTCCGCCAGCGAGGTGATCGAGCACATCGTGGCCGCGTACGAGGGCACGCTCGGCGCCGAGGTGCTGCGCGACGCGCCGCCGCTGCTGCTGCTGGACCCGGCCCGGGTCTACCCGACCGAGGACATCGCCACCCTGCGCGGTCTGTGGGACACCGACTTCGTCGGTGGGGTGGCCGAGGCCGGCGACGAGGCCCTCGAACCGCTGAAGATCGGGTTCACCGGCGAGTACTTCTTCGTCGTCGACGGTCACCGCCGCCTCAGCGCCGCCCTGCAGAACGGGTTCTCCCTGGTTCCCGCCCAGCTGGTCGCCGAGGTCGACGAGCCGGTAGTGGGTGGGATGACCGCGATCGACTACTTCGCCGCCCAGGTGCGCCCCGGCCTGATCTACGACTGGGAGGCGGCCCACAAGATCCAACTGCCGCTGCCCGAGCCTGCGCTGCTCCGCGGCGACGCGGTGCTCGCGGGCGACCCGGGCGCCAGCGTCTGAACCCAGCGTGAGGCCGGGCTGACGCGCGGGGTACGCGCGCCGGCCCGGAGTCGTACGGCCTTCGCCGCGACGGCTCAGCCGAGGATGACGCCCGAGGCGCCCACTCCGGCCATGCCGGAGAACATGTCCTCGTAGTAGCTCCGCCAGGCGCAGACCCGACGGGCGGTCAGGTAGCCGGTACAGGCGACGTGGAACTGTCATACATTGGCAACCGTCTATCGAGCTGCGTCGGCCCGGAATTACCCTGCCCGTGCGCATCCGGGGGGCCGGATGACCGGGGGTGGGGGTCACATGTCCGAGCCGTGGATACCTTCCGGCACTCATCAGACGTCACACGGGTCAGCCCAGCTGGTCCGCGCCGGCATCGAGGCGCAGACACTTCCCGAGTTGGCCGGGTTGCTGCGCCAGCTGCGCCGCCGCGAAGCCCGGCAGCAGGGCGAGACCCTGCTGACGTACCGGCAGTTGGCAGCGAAGACCGGCTGGTCGCGCGGGATCATCGGGGAGTACTTCGCCGGCAACATCCTGCCGCCGCCGGAGCGGTTCGACGCCCTCATCCGACTGCTCGGGGCCACCCCCGCCGAGCAGGGGGTGCTGGCCACCGCGCGGGACCGGGTCGAGGAGCGACGTCGACGCCCGAACCGGGAGCACGCCACCACCGGGCGGGCGGTGCCGCGGGCCAGGGTCGGCGGCTCGCGCGCCGGCACCACGTCCCCCCGGTTCCCGATACCCCGCCAACTGCCCCCGGCGCTGCCCGGGTTCGTCGGGCGTGCGGCCCAACTCGCCCAGCTCGATGCCGAATGCGCTCGCGCCGTGGCGCCCGAGAACGACGGCGTGGCATCGGTCACCGTCATGACGTTGTCCGGTACGGCCGGGGTCGGCAAGACGACCCTCGCGGTCACCTTCGCGCACCGGGTCGCCGATCGCTTCCCGGACGGCCAGCTCTACGTCGACCTGCGCGGGTTCGACGCCACCGGAACGGTGGTGACGGCCGTCGAGGCGGTCCGAGGTTTCCTGGAGGCCCTCGAGGTGCCGCCCGAACGCATCCCCACCCACCTGCCCGCGCAGGTGGGCCTCTACCGCAGCCTGCTCGCCGGCCGCCGGATGCTGGTGCTGCTGGACAACGCCCGCGACGCCGACCAGATCCGACCCCTGCTGGTCGGCAGCCCGAGTTGCCTGGTCCTGGTAACCAGCCGCAACCGGCTCGCCGGCCTGATCGCCGCCGAAGGTGCCCGGCCGATCGGCGTCGACCTGCTGAGCGCCGCCGAGGCCCGGCAACTGTTGGCCCGGCGGCTCGGCACGAACCGGTTGGCGGCCGAGCCACAGGCGGTGGACGAGATCATCGAGCGGTGTGCGCGGCTGCCGCTGGCGCTGGCCGTGCTCGCCGCGAGAGGAGCGGAGAAGCCCACGTTCCCGCTGGCCACCCTCGCGGCCGAACTGCGGGCGGCGCCGCGACCACTCGACTCGTTCGACGGAGGGGACGCCGGCACCGACGTGCAGGCCGTCTTCTCCTGGTCGTACCGGAGTCTGACCCCGGCAGCGGCCCGCCTGTTCCGGCTCTTCGGCTGCCATCCCGGACCGGACATCGGGTTCGCCGCGGCGGCCAGTCTGGCCGGACTGCCCCGGGCCCAGGTGCCCCGACTGCTGGCCGAACTGGCCCACGCGCACCTCGTCACCGAGCACGCCCCCGGCCGGTTCGGCGCGCACGACCTGCTCCGGGCGTACGCGGCCGAGCAGGTCGAACGTCTCGAACCCGAGCAGGCCCGGCGGGCCGCGATCCGGCGCGGGCTGGACCACTACCTGCACACCGCCCACGCGGCGGCGCTGCTGCTGCAACCGGGTCGGGACCCGGTCACCCTCACCGCCGCCGCGCCGGGTGTGCTGCCCGAGGAGATCACCGACCTCGGTCAGGCGCTCGCCTGGTTCAGCGTCGAGTATCCGGTGCTGCTGGCGGCGGTCGCCCATGCGAGGCGGGCCGGGTTCGACGGCCATGCCTGGCAACTGGCCTGGACACTGGTGGACTTCCTGCAACGCCGGGGGCGGTGGCCGGACCTGGCCGTGGCCCAGCGGAACGCCCTGGCCGGGGCGCAGCGGGCCGGCGACCGACCCGGGCAGGCGAACGCCCACCGCGACCTCGCCCGGGTGCTGTCCCGGCTGGGTCGGGTGAACGAGGCGGCGAGGAACTACCGACAAGCCCTGGTGATCTTCGCGGAGCTGGGCGACCACACCGGGCAGGCGCGCACCCACCGGGCGTTCGGCGCGATGCTGGACGGGCTCGGCCGGCACGCCGAGTCCCTGGAGCAGAGCGAGCGGGCCCTGGCGCTGTACCGGGCCGCCGGTCACGTCGCCGGGGAGGCCAGCGCCCGCAACGCGGTGGGGTGGGCGTACGCCCAGCTCGGCCGGTACGAGCCCGCGCTCGGGCACTGCCGGGAGGCGTTGGCGCTGCTGCGGACGACAGGCGACCGGCACGGTGAGGCGAACACCTGGGACAGCATCGGCTTCATCCACGCCCGACTGGCCGACCACCGGGCGGCGATCCGCTGTTTCCAGCGGGCCCTCGGGCTGTACCGGCGGGTCAGCGACCGCTACGACGAGGCGGACACCCTGTCCCGGCTGGGCGAGAGCCGACAGGCGGTGGGGGACGCGGCCGGCGCCGCGCGTACCTGGCGGCGGGCCGTGGTCATCCTCGACGATCTCGGCCACCCGGACGCCGAACGGGTCCGGGAGCTGTTCGCCGGGACGCCCGCCGGTGACGCTGGGCACACCGGCGGTGGTTGAGCGAGGTGCGCCGCCCGGCGCCCGGCCGGGCACTCCGTAGACTGGTACGGCACCGCTCGTCCACCCGAAGAAGGAGCCGTCCCGCGTGACCGTCCAGCCCATCCGTCTGTTTGGGGATCCGGTGCTGCGCACGCCGGCCGATCCGGTGGTCGACTTCGACGCCGAGCTACGTCGGCTCGTCGCCGACCTCACCGACACGATGCGTGAGCAGAACGGCGCCGGCCTGGCCGCGCCGCAGCTCGGTGTGAGCCTGCGGGTGTTCACCTTCGACGTCGACGACGTCCTCGGGCACCTGATCAACCCGGTGCTGGAGTTCCCCGACGAGGAGGAGCAGGACGGCCCGGAGGGCTGCTTGTCCATCCCCGGGCTCTACTTCGACACCAAGCGTCGGCAGAACGTCGTCGCCAAGGGCTTCAGCTCGTTCGGCGACCCGATGCAGATCGTCGGCACCGGCCTGATGGCGCGCTGCGTGCAGCACGAGACCGACCATCTCGACGGGGTGCTCTTCCTGGACCGACTGGACCCGGAGGGGCGCAAGGAAGCCATGAAGGCGATCCGCCAGGCCGAGTGGTACGACGCGGCGGCCCCGCCCACTGTCAAGCTCAGCCCGCACATCAGCGACCCCTTCGGTCTGGGGCGCTGACCCGGATGCGCGTGATCTTCGCCGGTACGCCGGCCGTCGCCGTTCCCGCCCTGGCCGCCGTCGCCGCCTCCCGGCACGAGCTGGTGGCAGTGGTCACCCGGCCCGACGCGCCCGCCGGGCGTGGGCGGGGTCTGTCCCGCTCACCGGTCGGCGCATGGGCCGACGAGCACGGCGTCGAGGTGCTCACGCCGGCCCGCCCCCGCGACCCGGAGTTCCTCGACCGGCTGCGCGAGCTGGAGCCGGCCTGCGTGCCGGTGGTCGCCTACGGCGCGCTGGTGCCGCCGGCGGCCCTGGAGATCCCCCGGCACGGCTGGATCAACCTGCACTTCTCACTGCTGCCCGCGTGGCGTGGCGCCGCACCCGTGCAACACGCCGTGCTGCACGGCGACGAGCTGACCGGGGCCAGCGTCTTCCAGTTGGAGGAGGGCCTGGACACCGGCCCGGTCTACGGCACGCTGACCGACGAGATCCGCGCCACCGACACCTCCGGCGACCTGCTGGGGCGGCTCGCCGAATCCGGCGCCGGGCTGCTGGTGGCGGTGCTCGACGCGATAGCCGACGGCACCGCCCGCGCCGAGCCGCAGCCGGCCGACGGGGTGTCGCTGGCGCCGAAGCTGACAGTGGACGACGCGCGGGTGCGCTGGAGCGACCCGGCCTTCGCCGTGGACCGGCGGATCCGGGCCTGTACGCCCGCGCCGGGTGGCTGGACCACGTTCCGCGACGAGCGGGTGAAGCTCGGCCCGGTCGTCCCGGTGCCCGACGGCCCGCAGCTGAAGCCGGGGGAGTTGCTGGTGGAGAAGTCCCGGGTGCTGGCCGGCACGGCGACAGTGCCGGTACGTCTCGGCGAGGTCCGCGCCGCGGGCAAGCGGGCGATGGACGCTACCGACTGGGCGCGCGGCGTCCGGGTCGGCACTGGAGAGGACTTCGCGTGACGGCACCGGAGGGAACCCGACCGACGCGCTCCGGCCCGTCGACCGGCCGTGGCGGGGACCGGCGCCCGGTCCGACCACCGCTGGACCGACCGCGCCGCGCCGCGTACGAGGCGGTGGCGGCGGTGCACCGGGACGACGCGTTCGCCAACCTGGTGCTGCCCATCATCCTGCGGGAAGAGGGGCTGTTCGGTCGGGACGCGGCCTTCGCCACCGAGCTGACCTACGGCACCCTGCGCCACCTGGGCACGTTGGACGCGATCCTGACCGACGCGGCCGGCCGGGACGTGGCCCGGATCGACCCGCCGGTACGCGACGCGCTGCGGCTCGGGGCGTACCAACTCCTGCACACCCGGGTGCCGGCGCACGCCGCGGTGTCGTCGACTGTGGACCTGGTCCGTTCGGTCGCTCCGGGCGCCACTGGTTTCGCCAACGCGGTGCTGCGCGAGGTGTCCAGCCGTGACGCGGACGCCTGGGTGGCGAAGCTCGCCCCACCGATGGAGACCGACCCGGTGGGGCACCTCGCGTTGGCGTACAGCCACCCGCAGTGGATCGTGCGGGCCTTCTCCGAGGCGCTCGGCGGCGATCTGGGCGAGACGGAGCGCCTCCTGATCGAGGACAATGAGCGCCCGCCGGTGCACCTGTGTGCCCGGCCCGGCCTGATCGACCCGATCGAGCTGGCCGACCAGGTCGGCGGCGCGCCCGGCGCCTTCTCGCCGTACGCCGTCTATCTGCCCGGCGGGTCGCCGGGCGACATCCCGGCGGTGGTCGACGGCCGGGCCCACGTCCAGGACGAGGGTTCCCAGCTGGTGGCCACCGCGCTCGCCGACGCGCCGCTGGACGGCCCGGACGGACGTTGGCTGGACCTGTGCGCCGGCCCGGGTGGCAAGGCCGGGTTGCTCGGCGCGCTGGCCGCGCAGCGGGGTGCCCGGGTGACAGCGGTGGAGGTGGCCGAGCACCGCGCCCGGCTGGTCTCCCTGGCGACCCGGGACCTGCCGGTGGCAGTGCTGACCATGGACGGCCGTGAGGTTGGCGGCGACCCGAAACTGCCGGAGCAGCACTTCGACAGGGTGCTGGTCGACGCCCCGTGTACCGGGCTGGGGTCGCTGCGTCGTCGGCCGGAGTCGCGGTGGCGTCGCCAACCGTCCGACCTGCCGCCGCTGACCCGGCTGCAACGGGAGCTGCTCGGCGCGGCGCTGCGGGCGGTCCGCCCGGGTGGCCTGGTCGCCTATGTGACCTGTTCGCCGCACACCGTCGAGACGCACGTGACGGTCACCGAGGCGGCCCGCCGTAGCGGGGTTGCGGTGGACTTCGTGGACGCCCGCCCGCTGCTGCCGGCCGGCATGCCCGGTCTCGGTGACGGGCCGACAGTGCAGCTCTGGCCACACCGCCACGGCACCGACGCGATGTTCCTCGCCGTCCTGCGCCGAGGCTGATCCGTTCCACGCGTCCGGCCGGTCGACCGACCGGCCGGACGCCGTGCGCGGCGTGCTCAGGTGACCGGGAGGCCCTTGGTGCCGGCGTTCTTCATCGAGCGGGTCAGGTTCCGGTCGGAGATCCAGAGGAAGCACTGCACGCCCCGGTTCCCGTTGCGCCACTCCTCCTCGTACGGCTGGTAGTAGATCGTGCCGGCGCGGAAGTCGAGCTGGGAGTTGTCCGGCACCTTGGCGTACTTGGCGATCATCGTCTGGCAGGCCCGGTGGGTCCGCTTGGTGCTGCGGGTGAACTCGGCGTAGGTGGTGTCCGGCGCCTGCCAGACGCCGACGAACTCGGCGTGGTGCTTGGCGGTGCAGGAGACCGGCACCATCTCGTCGATGTCGTCTTTGACCAGCTTCGGGTTGAAGCAGCGGTACGCCAGCGGGGCCGCTCCGGACAGCGCGCCCCGGAGGCTGCCGGTGCGCAGGTCGACAGCGGTGTCGTCGATGCTGGCGATCTCGGTGACGTCGCAGCGGTACCAGCGGGCTCCGCCCGACCAGGCCTGCGGCGACGGCAGCACGACGGTCAGGCCGAGCCGCCCGGAACGCCAGTCGGCCCCCACCGCCTTGTTGACCGCCGTGTCGCACCCGGTCTGCGCGGCCCGCATGCCGGCGGAGCCGGGCTGCGGAGGCGTGCCGCCGTCGGCGCCCGGACCGGTGAGGGTGCCGACGTGCATGGTCTCCACCCGGTGCGCCTCGGTGCACGCCGTCGGGTTGTAGCCGGTCAGGAAGCCGACCTGCTGGGAACTCTGGTGGCAGACGTCGGCTGCGGGGACGAACTGCTGTGCCGCGACGGGCGCCGGCCAGTCGTCGATGAGGTCACTGTCGATTCCGGCGGGTGCGCCGCACCCGGCCAGCGCCAGGGCCAGCGCACCACCCCCGGCGAACGCCGCCAGCCACCGTCGCATCCCGACCTCCCGCTGCTGCTGGCCCCCGACCGGACCCAGCCGGTCGATAGCGCCACGGCGCAGCAGCATACGGCAACGATGTTCAGATCGCGGGCAGTCCCTCGGGACCGGCGCCGCGCATCGAGCGGGTGAGTTTGCGGTCGTCGCTCCACAGGAAACAGCGCACTCCACGGTCGCCGTCCTCCCACTCCCGCTGCGACGGCGGGTAGTAGATGGACCCGGCCCGGTACGGCAGCTCGCTGTTGTTGGGCACCGCCGCGTACTCGGCGATCAGCGCCATGCAGCGCCGGTGGGCCTGCTCGGCGGACTTGGCGAACTCCGCCCAGCTCATGTCCCGCTCCTCGTAGACACCCACGAACTCGGCGCGGTGCGGCTCGGTGCACAGCACCGGCGCCATGTAGTTGAGGTTGTCGCCGATCAGTTTGGGGTCGAAGCAACGGTGCGTCAGGGGCGTGTCGCCGATCAACGCGCCGCGCAGGCTGCCGGTGCGGTTCACCGGGCGGGTGTTGTCGATGCTGCCGGTCTCGCTGAGGTCGCAGCGGAACCAGCGGGCGCCGCCGGCCCAGGCGGGCGCGGACGGCAACGCGAGGGACAGCGCGAGTCTGGCCGTGTGCCAGTCGCCGCCGAGCACCTGGCGGGCCCGCTGGTCGCACTCGGCGCGAGCCGTGCGCAGCGCCGACGATCCGGGTTCCGGTCGGGCCTCGGTCAGCGCGTCGGGCCCGACGAAGGTGCCGACGTGGATGGTCTCGGCCAGGTGGTTGCGCGCGCAGTCCACCGTCTCGTACGTGCTGGCCTGCACGACAGTGGCGATCCGCGGCAGGCAGGTGTCGGTGGCGGGGGTGAACGGCTTCGGAACCCGCAGCGTCGGCCAGTCGTCGGTGAGATCACCGTCCGCGCCTCGCGCCGGCGCGCAGCCGGCCAGCAGCAGCATCGTCGTGACGCTGGCCAGCACCAGCGCTGGAAGCCACCGTCGCATCGTCCGCCCTCCCGGGAGCTGGCGGCCGGTCGCCGCGCCCCGCGGCGAGACCCCGGCGGGCGTGCAGCCTACGGCACCGTCCCGGTTGGAGTGTCGTCGCGTTTCCGTCGATCGGCCAGTGGCTGATGTCTGTTCGTCCGGATTCGAGGGTCCGGAGCGTCCAATTCTGCACCAATGGTCACTGCTGGGTCACAGGGCGTCCCCAAAGGTGCCGCGATGCGGGTGGCGGGTGGCCACCTTCGTACACTGGCCCCGTGACCGTACCGCCGCCGATCGTCGCGCCGAGCATCCTGGCCGCCGATTTCGCCCGCCTCGCCGAAGAAGTCCGTGCCGTCGAGGACGCCGCGGACTGGTTGCACGTCGACGTGATGGACAACCACTTCGTGCCGAACCTGACCATTGGGCTGCCCGTGGTGCAGAGCCTGCGGGCCGTCACGACGATGCCCTTCGACGTGCACCTGATGATCGAGGACCCGCGCCGGTGGGCCCCCGGGTACGCCGACGCCGGGGCGTACAACGTCACCTTCCACGCGGAGGCGTCCGACGACCCGGTGGCGCTCGCGAAGGACCTGCGTTCGGCCGGTGCGAAGGCGGGCCTGGCCATCGACCGGGACACCCCGATCGAGCCCTACCTGGACCTGCTGCCCAGCTTCGACACCCTGCTGATCATGACGATCAAGGCGGGCTTCGGTGGGCAGCGGTTCATTCCGCAGCTCCTGGAGAAGGTGCGGACGGCCCGGCGGCACGCGTCGGCCGGGCACCTGGAGCTGCGCATCGAGGTGGACGGCGGGATCGCCGCCGACACCATCGAGCAGGCGGCCGCGGCTGGCGCCGACGCGTTCGTGGCCGGCACCGCCGTGTACGGGGCCGCCGACCCGGCGGAGGCGGTACGGCACCTGCGGGCACTGGCGGAACGCGCGGCGCCCGGGGCCTGAGGTGGAGCCCGAGGCCGACCGCAAGGACATCATTCTCGTCGTGGACGACGACGCGGACATCGCTCGGTTCGTCGAGTTCAACCTGCGGCTGCACGGCTTCGAGGTGATCCACGCCAGCGACGGCCAGGAGGCCCTGGAGGTCATCGAACGCCAACGGCCGGACCTCGCGGTGGTCGACCTCATGATGCCCCGGATCGACGGGCTGGAGCTGACCCGCCGGCTGCGCGCCGACCCGATGACGTCAGCCCTTCCGGTGATCATGCTGACCGCCAAGGGGATGACCGTCGACAAGGTGCACGGGCTCAGCGCCGGCGCGGACGACTACCTGGTCAAGCCGTTCGACACCGCCGAGTTGGTGGCCCGGGTCTCGTCCACGCTGCGCCGCAACAAGGAGTTCCGGGAGGTCTCCCCGCTGACCGGGCTGCCGGGCAACAGCCGGATCCGTCGGGAGATCAGCGATCGGGTCCGAAACGGCGTGGACTACGCCGTCGGCTACGTCGACATCGACCGGTTCAAGAGTGTCAACGACCGGTACGGCTTCGTGCGCGGCGACGACTTCATCTCCGCGCTGGCCCGCAGCCTGCACCGGGCGGTGGTGGGCGTCGGGCTGCCACCGGCCTTCCTCGGTCACGTCGGCGGTGACGACTTCGTCATCGTCTGCGCCCCGGACCAGGTGCGCCCACTGACGTCCCGGGCGGTCGTCGACTTCGAGAACGCCGCCGACACGCTCTACGACCAGACCGACCGGGAGCGCGGCTTCGTCGAGTTGAAGGATCGACGCGGCAACATCCGGCGGGCGGCCCTGGTCACGCTCTCCATCGGGGTGTCCCTCTCCGACGCCGGCAAGCGGTTCACCGATCCGCTCGAGGCGATCGCGGTGGCCTCGGAGATGAAGACGGTGGCCAAGAGTCAACCGGGCTCGTACGTGGCGGTGGACCGGCGTCGCGGCGTCACCTGAGCGTGATACCGCTGTGAAGTAGCTCGCCTAGGTGGCGACGGAGCGGGATCGGCGTGTAAGACTTTCCGGGTACCCACCACGCGCTGGCGGGACTCGGTGAAATTCCGAACCGGCGGTGATCCACGGTCCAACCGTGGTCAGCCCGCGACCCGGACGGCTCTGCCGTCCGGTGGACCTGGTGAAAATCCGGGGCCGACGGTTGGGGGCGGTTCGTCCGCGCCCAGACAGTCCGGATGGGAGACAGCGCGCGGGACGGACGGGTCCGAGCCGGCCGCTGGCTTCAGCGTGCCGACCCGACCCCCCGGGGCGGCTGTGCCGTTCCCGGAATCCGCCACCGCCTGCCCGTGGCCCCATGGCCACCGCCTCCCTGACCGCCCGCGCGCGGACCGGCGAGTGAGAGGGCAGGGGCAGCGCGATGGCCAGCGTCTCCGTTGATGAGGCGATGCGGCGTGCGATCGAGTTGGCGGCGCGCGGGCTCGGCACCACCAGCCCCAACCCGGTGGTCGGGTGCGTGCTCCTCGACGAGAACGGCGAGGTCGTGGGCGAGGGCTTCCACGCGTACGCCGGGGGGCCGCACGCCGAGATCGTCGCCCTGGCGCAGGCCGGGCAGCGGGCCAAGGGCGGCACCGCTGTCGTCACTCTGGAACCCTGCGACCACACCGGCCGCACCGGCCCCTGTAGTTCCGCGCTCGTCCAGGCCGGGGTGGGCCGGGTGGTCATCGCCGTACCCGACCCGAACCCTGTCGCTTCCGGGGGCGCCGCCACCTTGCGCGCCGCCGGGGTCCGGGTCGATCTGGGGGTACGCGGTGAGGAGGCCGAGGCCGGCAACGTCGCGTGGTTGACCTCGATGCGCCGGGGCTGGCCGTACGTGATCTGGAAGTACGCCGCCACGCTCGACGGGCGCTCCGCCGCGGCGGACGGCACCAGCATGTGGATCACCTCGGAGGCGGCCCGGATCGACGTGCACGCGCTGCGCGGCACTGTCGACGCGGTCATCGCCGGGGTGGGCACCGTGCTCGCCGACGACCCCCGGTTGACCGCCCGCAACCTGCGCGACGGCAGCCTGGCCATCCGGCAGCCGCTGCGGGTGGTGGTGGACAGCTCGGGGCGTACCCCGGCTGACGCCAAGGTCCGCGACGGCGCCGCCCGCACGTGGATCGCGACCGCCGACGAGGTCGGCGCCGACCCGGACGGCCGGGTCGACCTGTCGGCGCTGCTCGCGGCGCTGCACCAGCGCGGGGTCCGCGCGGTGCTGCTGGAGGGCGGCCCCCGGCTGGCCGGCGCGTTCCTGGAGGCCGGCCTGGTCGACAAGATCGTCGGGTACGTCGCGCCGCGGCTGCTCGGCGCCGGCCCGACCGCTCTGGTCGACGCGGGAGTGACCACCATCGCCGAGGCCATCGATCTGGAGTTCGTCGACGTTACGCAGATCGGTCCGGATCTGCGGATCACCGCTTTGCCCCGCAAAAGGGAGGGCTGAGATGTTCACCGGCATTATCGAGGAATTGGGCGAGATCGTCCGGGTGGCGCCGACGGCAGGGGATTCGGCGCTGCTGGGCGTACGCGGCCCGCTGGTCACGTCCGACGCCCGGCACGGCGACTCGATCGCCGTCAACGGTGTCTGCCTGACCGTCGTGGAGGTGGCCGACGGGGTCTTCACCGCCGACGTGATGGGGGAGACGCTGCGCCGCTCCGCGCTGGGCGCGCTGCGCCCCGGCGACCCGGTCAACCTGGAGCGGGCCGCCGCTCTCGGTAGCCGGCTCGGCGGGCACCTGGTGCAGGGCCACGTCGACGGCGTCGGTGAACTGATCTCCCGGGAGCCGGCCGAGCAGTGGGAGACCGTCCGGTTCCGGCTGCCCGCCGCCCTGTCCCGCTACGTGGTGGAGAAGGGCTCGATCACCATCGACGGTGTCTCGTTGACAGTCGCCGCCGTCGGCGCGGACGAGTTCGCCGTCGGGTTGATCCCGACCACGCTGAAGCTGACCACGCTCGGCGCGAAGGGCGTCGGCGACCCGGTCAACCTGGAGGTCGACGTGCTGGCCAAGTACGTCGAGCGGCTGCTCGGCGACCGGCTCACCAACGCCGACGCCAGCGGGGCGGCCGCGAACCCGGGCGGGGCGGCCTGATGGGCCCGCTCAGTTGGCTGCTGGACGCCCAGGTGCACGTCGCCGGCTCGCCGGTGCTGGCCAGGGAGATCGTCGGCAACGCGTTCGGGCTGGTCTCGGCGCTGCTCGGGTTGCGCCGGCTGGTCTGGGCGTGGCCGGTCGGCATGGTCGGTAACGCGCTGCTCCTCACCGTCTTCCTCGGTGGGGTGTTCGCCACCCCACAGGAGCACGACCTGTACGGGCAGGCCGGCCGGCAGGTGTTCTTCTTCGCGGTCAGCGTCTACGGCTGGTGGCGCTGGCAGCGCAACCGTCGCGCCGACGCCGGGCAGGCCGCTGTCGTGCCGCGCTGGGCCACCGGACGGGAGCGACTGATGCTGCTGGTGGCCGCCGTGATCGGCACCGCCGCGGCGTACCCGCTGCTCAAGGCCTTGGGCTCGTGGGGCCCGCTGCCCGACGCCTGGATCCTCACCGGCAGCCTGCTGGCCACGTACGGCATGGCCCGGGGCTGGGTGGAGTTCTGGCTGCTCTGGATCGCTGTGGACGCGGTCGGCGTGCCGCTGCTGCTGCGCGGCGGGTTCTACCCGTCGGCCGTCATGTACCTGATCTACGGCGCCCTCTGCGTCTGGGGCTTCGCCGCCTGGTGGCGCACCTCGCGCGCCATGGCCACCGTCCGTACGCCCATCTACCGGGAGGCCGTCGCATGACCAGCTTCGGGAGCATTGAGCAGGCGATCGCCGACATCGCGGCCGGCCGGCCGGTCGTCGTGGTCGACGACGCGGACCGGGAGAACGAGGGCGACCTGATCTTCGCGGCCGAGTTGGCCACGCCGGAGCTGATGGCGTTCATGGTGCGTTACACCTCCGGCTACGTCTGCGTGGCGCTGACCGAGAGCGAAGCCGACCGGCTCGACCTGCCGCCGATGCACCACACCAACCAGGACCGGCGCGGCACCGCGTACACGGTGACAGTGGACGCCCGCGAGGGGGTCGGCACCGGCATCTCCGCGGCCGACCGCGCGCACACCAGCCGGCTGCTCGCCGGCGCGGCGACCGACCCGACCGACCTGTCCCGCCCCGGGCACGTGGTGCCGCTGCGCGCTCGCGAGGGCGGGGTGCTGCGCCGACCGGGGCACACCGAGGCGGGGATCGACCTGACCCGGCTGGCCGGGCTGCGTCCGGCCGGCGTGCTCTGCGAGCTGGTCAACGACGACGGCACCATGATGCGCCTGCCGGACCTGGAGAAGTTCTCCGCCGAGCACGGCCTCACGCTCGTCACCATCGCCGACCTGATCGCCCACCGGCGGCGTACCGAGAAGCAGGTCGAGCTGGTCGCCGACGCCCGGATGCCGACGAAGCACGGGGTGTTCCGGGCGCTCGGCTACCGCGCCGAGCACGACCCGGCCGAGCACGTCGCGATGGTGCTGGGTGACCTCGGTGACGGCCAGGACGTGCTGGTCCGGGTGCACTCCGAGTGCCTGACCGGGGACGTGTTCGGCTCGCTGCGCTGCGACTGCGGGCCGCAGCTGGACGCCGCGCTGGCTCGGGTCGGGCAGGAGGGTCGGGGCGTGGTGCTCTACGTCCGTGGGCACGAGGGGCGCGGCATCGGCCTGCTGCACAAGCTGCAGGCGTACCAGTTGCAGGACCTGGGCCGTGACACCGTGGACGCCAACCTCGACCTGGGCCTGCCGGCCGACGCCCGCGACTACGGCACCGGCGCGCAGATCCTCTACGACCTGGGCGTGCGGTCGATGCGGCTGCTGACCAACAACCCGGCCAAGCGGGCCGGCCTGGAGGGGTACGGGTTGACCATCACCGGCCGCGAGGGGCTGCCGGTCGGCGCGCACCCGGAGAACATGCGCTACCTGCGCACCAAGCGGGACCGGATGGGTCACCTGCTGGACGAGTTGGACGAGGTGTCCGAGGCGCCGTTGGGGCGTCCGGTCGCCAACGACGAGATCGGAGCATGACGATGGCGGGTTTCGGTGAGCCGGGAGTCGAGGCGGTCGACGCCGCAGGGCTGACCGTCGGGGTCGTTGCCGCCCGCTGGCACGGCGAGCTGACCGACCACATGCTGGAGCGTGCGGTGGCCGCCGCCGAGGCGTGCGGCGCGCGTTCCGTGGTCGCCCGGGTCGCCGGCTCGGTCGAGCTGCCGGTGGTCGCGCAGGCCCTCGCCCGTCGCTGCGACGTGGTGGTCGCCCTCGGCGTGGTGGTCCGCGGGTCCACCGCCCACTTCGACTACGTGTGCCGTTCGGTCACCGACGGGCTGACCCGGGTGGCGCTGGACGAGGGCAAGCCGGTGGCGCACGGGGTGTTGACAGTGGAGACCATCGAGCAGGCCCGCGACCGCGCCGGTCTGCCCGGCTCGGCGGAGGACAAGGGTTGGTCCGCCACAGTGGCGGCACTCGACGCGGCGCTGGCCGTGCGGACGGTGGCTGCGGGCAACGCCCAACGGGTCGGCTTCGGCGGCTGACGCCTCTGCCGCCTCGGCCGTCTCTGAAGGCGGGCCTTCAGAGACGGCCGGCCTCGATGATCCGGCGCAGGAACTGCCTGGTACGAGGCTGGGTCGGCTCGCCGAGCACCTGCTCCGGCGGGCCGCTCTCGACGACCCGCCCGGCGTCGAGGAAGCACACCTCGTCGGCTACCTCCCGGGCGAAGCCCATCTCGTGGGTGGCCAGCACCATTGTCATGCCGTCGGCCTTCAGATCGCGGATCATCGCCAGCACCTCGCCGACGAGCTCCGGGTCGAGCGCGGAGGTGACCTCGTCGAGCAGCATCAGTCGAGGTGAGTTGGCCAGCGCCCGGACGATCGCCACCCGCTGCTGCTGCCCGCCGGAGAGCCGGTCCGGGTAGGCGTCCGCCTTGGCGCCGAGCCCCACCCGGTCCAGCAGCTCCCGGGCCTGCGCCTCGGCCTCCGCCCGGCCCCGCCGGTGTACGTGGCGCGGCGCGAGGGTGATGTTGTCCAACACGCTCAGGTGCGGAAAGAGGTTGTACGCCTGGAACACCATGCCGATCCGCCGCCGGACCCGGTCCGGGTCCACCCGGGGATCGGAGATGTCCTCCCCGTCCAACTCGATGGTCCCGTCGTCGAGTTCGTCAAGCAGGTTGACGCAGCGCAGCAGTGTCGACTTGCCGGACCCGGACGCGCCGATCACTGCCACCACCTGGTGCTCGGCCACGGTCAGATCGAGGTGGTCGAGCACGACGTGCCCGCCGAACTCCTTGCGCAGGCCCCGACACCGCAACAACGCCATGGGTCAGCCCCCCGACTGTCGGCGGGCCGCACGCAGCGTCACCCAGTCGGTGACCGCGATCAGCGGGATGGCGAGCAGCACGAAGAGCACCCCCGCCACGACATACGGCGTGTAGTTGAAGGTCTGCGCGGTGGCGATCTGGGCGGCGCGGACCGCGTCGATCGGCCCGGCCAGCGAGACCAGCCCGACGTCCTTCTGCAACGCCACCACGTCGTTGAGCAGGGGTGGCGCCACCCGCCGGACGGCCTGCGGCAGGACCACGTGCCGCATCGTCTGCCGGTAGGTCAGGCCCAACGAGCGGGCCGCGGCGAGTTGGCTGGAGTGCACCGACTCGATGCCGGCCCGGAACACCTCGGCGAGGTAGCCGCCGTAGGTGAGGATCAACGCGATCCCACCCAGCACCAGCACCGGCGGCATGCCCTGCAACCGCAGCCCCGGCACGCCGAGGGTGAGCAGGTACAGCACGATGATCAGCGGTAGGCCGCGGAAGGTGTAGGTGTAGCCGGCGGCCAGCGCGCGGACCGGGAAGAAGACCGGCCCGCGCAGCGTCCGCAGCACGGCGATCACCAGCCCGAGCAGCAGCGCGCCGACCGCACAGCAGACCAGCAGCCGTACGTTGAGCCAGAGCCCGCTCAGCACCGTCGGCAGCGCGTCGCGGGCGATCTCCGGATCCAGGAACGACCGCCGGACCCGGTCCCAGCCCGGCGCCCCGGTCACCGCGATCACCAGCAGCGTGCCGAGCGCCGCCGTCGAGGACGCCGCGACGAGCACGCTGTAGACGGTCTGCCGACGCCGGTACGCCGACCGCCGCAGCTGCGCCTTCGAGGGCGCATGGTCCAGAAGCGTCACCTCAGCTCGGCCGCCCCTGCCACCTGCGCGAGCCACTTCTGTTCCAGTTCCTTCAGCGTGCCCGCCGCGGTGAGCTGACCGACCGCCCCGCTCACGCAGGAGGTCAGTGGGGAGTTCTTGTCCAGCAGCAACCCGAACGCCTCGGGCGTACCGACCTGCGGCACCTGCCCGACGATCGTCGCGTCGGTGATCTCCGCGCCGGTGATGTAGAAGGCGGTCGGAAGATCCACCACGAGACCGTCCAGCTGCCCGTTCTGAAGGGCCTTCTTCGCGTCGTCGTTGCTGTTGTAGACCAGCGGCTTGGCGGTCGGCTTGATCACGTCGGTGATCGCCTGGTAGCTGGTGGTGCCGACCTGCGCGCCGAGCCGGGCGTCCCGCAGCTCGGCCAGCGACTTGCGGCCGGCGATCTTCGAGGACTTCAACGCGATGACGGTCTGCCGTACCAGGTAGTACGGCGCGGAGAAGTCGACCGCCTGCTTGCGTTCGTCGGTGATGGAGAACTGGTTGATGTCGAAGTCGAAGTCCTTCGGCCCCGGCGCGATGGCGGTGTCGAACTTGACCCGGGTCCAGGTGACGTCGGCGCGGGCGTAGCCGAGCTTCTCGGCCACCGCGTACGCGACAGCGGATTCGAAGCCCTCTCCGCTGTCCGGCTTGTCCTTGGCGAACCACGGCTCGTACGCGGGCTGGTCGGTGGCGATCGTCAGCTTGCCCGGCGTACGCGTGGGCAGGCTGTCCTTGGCGCAGGACGGCGCTGCTGTGACATTGGGGGTGGGTTTCTCGTCCTGTGGCGCGCATCCGGCGGTGGCTACGACGACGGCGCCGGCGACGGTGAGCGCGAGGAGACGTGAGCGGCTGGCCATGGCGGACAGCGTAGAGCTCCATGGGCATCGATCGACAATTGTCCCACCATGTTGGTAGGGAATTGTCCGCTTGCTGGATTTTGGCGGACCCGGACGCGGGGTGCCGCCCGGGTGGCTGGAAGAATCGTTCCCCGTGAAGACGTTCGAGGAGTTGTTCGCCGAGCTGCAGGCCAAGGCCGCCGCCGGCACCCCGGGCTCGGGCACCGTCGCCGCGCTGGACAAGGGCGTGCACTTCATCGGCAAGAAGGTCGTCGAGGAGGCGGCCGAGTCGTGGATGGCCGCCGAGCACGAGGGGCCGGAGCGCACCGCCGAGGAGATCTCCCAGCTGCTCTACCAGGTCCAGGTGCTGATGCTCGCCAGCGGTCTCGAACTCAAGGACGTCTACCGACATCTGTGAGTGCCCCCACCCCTGTTGATCGCCAACCGGATCGAAGGAGCACTCCGTCATGCTGCGTGTCGCCATTCCCAACAAGGGCACCCTGGCCGAACCGGCCGCCCAGATGCTGCGCGAGGCGGGCTACCGCCAGCGCACCGACCCCAAGGACCTCGTCTGCCGGGACGAGGCCAACGACGTCGAATTCTTCTACCTGCGTCCGAAGGACATCGCCACCTACGTCGGCTCCGGTGACCTCGACCTCGGGATCACCGGCCGGGACCTGCTGATCGACTCGGCCGCGCCGGCCGAGGAGGTCGTCGACCTCGCCTTCGGCCGGGCCACCTTCCGCTTCGCCGCCCGCCCCGACGACATCGCCTCCGTGCAGGAGTTGGGCGGTCACCGCATCGCCACCGCGTACCCGGGGCTGGTCGAACGGCACCTCGGCGAGATGGGCGTCAAGGCCGACGTGATCCGCCTCGACGGCGCGGTGGAGAACGCCGTACGCCTCGGGGTCGCCGACGTGATCGCGGACGTGGTGGAGACCGGCGCGACCCTGCGCCAGGCGGGCCTGGTGGTCTTCGGTGAGCCGCTGCTGCGCTCGTCGGCGGTGCTGGTCCGGCGCGCCGACGCGCCCGCGCAACCGCAGGCCGAGCAGTTGCTGCGCCGCCTGCACGGTGTGCTGGTGGCCCGCCGCTACGTGATGCTCGCCTACGACGTGCCGGCCGGTCTGCTGGACCGGGCCAGCGGGCTCACCCCGGGCATCGAGTCGCCCACCGTGTCGCCGCTGCACCGCGAGGGCTGGGTGGCGGTGCAGGCGATGGTGCTCCGCGACGACGTGCACCGCATCATGGACGAGCTGTACGAACTGGGCGCCCGCGCCATCCTCGTCACCAACATCCACGCCTGCCGCCTCTGACCCTGCTCGGCGATCTTGCACTTTCTGCACCGACACAAGGCGCCTATCACCCTGAACCGACAACCGAAACCGCAAGATCGGCGATCCTTCCGCTCGCCGGGGGGGCACAGGACTCGGGGTTCTGCGGTGGTGGCTCGGCGGGTGGTGCGTTTGGTGGACGAGTGCGGGTGGCAAACTGGTGGGGTGAGTGAAACCGAACTGGTCCGCCTGAAGCCCCGCCGCATCCGCGTGGTCTGCTGGTCGGCGGCGGCTGCCCTGGTGGTGGTGTTCGCTCTGGTCGCTACCTCGTTGAGTGGCCCGACCGGCGATGGTTACGGCAGCTTCCAGCGCGGCGACCAGATCGCCATGATCGGCCTGGGCGTCTTCGGTGCGCTGGGCTTCCTCCTGTTCACCCGCCCCCGGGTGGAAGCGGACGCCCGGAGCATCCGGGTCCGTAACGTCATCAGCTCCTACGAGCTGCCCTGGGAGGTTGTCCGGGGCGTCCGCTTCGACCGGGGCGCGCCGTGGGCCAGCCTGGAGCTGCACGACGACGACCTGCTGCCGATGGTCGCGTTGCAGGCCGCCGACAAGGAGCTGGCCGTCGACGGGGTCCGCGCGCTGCGCCGGCTGCACGAGGCCCACCAGGCTCGCCTCGCCGAACGCGCCGTCGGCCGCTGACCCAGCGCGGTTGACCCGCCGACCTGCTGGGCTCGGCGTCTCTGAACACCAGGTCGTGCCCGGTTTGGGGGTCGCCGGGCCGCCGGTGTAGTGTTATCGAGTCGACCAGGCTGTCTCCGCGTGCGAGCAGGCAGCCTTGAAAGCGGAGCGCCTGCTCCCACCCGAGTCGCCGCTACGGTGGCCGGGTCCGGTCACCGGTTCCGGGCATGTCCCGGTGCCGGATGCGCGATCCTTGTGATCGTGCTGACCGGTCGAGCGGGCCCTGGCATATGCCGGGGCCTTCTGCTTTTCGGTCGGTTCCCTCCCGGGAGCCGCAGGGGTCGGCGAGTGAGCAGAAACGACTCGAGGAGGCCCCATCAGCGTCGAACCACGCGTGAACGAGCAGATCCGGGCACGTGAGGTCCGACTGGTCGGCCCAGAGGGTGAGCAGGTGGGCATCGTCCCGCTGGAGCGCGCTCTTCAGCTGGCCGCGGACGTCGATCTGGACCTGGTCGAGGTTGCGCCGATGGCGCGCCCGCCGGTGTGCAAGCTCATGGACTTCGGCAAGTTCAAGTACGAGAGCGCACTCAAGGCGCGCGAAGCGCGGCGTAATCAGCAGCAGACCGTCATCAAGGAAATGAAGCTTCGGCCGAAGATCGACCCGCACGACTACGAGACCAAGAAGGGTCACGTGGTGCGGTTCCTCAAGGCGGGCGACAAGGTCAAGGTGACGATCATGTTCCGCGGTCGCGAGCAGAGTCGTCCGGAGCTGGGTTACCGGCTCCTGCGCCGGCTCGAATCCGAGATCACGGAACTGGGATACGTCGAGGCCGCTCCGAAGCAGGACGGTCGAAACATGATCATGGTTCTCGCCCCGCATCGGGCCGTCAAGGCCTCCGCGGTCGCCGCCACGGCGTCTCGCGGCGGACCTCGGGACCGGGCAGCGGACGAGTCCGCCGCTCCGGAAGCCGATGAGACCGCAGCGGTCAGCGAGACCGCAGCAGCCGGTGACACCGGCCTCGCCGCCGACACCAGCAGCGAGTAACAGGGGAGAAGACGTTCCACATGCCGAAGATGAAGAGCCACACGGGTATGGGTAAGCGGGTCAAGGTGACCGGCAAGGGCAAGATCGTTGCCCAGCAGGCCGGCCTCCGCCACAACCTGGAGAAGAAGCCCTCCACCCAGACCCGCCGGCTGACCGGCACGGTCGTGCTGGCCAAGGCCGACGTCAAGCGCATCAAGAAGCTGCTCGGCCGCTGACGCGCGCCACCTTACGTAATTAGGAGTTGAGATGGCACGCGTCAAGCGGGCTGTAAACGCCCAGAAGAAGCGTCGTACCCTGCTGGAGTCCGCGAGTGGTTACCGCGGTCAGCGCTCCCGCCTGTACCGCAAGGCCAAGGAGCAGGTGCTGCACTCGATGCAGTACGCCTACCGGGACCGTCGCGACCGCAAGGGCGACTTCCGGCAGCTGTGGATTCAGCGGATCAACGCGGGCGCCCGGGCCAACGGGATGACCTACAACCGTCTGATCCAGGGCCTGCGTCTGGCCGGCATCGAGGTCGACCGCAAGATCCTGGCCGACATGGCTGTCAACGACGCCGCCTCTTTCGCGGCGATCGTCGAGCTGGCCCGGGCCGCGGTCACGGCCGAGGGCACCGGCGGCGCGGCGGCTCAGGCCGCCTGATCCCCACGCACCAGAGCGAGGCGTCTCCCGTGTCGGCACCGCCGTCCGGGGGGCGCCTCAATCGTGCCGGAGGAGCGCACATCATGGCTTTCACCCCGCGTACACCAAGGGTTGTCGCCGCCCGCCGGCTGCAACGCCGCCGGGACCGCGACGCCACCGGCCGTTTCCTGGCCGAGGGCCCGCAGGCGGTCCGCGAGGCCCTCGCGCGGCCGGAGGTGGTCACCGAGTTGTTCGGTACGACCACAGCACTCGACAGGTACCCGGAGTTGGCCGCCACGGCGGCCCGCGCCGACGTGCCGGTCTCCGAGGTGACCGACGACGCGCTCGCGGCGCTGACCGAGACCGTCGCCCCACAGGGGTTGGTCGCCATCTGCCGGCACCTGGACGTGTCGCTGGAGCAGGCCCTCGCGGGTGCGCCCCGGCTGGTGGCGGTGCTCGCCGAGATCCGCGACCCGGGCAACGCCGGCACCGTGCTGCGCACCGCCGACGCGGCCGGCGCGGGTGCGGTGATCTTCGCCGGAGACGCCGTCGACCCGTACAACGGCAAGTGTGTGCGGGCCTCGGCGGGCAGTCTCTTCCACGTCGACGTGGTGCGCGCCCCCGACCCGGTCGCGGTGGTCGACGCGCTGCGCGCCGCCGGGCTGTCGATCTTCGCGACCACCGGGTACGGCGACAACGACCTGGACGACCTGACCGACTACGGTCGGCTCGTCGGGCCCACCGCCTGGCTGTTCGGCTCGGAGGCGCACGGGCTGCCCGAGGAGTTGACAGCCGCCGCCGACACCACGGTGCGGGTGCCGCTCTACGGGCGCGCGGAGAGCCTCAACCTGGCTGCCGCCGCAGCGGTCTGCCTGTACGCTTCAGCGAGAGCGCAGCGCTGAGGGTGATTGCCTCCGGCGCGACTGACAGCAGGGGAGAGCGTCCGTCCATGAACGCGACACGGCGTTCGTTTAGCCAGCCCGCCGGTGTCGGCGGGCGGCGGGCCTGACCTGCTCCCTGCGCAACTCCTACCGGCGGGCTGCGGCACAGCCGCGCGTCCGTAGACTCGCCTAGCCGCCCCGGTGAGGGCTGGCGCCGCCGTGAGGGAGTGCCCGTACGCCATGAGCTACCGCAACGATCCGTACGACCCGAAGCAGGTCGCCCTGCTCGACCCCGCCGCCCTGGCCGAGGCCGTCGCGGACGCCACGAAGGCGTTCGAGGCCGCGGCCGACCCGGACGCGCTGACCGCGCTGCGCTCGGTGCACCTGGGTGACCGGTCACCGGTCTCCCTCGCGCGCCGGGAGATCGGCGCGCTGCCGCCGGCCGCGAAGTCCGACGCCGGCAAGCGGGTCAACGAGGCCCGGCGGGCGATCGAGTCCGCGTACGCCGAGCGCGCCGAGGTGGTGGAGCGCGAGCAGGCCGAGCGGGTGCTGGTCGAGGAGCGGGTGGACGTCACCCTGCCCTACGACCGGCGTCCGCGCGGCGCCCGGCACCCGTTGAGCACCCTGATGGAGTCGATCAGTGACCTCTTCGTCGGGATGGGCTACGAGGTGGCCGAGGGGCCCGAGGTCGACCTGGAGTGGGTCAACTTCGACGCGTTGAACATCCCCGCCGACCACCCGGCGCGCGGGTTGATGGACACCTTCCACATCGCACCCGCTGATGGCTCCGCGGGCTCCGGCCTGGTGCTGCGTACGCACACCTCGACGGTGCAGACCCGCACGATGCTCAGCCGCAAGCCGCCGATCTACGTGATCGTGCCGGGTCGCGTCTACCGCACCGACGAGATCGACGCCACCCACAGCCCGGTGTTCCACCAGGCCGAGGGCCTGGTGGTCGACAAGGGCATCACGATGGCCCACCTGCGGGGCACGCTGGACCACTTCGCCCGGGCGATGTTCGGCCCGGAGGCGAAGACCCGGTGGCGGCCGCACTACTTCCCGTTCACCGAGCCGTCGGCGGAGTTCGACGTGTGGTTCCCGGAGCACCGGGACGGCCCGCAGTGGGTCGAGTGGGGTGGCTGCGGCATGGTCAACCCCCGGGTGCTGCGCGCCTGCGGCGTCGACCCGGAGGTCTACTCCGGATTCGCGTTCGGCATGGGCATCGACCGGACCCTGATGGTCCGGCACGGGGTCAGCGACATCCGCCATCTCTTCGAGGGCGACGTGCGGTTCAGCCGCGCGCTCGGGACCGGGGCGTAGGCGATGCGGGTACGAGACACGGGAACGGTGGTCTGAAGTCATGCGAGTTTCTGTCAGCTGGCTGCGGGAGTACGTCGACCTCCCCGCCGACCTGCCCACCGGTGACCTGGAGCAGGCCCTGGTCGACCTCGGCATCGAGGTCGAGTCCGCGGTGGACCTGGCCGGGACCGTCACCGGCCAGCTCGTCGTCGGTGAGGTCCGCGAGATCGAGGAGCTCACCGGCTTCAAGAAGCCGATCCGGTTCTGCCGGGTCGACGTGGGTGCCGCCAACGGCACCGGTGAGCCGCAGGAGATCGTCTGCGGTGCCCGTAACTTCGCCCCGGGTGACCGGGTGGTGGTGATCCTGCCCGGCGGCGTGCTGCCCGGCGGCTTCGCCATCGGCGCCCGCAAGACGTACGGGCACAACTCGGCGGGCATGATCTGCTCGGCCAAGGAGCTGGGCCTGGGCGACGACCACTCCGGCATCATCGTGCTGGGGCCGGACGTGACGGCCAAGCCGGGTGACGACGCGCGCCCGGTGGTCGGCCTCGACGACGTCGTCCTCGATCTGGAGATCACCCCCGACCGGGGGTACGCGCTGAGCCTGCGCGGCCTGGCCCGGGAGCTGTCGCATGCGTTCGACGTGCCGCTGCGCGACCCGGCCCTGGCACCGGCTCCGGGCGGCACCGAGACGCCGGCGTACCCGGTGGAGGTCCGCGACACTGTCGGCTGCGACCGGTTCACGGCCCGCCTGGTCCGCGGGGTCGACCCGACCGCGCCCACACCGTCCTGGATGCAGCAGCGGCTCGTCACCGCCGGCATCCGCAGCATCTCGCTGCCCGTCGACATCACCAACTACGTGATGGTGGAGCTGGGCCAGCCGATGCACGCCTTCGACGCCGACCGGATCGCCGGGCCGCTGGTGGTCCGTCGCGCCGACGCGGGGGAGAAGCTGACCACCCTCGACGGGGTCAACCGGGTGCTCACCGCCGACGACATGGTGATCTGCGACGACACCGGCCCGATCTCCCTGGCGGCGGTGATGGGCGGCGAGACCAGTGAGGTCGTCGCCGGCACCACCACAGTGCTCTTCGAGGCGGCGCACTGGGACCCGGCGATGGTCGGGCGCACCGCCCGCCGGCACAAGCTGTTCAGCGAGGCCGCGAAGCGCTGGGAGCGGGGCGTCGACCCGGCCGTGGCGCTGGTCGCGCTGGAGCGTGCCGTGCGGCTGCTCACCGAGCACGGCGGGGGCACGCCGAGTGCGGAGATCCTGGACATCGACCACGTCCGGCCGCGTACCCCGATCAGTCTTCCGGCGGACCTGCCGACCCGGCGGGTCGGCGTCGAGTACCCGCCCGCGCGGGTGGTCGCCCTGCTGGAGCGGGTCGGCTGCACTGTCGCGCAGGGCGCGGACCGGTTGTCCGAGGACCCGGGCGCGGTCGGCGTGGCCAGCGGCGTCGGGACGGTGCTGAGCGTGACCCCGCCGACCTGGCGGCCCGACCTGACCGACCCGGCCGACCTGGTCGAGGAGGTGGTCCGCCTCGACGGGTACGACCGGGTGCCGTCGGTGCTGCCGACCGCGCCTCCAGGGCGCGGTCTGACCCCGCGGCAGCGTCGCCGCCGGGCCGTCGCCGGGTCGCTGGCCGAGCGGGGGTACGTGGAGGTGCTCGCGCACCCGTTCGTGTCGCCGGAGCTGGCCGACCAGCTCGGCCTGCCGGCCGACGACCCGCGCCGGCCCGCGGTGCGGCTGGCCAACCCCCTGTCCGAGGAGGAGCCGCTGCTGCGCACCACGCTGCTCGGCCCGCTGCTCGGCATCCTCAAGCGCAACCTCGGCCGGGGTCACCGCGACCTCGCCCTCTACGAGATCGGCGCGGTCTTCCACCCGCGCGTCGGCGCCGGCAGCCCGCCGGCGATGGGCGTGGACCGACGCCCCACCGACGCCGAGTTCGCGGCCGCCGACGCTGTGGTGCCGGCGCAGCCGGTGCACGTCGCGGTGGTGCTCTCCGGTGACCTGGACCCGGCCGGCTGGTGGGGTGCGGGTCGACCGGCCGGCTGGGCGGACGCGATCGAGGCGGCCCGTGACGTGCTGGCCGCCGCCGGGATCCCCGACGAGCGGGTCGAGGTGCGCGCCGCCGAGTACGCCCCGTGGCACCCGGGTCGCTGCGCCGAGCTGCGGGTCGACGACTCGGTCGTCGGACACGCTGGCGAGTTGCACCCGGTGGTGGTCGCGGCGTTGGAGCTGCCCCGCCGCACCAGCGCGATGGAGCTGAACCTCGACACGCTGCCGCCGACCCCGGTGACGCCGGCGCCGACGGTCTCCGGCTTCCCGCCGGCGCTGATCGACGTGGCTCTGGTGGTGGACGACTCGGTGCCGGCGGAGCAGGTGCGCCGGGCGCTGGAGGCGGGCGCCGGTGAGCTGCTGGAGGACGTGCGGCTGTTCGACGTGTATTCCGGCGCGCAGCTCGGCGCCGGCCGCCGCTCGCTGGCGTACAAGCTCACCTTCCGGGCACCGGACCGGACGCTCACCGTCGAGGAGGCGGTCGCGGCACGGGACGCGGCGGTCGCCGTCGCGGCGGAACGCCTCGGCGCCACCCTGCGCGGCGCCTGACGGGGGTCGGCCCGCCCCGCCCCGCGATCTCTTGATCCGCGGGTCCGGGGTCCGAGTCGCTGGCGGGGCAACCTGCGATTAAAGGCCCTGGCCTGGTGATTTCTCACCAGGCCAGGGCCTTTAAAAGCGGTGGATTGAATACGGCACCCGTTACGGAGGCTCTCGTGGGTAGCTATTCAATGGATGAACGTGAAGCATTTGAGGTGATGTCAAAGTCGGCCGCGTGGACGGACTGGCTGGAATGTGTTCGGGTGACCATGGACAAGTGACGCCGCACGGAAGCCCGTTCTCAATGTTCAGGGCACCGGCAGTTGGTGCCGTGACCGGGGAGCTTAAGAGAAGTCTCGCAACTCCGAGCGCGGTTCGCAGCCGGATGCGATCCTGGGGGCATGGCGGGCCCAGGCCAGGATGACGCCGAGGTGGCGTACATGCGGGAGGTCACCGAGGCCGAAGGTGATCTCGACGACGAGGGGGGTAAGCATCGTTCCCCCGTCGTGAGAGGCGCGAACGGGAGTCAGGTGATGTCGACCACGCCGAGACCGGGCTCCGCGCACCTTCGCTTCGTGTTGGCATACGCCTTACCATGCAACGCGCGCGCCGTAGCCCTCCCCACGGCCCGCATTCACCGGTGAGGTCCGCCCCCCGGTTACCCCCACCGGTCGCAGCGGCTGAGGGGCCCTGAGAAAGATCTGCCTCGGAACCTGACATCTTCCTGGCCTGCGTCGTCATATTGGTGAGGGCGGCGACCGGTGGCCCGGAACGGGAGTGAAAAATGAAGGTTTTCATCGCTGGTGGGCGCGGCCGTGTCGGCTCCCCCCTTGCTGACAAGCTGGAGGCCAGGGGCGTCGAGGTGGTCTCGGGAGGACTTGATGACGGGATCGACGTGATCTCTGGCGAGGGGCTCGCCGAGGCCCTCGTCGGAGTCGACACCATCGTGAACGTCCTGAACACCCCCCGTTTTGATGCGGAGGGGGCGATTTCGTTCTTCGAGGGAGCGATCAACAATCTGAATGCGGAGGGCAAGCGGGCAGGTGTGCGTCATCACGTCCTGCTCTCCATCGTCGGCGTCGGACAAGGAGACGCGTCTGAGATTGGGTACTACCTCGGCAAGGTAGCGCAGGAGAAGGCCGCAAGATTCGGTTCGATCCCCGCAACCATCATTCGAGCCACTCAATTCCAGAGCTACCTTCCCGTCCTCATCGACCAGCACACTGTGGACGGAAAGGTTTTCGCTCCCAGGTCGTTCATCCAGCCCGTCGAACTGGACGAGGTCATCGAGCTGCTCGCCGAGGCTGCCACGACATTGGAGCCGGGAAGCGAGGTCGAGATCGCTGGACCCGACCGCTTCTACCACGATGACCTCTTCCGTGCCACGCTGGCTGATCGCGGAGACGACCGCGAGGTTGTGACCGTGGAGGCGGAAGGGGCACCCGATGCGATGGTTCCACGTGGCGCTCACCGGGTAGGGACTGTGAGGTACCCCATTTCAGGAATCCCCCTCGCCTGAAACCAAAATAAGAGGACGATGGAACGCTCGGGCGTCAGATGATAGTTGAGGCATGCCGCGCTCAGATCGGAAAGGGTGCCCAATGTCGGAAGATTTTCCTGCCGAATCCGTAGGGTTCGGAGGAGCCGAGCGTGATGAATCGCGGATTCTCGATTCCGTCGCGGCCGAGCGACGCCGTTTGATGTCGCTGGCCTTTCGTATGATGGGCACCCTGGCCGATGCTGAAGATGTTGTGCAAGAGACGTATGTCAGATGGTACCGCCTTGAGGCCGAGGAACGTGAAGCGATTGCCACGCCCGCTGCGTGGTTGATGCGAGTTGCGAGCCGTATCTCACTCGACATGCTGGGCTCCGCGCGGGCACGACGGGAGACGTACGTCGGACAATGGCTACCGGAGCCAGTCCCATCTGACCTCTTTGCGGACGCAGCGAAGGAGCCAACGAGCTCCAGTCATATCGCCGCCGACCCGCTCGATCGCGTTTCCCTCGATGATACGGTCAGTATGGCTTTGTTGACGGTCCTCGAGTCTATGACCCCAGCGGAGCGAGTGACGTTCGTACTGCATGATGTATTCGGTGTGCCGTTTGGCGAGATTGCCAGTGTTGTGGGCCGTTCACCAGGAGCCGTAAGGCAATTGGCGACGTCCGCACGTCGGCACGTTCGAGGAGGAAGGCGAGCACAAGTTTCTCCTCAACAGCATGATGAAGTTGTTCGGGCATTTCGCGACGCAACGGTTGGAGGGAATATTGAAGACCTGTTGCGCGTGTTGGCCCCGGACGTCGAACTGCGAGTAGATGGCGGCGGATTCGTCAATGCCGCACCTCGGGTTATCCGTGGTTCGGATCATGTAGCGCGGTGGCTCATGGGAGTGATGCGTAAGCAACCCGCTCTCCGTTTTGAGCGACGAGACACGGCTGACGGTCTCGGATACATGCTTAGAAATGAAGATCATCGATATGGGGTGGCCACCTTCGACGTCAGTGCTGAATGTGTGACGAACGTGTGGCTGATGCTTAATCCGCTGAAACTGACGAATTGGTCACTCGACTAAGGGATTGCAGATCATTAACACGTTGTTTTGATCTTGTTGTCCTCGCCGGTCTGTGCCCGCGGCTGGTGCCGAACAGCACGGCGAGGGGTTCCGCGGCCAGGGCGGCCACCGGCGGCGGATCGATTCCCACTGCGAACGCGGCGGTGTCGTGATCGGTGCCGACATTGACCCAGCCGGTGTTCGCGGTCAGATCGTAGATCCCGTAGGGACGGCTTTGCCCGACTGCGGGTCGGCGAAATCGTGGACGCTGACCGGGGCAGGCTCGCCGGCGGGACGCCACTGGCGGCCGCTGTTCTCGAAGTCGCCGACGAGCTCCTTCTTCTGGGTGTTCACGCTGTGACCGGCTGGCCGGCGTCCCGGTACCGGATGACTGAGACCGGCTCTCCGCAGCCCGATGAGCCAGAAGCATGAAAGGCTCTGGCTCATCGGGATTGGGACTACATCATCATGCAGAGCAGTGTATGAACTTGCAGTCCTGTGTCGTCCTTGTTAATCTTCGCTGCATAGTCATGCGGAGGTGAGTATGGGGATCCGAGTCGCGGTCGCCGGAGCGAGCGGGTACGCCGGAGGCGAGCTGCTGCGCCTGATCGCCGGGCACCCGGAGTTCGACCTGGTCGCCGCCACCGCACACAGCCAGGCCGGGCACCGCGTCGACGTGGTGCACCCGCAGCTCACCGGGCTCGACCTAGTGCTCGGCGAGACCGATCCGACGATCCTGGCCGATGCGGACCTGGTCTTCCTGGCCCTGCCGCACGGCCAGTCGGCGGCTCTCGCGGCCCAGCTTCCGGCCGAGGTGCGCATCGTCGACCTGGGTGCCGACCACCGGCTGGGCGACCCGTACGCCTGGGCGCAGTACTACGGCGGCACGCACGCCGGGCAGTGGACCTACGGCCTGCCCGAGTTGCCCGGTCAGCGGGAGCTGATCGCCGGCTCCACCCGGGTGGCGAACACCGGCTGCTACGCCGCCGCGATCACCCTGGCGCTCGCGCCGCTGATCGCCGACGGCGCGGCCAACCCCGCCGACGTGGTGGTGGTCGCCGCCTCCGGCACCTCCGGCGCCGGCCGGGCGACCAAGCCGCACCTGTTGGCCAGCGAGGTGATGGGCGACCTGTCGCCGTACCGGGTGGGCACCCACCAGCACGTACCGGAGATCAAGCAGGCCACGGGCGCGACCGGCCTGTCGCTCACGCCGGTCCTGGCGCCGATGCCGCGCGGCATCCTGGCCACCGTCACCGCGGTGCCGGCGCGCGGCGTGGATCCGCAGGAGGTGCTGGCGCGGGCGTACGCGGACGCGCCGTTCGTGCACGTGCTGCCGGAGGGCCGTTGGCCGCACACCGCCGCGACCCTGGGCTCCAACTCGTGTCACCTCCAGGCCACCGTTGACGTCGACTCGGGTCGTCTGATCGTGCTCAGCGCGTTGGACAACCTGGGCAAGGGCGCGGCCGGTCAGGCCGTCCAGAACGCCAACCTGATGCTCGGCCTGCCGGAGACGACGGGCCTCTCGATCTGGGGGACCGCCCCATGAGTGTCACCACCCCTCGGGGGTTCCGGGCGGCCGGTGTGGCCGCCGGCCTCAAGACCAGCGGCGGCGCGGACGTCGCCCTGGTGGTCAACGACGGCCCGGACGCCGGTGTGGCCGGTGTCTTCACCACCAACCGGGTCAAGGCCGCGCCGGTGCTCTGGACCCAGCAGGTCGTGCAGGGCGGTGTGGTCCGCGCCGTGGTGCTCAACTCCGGTGGCGCCAACGCCTGCACCGGTCCGGCCGGCTTCCAGGACACCCACGCCACCGCCGAGCACACCGCCGCCGCGTTGACCTCGGTCAGCCCCCGGCTGATCCTCGGCGCCGGTGAGGTCGCGGTCTGCTCGACCGGTCTGATCGGTGAGCGGCTGCCGATGCCGAAGCTGCTGCCGGGCGTCCGCTCGGCGATCCGTGGGCTGTCCCGCGACGGCGGCCCGGCCGCCGCCGAAGCGATCATGACCACGGACACCCGGCCGAAGACCACTGTGGCCCGGGGGAGCGGCTGGACGGTCGGCGGCATGGCCAAGGGCGCCGGAATGCTCGCGCCCGGGATGGCCACCATGCTCTGTGTGCTGACCACCGACGCGGTGGCCGGGCCGGCGACGCTGGACGAGGCGTTGCGGGCGGCCACCCGGGTCACCTTCGACCGGGTCGACTCGGACGGCTGCATGTCCACCAACGACACGGTGCTGCTGCTGGCCAGCGGTGCGAGCGGCATCGAGCCGACGCCGGCCGAGCTGGCCGCCGCCGTCACCGCGGCCTGTCACGACCTGGCCCAGCAGTTGGTGGCCGACGCCGAGGGCGCCACGAAGCAGATCGCCATCGACGTGGTCGGCGCGGCGGACGAGGACGAGGCGGTCGAGGTGGGCCGTTCGGTGGCCCGCAACAACCTGGTCAAGACGGCGCTGTTCGGCAACGACCCCAACTGGGGCCGGATCCTCGCCGCCGTCGGCACCACCGCCGCCGCGTTCGAGCCGGACGAGGTGGACGTGGCGGTCAACGGGGTGTGGGTGTGCCGGGGCGGCGCCGCCGCCGAGGACCGTTCGAAAATCGACCTGACCGGGCGGGACGTGACCATCCGGATCGACCTGCACGCTGGTACGTCGGCCGCCACGATCTGGACCAACGACCTGTCCCACGCGTACGTGCACGAGAACTCGGCGTACTCAACGTGAGCGCGAGGAACGCAGCGCAGCGGAGTCCCGCAGTCGCGAACGAAAGGCCGGCGCGGTGAGTCTCAGCAGCGATTTGGCTCGCGCCCAGGTCAAGGCGGAGACGTTGATCGAGGCGCTGCCCTGGTTGGCGCGCTTCACCGGCTCGACGGTCGTGGTCAAGTACGGCGGCAACGCGATGACGGACCCGGAGTTGCAGCGGGCGTTCGCGGCCGACATGGTCTTCCTGCGCTATGCCGGCCTGAAGCCCGTGGTGGTGCACGGCGGCGGTCCGCAGATCTCCGCCATGCTGGGTCGCCTCGGCATCGCCAGCGAGTTCCGGGGTGGTCTGCGGGTGACCACCGCCGAGGCGATGGACGTGGTCCGGATGGTGCTGGTCGGCCAGGTGGGCCGGGAGCTGGTCGGTCTGATCAACTCGCACGGTCCGTACGCGGTCGGCCTCTCTGGCGAGGACGCCCGGCTGTTCACGGCGGTGCGGCGTCCGGCGTACGTGGACGGGGTGCCGGTCGACGTGGGCCAGGTCGGGGACGTCGAGTCGGTCGACGTGTCCGCGGTGACCGACCTGATCGAGGCCGGTCGGATTCCGGTGATCTCCACGGTGGCGCCGGACGTGGAGGGTGTGCTGCACAACCTCAACGCGGACACTGCCGCCGCGGCGCTGGCCATCGCGTTGCGGGCCCGCAAGCTGGTCGTGCTCACCGACGTGGCCGGCCTGTACGCGGACTGGCCGGACACCACCAGCCTGGTCTCCGAGATCGCCGCGGACGACCTGGCCAAGCTGCTGCCCAGCCTGGAGTCCGGGATGGTGCCGAAGATGGAGGCGTGCCTGCGGGCGGTGCGTGGGGGAGTGCCCGCCGCGCACGTCGTCGACGGCCGGGTGGCGCACTCCACGTTGCTTGAGGTGTTCACCTCGGAAGGGTTCGGAACGATGGTGGTGCCGGGAGACGGGACGGACGCGACATGAGCACGTTGGCGCAGCGGTGGAAGCAGTCCATGATGGACAACTACGGCACGCCGCCGATGGCGTTGGTCTCCGGTCACGGTGCCGTCGTGGTCGACGACGCCGGCCGGGAGTACCTGGACCTGGTGGGTGGCATCGCTGTCAACGCCCTCGGTCACGCCCACCCGGCGGTGGTGGCGGCGGTGTCGAAGCAGGTCGCGACCCTTGGGCACGTCTCCAACCTCTATGTGGCCGAGCCGCCGGTCGCCCTCGCCGAGCTTTTGTTGGCGCTCGCCGGCCGACCGGGCCGGGTGTTCTTCGCCAACTCGGGCGCGGAGGCGAACGAGGCGGCGTTCAAGCTGTCCCGGCGCACCGGCCGCACCCAGGTGGTGGCCACCAGGGGCGGCTTCCACGGCCGCACCATGGGCGCCCTCGCGCTGACCGGCCAACCGGCCAAGGCCGACCCGTTCCGGCCGCTGCCCGGCGAGGTGACCCACGTCGACTACGGCGACGTCGCCGCCCTCGAAACGGCCGTCTCGGAGGCCACCGCCATGGTGATCCTGGAACCCGTCCAGGGTGAGAACGGTGTGCTGGTCCCGCCGGCCGGCTACCTCGCCGCGGCCCGGCGGATCACCGCCCGGCACGGCGCGCTGCTGGTCCTCGACGAGGTGCAGACCGGAGTCGGGCGTACCGGGCACTGGTTCGCGCACCAGGCCGAGGGTGTGGAGCCGGACGTGGTCACCCTGGCCAAGGGGCTGGGTGGCGGGCTGCCCATCGGCGCGACCCTGGCTTTCGGCCCCGCCGCGGACCTGCTCACCCCCGGCTCGCACGGCACCACGTTCGGCGGCAACCCGGTCAGTTGCGCGGCGGCGCTCGCCGTGGTGGCGACCATCGCCAACGAGGGCCTGCTCGACAACGTCAAGCGGGTCGGTGAGCGGCTGCGTCACGGCATCGAGGCGCTGGGCCACCCGCTGATCGGCGAGGTACGCGGCGCCGGTCTGCTGCTCGGCGTGGCGCTCACCGCGCCGGTCGCCTCGGTGCTGGCCGAGGCGCTGCGGGAAGCCGGTTTCCTGGTCAACCCGGTGCAGCCGGGTGTGATCCGGTTGGCCCCACCGCTGATCCTCACCGCAGCCCAGGCCGACACCTTCCTCGCGGCGCTGCCCGCCGCACTGGACGCGACCGCCCCGGCCGCCGCCGGCGCGCAGACCGCACCAGCCACACTGACCACCACGACGGGGACGACTCGATGACCCGGCACTTCCTGCGCGACGACGACCTCTCGCCGGCCGAACAGTCCGCGGTCCTCGACCTGGCGGCGCGGATGAAGGCGGACCGGTTCGGCCACCGGCCGCTGGTGGGCCCCCGCTCGGTGGCGGTGCTCTTCGACAAGCAGAGCCTGCGGACCAGGATCTCGTTCGACGCCGGGATCGCCGAACTGGGCGGGCACCCCCTGGTGGTGGACACGCAGGTCACCCACTTCGGTCGCGGTGAGTCGCTCGCCGACGCGGGGCGGGTGCTGTCCCGCTACGTCGCGGCGATCGTGCTGCGGACCCACGGCGACGAGCGGATCGCCGAGGTGGCGGCGGGCGCGACAGTGCCGGTGGTCAACGCGCTCACCGACGGTTTCCACCCGTGCCAGCTGCTGGCCGACCTGCTCACCATCCGGGAGCGGTGCGGTGGCACGGCCGGGCGCACCCTGGCGTACGTGGGGGACGGCGCGAACAACATGGCGCAGTCGTACCTGCTGGCCGGGGCGACCGCCGGGATGCACGTGCGGATCGCCGGCCCGGCCGGGTTCGCGCCGGACGCGGCCGTTGTGGAACGGGCCGCCCAGATCGCCGCGGCGACCGGCGGGTCGGTGCGGGTGCTGACCGACCCGGCCCAGGCGGTACGCGACGCCGACGTGCTGGCCACCGACACCTGGACGTCGATGGGGCAGGAGTCCGACGGGTTGGACCGGATCACCCCGTTCCTGCCGTACCAGGTCAACAAGGAGTTGCTCGGTCAGGCCGCGCCGGACGCGATAGTGCTGCACTGCCTGCCCGCACACCGTGGTGAGGAGATCACCGACGAGGTGCTCGACGGCTCGCAGAGCGCGGTCTTCGACCAGGCGGAGAACCGGCTGCACGTGCAGAAGGCGCTGCTGACGTTCCTGTTGGGAACCGCGACGGGAGGCGCCGGGACCGGCGATGCCGTCACCGGGGGGCAGCGATGACCGCGCCGCTGACTCGCGCGGCCCGGCACGCGCGGATCGTGGAACTGATCCGCGACCGGTCGATCCGGTCGCAGACCGAGTTGGCCGACATGCTCGCCGCCGACGGCGTCGGCGTCACCCAGGCCACTCTCTCGCGGGACCTGGAGGAGTTGGGCGCGGTCAAGGTGCGCGGCGGCGACGGCCCGGCCGTCTACCTGATCCCCGAGGACGGGCAGCGACCGTTGCGCGACGCCGAGGCCGCGCCGGCCAGGCTGGTGCGGCTGCTGCGCGAACTGCTCAACGGGGTCGACTCCAGCGGCAACATCGCCGTGCTGCGGACACCGCCGGGCGCAGCCCAGTACCTGGCCAGCGCGTTGGACAGGGCGGGCCTGCCCGAGATCGTCGGCACCATCGCCGGCGACGACACCATCCTCGTCGTGGCCCGTGAGGCCGTCGGCGGGGCCGCGCTCGGAGACAAGCTCGCCGGCTGGGCCCGCCGGGAAGACACCGCTGAAGGGAACACCACGTCATGACCGAGCGGGTCGTGCTCGCGTACTCCGGCGGGTTGGACACCTCCGTCGCCATTCCGTACCTGTCCGAGCAGACCGGCGCCGAGGTGATCGCGGTAGCGGTCGACGTCGGGCAGGGCGGTGAGGATCTCGACGCCATCCGGCAGCGTGCCCTGGACTGCGGTGCCGCCGAGTCCGAGGTGGTGGACGCGCGCGACGAGTTCGCCGCCGACTACTGCCTGCCGGCGATCCGGGCCAACGCGCTCTACATGGACCGCTACCCCCTGGTGTCGGCGCTGTCCCGGCCGCTGATCGTCAAGCACCTGGTGGCGGCGGCACGCAAGCACGGCGGCACGATCGTGTCGCACGGCTGCACCGGCAAGGGCAACGACCAGGTCCGGTTCGAGGTGGGCCTGAACGCGCTCGCCCCCGACCTGAAGATCATCGCGCCGGCCCGGGACTTCGCCTGGACCCGGGACAAGGCGATCGCCTTCGCCGAGGAGAAGGGGCTGCCGATCGACGTGTCGGCCAAGTCGCCGTACTCGATCGACCAGAACCTGTGGGGTCGCGCGGTGGAGACCGGCTTCCTGGAGGACATCTGGAACGCCCCCGTCGAGGGCCTCTACTCGTACACCTCGGACCCGACCCAGGAGCGCGACCCCGACGAGGTCGTGATCACCTTCGACGGCGGCGTGCCGGTGGCGATCGACGGTGAGACGGTCACCCCGTACCAGGCGATCCTGGAGCTCAACCGGCGCGCCGGCGCCCAGGGCGTGGGCCGGCTCGACATGGTCGAGGACCGCCTGGTCGGCATCAAGAGCCGAGAGGTGTACGAGGCGCCCGGCGCGATCGCGCTGATCACCGCCCACCAGGAGTTGGAGGCGGTGACCGTCGAGCGGGACCTGGCCCGGTTCAAGAAGGGCGTCGACCAGCGTTGGGGCGAACTCGTCTACGACGGTCTGTGGTTCTCGCCGCTGAAGGCGTCGCTGGACGCGTTCATCGACGACGCGCAGCGGCACGTGAGCGGCGAGGTACGGATGATCCTGCACGGCGGCCGGGCCACTGTGACCGGCCGGCGCTCCGAGGCGAGCCTCTACGACTTCGGGATGGCCACCTACGACACCGGCGACACCTTCGACCAGTCCCTGGCCAAGGGCTTCGTGCAGCTGTGGGGGCTGCCGAGCCGGATGGCCGCCGCTCGGGACGCCCGTTTGGGCGGTGGCGGACAGTGACATGGGTGAGCGCGAAGACTGAGCAAGCGCGGCGAGCGGGCCCCGCAGTCGCGAGCGAGAGGCAACCAACGCAATGATGGGCGACGTGGACGACAAGAGCCTGACCGAGAACAGCGCCGCCACCAACCGGACGAGCCTCTGGGGCGGCCGGTTCGCGGGCGGCCCCGCCGAGGCGCTCGCCCGACTGTCGGTGAGCGTGCAGTTCGACTGGCGCCTGGCCCCCTACGACATCGCCGGTTCCCGGGCGCACGCCCGGGTCCTCGCCGGCGCCGGCCTGCTCGATCCGGAGGAGCTGGGCCGGATGCTGGCCGCGCTGGACGACCTGGAGGCCGCCTGCGCCTCCGGAACGTTCCGCCCCACCATCGACGACGAGGACGTGCACACCGCGCTGGAGCGCGGTCTGCTGGAGCGTCTCGGCAGCCTCGGTGGCAAGCTGCGCGCCGGCCGGTCCCGCAACGACCAGGTCGCCACCGACCTGCGGCTCTACCTGCGCGACCACGCCCGGGGCGTGGCCAGCCGCCTGGTCGAGTTGGCGGAGGCGCTGGTCGAGCAGGCCGAGCGGCACATCGACACTGCCGCGCCGGGCATGACCCACCTCCAGCACGCCCAGCCGGTCACCTTCGGGCACTGGCTGCTCGCCCACGTGCAGCCGCTGCTGCGCGATCTCGAGCGGCTGCGCGACTGGGACCACCGGGCGGCGATCAGCCCGCTCGGCGCGGGCGCCCTGGCCGGTTCCGGGCTCCCACTGGACCCGGTGGCGGTGGCCAAGGAGCTGGGCTTCCGTACGTCGTTCGCCAACTCGATGGACGCCGTCGCCGACCGGGACTTCGTGGCCGAGTTCCTCTTCACCACCGCCCTGATCGGGGTGCACCTGTCCCGGCTCGGCGAGGAGGTGGTGCTCTGGACCTCGCACGAGTTCGGCTGGGTGGAACTGGACGACTCCTTCGCCACCGGCTCGTCGATCATGCCGCAGAAGAAGAACGCGGACATCGCCGAGCTGGCCCGGGGCAAGTCCGGGCGTCTGGTCGGCGGCCTGATGACAGTGCTCACCATGCTCAAGGGCCTGCCGATGACCTACGACCGGGACATGCAGGAGGACAAGGAGCCGGCCTTCGACGCGGTCGACACCCTGGAGCTGCTGCTTCCGGCCCTGGCGGGAATGATCTCCACGATGACGGTCCGGGTGGACCGCCTCGTCGCCGCCGCACCGGTCGGCTTCTCCCTCGCCACCGAGGTCGCCGACTGGCTGGTCCGACGCAACGTGCCGTTCCGCGACGCGCACGAGATCACCGGCCAGTTGGTGGCGCTCTGCGCGGCTCGGGAGTGCGAGCTGAACGACGTCTCCGACGAGGACCTGGCCGCTATCAGCGGGCACCTCGACCCGTCGGTGCGCGACGTGCTCTCGGTCCGTTCGGCTCTCGCGGCCCGGACCACCCCCGGTTCCACCGGCCCCGGCCCGGTCGCCGACCAGCTCGCCGACGCGGCGGACCGGCTGGCCGGCTGGCGGGAGTGGGCCACCGAGCGGGTCGTTCCGCGCTGAGCTGTGCCGTGGCGTCGGCGTTGGCCGCCGGCGCCGCGGCGGTTCAGGCCGTCGGGCGCTCCCGCTTGGGGAGCTTGGCCACCACCATGTCGTACGACGAGTCGACCGCCTCGGTCAGCTCCTCGTCGTCGATCCCGCCGTCCAGGCGCAGCGTGTTCCACCCGGACCGGCCGATGTAGGCCATCACGCTGGCGTCGTCGGGGTGCCGGTGCAGCCACTCGTCGGCCACCTCGCGAGTCGGCCCGCACTTGATGCCTACCGTCGGTTTGCCCCCGGCGCTGCCGAGGAACGCGAAGATCCGGCCGCCCACCTTCACCACCTCGTCGCCCTCCCACGGTTGGTCCAGCCACGCTCCCGGCTTGGCCAGGCAGTACGCCAACATCTCCGCGCGCTCCATGGGTGCCTCCTCGTCGTGCGCACAGTGTGCCCGCCCCGCGGCCGTCACACGCGCGGCGTGCCGATCCGCCCGGTCCCGGCCCAAGCTGCGCCGGATCAGGGGGTCTGCTCGGCCGAGCGGGCGGCGACCCGTTCGTAGCGCTGCCGGGCCGCCTGTGCGCTGCCCAACCCCAGCCCGTACGCGATCGCCTGCCAGGTCAGCCCCCGGTCGCGGGCCAGCGTCAGCAGGCCGGCCTCCAGGGCGTCCAACTCGGCGCGGACGTGGGGCAGCAGGGTCAGCGCGGCGGTCAGGTCGGCGGCGTCGATCGGCTCCTCCGCGGGTTCGCGCTCGGCCCCGCCGGCGGCCAGCGCGGTGACCAGGGCGACCGCCTCCCACGGGTCGAGCACGTACGGGTGGGCCCACCGGCCGCGCCGCGTGTCGGTGCCGGCGTGCCGCTCGCTGATCCGCTGTAACGCCTCGTGGGTGCGGTGGGCGCGGGCCCGGCCAGGGTCCGGCGCGGTGAAGATGTCCTCGGTCGTCATACCCCGAGCACACCTTATGAACGCCTAATTGTCAACGAAATGTTGAAGCCTGGCGGCACGGGCATGCCGTGCCGCCAGGCGACACCTCAGAGCGCCAGGTTGAACTGGCGCTCGTCGTGCATAGGTGTGCAGTACGGGTCACAGGGGTTCGCGGTCAGCACGCCGAACGCGACGCCCGCCACGAACGGACGCTCGACCGGGACCACCGCGATCCGCACCTGCTGGGTGCCCTCCGCGCAGGTGACCCTCCGCACCGTCGTGCCCGCGCGCATCGTCTGACCGACCGCCTGCGCGACCTTGACCGTGATGTCGAAGTCGATGGCCTTCGAGCAGGTCACAGTGACCGGCACGATCGCCGCCGCGCCCTTCGCCTCGATCTTGCCGGTGGCACCGACCACGAACGCGGTCACTGACGCGTCGTCGGCCTGCGCCGCGGCGCGCAGCGGGACGCTCGCGCTGGCCGACGGTGTGAAGGCCACTGTCGCGGCCGCCGCGACGAGGCCGGTGGCGATCAGTGGTCGCCGGATGCTCCGTACGGTCATGGTGACTCCTCCCGTGATGTCGTCGCTCCCTGCGACGACATCGGGAACACCCCCGAGCCGACGGTCCGGTTTCACTGTTCGGCCGGTTGTCTGATGTGCGACGTGAGTCTTGTTCGGGCCGGCGCTGAATGGTCGCCGCGCCCGGCCGGTGGCGGGATGGGTACCGTCGTGGACATGGCCCTGTCGTCCGGTGACCGCAGCACCGACACCGACCTGGCGGCGCTGGCGGACCTGCTCGCCGGTCCACTGCTGCCGGCGGCGCGCGGGCTGCTGGGCTGCCGGCTGCACGCCGACGGGGTCACCGTCCGGATCACCGAGGTCGAGGCGTACGCGGGAAGTGGCGGCGATCCCGCCTCGCACGCCCATCGGGGTCGCACCCCGCGCAACGCCGTGATGTTCGGCCCCGCCGGGTACGCCTACGTCTACTTCACCTACGGCATGCACTGGTGCATGAACGTGGTCACCGGGGTCGAGGGGGAGGCATCCGCCGTACTGCTGCGCGCCGGTGAGGTGGTTGACGGGCTGGCCACGGCACGGGAGCGCCGGCCGGCCATCCGGCGGGACGTGGACCTGGCCCGCGGGCCCGCCCGGCTCTGCTCCGCGCTCGGCATCGACCGCGAGGCGTACGGGGCGTACCTGCTCGGCGACGGCCCGGTCCGGCTGCGCCCCCCGGCCCGACCGGTGCCGCCGGAGACGGTGGTGGCGGGTCCTCGGGTCGGCGTGACCGGCGCCCACGATCTGCCCTGGCGGTTCTGGCTGGACGCCGACCCTACGGTCAGCGCCTACCGCCGGCACGTGCCGCGCCTGCGCCGCTGAGCGCGTCGTCCGGCGTGTGGGCGGCGGAACCTGTCGGGGGGTGTGGCCATAATCACCGGACCTGCTCACCGACGGTTCGGAGGACGTCATGGCGACACTGCTCGCGATCGGCACGGCGAAGGGACTGTTCCTTGCCACCAGCACCGACGACCGGCGCAGTTGGGAGATCACCGGGCCGCACTTTCCGATGACCGGTGTCTACGCGGTGGCGGTCGACACCCGTCGTCCCACCCCGCGGCTGCTCGCCGGCATGACCAGCTCACACTTCGGCCCCAGCGTCGCCACCAGCGACGACCTCGGCGCATCCTGGGACGAGCCCGACGAGGCGCCGGTCGCGTTTCCGGCCGACACCGGGGTCTCCCTCGGCCGGGTCTGGCAGCTGATGCCGGCCGGCCCCGACGAGCCGGACGTCGTCTGGGCCGGCACCGAGCCCTCGGCGCTGTTCAGGTCCACCGACGGTGGCCGCAGCTTCGAGTTGGTCCGTTCCCTCTGGGATCACCCGCACCGCCCGCAGTGGGAGGCCGGCTTCGGTGGTCAGGCCGTGCACACGGTGCTGCCCCACCCGCGTGACCCGGCTCGGCTGCTGGTCGCGATGTCCACCGGCGGGGTCTACCGCTCGGAGGACGCCGGGGCGAGTTGGGCGCCGGGCAACACCGGAATCCGCGCCTACTTCATGCCGGACGAGTGGCCGGAGTTCGGCCAGTGCGTGCACAAGGTCGCCCGGGACGCCGGCAACCCCGAGCGGCTGTACGCGCAGAACCACCACGGCGTCTACCGCTCCGATGACGACGGCCGCACCTGGTCCTCGATCGCCGACGGGCTGCCCAGCGACTTCGGCTTCCCGATGGTGGCCCACCCCGGGCGTGGCGACATGGTGTGGACCTTCCCGTTGGTGGCCGACGGCGAGCGGTTCCCGACCGACCACCGTTGTCGGGTGTTCCGTTCCGCCGACGCCGGCGGCAAGTGGGAGCCGCTGTCGGTCGGGTTGCCCGAGGGCCCGTTCTATCCGGCGGTGCTGCGGGACGCGATGTGCGCCGACGACTCCACCCCCGGTGGCGTCTACTTCGGCACCCGCTCCGGCTCGGTCTTCGCCAGCCGCGACGAGGGCGACTCCTGGTCGACGGTCGCGGCGCACCTGCCCGACGTGCTCTGCGTTCGCGCTGCGGAGGTCTGAGCGTGGTCACCGTGCTGCTGCCCGGCCCGTTGCGCGGCGAGGCCGGGGGCGCGAGTCGGCTGAACGTCACCGCCGCCGGGACACTGCGGGCGGTCCTCGACGAGATGGCCGTCGCGCACCCCCGGCTGGCCCGGCGCATCCGCGACGAGCGCGGCGAGCTGCGCCGCTACGTCAACGTCTTCGTCGACGGCGAAGACTGTCGGCACTCCGGCGGTCTGGCTACCCCGGTCGAGGACGGCGCGGAGGTGCAGGTGCTGCCCTCGGTGGCGGGCGGCTGACCGGGTCGACACCGAGGGGATTCCTGACCCGATGTCCGGTTACGGGGGTGACCGGCGCCACTGCCAGGCGTCCCGCCCACGGAATAGTTGCGTCGTCAAATAAGTTGAGAGCTGCGTCCGGGTACCACGACGGCACCCGGTTGACACGCGAGGAGCTGGTCATGCAGTTCGGAATCTTCACCGTCGGTGACGTCACTGTCGATCCGACCACCGGTCGGGAGCCGACCGAGCATGAGCGGATCAAGGCGATGGTCGCGATCGCGCTCAAGGCCGAAGAGGTCGGCCTGGACGTCTTCGCCACCGGCGAGCACCACAACCCGCCGTTCGTGCCGTCGTCACCGACCACCATGCTCGGCTACATCGCCGCGCGCACCGAGCGGCTGCTGCTGTCCACCGCCACCACGCTGATCACCACAAACGACCCGGTGAAGATCGCCGAGGACTACGCGATGCTCCAGCACCTCTCCGGCGGCCGGGTGGACCTCATGATGGGCCGCGGCAACACCGGCCCGGTCTACCCGTGGTTCGGCAAGGACATCCGCGCCGGCATCCCCCTGGCCATCGAGAACTACGACCTGCTGCGCCGGCTGTGGCGCGAGGACGTGGTCGACTGGAAGGGCAAGTACCGGACCCCGTTGCAGTCGTTCACCTCGACGCCGCGCCCGCTCGACGGCGTGCCCCCGTTCGTCTGGCACGGCTCGATCCGCAGCCCGGAGATCGCCGAGCAGGCCGCCTACTACGGCGACGGTTTCTTCGCCAACCACATCTTCTGGCCCAAGGAGCACACCCAGCGGATGATCGCGCTCTACCGCCAGCGGTACGCGCACTACGGCCACGGCTCCGCCGACCAGGCCATCGTCGGCCTCGGTGGGCAGGTGTTCATGCGCCGCAACTCGCAGGACGCGGTCCGGGAGTTCCGGCCCTACTTCGACAACGCCCCGGTCTACGGGCACGGGCCGTCGCTGGAGGAGTTCAGCCGGGAGACCCCGCTGACAGTGGGCAGCCCGCAGCAGGTCATCGACCGCACGCTCGGCTTCCGGGAGTACGTCGGCGACTACCAGCGGCAGCTTTTCCTGATGGACCACGCCGGGTTGCCGCTGAAGACAGTGCTGGAGCAGCTCGACCTGCTCGGCGAGGAGGTCGTGCCGGTGCTGCGCAAGGAGTTCGCCGCGCTGCGTCCGGCGCACGTGCCGGCGGCGCCGACGCACGCCTCGCTGGTCGCCGCCGCGGGCGGTGCCAAGGACAGCACCGTGCACGCCGTCGACGACGTGACGGGCAAGGCTCCGGAGGGGGCGACCCGATGACCCACCGCACCCTGGCCGTCGTCTCGGCGGGGTTGAGTCAGCCCTCGTCGACCCGGCTGCTCGCCGACCAGCTCGCCGCGGCCACCCGCGACGAGTTGGTCCGGCGCGGCTCCGAAGTGGAGCTGCGCGTCGTCGACCTGCGCGAGTACGCCCACGACGTGGTGAACAACATGCTCACCGGGTTCGCGCCGGCCGCGCTGCGCGAGGTCGTCGACATGGTGACCGGGGCGGACGGGCTCATCGCCGTCACCCCGATCTTCAGCGCCTCGTACAACGGGCTGTTCAAGTCCTTCTTCGACGTGTTGGATTCCGAGTCGCTCGTCGACCGGCCGGTGCTGATCGGCGCGACCGGCGGCACCGCCCGGCACTCGTTGGCACTGGAGCACGCCGTCCGCCCGATGTTCGCCTACCTTCGGTCGGTGGTCGTCCCGACTGCGGTCTTCGCCGCCCCGGAGGACTGGTCCGACGGCACCGCCGATGGCGCGTTGCGTGCTCGGATCCGGCGCGCCGCCGGGGAGTTGGCCGACCAGATCGAGCGCCGGCCACCGGCCACCGGGCCGGCCGACCCGTTCGCCCTCACCACCGACTTCCTGCAGATGCTCGGCCGAGGCGACGGCGGAGCGCCGGTCAGCTGACCGGGTGGGCGACCAGCACCGGGCAGTGCGCGTGCTGGATCGCCGCCTGGCTGACCGACCCGAGCAACAGACCGGCGAACCCGGCCCGGCCCCGGGTGCCCACGACCAGCAGCGACGCCGTGCCGCTGGCCTCGATGAGCCCCTGGGCCGCGCCGGCCGCCCGGACCGGATGCTCCCGCACCACCAGGTCGGGGTGTTCGGCGCGCACCACGGCGGAGGCGTCGGCCAGGAGTCGCACCGCCTCGGCCTGGTACGCGGCCTGTGACTCCTCGATCTCCTCCGGCACCGTCCGGTCCCCGTCCGCAGGACCGACGTGCACCAGCACCAGCGGCACGTCCCGCAGCGCCGCCTCGTCGGCGCCCAGGCCCACGGCGAGCCGGGACGACTCGGACCCGTCCACGCCGACCAGCACCGGGCCGTCCACCGGGATCGGCTGCTCGTCCGGGCGAACCACCAGCACCGGGCAGTGCGCGTGCGCGGTCACCTGCGCGCCGACCGAGCCGAGCAACAGCCCGGTGAACCCGCCCAGGCCCCGGCTGCCCACCACGACCAGCTCCGCCCGGCGGGACTCCTCGATCATGGTGGCCCCCGGGCCCCCGAGGACCTGACGCACCTCGACGGCGAGGCCGGGCCACCGGCCGGTCAGCTCGGCCGCCGTGCGCTCCAACATCTGCTGCGCCTCCTCGGAGGGCGCCGGCACCCCGAGGTCGTACGGGTTGAGTGGCACGCCGTACCCGGACGGATGCAGGTAGCCGTGCACCAGGAGCAGCGGTCGGGACCGCAGCACGGCGGCCCGCGCCGCGTGTTCGGCGGCGACGAGGCTGGACGGCGATCCGTCCACGCCCACCACGACAGGTCGGTTCATCGGCGCTCCCTGGGTCGGTCAGGTCATTGTCGACCTCGTACCCGCGCCGCGCCGCCGGACGCGCCGGCCGATAGGTGGCCGGCGCGTTCGGCGGTACGGCGTTCAGGCGTCCCGGCGGTGCCGGACGATCGCCAGCGGGCTGTGCGAGTGGTGCAGCACCGCGTGGCTCACCGAGCCGAGCAGAGCACCGGCGAGGGCGCCCCGGCCGTGTGCTCCGACCACGGTGAGCTGCGCGGTGGCGGACTGCTGCACCAGCACCCGCGCCGCCGCGCCGTACGCCACACACTGGCGGACCGGCACCTCGGGGTACCGCTGCGACCAGCCGGCCAGAGATTCGGCGAGCACCCGCTTCTCGTCGGCGGCCAGCGCGTCGACGTCGTACACCAACGGCAGGATGTCGCCGGGGCCGGTCGGCGTGGGGGTGAGCCAGGCGTGCACGGCCACCAGGTCGGTGCCGCGCAGCGCGGCCTCCTCGAAGGCGAATGCCAGTGCCTCCGTGGACAGGGCCGAGCCGTCGACGCCGACCAGCACCGGGCCGTCGGCGCGCGCCTCACCCTTGACCACCAGCACCGGGCACTCGGCGCGGGCGGAGACCTGCACGGCCACCGAGCCGATCAGCAGCTCGGCGAAACCTCCCAGGCCCCGACTGCCGAGCACCAGCAGCGCCGCGTCCCGGGACTCGCCCAGAAGCACCGGCGTGGCCGCGCCGTCGATCACCGCGCCGGTGACGGCGAGTTCCGGCGCGGTCTTGCCGGCCTCGGTCACCGCCTCGGCGACGGTCAGCTCAGCCTGGTTGCGGAGCCCGGCGTCGACGGGAGCGCCAGGCCCCGGAATCAGCGGTACGTCGTAGAGCGGCCAGATGAACGCGTGCACCACCCGCAGGGGGCGCTGTCGCACCGTCGCTTCCTGGGCGGCGACCCGCACCGCCTCCAGCGCCGAGGTCGAGCCGTCCACCGCCACCACCACGGGAGCACCGGATCTGCTGGTCATCATGTCCTCCTTCATCCGTCTTCATCCTCGTGCGAGGTTGGCCCGGCGGTCAGGGGCGTACGACAACGATCGGAGGGCCGTTGGTCCCGTCATTCGTCACGCCGTGTCAGCGTCATGGCGGGACGAGGCCAGCGACGGCCGGCGACGGGCCAGCCGCAGCGCCAGCCCGGGCACGACGCTGACCGCCGCGCAGGCCAGCAGCACGCTCGGCCCGAGCGGGTCGGTGCCGAGCAGCTCCCGCAGCGGAGCGAACAGCACCCCACCGACCTGGAGCAGCGCCGACGCCGCCACCGCGACGAGGAGGCCGGGGTTGCCGTGTCGGGCTCCAGGCAGCCGGGGCGCTCGGACCGCCAGCGCCACACCGAGCTGGGCCAGCCCGAGCACCACGAAGACCACCGACTGCCACGGCAGGCCCCGGTGTGCGGCGAACACGCCGGCGCCGAGCACCACGGCGGCGATCAGTGCGCCGGTGACCAGGACGTCCCGACCCAGCCCGGCGCCGAGCACCGACTCCTGGGGCGAGCGCGGCGCGCGGCGCAGGACGCCGAGTTCGGCCGGCTCGGCACCGAGCGCCACACCGGGCACACCGTGGGTCAGCAGGTTGACCCAGAGGATCTGGGCGGGCAGCAGCGGTACGGCCAACCCGAAGAGCGGGCCGATCAGCATCACCATGATCTCGGCCACCCCGCCGGCGAGGGCGTATCGCAGGAACCGGCGGATGTTGTCGTAGATCCGGCGGCCCTCGCCGATCGCGGCGGCAACAGTGGACAGCTCGTCGTCGACCAGCACCAGGTCAGCGGCCTGCCGGGCGACCTCGGTGCCGCTACCCATGGCCACCCCGATGTCGGCGCGCCGCAGCGCCGGGGCGTCGTTCACCCCGTCACCGGTCATCGCCACCACCTCGCCACGGGCCTGCAGGCCGGCGATGATGTCGAGCTTCTGTTCCGGCTGGGTCCGGGCGAAGACCCGGGTGTCCGGGTGCGCCGCTTGGTCGTCATCGCCGCTGCCGAGGGGGTCGCCAGCGCGCCAGAGGCCGAGCTGACCCCCGATCGCCGCGGCCGTGGCCGGGTGGTCTCCGGTGATCAGCAGCAGCCGTACGCCGGCGGTGTCGAAGCTGTCGGCGATCTCCGGGGCGCCGACGCGCAGCGGGTCACCGACGGCGACCAGCCCCACCGGACGCAGCCCGGTGGGTGCGGCGAGGTTGGGCATCCGGTCCACCAGGGCGGCCGCGACGGCGAGAACCCGCAACCCTTCGGCCGCCAGCCGATGGGCGGTGCTGGTCAGTTCGGTGATCTCCTCGGCGCTGGCGTCCAGCAGGGGCGCGCCGAGGATGCTCTCCGGTGCGCCCTTGCAGACCACCAGGTAACGCTGGTCGCAGGAGCGGTGCACGGTGATCATCCGGCGTTGTGCCTGGTCGAATGGGTGCTCAGCGATCCGGGGCCAGGCGGCGCGGGTGGTCTGTGGGTCGAGACCGCACCGGGCCGCGAAGGCGACCAGCGCCGCTTCCAGGGGATCACCGACAGCCGCCCAGTCGGATCGTTCGTCATCCGGGGGTGACAGGGCGGCGTCGTTGCAGAGCAGCCCGGCGCGCGCCAGTCGGCGCAGCCTCTCCGGTACGGCCACCGCCGCGCCGTCCCGGTGCACCGTGCCGTACGGGGCGTATCCGGTGCCGGTGATTCCATATCGGGCACCGTCGGACGTGACCACCTGCTGCACCGCCATCCGCCCCTCGGTGAGGGTGCCGGTCTTGTCGGAGGCGATCACCGTCACCGAGCCGAGTGTCTCGACCGCGTGCAGTTGGCGCGGGATGGCGTGCGCGGCGGCCATCCGGCGCGCGCCGAGTGCGAGGGCCAGGGTCACCACGGCCGGCAGCGACTCGGGCACCGCCGCGACCACCAGGCTCACCGCTGTGATCGCCATGTCCACCACCGGGCGGCCACCGACCACGCCGATGGCGAACACCAGCCCGGACAGGGCCACGGCGACCAACCCGAGCACCCGACCCAGGGCGGAGAGCCGGCGCTGCAGTGGTGTGGTGGTGGGACGGGTACCCGCCACCAGTGCGCTGATCCGGCCCAGGGCGCTCACTGCTCCCGTGCGGAGCACGGTGCCGGCTGCCCGTCCCGTGGTGACGACCGTCCCGGCCAACGCCTCCTCGCCGGGGGTACGCCCCACCGTCACCGACTCACCGGTCAGCGCGGACTCGTCCAGGTGCAGCCGGCTCGCCTCGATCAGCAGCAGGTCGGCCGGGACGATGTCGCCGGCCTCGACGCGGACCAGGTCGCCGTGGACGAGGTCGGCGGCGGGCACCGCCAGTTCCCGGCCGTCGCGCACCACCCGGGCGGCGGGCGCGGCGAGCCGGTCCAGAGCGGCGATCGCGCGATCGGCGCGTACCTCCTGCACGACCCCGATGACGGTGTTCACCAGCACGACCAGGACGATCACCGCGGTGTCCGGGTAGTCGCCGAGCACTGTGGTGACGGCCGCCGCGGCAAGCAGAAGTGCCACCAGCGGGTCGGTGAGCTGGTGCAGGACCCGTACGGCCAGGTGTTGGCGGGGTGGTGGGGCGACCGTGTTGGGGCCGGTGGACCGCAGCCGGGCGGCGGCCTCGGCCGCGTCGAGCCCGACCGGCACGGCCAGGTCGACGGGGTCCTCCAGGATCCCGCCTCGTCCTCCGGTCGTCGTCACCCGCGACCTCCCCGTCTTGTGCGCGTGTCGTCGGCACGCCGTCTCGTCCCACCATCCGGCTGTGCGAGCGCGCCGGGCAGAGGCGTTGCGCCCATGCGGCCCGGGACCAACGGCCCTCGCGCCGCGTATCCGGGAGGGGGTCGGAGGGGTAAGGGCCGGCAGCGGCCGCGACGGAAGGACGGCACCATGACCCCGTTGGACGTGCTCCGGGAGCACCCTTTCCTGACCGGGCTGCCGCCGGAGTGCCTGCCGAGGCTCACCGGGTATGCCCGACCGGTGGTCTGGCACCCCGGCCACCGGGTGTTTCGCGCCGGTCAGCCGGCCGAACGGTTCTGGCTGCTCTCCGGCGGCGCGGTGGCCCTGGACTTTCCGGTGCCCGGCCGGGGCGATATCGGGATCGAGACGATCGGCGCGGGCGGGGTGCTCGGCTGGTCCTGGATCTTTCCGCCGTACCGGTGGCAGTTCGGGGCGGTCGCGGTGCGCCGTACCACAACGGTCGAGTTCAGCGCCGAGGGAGTGCGGCGGCTGATCGAATCCGACGACGCCCTCGGGCGGCAGCTCACCCTCCGGCTCATGGCCGTGGTCGTCGACCGTCTCCAGGCATCGCGGGGCCGGTTGCTGGAGCTGTACGGCTAGTCACGGATGTCGCTCCGCCTTGCACGGAAGTACGTAACTTCGTAATATCGACGTATGAGCACGATGGAGGAGCGGCTTGCCGCACTGGAGGCGCAGGTCGCCACCCTGACCGAGCGGTTGACGGTCGCACCGCCGACGCCGCCCGCTCCCGAGGGCGCCTTCTGGGCGCTCGACGGCCTCAAGCAACGACTGCCGGTCGATGGCACAGGCGCGGTCGTCTACACCGGCACCGTCCGCGTCGCCGACCAGCACTACGACTGGCAGTACGGCCGCACCGTCGACGACCTGCTCGCCGCCGACTGGACGGAGCTGGCCGGCACCCTCTCCGCGTTGGCCCATCCGGTGCGGCTGCGGCTACTGCGGGAGATCATCGGCGGCCGGCAGAGCACCAGCGAGCTGGCCGAGATCGAGGAGTTGGGCACCACCGGCCAACTGCACCACCACCTGCGCCAGATCACCGCCGCCGGTTGGCTGCGCAGCGCCGGCCGAGGTCGGTACGCGGTCCCCGCCGAACGCGTGGTGCCGCTGCTGGCCATCCTCACCGCCGCCGGCCGCTGACCAGACGCGGCTCGGCCGCCCATCCGACGACCCCCCACGGAGGAACCACCATGCGCCGGACGACCGTCACCGCCTTCGTCGTCGCGCTGATCGCCGGCCTGGTCGGGGTGGCGCTGATGCCCCAGGTGCCCCGACTCGACGCGCAGACCACCGGCGATCGCGACCTGGCCGCTGCCGCCCGGTCGGCCACGCCCGACCCGTCGGGGCTCCGCGGGCTCGCCGTCGCCCTGGTCGAGAACGGCCGGATCCGCACCGCCGGCCTGGGCGACCGGGACCTCGCCGGTCGGCCCGTCGAGCCTGGCACCCCGTTCGAGATCGGCTCGGTCACCAAGGCGCTCACCGGCATGCTCCTCGCCGACCAGGCCGCCGCCGGTGTCGTCGGCCCTGACGACCGACTCGGCGCCACCTGGCCCGAGGTCAGCGGCCCCGCCCGCGACGTCACGCTCGCCGAACTCGCCAGCCACCGCGCCGGCCTGCCCCGGCTGGCCCCCGGCTCCCCGCTGGGGTGGGCACGCATCCTCTGGTCCAACGTCTCCGGCGGAAACCTCTACGCCGGGCAGGGCGTCGACGCCATCCGCAGCGCCGCCGACCGGGTCAGCACCGATGACGACGAGCGCGGCGAGGTCCACTACTCCAACCTCGGGCCGTCAGTGCTCGGCCACGCGCTCGCCGCGAAGGCCGGCGTCGCGTACCCCGAGCTGCTGCACGACCGGCTGCTACGGCCGCTCGGCATGACGGCCACGGTCGTCGCCACCCGCGACGACGAGTTGCCGGCCGATCGCGCCCAGGGCAGCCGGGCCGGCGGCCGGCCGCTCGATCCGTGGGCGGGAGCGGGTTACGCGCCGGCCGGCGCCGGCCACTGGTCCACGGCGGAGGACCTCGGCCGGCTGTTCGCCGCGACCCTCGCCGGCACCGCACCAGGTGCCGACGCTGCCACCGCCCGCTTCCGCGAGGACGAGGACACCCGCATCGGGTACGGCTGGTTCACCACCCGGCACGGTGATCGCGAGGTGGTCTGGCACAACGGCGCTACCGGCGGGTTCCGGTCCTACGTCGGCCTCGAACGGGCCACCGGCCGGGCGGTGGTGGTGCTCGGCAACACCGACAAGGGCGTCGAGCCGATCGGGCTGCGGCTGCTCGGGGTGTCGCCGAAGGAGGCCGACTCGGCGACGTCGATGGTGCTGCCGTGGATCGGCGCCGGCCTCGCGGTCGTCCTCACCTTCCTCGGCGGCCTCTCCCTGCTCGGCACCGCCCGCCGTCGCCAATTGGACCAGGTGACGCTGCTGGCCGCGGCGGTCTGGGCGTTCGCCTATCTCGGGTTGGGGCACCGGATGGGGGACTGGTCGATGGTGCCGGCCTGGCTGTGGCCGCTCGGCGTCGGCCTGTCGGCGGCGGGGGTGGCCCTGGCGGCGACCCGGTGGCGGGCCCTGCCGGTGGTCGACGCGCGGGTGCCGTGGCGTCGCCTGCTGTCGGTGGCGAGCTCCCTGGGCGCCGCCGTGCTGGCGGTCGTAGCCGTCGCCGGCTGACGCCGCGCCGCGGCTTCGTGTCACAGCCGTTGCGTACCCTCGGCCGATGGCCTCCGATCTGCTGCTGCGCCCGGTCCGTGAGGACGACCTCGTCGAGTTCTTCCTGCACCAGCAGGACCCGGAGGCCAACCGGATGGCCGCGTTCGGCCCCAAGGACCCGTCCGACCGTCGGGAGTTCGCCGCACACTGGGCCCGGGTGCTCACCAACCCGGCGAACCTGGTCCGCACCGCCGAGGTCGACGGCGAGGTGGTCGGCTACGTGAGCGCCTGGCCGGCCGAGGGGCAGACCGAGGTCAGCTACTGGATCGACCCGGCACGCTGGGGTCGGGGCCACGCCACGGCGGCCCTGGCCGCCCTGCTGCGCGAGCTGCCCCGGCCGGTGCACGCCCGCGCCGCCAAGGACAACGCCGCCTCCCTCGCGGTGCTCCGCAAGTGCGGGTTCGTGGTGGTCGGTGCAGACTCGGGGTACGCCAACGGCCGCGGCGAAGACGTCGAAGAGTGGCTGCTGGAGCTGCCCGCCGACGGCCCTGACCTGGGCGGGCACTAGTCTCGCGGCGTGAACTGGTTGGATCTCGTCGGCTGGGCCGGCTCCGCGGTGCTGGTCTGGTCGCTGCTGCAGTCGCGCATCCTGCGGTTGCGGGCGCTCAACCTCGTCGGCTGCTTCGTGCTGATCGGCTACAACGCCGCGATCGAGGTCTGGCCCGGCGTCGGGCTCAACGTCGTGCTCGCGGTGATCAACATCTGGTACCTGCGCGGGATGCTCGCCACCCGGCACGACGAGAAGACCTACCAGGTGGTGGAGGTCGGCGTCGGCGACCAGTTCCTCGCGCACACGCTGCGGGTGCACGCCGCCGACATCGCCCGGTTCAACCCCGGCTTCCACTGGGACCCGGACGCGTCCGGGTGCTCGGCGTTCCTCGTGGTCACGGCCGACGAGGTGGTCGGTGTGGTCCTGTCGCACGCCGAGGCGCCCGGCGTCGCCCAGATCGACCTGGACTACGTGACCCCGAAGTTCCGTGACTTCACACCGGGCGAGTTCGTCTACCGGCGCAGCCACCTGTTCACCGAACGGGGCTTCCACCGGGTGGTCAGCCCGCCCCGGATGGTGGCCCCCTACTACCACCGGCTCGGCTTCCGCCCGGAGGGCGACTCGTACGTCCTCGACCTGCCGGCGTCACCGACGCCCCAGGCGGCCTAGCTCACCGACGCCCCAGCCGGCGTAGCGTCACCGTCGTCCGATTCGGCGTAGCCTCACCTCGCCCGATTCGGCGTAGCGTCGCCGGGGCAGGATTCGGCCGGCGCCGGACGGGGCAAAGACACGCCTACGCCGGGCGGGCTCGCCGACCGGCGGGTGCCGCGCGTAGCGGCCGGTGCCACCACCACGAGGGAGCGAACCGGGCGTGCAGAGCTACGGGAGCCAACTGGCCCTGGTCGGAGTCCTGGTCGTGATCAACGCGCTCTTCGCGGGCAGCGAGATGGCGTTGGTGTCGCTGCGAGACAGCCAGATCCAGCGGCTGGAGCGCACCAGCCGGGCCGGGCGGGTGCTGGCCCGGCTCGCCAAGGACCCGAATCGCTTCCTGGCCACCATCCAGATCGGCATCACCCTCGCCGGGTTCCTGGCCTCCGCCGCCGCGGCCGTGTCGCTGGCCAAACCCCTGGTACCGCTGCTCGGGATGTTCGGCGGCGCCGCCGAGACCGTGGCGATCGTGGCGGTCACCCTCGCGCTGACCTTCGTCACCCTGGTCTTCGGCGAGCTGGCGCCCAAGCGGATCGCCATGCAGTCCGCCGAGCGGTGGGCGTTGCTGGTGGCCCGCCCGCTCGACCTGCTGGCCAGCCTCACCCGGCCGGCCGTCTGGGCGCTCGGCGCCACCAGCGACGTGGTGGTCCGCCTGGTCGGGCTCAACCCCAAACACGAGCCGGAGGAGATCGGCCCGGACGAGCTGCGCGACATCGTCGCCGGCAACCACGGCTTCACCAAGGAGCAGCGCACCATCATCGCGGGCGCCGTGGAGATCGCCGACCGACGGTTGCGGGCTGTTCTCGTACCCCGGTTGCAGGTCTTCACGCTCGACAGCGGGACCACCGCGGAGGCCGCGCGGCTGGTCCTGGCCGCCACCGGGCACTCCCGGGCTCCGGTCGTGCGCCACGGCGGTCTGGACGACACGGCCGGAGTGATCCACCTGCGTGACCTGGTGGGTGTGCCCGACGACCGCCCGGTCGACGAGATCGCCCGACCGCCGATGCTGCTGCCCGACTCGCTACCGGTGGTGGACGCGCTGCGCCAGTTCAAGGCCGAGCGTCAGCACATCGCGCTCGTCGTGGACGAGCGCGGCGCCGTCGACGGCATCGTGACCCTGGAGGACATCCTCGAGGAGATCGTCGGCGAGATCTACGACGAGACCGACCGGGATGTGCGCTCGGTACGGCGCGACCCCGACGGTGCGCTGCTGCTGCCCGGCACCTTTCCGGTGCACGATCTGCCGGACATCGGCGTGGAGCTGCCGTCGCGCCCGGCCGGTGACTACACCACAGTCGCCGGGCTGGTGCTGGCTCGGCTCGGGCACATCCCGACCGTCGCCGGGGAGGACGTCACGCTGGACGGGTGGGTGCTGGTGGTGGCCGGCATCGACCACCGGGCGATCACCGAGGTACGGCTCAGCCGCGTACCCGATGAAGCTGACGGCGACGCCGACACCGACCAGGCCGCGGAGCCGATGCTGGACGAGGCCCGCAGCTGACCCGCCGGGCGAGTGCCGTCGCTCAGGCGGGCGAGAGGTTCTGCAGCCGGACCTGACCACGGGCGACCAGCCGCTCGTCGGCGTCGGTGACCTCCACCTGCCAGAGCTGCTGGCTGCGGCCCCGGTGCACCGGGGTGCCGACAGCCCTCAGCTCGCCGTCCCGGACGGCCCGCAGGAAATCGGTCTGGTTCGACACCCCGACCACAGTGCCCCGGTCGGCCAGCCAGAGGGAGCCACCCACGCTGGCGGCGGTCTCCACGACCGAGCAGTACACCCCGCCGTGCTGGATGCCGGACGGCTGGTGCAGCTCCGGGCGGACTCGCCAACTGATGACCACCCGGTCGGCGCTGGCCTCCTCGAACTTGAGGTCGAGCAGGGCGACGAGACCGCCCGTCAGATCCGGAATCTCCATGGCAAAGCCCTCCTCGATCAACGGGCGCAAGCCTAGCCGGGGCGGGTTGCGTCAAACCCGGTACGGGTTGGTGCCGGCGATGGGGGAGAATCGGTGACCGTGACCGACATCAGCCCTCCGCCGCCCGGGCGGGACTCCCTGACCGACGACCTGCTCTGGCGTGGCCTGATACAGGACTCGACCGGCCTCGACGAGCTGCGTGAGCTGCTCGACGGTGGGAAGTCCGCCACGTACTACGTGGGCTTCGACCCCACCGCGGCGAGCCTGCACGTCGGCTCGCTCATGCAGGTCACCATGGCCCGCCGGTTGCAACTCGCCGGCCACCGCCCGTTGCTGCTGGTGGGCGGGGCGACCGGGCAGATCGGTGACCCGAAGGAGAGCGCCGAGCGGACCCTCAACCCGCCCGACGTGATCGCCGGCTGGGTCGAGCGCATCCGTGACCAGCTGGCGCCGTTCGTGTCGTACTCCGGCGAGAACGCGGCCCAGTTGGTCAACAACCTGGAGTGGACCGGCGAGATGTCGATCGTCGAGTTCCTCCGCGACGTGGGCAAGCACTTCCCGGTGAACAAGATGCTCGCGCGGGAGGTGGTGCGCGCCCGCCTGGAGACCGGCATCAGCTTCACCGAGTTCAGCTACCAGCTCTTGCAGGCCAACGACTTCTTCGAGCTGCACCGCCGGCACGGCTGTCAGCTCCAGTTCGGCGGCTCCGATCAGTGGGGCAACATCACCGCGGGCGTCGACTACGTCCGCCGGCGGGGCGCGGGGCCGGTGCAGGCGTTCACCACGCCGCTCGTCACCAAGTCCGACGGCACGAAGTTCGGCAAGACCGAGGGCGGCACCGTCTGGCTAGACCCCACGATGACCAGCCCGTACGCGTTCTACCAGTTCTGGCTCAACGTCGAGGACCAGGAGGTCGACCGCTACCTGCGGTACTTCAGCTTCCGCACCCGCGACGAGCTGGAGGAGCTGGCCAAGGCGACCGCCGAACGACCGGCGGCCCGCCTGGCGCAGCGGGCGCTCGCCGAGGAACTGACCACGCTGGTGCACGGTGCCGACGAGACCCGACAGGCGATCGCCGCCAGTCAGGCGCTCTTCGGCCGCGGCTCGCTGGACGAGTTGGCGCCGGAGACTTTGCGCGCGGCCCTGACCGAGGCGGGCCTCGTACGGCTCAGCGGCGAATTGCCGGATGTGGCGGGTCTGCTGCGGGATTCCGGTCTGGTGAGTGGCCTCAAGGAGGCTCGGCGGGTGATCGCCGAAGGCGGGGCCTACGTCAACAACAACCGGGTGACCGCTGTGGACGCCAGGGTGTCGCCGGCCGACCTGCTGCACGGGCGATACCTGGTGCTGCGCCGGGGGAAGCGTTCGTTCGCGGGCGTTGAGCTGGGTGAATAGCCACCTGTCGACGATGTGACGGGGGACGCGTCCGGCGGATTTGACGATCATCCCGCCGGACGCGTAACTTTCTCTCTGCCAGCGCGGAACGGACGAAACAGACGAAAGTCTGAAGCGGCCGGAGCGCCGGCCAACGGCCTGGGGGGTCGGGTGGGCACGCCCACCGGAACCCCGACCGGGAGGTGCCGCCAGAAACGCCGCGAGGCGGATTTGGCGCCGCGAAACCGACCGGGTATGGTTACGAACCGGCAGGGCACCGGGCGGGTCGCGAGAAATCGCGACGGCCGGCCTGCCGAATCCATGACGAGAGCGGCGCAAGCCGGTTGCGACATGGTGCCCGCGTTATCGGGTTGAAGCATGACGGACCGCGAAATATCGGTTTGACACGGCGGAAACGAGCGGGTAACGTAGTAAAAGTGCCTGGCGCTGAAAGCGCCGGGTGTGAGAGCGGGAATTAGCCCCGGTTGGGGTTCCACTGTGGTGGGGCTTCTGGTCGGTGTGTGGTTGTTCTTTGAGAACTCAACAGGGTGCTTGTAAAGC
>NZ_JBEYUF010000026.1:0-59587 GCF_040643355.1 Micromonospora sp. NPDC047187
CGGCCCGCGCACCGCCCAGCCCGCGTGGCGGCCAGCCCGCGTGGCGGCAGGCCGGTCGGCGCGGTTCACGGCTTCGGGGGGATGCGGCGGCGGACGTCCTCGGAGGTGGACGGGCCGGGCGACCAGCGAGCCACCCAGGGCAGCTCCTCCGATGGGGTGAGCACGCCCTCCTCCAGCCCCGCGTAGCGGCCGGCGAGGATGCGCTTCGCCGCGGCGGTGTCGACCGAGTCGGTGTTGTCCCAGAGCGCGGCGAACAGGGCGGCCACCCGCACCCGCGCCTGCCGGCAGAAAAGGTCGGCCAGCTCGACGTTCTCCGGGCGGCTGTCCCGTTCGGCGGAGGCCCGGACGCAGACCGCGGACATCGCGAACAACTCGGCGCCGATGTCCACCACCCGACCGAGAAACGCCTGCTTACGCTCCATCTTTCCCTGCCAGCGCGACATCGCGTAGAACGTCGACCGGGCCAGCTTGCGCGACGAACGCTCCACCTGGCGCAGGTGCGCGGCGAGCGGGCCGAACTCGGCGTACGCCGAAGGGCTCTGCCCCCGACCGACGGCGAGGGTGGGCAGCCACTTCGCGTAGAAGGCGCCCGCTCGCGCGCCGGCTCGGGCCTTGCGGCCCAGCCCCGCGTCCGGGTCGATGATGTCGCCGGCCACCGACAGGTGGGCGTCGACCGCCTCCCGCGCGATCAGCAGGTGCATGATCTCGGTGGAGCCCTCGAAGATCCGGTTGATCCGCAGGTCGCGCAGCATCTGCTCGACGGCGGCCGGGCGTTCGCCGCGGGCGGCCAGTGAGTCGGCCGTCTCGTAGCCGCGCCCGCCCCGGATCTGGATCAGCTCGTCGGCGATCTTCCAGGCCATCTCGCTGGCGTACAGCTTGACCAGCGCCGCCTCGATCCGGATGTCGTTGCGGTCGTCGTCGGCGAGCAGGCAGCAGAGGTCGAGCATGGTCTCCATGCCGTACGTGGTGGCGGCGATGAAGGAGAGCTTCTGCGCGACCGCCTCGTGCTCGCCCACCGGTCGTCCCCACTGGACCCGGTCGGCGGCCCACCCCCGGGCCACGTTCAGCGCCCACTTGCCGGCGCCCACGCACATGGCCGGCAGTGAGAGCCGGCCGGTGTTCAGAGTGGTCAGGGCGATCTTCAGCCCCTTGCCCTCACCGCCGATGACGTTCTCGGCGGGGACGATCACGTCGTGGAACCGGGTCAGGCTGTTCTCCAGGCCGCGCAGGCCGACGAACTCGTTGCGCCGCTCGACGGTGATGCCGGGGCTGTCGCCGTCCACCACGAACGCGGTGATCCCGCCCCGACGTCCCTCCGTGGCCGGCACCCGGGCCATCACCACCAGCAGGGTGGCCACGATGCCGTTGGTGGCCCAGAGCTTCACACCGTTGAGCCGGTAACCGGTGCCGTCCTCGGTCGGTTCGGCGATGGTGGCCAGCCGGGCCGGGTCGGAGCCGACGTCGGGCTCGGTGAGCAGGAACGCGGACACCTCGCCGGCGGCGAGCCGGGGCAGGAAGCGTTGCTTCTGCTCGGCGGTGCCGAACATCTTCAAGGGCTGCGGCACGCCGATCGACTGGTGTGCCGAGAGCAGCGCGCCGATGGCCGGGCTCACCGAGCCGGCCAGCATGAGCGCCCGGCAGTAGTGCAGGTTGCTCAGCCCGAGCCCGCCGTACTTCCGGTCGATCTTCATGCCGAACGCGCCGAGGTCGGCCAGGCCGTGGAAGACCGAGTCGGGTATGGACCCGTCCCGCTCGATGGCCGCGCCGTCCACCTCGGAGGCCAGGAAGGCGCGGAACCGACCAAGGAACTCCTCCGCCCGAGCCACGTCGTCCGGATCGGATCGGGGCCACGGGTCGATCAGGTCGAGCCGGAACCGGCCGAGGAACAACTCCTTGCCGAAGCTGGGTCGGTCCCAGGTGGATTCGCGGGCGGCCTCGGCGACCTGCCGGGCCTCCTTCTCGGTGACCTGCCCGGCTTCTGCGGGCAGCGGCGCGGCGGCACCGGCGGTGGTTTCGGAGTCGGGGCCGTCCGGTGCCGGTCGGCCATTCTGCGTCGTGGTCACGGCTGCCCCCTCGAAGCTCGGTGCGGCTGCGTCGACGTGCGCGACTACCGCCACGCTACCCCCGGTTGTTACTCAGGGGTAGCGCTGCGTGAAGATCGGCGCGATCAGCGGCTGTTGATCGTGTCCGGGTCGTCGTCCTCGTCGTCGATCTCGTCCTCACCCCAGTTGCGCCGGGCGAACGGCAGCAGCATCCAGAAGGTGAGGAACCAGAGCCCGGTCAGGGCGCTGAGCACGAAGGCGATCGGCCGGTCCAGCACGAAGTCGGTGATCAGCAGCACCGCGCTGACCATCGCGATCAGCATGAAGGCGAGACCGCCGCTGGCCATCCGGTGGGCGAAGCGGACCAACTCCGGCTTGCGCCCCTGCCGGAACAGCGCCCGGTGGAACGCCACCGGCGAGATGATCATCGCGGTGGCGGCGGCCGCCGCGAGCAACGCCACGATGTAGACGTCGCGCTGGAACTCCGTGGTCTCGGTGAACCCGTTACTGAACGGCAGGGTGAGCAGGAAGGCGAAGAGAATCTGCACGCCGGTCTGGGCGACCCGCAACTCCTGCAGCAGGTCGGCGAAGTTGCGCTGCCAGCGCTGCTTCTCGGTCTCCTTGGACACGCGCTACCTCCGGTGAGACGCTACTGCCGGCGGTCCTGGCCGCCGGCAGCAACGCCAATGCCCCACCCGGCCGAGCGCGAAACAGGTTCACGACATCTGCCGTTCATCTCGGCGACGCAAGTCGGCCGCCAGCACCGGGTCAGGACCCGCGTCGGATCCGCCCCGCGTACCGAGCTTCCAGCTCGTTGTTGTGAGCGTCGCCGTCCGGGATGTTCGCCGACAGGTAGACGGGGGGCCGCTCCCCCGCCGCCAGCAACCGCGCCACCACCTCCACTGTCACCTGCTGCGCCAGCAGCGCCGCGGTGATCGAGGAGACCGCGCCGACGGCGCCGCCACCGGGCAGGGGCAACGTCGCGTCGCCGTACGGCGCGCCGTTGTCGAGCACCACGTCGGCGAGGTCGCTCAGCTTGCGCCCGGACGGGTGCCGGGAGGTCATTCGGCCGGAGTGCTGCGCCGAGGTGATCGCCACCAGCCCATGACCGTGTTCCTTCACCAGCGTGGCGAACTCCACCATGGCGCCGTTGACCCCGGAGTTCGAGGCGAGCACGAAGACGTCGGTGGGACGCACCGGGGCCAGCTCGTAGAGGCGGTGCGCGACGGCCGGGTCCCGTTCCAGCAGCGGCCCGAGCCGGTCGGCCGGTTCGCCGCCGAGCAGCACCAGGTCGCGTAGCGCGATCCGGTTGGTCGGCACCAGACCGCCAGCCCGTCCGGCGATCTCCATGGCGAGGGCCTCCGAGTGCCCGGTGCCGAACGCGTGCACCACGCCGTCGGCTCGGACGGCCTCGGCGATCAGGTCGGCGGCCCGCCCCACCGCCTCCCGCTGACTGGCGGCCACCCGGCCGATCGTCTCGGTCACCACGGCCAGGTAGTCCTCGGCACTCACCGTCATGCGTCCTCCGTCGTTCGATTACGGGCCAGCCAGCGAACCGCGAAGTCGACCGCCGCCCGCTGGCGCATCAACCTGCCGGTCCCGGTGCCGACCGGTGCGGTGCGTACCGCGCCGGTGGCCTCCAGGTCCTCGCCCAACGCGGCGAAGTCGTCCGCGTCGAGTCGTACGTCCTGCCACCACACCCACTCCCGACCCCCGTCGGCGGTACGCACTGCGGCACCGAGCCGCTCCCGCGGCGAGCCGGGGCAGCGGTACTCGGCCAGGTGCAGCGAGGTGCTCACCGAGTGGTCCACGCCGAGCAGCAACACGTCGGCGTCCAGGTCGTAGAGGCGAGCCAGCGGGGAGCCCTCGCCAAGGGAGTCGGCCAGGGTGTGCCCGGCGACCACCTGCTCGGCGGCCGGCCCGAGCGCGGCGAACGACACCTGCGGATGGGCGCTGCGCAGCGCGCCGGGCCAACCGCGGACCGTCTCGGCGAGCGCACCCATGAACCGGCTCGGCGTGATCACCGGGTCGAAGCCCGGCATCTCCGAGCGGATCAGCGGCCACCAGCCCGCCGGCACCGGCGGGTTGCGCCACTGCGCGGGGTCGCTGTTGTCGGGCGTGTGGGTGGGCACGACGATCGTGCCGTCGGGGCCGAGCGCGTCGCGCAGGGCGAGCACCATCGCGTGCGGGCCGCCGCTGACGAAGCCCAGCGGACGCAGCGCGGCGTGCACCAGCAGCGTCGCGCCGGGGCGTACGCCCAGCACGCGCAGCTGCGCGGCGATCGAGCGACGGCTGCCCGGCCCGCTGGCGTCCGTCGTCACGTTGGCTCTCCCTCGCGGACCCGCACGGCTCAGGACGTCCCGCCGGCTCGGGCCAGGATCGCCTCGGCGAGCGGGGCCGGCGCCGCGTCCGGGATCCAGTGACTCACCCCGGGCAGCTGCACGAAGCGGTAGTCGCCTGTGACGTTCTGCGCGCACGCCTCGGCGGCGGTCCGGCCGATGGCGACGTCCCGGTCACTCCAGACGTACGTGGTGGGCACCGCGACCGGGCCGACGCCGGCCAGGTCGGCGCGGGACATCGCCCGGTACCAGTTCAGCGCGGCCGTGAGCACACCCGGCTCCCGCATCGGGTCGGCGTACCGGTTCACCCGGGACGTGTCGCCCACCCCGCCGAGCAGCTTGCGCAACGCGGTGGCGTGCCACGCCAGCAGCACCTTCTCCGCCTTGTCGGGCTTGCGGAACAGCGCGATGTACGACGAGCGGGCCTTCTGTTGGGCGTCGGTGCTCAGGGCGTGCGCCATGGCCGCCGGATGCGGTACGGACACCGCGGTCAGCGTGTGGACCCGCTCGGGGTGCCGGGCGGCAACCGCCCAGGCCACGACGGCGCCCCAGTCGTGGCCGACCAGGTGCACGGCGTCCAGCCCGAGCGCGTCGAGCACCGCCACCACGTCGGTGACGAGTTCGGGGATCCGGTAGTCGGCCACCGCCGTGGGCCGGGCACCGGGTGAGTAGCCGCGCTGGTCCAGCGCGTACGTGCGCAGCCCACCCGCGTGCAGCGCCGGCACCACGTCGTCCCACTCGCCGCTGTGCTGTGGAAAACCGTGCAGCAGCAGGACGGGTACGCCGTCCGTCGGACCGCCGACGGTCACCTCGAACGTGAAGCCTCGCGCGTCAACCCGCATGATCGGAAGCGTACCCAGCCGGCGGTGCGCCGGTCGCTCCCGCAGGTCAGGCGGGTGCCCTGCTGGGCCCGCGCCCCTGGTCGGTGTTAGCGTCAGCGAGACAACTTCATATCCGACAGGGGAGCGCACAGCGCTGAGAGTGCGGGCACGCCCGCAGACCCTCGAACCTGATCTGGGTAATGCCAGCGCAGGGAGTTCGGTCGACCTCCAGCCGCGCCGCAGTCCGGTGCCACCGGACGCGGCGTGCGTCTTCTCCTGGTTCGCACTCACGAACTGGGAGCAACACATGACATCCACCACCGACACACACCGTTGGCGCACCATCGACATCGTGGTCGCCTCGGTGATCGCTGTCGCCTTCGGCGTCATCTTCTGGGCCTGGGGCCTGGTCTGGAGCGCCACCGAGGGCGCGTTCGCCTTCTTCCCGCCGGCGCAGACGCTGCTCTACGGCGTCTGGCTGATGCCGGCGGTGATCGGTGGGCTGGTCATCCGCAAGCCCGGCGCCGCGCTCTACTGCGAGACCGTGGCCGCGGTCCTGTCCGCGCTGCTGGGCAGCCAGTGGGCCGGCACGGTCATCCCGCAGGGCATCGTGCAGGGCATCGGCGCCGAGCTGGCCTTCGCCGCCTTCCGGTACCGGTCGTTCCGGCTGCCGACCGCTGTGTTCGCGGGCGCACTGACCGGCCTCAGCGCCGCGTTGTTCGACTTCTTCGTCTGGAACGTCGACTACGCGCTGACCGACTACCGCATCCCGTACGCGCTGCTCACCATCGTCAGCGCCACAGTGATCGCCGGCCTGGGCGGCTGGCTGCTGACGAACGCCCTGGCCAACACCGGCGTCCTGGACCGCTTCCCAGCAGGCCGAGACCGAGCCCTGATCTAACCCCCTGGTCGACGATGTTGATCAAGAGGTTTGCGTCAACGGAAGGCGATTTCCTGACGCAAACCTCTTGATCACCGGGGATAGGCGGGCGCGCAGCCTGGAGGGGGTGGGTTGGTGGGCGGGGTACTGCTGCGGGGGTTCGGGTGGCGGCACGCTGGGCGGCGCGCCTGGGCCGTGCGCGGGGTTGACCTGCGGGTCGAGGCTGGGGAGCGGGTTCTGCTTCTTGGGCCCTCCGGGGCTGGCAAGAGCACTTTGCTCAGCGCGTTGGCCGGGCTGCTCCCCGAGGACTCCGGCGAGCAGGAGGGCACCGTCGAGATCGACGGGCTCGACCCACGCAAGGGGCGGGAAAGGGTCGGCATCGTCTTCCAGGATCCGGAGACCCAACTGGTGATGGCGCGCTGCGGCGACGACGTCGCGTTCGGGCTGGAGAACCGGGGAGTACCGGCCGACGAGATCTGGCCCCGGGTGGACGAGGCGCTGCACCGGGTCGGCTTCCCGTACCCCCGCGACCGCCACACCGCGGCGCTCTCCGGCGGCGAGCAGCAACGCCTCGCCCTGGCCGGCGCGCTGGCCCTGCGCCCCGCCCTGCTGCTGCTCGACGAGCCGACCGCCAACCTCGACCCGGCCGGGGCCGAACTGGTCCGACACGCGGTGGCCGGGGCGCTGGACGCCGACACCACGCTGATCCTGGTCGAGCACCGGGTCGCCGAGGCACTGCCGCTGGTCGACCGGGTGGTCGTCCTGGAACCGGGTGGCGGCGTCCGCGCGGACGGCACACCAGAGGCGGTCTTCGCCGCCCACGGCGCCGCCCTGGCCGCCGAGGGGGTCTGGGTGCCCGGCCACCCCATCGCGCCCCGGCCGGCCACCGCCGGCCCCGGGGATCTGTTGCTCACCGCCGACCGGCTCGGCCTGCCACCCCGGCTGGGCTCCACCGACCTGGCGGTACGCGCCGGTGAGGCACTCGCCGTACGCGGACCCAACGGCGCCGGCAAGTCCACCCTCGCGTTGCTGCTCGGCGGTCTGCTCCGGCCCGGCAGCGGGCGGGTCACCGCGTCCGCCGAGTTGGCCGGCGCGGACCACCGCACTCCCCCGCACCGGTGGCGGGCGCCCGCGCTGGCCCGACGAATCGGGTCGGTCTTCCAGGATCCGGAGCACCAGTTCGTCACCAGCACGGTCTTCGACGAGCTGGCGCTCGGCCCGCGCCGCACCGGTCAACCCGAGGCCGCCGTCAAGGAGACAGTGGCCGGGCTGCTGGACCGGCTGCGGCTGGCCCGGCTCGCCGCCGCCAACCCGTACACCCTCTCCGGCGGCGAGGCGCGACGGCTGAGCGTGGCGACCGCCCTGGCCACCGCGCCACGCCTGCTGATCTGCGACGAACCCACCTTCAGTCAGGACCGGCGGACCTGGCGGGAGCTGGTCGACCTCTTCGCCGACCTGCGCGACGCCGGGCACGGCGTGGTCACTGTCACCCACGACGCGGACTTCGTCGCCGCGCTCGCCGACCGCACCGTCACCCTGCACCGTGCACCGGACGACCACCGATGATCAGCATCGAGCCGGTCGCCGCGCCGGACGCGCCGTTGGCCCGCCGCAACCCGGTGGCGAAGGTCGCCGCCGCACTGGTCTTCTCGTTCACCCTGCTGGCGACCCTGGACCCGGTGGCCCCGGCGATCGCCATCGCCCTCGAACTGGCCGTCCTGCCGCTGTTCGGCATCCGCTACCGGGTGCTGGCCCGGCGGGCCTGGCCACTGCTGCTCAGTGCCGCCGGCATCCTGGTCACCCTGGTGCTGTTCGCCGCCGACCGGTCCGGTCGGGTCCTGCTGGACGTGGGACCGGTGCTGGTGAGCACCGGCGTCCTGCTCACCGCGCTCGGTCTGGTCCTGCGGGTGTTCGCGGTGGCCCTGCCCGGTGTGATCGTCTTCGCGACCACCGACCCCACCGACCTGGCCGACGCGTTGATCCAGAACGCGAAGGCGCCGGCCCGGTTCGCCATCGGGGCGCTGGCCGCGTTCCGGCTGGTGCCCCTGCTCGGTCAGGAGTGGCAGATGATCAGCATGGCTCGACGCGCCCGGGGCGTCGACGCGGGACGCAACCCGGTGGCGAAGCTGCGGCTCTTCGCCTCCACCGCGTTCGCGCTGCTGGTGGGGGCGATCCGCCGAGGCACCAGGCTGGCGGTGGCGATGGACGCGCGTGGCTTCGACGCCGGCACACCCCGTACCGTCGCCCGCCACCAGCACTTCACCCGCGCCGACGTCCTTCTCATCGCCGGGGCCGTCGTACTCGCCGCAGCCGCCCTGACCACGAGCCTCGCCCTGGGCACCTTCCGCCCCCTCATCAGCTGAACCGAGCCGGCCTGCTGCCCGCTGCCAGCCGCCCGCCGGCAAGATCCGCCACTACATCCCTGGTGTTGCTGTCGCCACACAGCGCCCCGCGCCCCGCGCCACGCGCCGCCGACCCGCGCCCCGCGCCACGCGCCCCGCGCCCCGCGCCCCGCGCCGCCGATCTTGCGGTTCCTGTCGTTGATTCATCCCGGTATGCCGGTGATGCGACGACAGAAAGTGCAAGATCGACGGGGCGGGGGGCGGCGCGGGCCGGGGGCGGCGCGGGGCGGGGACGGGGCTGGGCGGGGGCGGGGCTGGACCACGCGGGGCGGGGCTGGGGTGGGGTGGGGGTGGGGTGGGGGTGGCTTGGTCAGCTGCGACGGAAGGCGTAGCGGCGGGCCTGGCCGGCCTGCTGGCTGCGGCCGCCGCCGGAGCGGTTGCCGCCGCCCTGCGGTGGCCCGGCCGTGGGCGCCTTCGGTCGGCCAATCGGCTTCGGCAGATCTCGCATCGTCGGCGCGTCGACAACCGCCGGCACATCGACCGCTGCCGGCACCGCCATCTCGTCCGGCAGCGCCACCTCGTCCGGGGCGGCCACAGGCAGCTCCGGCTCCACCAGCGCCGCCGCCAGCGCAGGCTCCACCAGTGCCGCCGGCAGCGCCGGCTCCACTAGCAGCGCCGGCAGGGGCGGTTCGACAGCGAGGTCGAGGGCCGGGAGGGTGGGTGGGAGCGGGCCGTGGCCGGCCGCCCGGTCGACGCCGAGCGGGGTACGGGTCTTCTTCGGATTACGCCTGGCAGGCATCCGGGCCTCCTTCAATGCCGACCGGCACGGCCGGTCCCGCGCTGCGGCGGTCGGTCGGATCGGCTGGTGACCGCCGTTGCGCGACGGGTCGAGTGGGGAAGGGACTGCTCACCGGGGCCAGGCAGGGCCATCGCCGCCCAACGGCGGGGAGGGGATGCGGGACGCCCGGGAGCGCACGGACCGCGACGCGGGACGGCGGGCCGGCTCGGAAGTGGGGCGTCAGTTACGCATGTTCGTACCGTAGCCACCGCCGGACCGACGCGCATCCGGTTTTCCTGGCACGATCGGCACATGCTGATCGCGTTCTCGATCACCCCGCTCGGCGGTGACGACTCCGTGGGTGACCTGGTCGCCGAGGCGGTGCGGGTGGTCCGTGCGTCCGGTCTGCCCAACCGGACCGACGCCATGTTCACCACCATCGAGGGTGAGTGGGACGAGGTGATGGCGGTGGTGAAGCAGGCGGTCGAGGTGGTCGGCGCGCGGGCGCCCCGGGTGAGTGTGGTGATCAAGGCCGACGTCCGGCCCGGGGTCACCGACGCGCTGACCGGGAAGATCGCCCGAATCGAAGCCCGTCTCGCCGAAGGCTGACGCGCCCGGCGCGGGATGACGACACGTTTCCCTGCGCGGGGCACACCGACCGTTGTCGAGGGCCCGAGCGGCCAGGGGCAACGTCCACATCACGTGCAGTAAAGGGACGTCGATCACTGGTCCGTATCGGCTCACACCACGGTAAGTTTCCAAGCGCTGATAGTGGTGTGACGAGAGGTGGCGGCACGAATGGCTGATCAGGCGAGGGCACAAATCGGTGTGACCGGGCTGGCGGTGATGGGTCGCAATGTGGCCCGCAACCTGGCCCGCAACGGCTTCACGGTGGCAGTGCACAACCGCTCGCCGGAGCGCACCCGCAGCCTGGTCGCCGAGCACGGCGACGAGGGCACGTTCCTGCCGGGCGAGACGATGGCCGATTTCGTGGCGTCACTGGAACGACCCCGTGCGGTCATCGTCATGGTGAAGGCCGGCGCTCCCACCGACGCGGTGATCGACGAGTTGGTGCCGCTGCTCGACGAGGGCGACATCATCGTCGACTGTGGCAACGCCCACTTCGCCGACACCCGTCGCCGCGAGGAGGCGCTGCGGGCGCAGGGGCTGCACTTCAGCGGCACCGGCGTCTCCGGCGGCGAGGAGGGCGCGCTGCTCGGGCCGAGCATCATGCCGGGCGGCTCCGCCGAGTCGTACGCGAAGCTCGGGCCGATGTTCGAGAAGATCGCCGCCCAGGTGGACGGCGTGCCGTGCTGCACGCACGTCGGGCCGGACGGCGCCGGGCACTTCGTCAAGATGGTGCACAACGGCATCGAGTACGCCGACATGCAGCTCATCGCCGAGGCGTACGACCTGCTCCGGGCCGGCCTGGACGCGACGCCGGCCGAGATCGCGGAGATCTTCCGGGAGTGGAACAACGGCGAGCTGGAGTCGTTCCTCATCGAGATCACCGCCGACGTGCTCGCGCACACCGACGCGGCGACCGGCCGGTCGTTCGTGGACATCGTGCAGGACCGGGCCGAGCAGAAGGGCACCGGTCGGTGGACCGTACAGAGTGCCCTGGACCTTGGCATCCCGATCACCGGGATCGCCGAGGCGACCTTCGCCCGTTCGCTCTCCGGGCACGTCGACCAGCGTGAGGCGGCCCGCCGGGCGTTCCCCGACGCGGGTGACAAGTGGCAGGTCACCGACCGGGACACGTTCGTCGAGGATGTCCGCCGGGCGCTGCTCGCTTCCAAGATCGTTGCGTACGCGCAGGGCTTCGACCACATCCGCGCGGGCAGCCAGGAATACAACTGGGACATCGACCTGGGCGGCACCGCGACGATCTGGCGGGGTGGCTGCATCATCCGGGCCCGCTTCCTGAACCGGATCCGTGAGGCGTACGACGAGCAGCCCGACCTGCCGACGCTGCTGGTGGCGCCCTACTTCGCCGAGGCGGTCAGCGCTGGCGTGCCGAGCTGGCGGCGGGTGGTGGCCGACGCGACCCGGGCCGGCGTGCCGACGCCCGCGTTCTCGTCGTCGCTGGCGTACTTCGACGCGTTGCGCGCGGAGCGGCTGCCCGCCGCGCTGATCCAGGGTCTGCGGGACAACTTCGGCGCGCACACCTACCAGCGGGTGGACCGTGAGGGCTCGTTCCACACCACCTGGGCCGCCGACCGCACCGAGTCGCCGGCGTAGCTCGATCCTTGATGTGGTGGTCTCCCCCGGCTGGGAGGCCACCACATCCATGTTCGGGCGAGATCATGGGGGTAGGCCGCGCGGGTGACGGTCAGGCAACAGTGGCGTGCATCTCCCAGACGAGGATCTCGGCCGGTTCGTCGGCGGTCACCCGCCGGCCACCGGTCATGGTGAGCCGGGCCGCGTCGCCGCTGCCGAGCGGGCCGCTGCCCTCCAGGGTCACCGTGCCGTCGGGCACGTAGAGGTGCACGTAGGGCGCGTCCGGGATGGTGACCTCGTCGCCGGGGGCGAGACGGGCGGCGTGCAGTGTCGCGTACCGGTTGCGGATCCGGATCGCTGACGCGCCGTCGTAACGGTCCATCCCGGAGGCGATCGGGACCAGGCCCCCGCGGAGCAGCTCGTCCTCGATCTCCAACTGCTCGTAGCCGGGGTCGACGCCCTGCTCGTCGGGGAGCACCCACATCTGCACGAAGTGCACCGGGTCGGTGTGCGGCTCCTGGTTGTTGAGCCGCCAGGCGTCGTTCTTCTCCGAGTGCAGGATGCCGGTGCCGGCGCTCATCCGCTGGGCCAGACCCGGGTAGATCACCCCGGAGTGCCCGGTGGAGTCCTGGTGCACCAGGGAACCACGCAGCACCCAGGTCACGATCTCCATGTCCTGGTGCGGGTGGGTCTCGAAGCCAGCGCCCGGTCGGACCACGTCGTCGTTGTTGACCAGCAGCAGGCCGTGGTGGGTGTTGTCCGGGTCGTAGTGCCGGGAGAACGAGAAGGAGTGCTTGGAGTCCAGCCAGGAGATCCGGGTGGCGAAGCGATCATCGGCACGACGGATGTCAACAGCAGGTGCGGGCGCGGTCACCAGGCACGCTGCCCGGCGTCGGGGGTCGACGGCGCCCAGGTCAGGGCCGGCTCGCCGGTGGCCAGTTCGGCGATCTCACCGGTGCGCAACTGCGGTGTGTGGCCGAACTCGGCGCAGTGCTGCTCGGCGATCTCGGCACAGATTTCGGCCGCCTGCTCGCACATCGGGTCGCCCAGGTCGGCGGCGTTCAACGCCATGATCATCTTAAAGCGGAGATCGCGCATCTGCCCCCCAACCGCCGTCGTCCCACCACCTCCGGACCCTACCCGCCACCCTTGCGCAGGACCCCGAAACGAGCACACTCACCCCAACCCGCCCCACCGGCCGCGCACCCGCCCCCGGGTCGCGTCGATCATGGAGTTGTGGTGGTGAACATAAGTCGCAAAAGCACCTAACCCGGCCACCACAACTCCATGATCGATGGGCGGGGCGGGGGCGGGGCGGGGGCGGGGATGCGGCGGCGCCCCACGCACGAGGGTGCGGGGGGCGCCGGAGACAGTTGGGGTGGGTTGGTCAGAAGAAGCGGCGGCGCTTGGCCTTCTGGGGACGGATCAGGTCCGCACCCTTGGTCAGCAACCGGGTCGCCCCGGAGGGACCACGCCGGGCCTCCAGGGTGTGGCTGAGCCGGCGGGCGCCGGCCGCGGCCAGCGGCACCGCGATAGCCATCACCGCCCACTGGGCAATGCGCTTCTGGATCATGTGGGTTCACCTCCGTCAGTGGCTTCTGACGTCTCTGATACCCAGAGTGACGTGCGGGTAAGCGCGTCGGCTCAGATAACCGGAGCGACCGGGTTGGGCAACGCGCCGCCGAAGCGTCGGTCCCGCTGGGCGTACAACTCACACGCGTACCACAGGTGGCGGCGGTCGAAGTCGGGCCAGAGCGTGTCCAGGAAGACCAACTCGGCGTACGCGGTCTGCCAGAGCAGGAAGTTGGAGATCCGCTCCTCCCCGGAGGGGCGCAGGAACAGGTCCACCTCCGGGATCTCAGGGTGGTAGAGGTACTTCGCCACGGTCTTCTCGGTGACCTTCGCCGGATCCAGCCGGCCGGCCGCCACGTCCCGCGCGATCGCGGCGGCGGCGTCACCGATCTCGGCCTGCCCGCCGTAGTTGACGCAGAACTGCAGGGTCAGCGTCGAGTTGTCGCGGGACATCTCCTCGGCGGTCTGCAACTCGGAGATGACGCTCTTCCACAGCCGACCGGGCCGGCCCGACCACACCACCCGTACGCCCAGGTCGACCAACTGGTCACGGCGGCGACGGATCACGTCCCGGTTGAACCCCATCAGGAACCGGACCTCGTCGGGCGAGCGCCGCCAGTTCTCGGTGGAGAACGCGTACGCAGACAGGTACGGGATGCCCATCTCGATGGCGCCCTCGATGGTGTCGAAGAGGCTGTGCTCCCCCGCCTCGTGCCCCTTGGTGCGGGGCAGCCCGCGGTCCTTGGCCCAGCGGCCGTTGCCGTCCATCACCACCGCCACGTGCTTCGGCACCGCATCGGTGGGCAGCGCCGGGGGGCGGGCCCCGGACGGGTGTGGCACCGGCGGCGTCGGCTCGCGCCGGCCGGCCTTCTTCGATCGAATCACTCGGTCACTCCCTGTTCGCGCCGTCCGCCCCAGCCTCGACGTCGCCACGTGGCCGGAGCACCACGGCCCCGGTGCCCTCCGGCGGCGGGGCCGTGCCGGCCGCCGAGGAACCCCGGTCGACCAGCGGCAGCGAGCGTAGCGCGCGCTCCAGGTGCCACTGCAGGTGAGCCGCGACAAGCCCGCTGCACTCCCGACGTACGGCGGTGTCGGTGGCGTCGGCGATCACCCAGTCGCCGGAGGTCAGCGCGGACATCAGATCGATGGTGGCGGGGGCGGGATGAGCCGCCCCGGGAGGCCGACAATCCGGGCAGACCGCGCCGCCGGCCGGCACCGAGAACGCCCGGTGCCGCCCGGGCGTGCCGCAGACCGCGCAGGCGACCAGCGCCGGCGCCCAGCCGGCCAGGGACATTCCGCGCAGCAGGTACGCGTCGAGCACCAGGGTGGTGGCGTGCTCGCCCCGGGACAGCGCCTTCAGCGCGCCGATGGTGAGCTGGAACAGCCGCAGCGACGGCTCCCGTTCCACCGGGGTCAGCCGCTCGGCGGTCTCGGCGATCGCGCTGGCCGCCGTGTAGCGCGGATAGTCGCCCAGGAACCGTTTGCCGTACAGCTCGATGCCCTCGACCTGGCTCACTGTGTGCAGAGAACTGCCGTGGTTGCCCTTCGGGTCACCGGCGAGCTGGAGGTCGACGTGGCCGAACGGCTCCAGGCGGGCACCGAACTTGCTGGTGGTGCGGCGGATCCCTCGAGCCACCGCGCGCAGCCGGCCGTGCCGGCGGGTGAGCAGGGTGATGATCCGGTCGGACTCGCCGAGCTTCTGCACACGCAACACCACCGCGTCGTCGCGGTAGAGCTGTCGGCGATACCCGGCCATCGGGCCATTCTCCCTCGGGGTGTGAAATCAGGGTTGGTTCGGGGTGCAAGCGCGGATGAACCCCGATGCGGCCACCTCGTGCTCGGCCGTAGCGTGCTGGTCATGGCACTGCACCCGACCACCACCCCCCGCCGCCGTCGCGTCGCCGCTCCCGTCGCGCTAGGGCTCGCCACCACCCTCATCGTGCTCGCCGGGTGCGACAACCTGTCGTTCCGTCGGCTCGACTACGACAACACCGAGGCGGTCCGGATCACCACGGTGCGGGTCTCCGGGGGCTCGGGCGACGTGGTGGTCCGCGGCACCGGCCCGGCGTCCGAGGTGCGGATCAAGCGAGTGGTTCGCTACCAGGGCGGTGAACCGGACAACACCCGCTACGAGATCAAGGGCAGCGAGCTGGTGCTGGACACCGACTGTGGCTCGCGGTGCAGCATCTCCTACGAGGTGACGGTGCCGGAGGGTGTGGCGGTGCAGGGCGAGACCAGCTCCGGCAACGTCGAGCTGAGCCGGGTCGGCACCGTGGAGCTGCAGGTGAGCTCGGGCGACGTGCGGATCTCGGGTGCGTCGGGCGCGGTCGGGGTGGAGGCACGCTCGGGCAACATCGAGGTGAACGAGGCCACCGCGGCGGTACGGCTGCGCGCCTCGTCGGGAGACATCACGGCACGCCGGCTGGGCGGCACCGTCGACGCCGAGGCCAGCTCGGGCAATGTCAACGTGGAGCTGGACAAGCCCGCCTCGGCCCGGGTCCACGCCTCCAGCGGTGACGTCACGCTGGTGGTGCCGGAGGGCAGCTACCGGGTCCGGTCCAACGCCGACTCCGGCGACGAGACCGTCACCGTCGCCGACAACCCGGCGGCGTCCCTGGTGCTCGACGGTTCGGCCAACAGCGGCAACCTCACGATCAGCGAGCGTTGATCTCGACGCTGGCCCCGACCAGGGCGAAGACCAGCAGTACCCGGATGGCCAGGCCCACCGGGTCCTGGTGGGACCAGCCCACCACGTCGACCAGCGGAGTGAGCGCCACCACGAACGGCATGTGCCAGAGGTGGACGGTGAGCGCCCGCCGGTTGAGCAGGGCAACCGCCCGGTCGGCCCGACCCTGCGTGGCACCCGCACCAGACGACAGCTACCTCGACCGGGCGTGAACATCCCCGGCTGCCCGACCGAAGGCGATAGTGCCGCCGGTCGGGCACCGCAGACGAGGTGGGTCAGAAGCCCAGCTTGCGCAGTTGCCTCGGGTCGCGCTGCCAATCCTTCGCCACCCGTACGTGCAGGTCGAGGTAGACCCGACCGCCGAGCAGCTCCTCGATCTGCTTGCGGGCGTTGGTGCCGACCTCCTTGAGCCGGCTCGCCTTGTGCCCGAGCACGATGGCCTTCTGGCTGGGCCGCTCCACGTACAGGTCGGCGTAGATCTTCATGACCTGACCCTCGGGGATCATCTCCTCCACCACCACGGCGATGGAGTGCGGCAGCTCGTCGCGGACCCCCTCCAAGGCGGCCTCCCGGATCAGCTCGGCGACCAGCACCTGCTCGGGATCGTCGGTGAGCATGTCGTCCGGGTAGAGCTGCGGCGACGGCGGCAGGTACTTGGTCATCACGTCGACGAGGGTGTCCACCTGGTGCCCGGACACCGCGCTCACCGGCACGATCTCGGCGAACTCCCCCATCTTGCTGACCGCCAGCAGCTGCTCCGCCAGGCGACGCTTGTCCACCAGGTCGGTCTTGGTGACCACCGCCAGCACTGTCGCCTTCAACTCGGCCAACTCGCCGGTGATGAACCGGTCACCGCGCCCGACCGGCTCGTCGGCGGGGATGCACAGGCCGATCACATCGACCTCGGTCCAGGTGGACCGGACCAGGTCGTTGAGGCGTTCGCCGAGCAGCGTACGGGGGCGGTGCAGGCCCGGCGTGTCGACGAGGACCAGCTGCGACTCCGGTCGGTGCAGCACCGCCCGGATGACGTGCCGGGTGGTCTGCGGCTTGTTCGAGGTGATGGCGATCTTGGTGCCGACGATGGCGTTCGTCAGCGTCGACTTGCCGGCGTTGGGGCGACCGACGAAGCAGCCGAACCCGGCCCGGTACGGACGCGCCTGCGGATCCTGCACCGGGCTCACTGGGTCACCGTGCCGAGGACCGTGCCGTCCGGAGCGGCCACGTGGACCGGTGCGTCCACCGCGAGGTCCCGTACCGCAGCGTGCCCGGCACCATCCAGCGTCGACGCCTCGGTCACCACCACCGCCGCCTCCAGCCGACTCGCCCCGGCCGCCACTGCCGAAGCGACCGCCAGCTGCAACGCGGTGAGCGTCAGCGACGGCAGCGCGACACTGGCCGCCGCGTACGTCCGGCCGTCCTGGTCGCGGACCGCGGCGCCCTCGACGGCGCCGACCCGCGCGCGGGCTCCCCGGGCCAGGACGACGAGCTTGCCGTCCTCGGCGCTCAGCGCGCCCGACGCGGTGGGGGTGGGCCGGGCGGCAGGCGCGGCGGGTGTGTCAGGCATCGGCGGGTTGCCTCTCGTCGTCTCGATAGTTGTCAGTGTCGTCCCCGGGGCCGGTGTGCTCGCCGCGCCCCGCGGTGTCCTGCTCATCGCCCGGCTCCACCCGACTGACCAGGACGGTGTCGATCCGGTTGCGCCGGCCGGTGGTGCCCTCGGCGACCAGGCGGAGACCGGCGACCTCGGCCTCGGCACCCGGGATCGGCACCCGCCCCAGCGACTGGGCGAGCAGACCGCCGACCGTCTCCACCTCGTCGGTGGGCAGGTCGGCGTCGAACATCTCGCCGAGATTCTCCACCGGCAGGCGAGCGGTCACCCGCACCGAGGAGTCCGCCAGACGTTCGACGGGCGGGCGCTCGACATCGTACTCGTCGGTGATCTCGCCGACGATCTCCTCGAGGATGTCCTCGATGGTGACCAGACCGCCGGTGCCGCCGTACTCGTCGACCACGATGACCAGGTGGTTGCGGGCCGCCTGCATCTCGGACAGCAGGTCGTCGACCGGCTTGGACTCCGGTACGAAGGTCGCCGGGCGCATCAGCTCGGCCACCGGCAACTGCTCGGCCCCCGGGTCCCCGCCACGGGAGCGCCGGATCAGATCCTTGAGGTAGAGCACCCCCAGCACGTCGTCGACGCTCTCGCCGATCACCGGGATGCGGGAGAAACCGGAGCGCAGGAAGAGCGCCAGCGCCTGCGCGAGCGTCTTGCCCTCCTCGATCCACACCATCTCGGTACGCGGCACCATCACCTCACGGGCGATGGTGTCGCCGAGCGCGAAGACGGAGTGGATCATCTGGCGTTCGCCGTGCTCGACCACGCCGCGCTGCTCGGCGAGGTCGACCAGCTCCCGCAGCTCCACCTGGGTGGCGAACGGACCCTCCCGGAAGCCGCGCCCCGGGGTGACCGCGTTGCCGATCAGGATCAGCAGCGACGCGAGCGGGTTGAGCGCCCGGCCCAGCCAGCGGACCAGCGGCGCCACCGCACGACCCACGGCGTAGGCGTGCTGCCGGCCGATGGTGCGTGGTGCGACGCCCACCACCACGAAGCTGACCACTGTCATCGCGCCGGCGGTCACCAGCGCGGCCCGCCAGCCGGCGCCGAAGCTGTCCACCGCCACGAGCGCCACCAGTGTGGTGGCGGTCAGCTCGGCGAGCAGCCGCAACAGCAGGAGCAGGTTGAGGTGCCGGACGACGTCGCCGGCCACGACCTGGAGGGTACGGGCGCCGCGCACGCCGTCGCGGGCCAGCTCGGCGGCTCGGGCCGGTGAGACCGCGGCGAGGGCCGCCTCGGTCATCGCGATCAGGCCGGCCAGCACCACCAGACCGGCCGCGAAGACGATCAGCTGAAAGTCGGGAAGGCCGGCGGTGGCGCCGGCCGCGAGTAACGGAGGAGTGGACATCACTGGGTGCGGGTCGACCGCCAGCTCGCCAGCAGCCGAGCCTGGAGTGCGAACATCTCCCGCTCCTCCTCCGGCTCGGCGTGGTCGTAGCCGAGCAGGTGCAGCACACCGTGCACGGTGAGCAGGTGCAGCTCGTCGGCCGGTGCGTGCCCGGCGGTCGCCGCCTGCTTGGCCGCCACCTCCGGGCAGAGCACGATGTCGCCGAGCAGTGCGGGCTCGCCGCCGGCCGGTGCGGACTCACCCGGGCCGTGGTCGACGCTGCCCTCGTCCATGGGGAAGGCGAGCACGTCGGTCGGGCCGTCGCCACCCATCCAGCGGTGGTTCAGCTCGGTCATGTAGTCGATGTCGACAAGCAGCACTGACAGCTCGGCGAGGGGGTTGACCCCCATCTCGTCGAGGGCGTGCCGGGCGACGGCGAGCACGGCGTCGGTGTCGACGTCGACGCCGGACTCGTTGGCGATCTCGATGGACAACTGCTTTCCTCTGCTTTAGCGGCGGCGGCCGGCCCGGCCGCCCTGGGCGGGTCGCCCAGGCACGGCGTGAACGCCCTGCGCCTGCTGGTTCTCCCGCTCGGCGTCCCAGCGGGCGTACGCGTCGACGATCTCCCCGACCAGCTGGTGGCGGACCACGTCGGAGCTGGACAACTGGGAAAAGTGCACGTCATCGACGTTTTCCAGGATCTCCCGAACCACCCGCAGGCCGCTGCTCGTCCCGCCGGGAAGGTCCACCTGGGTGATGTCACCGGTCACGACGATCTTGGAGTTGAAGCCGAGTCGGGTGAGGAACATCTTCATCTGCTCGGGCGTCGTGTTCTGCGCCTCGTCCAGGATGATGAACGCGTCAGAGAGCGTACGACCCCGCATGTAGGCCAGCGGGGCGACCTCGATCGTGCCCTGGGCCATCAGCTTCGGGATCGTCTCCGGGTCGAGCATCTCGTGCAGCGCGTCGTAGAGCGGGCGCAGGTACGGGTCGATCTTCTCGTTGAGCGTGCCGGGCAGGAAGCCCAGTCGCTCGCCCGCCTCGACCGCCGGCCGGGTGAGGATGATCCGGTTGACCTGCTTGGCCTGCAACGCCTGGACTGCCTTCGCCATCGCCAGGTAGGTCTTTCCGGTGCCGGCCGGGCCGATGCCGAAGACGATGGTGTGGGTGTCGATCGCGTCGACGTACTTCTTCTGCCCGAGCGTCTTGGGGCGGATGGTGCGCCCGCGCCGGGAGAGGATGTTGAGTGTCAGGACCTCGGCGGGCCGCTCGGCGCTGCCCTGCTCGAGCATGCCGACGGTACGCCGGACGGCGTCAGTGGTCAGGGTCTCGCCTTTCTCGATGAGTTCGAGGAGCTCGCTGAAGACCCGCTCGGCGAGGGCGTTGTCCGCAGGGTCACCGGTGATGGTGATCTCGTTGCCGCGGACGTGCACGTCACTGGTGACCGAGCGTTCGACGAGTCTGAGGATCTCGTCGCCTGCGCCGAGCAGATTGACCATGATCTTCGGGTCGGGCACGGTGATCCTGGTCTGCACCCGGGGCGGGCCGGGAGGTGGGGTGCCGGTCATAGGTTGGGCCGAAGGGCCCTGCGCCACCTGCTCTCGATCTCGGCGCCGGCCTCCTGGCCTGGCGTGCGGACGTTACACCCATCGTATCGGTTCAACGCGGGCCGCATCGCGCCCATTTCCGCTGGCCGCGATCAACTCCCGGCCCGGAAGTCGTACCTGTCGAAGGTCTCCTGGTGGCGGGTGAACCGGTAGGTCGCCCAGTGCATCCGGACCACCGCGCCGGCCCCGTCCCGGGTCAGCCGCAGCAGCTCACCGACCTCCCGACCGGAGACCACCCGGAACACGTCCGGCTGGTCCGCCAGCGGCGTGAAGATCGCCGGCGGACGTCCGGCCGGGTCACCGACCCCACGCGCTCGGAGGGTGCCGTCGTGCCAGGAGAAGACGTACTCGGAGCCCTCGCCCCACCAGCGACCGAGCACACCCCGCAGGGCCGCCGGCGCGGGTGCGCCGGGCCGCCAGGGCTCGATCTCGGCCGGGTCGTGCTCGACCGCGGCGGCGAGCAGCCGGTGCGACAGGTCGAACAGTTCGCTCGCCGTGCCGGACGAGCCGAGCACCGCGGCGCCCATCGCGCCGGGTGTGCCGTCACCGCCGCGGCGGCCGTACGCCCCGGCGAGGAACCCGGGCATCGCCCCGTCGTGCCCCACGTGCATCACCCGTTCCCCCTGCGGGATCAGGATCAGCCCGAGCCCGAAGCCCGCGCCCCAGAGCGTCTCGTCGGTGGTGGTCAGCGGCCAGCGCATCTCGTCCAGGGTGGCCGGGGCGAGGACCGCGCCGGCCGGGTCCAGCGCCACCGGGTCGGCCAGGAACGCCGCCCAGCGGGCCATGTCGGTAGCGGTGCTCCAGAGCTGGGCGGCCGGGCCGACCGCGCCGAAGTCGGTCGGCGGTTCCGGGTGCGCCTCGTCGGAGTACGCGTCGACCAGGAACCCGGTGGCCGCCGTCGGCCGTGGGGTCACAGTGGTGTCGGTCAGCCCCAACGGCGTCAGGATCCGCTCGGCGAGCGCCTGCGCCCAGCTGCCGCCCCGGAGCCGGGCGACGAGTTGGCCGAGCACGGCCACGCCCAGGTTGGAGTAGTGGAACCGCCGGCCGGCCGGCAGCACCCGCTCGGCCCGATCCAGCTCGGCGACCAGTTGGTGGTCGTCCGGCGCGCGCAGGCTGTCCCACACATCACCGAACGGCTCGCGTTGCAGCCCACCGGTGTGCGACAGCAACCGGCGTACGGTCAGCTCGCCGTGCGCCGGGAGGTCCAGGTGCCGGCCCACCGGGTCGTCCAGGTCCAGCAACCCGTCGTCGCGGCACTGCAGGACCAGCACCGCGGTGAACGTCTTGGTGATCGAGCCGATCCGGAACTGGGTGCCCACGCCCAGGGGGCTGTCGGTGCCGGTCTCGCCGACGGTGCGGCTCCAGAGCGGTCGGTCTGCCCGGTGCAGTGCCGCCGACACCGCGGGCACCCGGGCGTCGGCCTGCACCCGCCGGACCAACCGGTCCAGGTGCTCGTTCACCCGAGAGCCAGGCGCCGCACCTGGGGTCACGCCAGGTCCCGGGCGAGCATCGGGCCGAGCGGCGCACCACCGAGCAGGTGCGCGTGCACGTGGAACACCTCCTGCCCGCCGTACGCGCCGGTGTTGAACATCAGCCGGAAGCCGTCGCCGAGCAGTCCCTCGTCCTCGGCCACGGCGGCGGACGTCGCCAGCACGTCGGCGGCCAGCGCCGGGTCGCCCTGGGCGAGCGTGGCGACGTCGGCGTAGTGCTCCTTCGGAATGACCAGGACGTGCACCGGCGCCTTCGGGTCGATGTCGCGGAAGGCGAGCGTGGTGTCGGTCTCCCGGACCACGGTGGCCGGGATCTCCCCGGCGACGATGCGGCAGAACAGGCAGTCGGATTCCATCGGGGCAGTGTAAGGACTAACGGGCCGGGGGTGCTCCGGTGCAGCATGCGCCGCCGGCCCGTTAGCAGGGGAGGCACGGCTGAGGCAGGATGGCCGGCATGACGGATCGGGCGGTACTCGTGACCGGGGCCTCGCGCGGGATCGGCCGCGCGGTGGCGAAGGCGTTCGCGGCCGGCGGCGACAGGGTGGCCATCCACCACCGCGACTCCGCCGACGCGGCCGAGGAACTGCGCGCGCAGCTGCCGGGCACCGGGCACGTGGTGGTCCGCGCCGACCTCACCGATCCGGACGCGGTCCGGGTCATGGTCGACCGGGCCGCCGAACTGCTCGGCGGGCTGGACGTGCTTGTCAACAACGCCGGGACGTACGGCGACCGCGACGACCCGCACCCGATCTTCGGCGCCTCGTACGAGGAGTGGCAGCAGCGCTGGCGGCAGGTGCTGGAGACCAACCTGACCGGCGCCGGTAACGCCACCTGGTGCGCCGCCCAGCACATGCGCGAACGCGGCGGGCGGATCGTCAACGTCTCGTCCCGTGGCGCGTTCCGCGGCGAGCCGGAGCAGCCGGCGTACGGCGCCAGCAAGGCGGGGCTGAACGCGCTGGGCCAGTCCCTCGCCGTGGCGCTCGCGCCGTACGGCATCACTGTCGCCACCGTCGCGCCGGGCTTCGTGGCGACCGACATGACCACCGAACACCTGCGCGGCGAGCGGGGCGCGGCCATCCGGGCACAGAGCCCGTTCGACCGGGTGGGCCAACCGGAGGAGATCGCCGCCGCCGTCCACTGGCTGGCCTCGCCGCAGGCCGAGTGGGCCTCCGGCACGATCGTCGACCTCAACGGGGCGTCCTACCTGCGCAGCTGACCCGACAACGCGAAGCGGGTGACAGTGACGTGGTAGGCGTGCCTACCTGTAGATGAGGATGGCCAGGAAGACCGCCACAGCAACAACTGCGGCGATCGAGGCTGCAAACCGGAACCTTGATTTGTTTCGACGGGCCATCGCCCGCAGCGTCATCTCCTTTTCCAGCCTCGCTCTCGCCGCTGCACGTTGCTGTTCACGACCAGTAATTTGGCTCCAGCGGTCATGGCTTTGCACCCGAGTCGGTGGCTCACGGTTGAGTTTGCTCCAGCGCAAACCAGAAGCGTCGGTGAAATAGACTCCGATGGCCAGATCGCCGGTCTTGGCGATCCCCGCGACGTCAACCCCTGGCACCGCCAGATAGGAGAAGCTCCCCGCGACCTCTTCCATCAGGACGTGGAGAGCGGACGGATATTTGCCTATCAACCGCTCCCTCCAGAGGAGCATGACCCGAAGGTCATAGAACGGCACGCCACTGTAATTTGCAATCGTGAAGCTTCGCACCTCATCAAGACCCCGAGGCAGGTCGTTCAACACCGGAACGATCAGCCGCGCCTGAGCTGCCTCATTGTCGCGTTGTTCTTCTCGCCGCACCTGGATCTCATGGCGAAAGAGCAGCCAGGTGGCCATTGCGGCAAGACCCGACAGCAGCAGGCCGACGACACTTCCCCACGCCTGCATCCAGTCGGTGATCTTCGGAGCCTCGGCAGCGAGCACCGCGCCAGGGTACGCGCGACCATCCACAAGGGTTGATCGATTGTCAGCCATTGGACCGTCCGCGGCGGGCTCTCGTGCGACCGCCGGCGGATCACCCGGCCGGGGAGGTGGTTGGCGGTTCGCGGGAGGGTAAGTCCCACCGACATGGCCGACCTCGCGCTGCTGGACCTCACCGCCGACTACCGGGTGGCCGATGGCCACGACGACGATCCTGTCCTGCTCCGCCCCGACGGCACCCCCGTCGAGACCTGGCGCGAGGACTACCCGTACGACGAGCGACTGGACCGCGAAGAGTACGACCGCGACAAGCGGCTGCTCCAGGCGAGGTCGGCGCACCGGACCCGCAGATCATCGGGCCGGCCGGGCTGAACCTGGGGCCGGAGGAAGAGGTGGTGCCAGCGTTTCCCCGGCCCTGAACCCAGCCAAAGCCCGCTGTCACCAGCGGCCGAGGCGGGCGGCGAGCACGCTGAGGGCCGCCACCCCGGCGGTGGAGGTGCGCAGCACGGCCGGTCCGAGGCGTACGGGTCGCCCGCCGGCCTCGGCGAAGGCGGTCAGCTCGGCCGGGGCGATGCCACCCTCCGGGCCGACCACCAGCACGATCTCTCCGGTGGAGGGCAGCTCGGCGGTGGTGAGCCGGTCTTCGGCCTCCTCGTGCAGCACGAACGCGGCGGCGGCACCGGCGATCCGACGGGCCACAGTGGCAGTGGACTCGTCCGGCGCACCGGCCACCACCGGCAGCCACGGCCGGCGGGCCTGCTTGGCCGCCTCCCGGGCGGTGGCCACCCACTTCTCCCGGGCGCGTACGCCCCGGTCGCCGCGCCACTGGGTCACCGAACGCGAGGCCGCCCAGGGCACGATCTCGTCCACCCCGACCTCGGTCATCGCCTGCACGGCCAGTTCACCCCGGTCGCCCTTGGCGATGCCCTGCACTGTCACCAGACGGGGTACGGGCGCGTCCGCGTACCCCCGGGAGGTGATGGTGACCTCCAGGCTGCCCCGGCCGACGGCCGTGACCACGGCGGCGGAGGTGCCGCCCCGGCCGTCGGCGAGCAGCAGCTCCTCGCCGACGCGCAACCGCTGCACGGTGGCGGCGTGGTGCCCCTCCGGGCCGTCCAGGGTCAGCGCGTCGCCGGTGGGCAGCGCCTCCACCAGGAACAGCGGTGCGGACACCTCAGGCGTGCCCGTTGAACGCGTCGCGCATCCGGGAGAAGAAGCCGCCCTGCTTGGACAGCTCGGCGACCTCCTCACCACGGGTCTTGGCGAAGTCGCGCAGCATCTTCTCCTGGTCCGGGTCGAGCTTGGTCGGCGTCCGCACGTCCAGGTGCACGTAGAGGTCGCCTCGGCCGGTGCCGCGCAGGTGCGGCACGCCCCGGGCGCGCAGTCGCAGCGTGCTGGCCGGCTGGGTGCCGGCCTTGACGTCGACGGTTTCTTCGCTGTCCAGCGTCTTGATGGTCAGCCGGGTGCCCAGCGCCGCCGCCGTCATCGGCACTGTGACCCGGCAGTGCAGGTCGTCGCCCTTGCGGGAGTACACGTCGTGCGGCCGCTCGTGGATCTCCACGTAGAGGTCGCCGGCGGTGCCGCCGCCGGGGCCCACCTCGCCCTGCTGGGCCAGCCGGATCCGCATGCCGTCCTCGACGCCGGCCGGGATCTTGACGGTCAGCGAACGGCGGGTCCGCACCCGGCCGTCGCCGGCGCAGGTGGGGCAGGGGTGCGGGATGGTGGTGCCGTAGCCCTGGCACACGGTGCACGGCCGGGCGGAGACCACCTGGCCGAGGAAGGTGCGCTGCACCGACTGCACCTCGCCCCGACCGCCGCACGCCTCGCAGGTCGCCAGGTGCGTGCCGGCGGCCGTGCCAGCGCCGGAGCAGGTGGTGCAGAGCACTGCGGTGTCGACGGTGATCGGAGCCTCGACGCCGAAGGCCGTCTCGTGCAGGTCGAGTTCGAGCCGCAGGATCGCGTCGGCGCCCGGGCGGGTACGCGGCCGTGGGCCACGGGCGCCACCTCCGGCACCGCCGAAGAACGCGTCCATGATGTCCTGGAAACCGACGAACGGGCCGGCGCCTCCGGGGCCACCCGGGCCGCCGGCGCCGCCGCCACCCGGGGCGAGCGGGTCGCCACCCAGGTCGACGATCTGCCGCTTACGGTCGTCCGAGAGGACCTCGTACGCGGCGTTGATGTCCTTGAACTTCTCCTGAGCCTCCGGGTCCGGATTGACGTCCGGGTGGAACTGACGCGCCAGCTTGCGGTAGGCGCGCTTGATCTCGTCGTCGGAGGCTTCCCGGCTCACACCGAGAATGCCGTAGTAGTCCCTGGCCACTGCGTTCCGTGTCCTCATGTTCGTCTCGCGTTGCGCCGGTCGGCGGCCGCAGCCGGCCGCATCGGCCCTGACCAATCAGTTCTGGGCCAGCAACTCGCCCACGTAGCGTGCCACGGCGCGTACCGTGGCGATGTTGCCGGGGTAGTCCATCCGGGTGGGCCCCAGCACCCCCAGGCCGCCCACGATGGTGGTGCCCGGGCCGTACCCGGTGCTGACCACCGAGGCGGCGCGCAGGTTGTCGAACTCGTTCTCGTCGCCGATCAGCACCCGGGTCGTGCTCGGCTCGGTCTCACCGATGAGCTTGAGCAGCACGACCTCCTCCTCCAGAGCCTCGAGGATCGGCCGCAGGGAGCCCTGGAAGTCGAGCAGGCCACCCCGGGTGAGGTTCGCGGTGCCGGCGAGCGCGATCCGCTCCTCGTGCCGCTCGACGAGCGTCTCCAGCAGGACGGTGGCGAGCGTGGTCATTGTCGGACGCAGGCCGGTCGGCGCTTCCTCGACCAGCGCCTGCACCAGCGGTGGCGTCTCGGACAGCCGGGCGTTGGCGAGCTTCTCGTTGATCAGGCGGCGCAGGTCGGTGACGTCGGCGGCGGGCACCGGCCCGGGCAGCTCCACGAGTCGCTGCTCCACCCGCCCGGTGTCGGCGATCATGACGAGCATCAGCCGGGTGGTGGAGATCGGCACCAGCTCCAGGTGACGCACCGAGGAGCGGGCCAGGCTCGGGTACTGCACGACGGCGACCTGCCGGGTCAGCTGGGCGAGCAACCGCACTGTGCGGTGCACCACGTCGTCGAGGTCGACAGCGCCGACCAGGAATCGCTCGATGGCCCGGCGCTCGGCCGGGCTGAGCGGCTTGACCCGGGACAACCGGTCGACGAAGAGGCGGTAGCCGCGGTCGGTGGGCACCCGGCCGGCACTGGTGTGCGGCTGCCGGATGTAGCCCTCCTCCTCCAGCACGGCCATGTCGTTGCGGACCGTGGCCGGGGAGACCCCGAGCTGGTGCCGCTCGACCAGCGCCTTGCTGCCGACCGGCTCCTGGGTGGAGACGTAGTCTTCGACGATGGCGCGGAGCACTGCGAGTTTCCGGTCGTCGAGACCCATCCTCCGCACCTCCTGTCGCACGTCGGCCGCCGGCGCTCTGGGCCGGCCGAGCCGTCCTGGCACTCGACTGTAACGAGTGCCAGTCTACGTCGGCGGGCCCCCCGACGCGATGATCAACGGCCACCCGTCGGTGCGGCCCACGCCACCGGCGTTGGGCCGATCGGCCCACACTGCCGGGCGGTGTCGCTCTGGTGCGGCGTTGCCACTGGCACCTACCGTGACATCCATGACTGAACCTCCTCGCCCTCCCGGGTCGGGCGACCCCGGCAACTACCCGCCGGAGCCCACCTCCCCAGGCCCGTCCCCGTCGGCCGAGCCACCCACCGCACCACTGTCCGGGGCGCCCGGCCCGGCCGGCTATCCCCCGGCCGGTGGCTATCCGCCGCCCACCGGTGACCAACCGCCGTCAGGCGGCTACCCTCCGGCAGGCGGCTACCCCCCGCCCGGGGGCTACCCACCGCCCGGCGGCTATCCGGCCGGTGGGGCCTACGGCGGCCCCGGCGGCGGCTACGCCAACAACGAGGACAAGACCTGGGCGTTGGTCGCGCACTTCGGCGGCGCTCTCGGCGCGCTGGTCAGCTTCGGTCCGCTGGGCTTCGTCGCCCCGCTGATCGCCTACCTGGCCCGCGGCCAGCAGTCGCCGACCGTCCGGGCGCACGCCCTCGCCGCCCTGAACTTCCAGATCCTCTGGTCGATCATCGCGTTCGTGCTGCTCTTCGTGAGCTGGTGCCTGCTCTTCCTGCCCAGCATCGCCGTCGTGGTGATCCAGATCCTGTTCGGGATCATCGCCGGCATCAAGGCCAACGAGGGCACCCCGTACCGCTACCCGATGACTGCCAACTTCATCAAGTGAACCGGGCCGGCCGCTCCCCCGGCCGGACCGGTTCGCCGCTGTCCCGGCCCCGGGGGCGGTGGGCCACTCAGGGCAGCAGATCGCGGACGACCGCGTCGGCGAGCAGCCGCCCGCGCAGTGTGAGCACCGCCCGGCCGGCGGCGTACTCGTCGGCGGCCAGTAGACCGCCGGCCAGCGCCCGCTCGGCGCCGGCCCGGCCGGTGGCATCGAGCACCGCCAACGGGAGGCCGCTGGCCAGCCGCAGCCGGAGCATCACGTCCTCCATGTGCGCCTCGTCGACAGTCAGCACCTCCCGGGCCAGGCCGGGAGACGCGCCGGCGGCCAACCGCTGGGCGTACGCCGAGGGGTGTTTCACGTTCCACCAGCGCACCCCACCCACGTGGCTGTGCGCCCCCGGCCCCAGCCCCCACCAGTCCGCGCCGGTCCAGTAGAGCAGGTTGTGCCGGCAGCGGGCCTCCTCGGTGCGGGCCCAGTTGGAGACCTCGTACCAGGAGAGACCGGCCGCGTCGAGCGCGGCCTCCGCGGCCAGGTAGCGGTCCGCGGCCACGTCGTCACTGGGGTACGCCAGCTCGCCGCGTCGCATCCGGGCGGCGAGCCGGGTGCCGTCCTCGACGATCAGGGCGTAGGCGCTGACGTGGTCCACCCCGGCGGCGACGACCTGCTCCAGCGAGGCGGCGAAGTCCTCGGCCCGCTCCCCCGGGGTGCCGTAGATCAGGTCCAGGTTGACGTGCTCGAACCCGGCGTCGCGCGCCTCCAGGGCGGCGGCGGTGGCCCGGCCGGCGCTGTGTTTGCGGTCCAGGATCGCCAGCACCCCCGGGGAGGCGGACTGCATGCCCAGCGAGATCCGGGTGTAGCCGGCGGCCCGCAGCAGCTTCAACGATTCCGGCGTGACCGACTCGGGGTTGGCCTCGGTGGTCACCTCGGCGTCGGCGGCCAGCCCCCAGGTGCGGTCGATGCCGTCGAGGATGCGGGCCAGGTCGTCGGCGGGGAGCAGGGTGGGCGTGCCGCCACCGACGAAGACGGTGTCGACCCGGGGCGGCGGGGTGTCGCCGAGCACCCGGGCGGCGAGCCTCAGCTCGGCCAGCACCGTGTCCGCGTACCCCTCGCGGCTGGCACCGCCGCCCAGTTCGGCGGCGGTGTAGGTGTTGAAGTCGCAGTATCCGCAGCGACTGGCGCAGAACGGCACGTGCACGTACACGCCGAAGCCGCGCGCGCCGACCGCCGCGGTGGCGGTGGCGGGCAACGATCCGTCGACGGGGACGGTCTCACCATCTGGAAGGACGCCGGGCATGGCCACTAGTGTGCCCGGCATGACCTCTCCCGACGTCCTCGTGCGGGTCGCCACGGCCCGTGGGGTGACCACCCTCACCCTGGACAGCCCGCACAACCGCAACGCGCTCTCCACCGGCCTGATGACCCAACTGCTGGCCGGGCTGGCGGACGCGGTCGCCGACGAGGCGGTCCGCGTGATCGTGCTCGACCACACCGGCCCGGTCTTCTGCTCCGGCGCGGACCTGAAGGAGACCGCCGCGGCGTACGCCAGCGGGACTGTGCCGGCCGGAATGCTGGGTGACGTGCTCGCGGCGCTGTGGGAGTGCCCGAAGCCGGTGCTGGCTCGGGTCGGCGGGCCGGCGCGGGCCGGTGGGCTGGGCCTGATCGCCGCCGCCGACCTGGCGGTCTGCGCCGACGAGGCGACGTTCGCGTTCACCGAGGTACGCATCGGGGTGATCCCGGCGGTCATCTCGGCGACAGTGCTGCCCCGGCTGCACCCCCGCGCCGCCGCCGAGCTGTACCTGACCGGCGACACCTTCGACGGTCGCCGGGCCGCCGAGATCGGCCTGGTGACGGCCTCGGTCCCGGCGGACGGGTTGGACGGCGCGGTACGGGGCTACTGCGACTCGCTGGTGCGCGGCGCGCCCGGGGCGCTGGCCGGCGCCAAGGAGCTGCTGCGCCGACCGGGTACCGCCGAGCTGCGCGCCGACCTGGCCCGACTCTCCGCCGTCTCGACCGGTTTCTTCCTCTCCGACGAGGGGCGCGAGGGGGTCACCGCGTTCCGCGAGAAGCGACCGGCGCGCTGGGTGCCCGCTCTCGACGACTGATGATCGGGGTGCCACCGTCGTTCGGCGGCGCCCCCGTCACGACAGCCCGCACCGGGAAGGGCGACAGAACGACTGGCAGGTGAGATCGCCACCGGAGCGGGAACGTCGCCAACCGGTACGCGACAGCGGAGCCGACCCCGAACCGGTCGGAGTCGGCCAGGTTGGGCCCGAACCACTCGGACGACCCGGGAAGGGCCTGCGGGGACGTACGCTTGGCGAACTGTCGATCTGGGGGTGTGGGTGCGAACTCGGGCAACCGTGGCGGGTGGAGTGGTGCTCATCCTCGTCGCCGTGATCGCGATCTGGCTCGTCGTACGGCAGGTCGGCGACAACCTCACGTTGCCGCTGGTGACGCGGAAGTGCACAGTGCAGGCCGACGGACGGGTCGCCCTGGACGCCGACCAGATGGCCAACGCGGCGACCATCGCCGCGATCGGCGCGAAGCGTGGAATGCCCGAGCGGGCCGTCGTGGTCGCGCTCGCCACCGCGTACCAGGAGTCCGGGCTGCGCAACCTCGCCAACGGCGACCGCGACTCGATCGGCCTGTTCCAGCAGCGGCCAAGCCAGGGCTGGGGCACTCCGGCGCAGATCCGCGACCCGCGTTACGCGGCCAACCGGTTCTACGCGGCCCTCAAGAAGGTGCGCGGCTGGGAGGAGATGCGGGTCACCGACGCCGCCCAGCGGGTGCAGCGCTCGGCGTTCCCCGAGGCGTACCAGAAGTGGGCAGACGACTCCGAGGTGCTCAGCCGGGCCCTGCTCGGCGACGCCAGCGGCGCGGTCGCCTGCTCGGTGGGACGCACCCCGGCGATGCACGGCGCGGCGGCGGCCGCGCAACTGACCCGCAACCTGGTGCTCGACTGGGGGCTCAAGGGCACCGACCCGACCGACCCGACCGGGCTGGCGGTGACTCCGGGCGACCAGCGTGACGGCTGGCGGTACGCGCACTGGTTGGTCTCGCACGCCCAGGACCACGGTGTGAAGCGGGTCCGCTTCGGCGACCTGGAGTGGACGGCCCGCGACGGCTCGTGGGGCCGGGTGGACGGCCGGCAGAACCCCGCCGGCCAGGTGGTCGCCGAGGTGTTCAACGAGGGTTGACCGACCCGGATCTCTTAACCGGCAGTCACCGCACAATCGGGCAATGCCCACCGAATCGCACTATTGATCACTCCGATCTCACTCTGTGCGTTTCTCTCGCTGCGTGGGGTCCCGCCGTGGCCCAATCCCGCACCACACCCTCCCCGATGCCTGGGCCGCCGCGTTACGATCGGCGGCCTGTGCCAGAAAAGGTTTCACCTCATGGGGAGGGGTACGACGCGGTGTTCGATTACGGCGACCGGACCGGTTACGAACCGATCAGCGACATTGACCGCAAGGAGTTCCACGAGCAGGGTTTCCTCCTGCTGCGCAACGTCCTGACGGAGGACCACCGGGCGGCGCTGGAGGCGGCGGTCGACCGCGTCTACGCGGAGGAGCAGGCCAAGGGCACCACCAAGAAGGACGGCACCCTGCACCTGCTGGGCTTCCTGGAGCGCGACGAGCTCTTCGGTGAGCTGCTGACCCACCCGATCGCCTTCCCGTACATGTGGGGGCTGGCCGGCTGGAACATCTACACCCACCACAACCACCTGGACGTCACCCCGCCGGCCGCCGAGCCGGAGAAGCCGTACTGGGGTTGGCACCAGGACGGGTACCGGCAGAACTCCGACCCGGAGACGATGGACCCGAACCTGCCTCGGCCGATGTTCTCGCTGAAGGTCGCGTACGTGCTGTCGGACCTCTCCGAGACCGGCCGCGGCGCCACCAAGGTCATCCCGGGCAGCCACCTGAAGAACTCGCTGCCCCGGCCGGCGGACCTCACAGTGCAGAACCCCGACCCGGAGGGCACGGTGGAGATCACCGCCAACCCGGGCGACGCCTTCATCTTCGACCGCCGGCAGTGGCACTCGCGGTCGACGAACCTGTCGACCATCACCCGCAAGATGCTCTTCGTCGGCTACACCTACCGGTGGATCCGTCCGCTGGACGAGCTGCACCCCGACGTGAACGGCGAGTGGTACCGCAACCGCACCCCCGTTCAGCGCCAGCTGATCGGCGAGGGCACCCACACCGCCAACTACTGGGGCATCAACTGGGACGGGTACGTCGACGACGAGATCCCGCTGCGCAAGGAGCTCAAGGAGCGCGGTCTGCTCGACCGCAACATCCCCTGGCTCCGCTGATCCACTGCTCGTAGGACGGCCCCCTGCCGACGCTCAGCGTTGGCGGGGGGCCGTTTCACGTCCGCGGCCCCGACCGTTCGGGCCGAGCCGGTTCCGGCCACCGGAGACCGCACTGTCGGTAGCGTGGCGGGTGCGCAGGTCGGGCAGGGCGTGGGGTGGCACAGGAGGCAGCGCAGTGACATCCGCTCCGCTCCCCCGGATCCTCCGCCGCCGCGGCGAGCCGGAACACCCGACCTTCCTGGAACTCTTCTTCGATCTCGTCTACATCTTCATGTTCTCCCGGCTCGCTGCCAGCCTGGCCGAGAACCTCACCGTCCGGGGTGCGGCGCAGACCGCCGTCCTGCTGCTGGCCGCCTGGTGGGTCTGGGTGCTGACCGCGTGGCTCACCGACCTGTTCAATCCCCGACTGCCGATCATCCAGGCGACCGCCCTGCTGGTCATGCTCGGCACCCTGCTGATGGCGATCGCGACGCCGTACGCCTTCGGTCGGTACGGGTGGCTCTTCGTCGCGGCCTACTTCGGCATCCACCTGGTCCGCGACGCCGTCCTGATCCCCGGCACCCGGGTGAACCAGCCGATCCAGGCCAGGAGCATCCGGGTGTTCTTCTGGTTCGGCGTCACCGTGACGCCCTGGGTGGCCGGGGTGTTCGTGGACGGGACGGCCCGACTGGTGCTCTGGTCTCTCGCGGTGGCGGTCGACCTCGGCTCGGCCCGGATCGGTTGGCCGACGCCGAGGCTGGGGCGTACCGAGCTTGCCAGCCAGATCTTCACCGGGGTGCATCTCTCCGAGCGGCATCGGGCGATCTTCATCGTCGCGCTCGGCGAGTTGATCCTGAGCACCGGCACAGGGCTGGCCGGCAGCGGATTCACGGCCGGCGCGGTGGCCACCGGCGCTGTCGCGTTCGTCAGCGCGGTCCTGCTGTTCCAGCTCTACTTCCAGCGGGTCCAGCGGATCCTGGCACCACCGAGCGTCGCAACCGTGGAACGGGTCCGCTCCGGCACCTCCACCTCGTACAGCCATCTGGTCATGGTGGCCGGGGTGGTGCTGGTCTCGACCAGCACCTCGCTGGTCATCGACCGGCCGTTCGGCCGCGCCCCGGTCGAGCTGATCGTCGCCACCCTCGGTGGACCGGTCCTGTTCCTGCTCGGCAGCGTCCTGTTCGATGCCGTGGTGACCGGGCGGACCCTCTGGTCCCGGGTGCTGGCGATCGTGGTGTTGTGCGCCCTGACAGCGCCCGCCACACTCATGCTTCCGCCCCTGGCCGCCCTGATGCTGGCGAACCTGGTCCTGCTGATCACCCTGGTCGGCGAAGGGCTGGCCGCGCGCCGACGCCCGGTCGGGGCCGCCGCGCCATCGTGATGAAGGGCAGTCCGCGACCGCCGTGCGAGGTCAGCGCAGCATCGGCGGCGCCGGCGTACGCGCGTGTCGCCGGGTGCTCACCAGGTTCGCCACGGCGATCAGGAGCAGCACCGTCATGGCGAGCAGAGCGACCAGCACCGGCGGCAGCAGGGGCGTGGTCGGTGCCATGCCCGCCAGCAGCACCAGCCCGGCCAACCGGGACCGCGAGATTCGCCCGAACACGGTGAAGTCGAGGACGCCCCGGCCGACCAGGTACAACGCGGGTCCGCCGAGGATCACCGCGGCCCAAGAGGGCGGGGTCTCGCCCAACGGGCGACTCACCACGAGCCGGCTGGTGACCGCCGCACCGACAATTCCGGCCACCATGATCAGATGGGTGACCGCGGCGGACTGGGTGAGCAGCGCCGGGTTGGACGACCGGCCGATCGCGTCGGTCAGCAGCTCACCGGCACGGTAGATGTAGATCCGCCACATCAACACGATGGTGGTGAACACCACCAGTAGCGCCCAGGATCGCTCCAGCGTGTACTCGCTCATGCTGAAGGTCGTACCGGTCACGAAGATCGCGACACCGAGCGCGACGATGACGAACTGCCGGTAACGCTCGGCCACCCGCGCGCCGACCAGCCGCCAGTCGCGCGGTCGTGAGCGGCCGATCCCAGGCACCGGCCAGCCCAGCGCCGCCGCGCCATACTCGACGACGACAGCGAGCACCCAGATCGCCAGCTGCCCCGAACCGCCGACGAGCGCCCCACCGATCCAGCCGATGCCCGCGACGGCCTCCCAGATCAGGATCCGGATGCTGCGACGCGGCGGCCTCCTGAGCGAGACCACAAGGAGGTAGTAGGCCGCGGTACTGAGGTGGATGACCACGTACGTGGTGGCGAAGAGCAGCCGGTGATCGCCGTACGCGTCGGCCGCGAGCGCGGCCAACAGCAGGCTGGCCGCCGCCACCCAGATGAACTGCCCCTGCCCGGCCGGACGGGTCAGGTCGACGCTGTCCGCCGTCCACACGGTCAGCGCCCAGATCATCGTGAACCCGAGCAGCAGCACCAGCGTCTCGGCGACGCCCGTCCAGGTCAGGTCGTCGGCCAGCACGGTCGCCAAGGTGACCAGCGCGAAGACGTAGACGAGGTCGAAGAAGAGTTCCAGGAACGCCGGACGCTCCAGGCCCGGATCGGGGGATGACGCCGCCGCGACACCGCCGTCCGTCGTCATCGACATCGCGCTCCACCCGGTCCCCGCCGCACGCCCTCCGTGGGGACAATACGGGCAAGTCCGGCGCTGAGCCCGTCATCGGGGGTTCTTCCAGGTCGAATCCGCCGAGCGCGTCGATGCTCGTCGCGGCGTCGCGGCGTCGCGGCGTCGCGGCGTCGCGGCGTCGCGGCGTCGCGGCGCCGTGGCGCCGTGGCGCCGTGGGGGATGCCGCCGGGGCCGATCAGCCCCGGGCGGCGAGGCGTCGGCGAGCCTTCTCCCGGATCGGCGCCGGCAGATCCTCGGCGTCCAGCAGCCGAGGCAGCAACTCCGGCTCCAGGCTGTTCGCCCGGAACACCTCGCCGATGGTGACACCGTGCGCCGGCCGGTCCACCACCTCGACCGGGTCGCCCGCGCCGACCTCCCCCTCGCGCAGCACCCGTAGATAGGCCCCGGGCGACGCCCGGACGGTGAACCGCTTGATCAGATCCGGTACGCCCCAGAACCCGGCGAAGGTCGTGCAGGGGGTGCGCGGCTTGGTGACCTGGAGCAGGGCGGAGCCGACCTGCCACTGCTCGCCGATCACCGCACCCGTCACGTCGACCGCGTAGGTGGTCAGGTTCTCGCCGAAGCCGCCGGGCGGTATGGCGCGGCCCAGTTCGGCCACCCACCAGGCGGCGTCCTCCTCCGCGTAGGCGTAGACCGCCTGGTCGGGGCCACCGTGATGGGCCCGCTCGCCGATGAAGTCGCCCGCCACGCCGCCGGTGAGCAGCGACACCGGGCCGTCGACCGGCCGCTTGTCGATGCCGCTGCGACCGCTCGCGTCGCCGGCCCAACCAGCCTCGGTCACGATGCCGAGGTTCACCGCTGCCACCCTGCCCGTCATGACCGCCAGCCTAACGGCGGTCAACACCGGCGTCGGCCCTCGCGGCGCGGGGTCAGCCCTTGACGGCGCCGGCCACCAGGCCGGAGACCATCCGACGCTGCACCAGCAGGAAGAAGATGATGACCGGCAGGGTGAACAGGGTGGACGCGGCCATCACCGGCCCCCAGTTGGTGTCGTCCCGACCGAAGAAGAAGGTCATCGCCACCGGCAGCGTGTAGCTGCCCTGGTCGTTGATGAACGTCAACGCGAAGATCAGCTCGTTCCACGCGGTGATGAAGGAGAAGATGCTGGTTGCCACCAGGCCGGGCGCGACCAGCGGGAAGAGCACCCGGCGGAAGATCTGGGCCCGGCTGGCCCCGTCGATCGCCGCCGCCTCCTCCAACTCCTTGGGCACCGCGGCGACGAAGCCACGCAGCATCCAGACCGCGAACGGCAGCGAGAAACCGAGGTACGTGAGGATCAGGCTGGGCAGGGTGTTGTAGAGCCCGAGCCGTTGGATCATCAGGAACAGCGGGATGACCAACGCCTCCAGCGGGATCATCTGCACCACCAGCAGCATGATCAGGAAGCTGGTCCGCAGCTTGAAGCGGAACCGGGCCACCGCGGTCGCGGCGAGCAACGCCACCAGACCGCTGAGCACCACGGTGGAGACGGCTACCAGCGCGCTGTTGAGGAAGAAGTCGAGGAAGCTGACGCCGGGGATCAGGTTGCCGATCAGGATCTCCCGGTAGTGCGCCAACGTCGGGTGGGTCGGCACCGGCTGCGGGGTTGCCGAGAAGATCTCGTTGCTCGGCTTCAGCGAGGTGGAGATCATCCAGTAGACCGGGAACGCCGCGAAGAGCGCGACCAGCAGCCCGGCGCCGTTGAGGGCGATTTTCTTCACGACTCGTCCTCCTGCCTGAGCACCATCCGTACGTAGAAGCCGGTGACCGCCAGCAGGATCAGCGTGAGGATCACCGCGATCGCCGCGCCGAGCCCGTACTTGGGCGGTGGGGAGAATGCCTCGGCGTACGAGTAGATGGCGAGCATGAACGTCGGCCGGTCCTGGGTGCCGCCGGCCAGCACGAACTGCTGGGTGAAGACCTTGAAGTCCCAGATCGTGGAGAGCACGATCAGGATCCCGAAGACCGGGCGCAGCAACGGGAAGGTGATCTTCCAGAAGACCCGCCACGGGCTGGCGCCGTCCACCCGGGCCGCCTCGTGCAGCTCACTCGGCACGCTCTTGAGACCGGCCAGCACACTCACCGCGATGAACGGGAACGAGTGCCAGACCACCACCAGGGTGAGGATGGAGAAGAAGAGCAGCGGCGAGTTGAACCAGCCGTAGCCGGTCCAGTCGCTGCGCCCGAACAGGCCGTTCGAGAGCCCGTCCGGCAACGCGTTGAACAGCCACGTGACCAGGCCGCTCGTGTCGTCGAAGATCCATTTCCAGACGATGGTGCCGGTCAGCGCGGGCGTGGCCCAGGCGAGCATCACGCAGCTGGCCACGAACGTCGCCATCTTGCGACCGAGCCGATTGAGCAGCAACCCCACCAGGGTGCCGAGCACCATGGTGAGCAGCACGTTGGCCGCGGCGAAAAGAACCGTGTTGCGCAGCACGGTCAGGAAGAACGGGTCGGAGAGGATGTCGACGTAGTTGCCGAACCCCACCCACGGCCAGTCCCGATCGCCGCGCAGTTGCCGGACGCTGTTCAGCCGGTAGAAGGACATCACCACCACCTGGCCGAGCGGCCAGAGCAGCAGCACCCCGATGATCAGCAGGGCGGGCAGGAGCAGCAGGTAGGGCAGGCGGTCCACCCGGCGACGCCGCCGCGCGGGGGTCTCCCGCGCGGCGGCCGTCTCCGGGCTTTTTGTCTGTGAGCTCACTTGCTGTTCAAAATGCCTTCCATCTCACCGGCCGCGTCGGCGGTAGCCTTCTCGACCGTCTTCTGACCCTTCATGACCGAGCTGTTCATCGCCTGGGTCACCGTCTTCGTCCGGCTGACCTCCACCCACTTCGGGGTGAGCGGCGTGAGCTTGGTGTTCTGCATGGTGGTGGCGAACGACGCCATCACCTTGTCGTTCGCGTACGCGCCACCGGAGACCAGGTCCTGGTAGACCGGGAAGAAGCCGAGGCTGCTGGCGAAGCTCTGTGCGTTCTTCTTGTTGAGCAGCACGGTCAGGTAGTCCCAGGCCAGGTCCTGCCGCTCACTGTCCTTCCAGATCGCCACGTCCGAGCCGCCCGCGAACCCGGGCGCCGCCTTGCCGTCCGGGCCGGGGATCGGGAACGTACCCCAGACCTTCTCGATCTCGGGGTTGTCCTTCTTGATGGCGCCCTGCTGCCAGCTGCCGGCGAAGGCCATCGCGGCCTTGCCGGTGGCGAACTGGGTACGCGCGTCGATCTCGTTCCAACCCGCCGCGGCCGGCGGGGCGACCTTGTGCACGGTCACCAGGTCGGTCCAGAACTTGACGGCCCGCTGCGCCTCGGGCGTGGTGTAGCCGGACTTCCAGGTGCCGCCCTGGTTGCTGGCGATCTCGCCGCCGGCGCCCCAGAGGAAGGAGTAGAAGGGCAGCTCGGAGTTGCCGGGCAGGGCGATGCCGTAGGTGCCCTTCTTCTTCGCCTGCACGGCCTTGGCCACGGTGACCAGGTCGTCCCAGGTCTTCGGGGGCTGCACGCCGGCCTCGGCGAACCAGTCGGTGCGGTAGTAGATGGCGCGCACACCGGCGTACCAGGGCACGCCGTACTGCTTGCCGTCGAGTTGAGCGTTGCGCACCAGGTCGGGCAACAGATCCTTGCCGTCGGCCCAGCCGCCCATCCGGCCACTCACGTCGGCGAGCGCCTCCTGGGCGGCCCAGCCCTGAGTCTCGGTGTTGCCCAGCTCGGTGATGTCCGGCCCCTCACCGCCGGCGAGCGCCGCCTGGAACTTCTTGGGCGCCTCCAGCCAGGGGATGTACTGCACGACCACGTCGGTGTCGGGGTGCTTCTGGCGGAACTCGGCCTCGACCCCGTCGAGGAAGGAGTTCTGCGCGTCGCCGCCCTCGCCCATCATCCAGACCGTGAGCTTGCTGTCGTCAGCCGCGTCGTCGCTGGAGCCTCCACAGCCGGTCAGCACCATCGCGGCCGAGGCCACCATGGCGGTGACCGGGGCCAGCCGCTTCCACCTGTTCACGCCACTTCTCCCCTCGCGCCGCCTGGAACTAACCTTCTCCGCCGCACCCTAGTACGGAGAATTCCTTTACGACAGTGGGCGGAACTGGCCGAAGCGTGGCGACCGTACCGCAGCGGCCCGACGACCGGCACTCCAACATCCGGCCAAAGCCGGGCCTTTCAGCACGAAAGAGCGCCCGGCTCTCGGCCGGGCGCCCTTTCCAGTAGTGCTGTTCCAGCCGTGGTGCTGTGTCGCCAGATGATGCCGGGTCGTTATCGGGTGACGCTGCGGCGGCGACCAACACCGGCCACCAGCGCGACAGCGATCGCGGCCACCACGACCTGCACCAGCAGCTCGGCCCAGTCGATACCGCTCGTCTCGGTCGCGATGCCGATGGCCCGCGCCAGGACGGTGCCCAGCAGCGCGGCGCCGACACCGATCAGCAGGTGCAGCCAGATCGGCATGTTCTGCCGGCCCGGGACGACCAGGCGGCCGAGCGCGCCGACGATGAGACCAACAACGATCGCAGTGATGATGCCCCACACGGTGAGCTCCACGGCCACCCTCCTTCAAAGAATGTCTGACACACGATGTGTGTGCTTCCTGTCGTGACCGTTAATTGCCCTACCCACCGAAAATCCAAACCGACTTCACTCACCAAACGATCACGACTTGGCCGACAAGAGCACGTTCCACCGCAGGCAAACCCGTCGGTCGCAGGCACGGGCCGAGTCGATCAGCGCGATCCAGCCCGCCGGAGACGTCGAGCAGGACCGGCGACGGCCCTCGCGACGGGCAGAACGCCGATGGGCGCCCGGCCTGTCGGCCGGGCGCCCATCGGGGGTGTCGCGGTGGTACGAGTTGGTGCTGTGGTGTTACCGGGTCACGCGGCGGCGGCCACCCACACCGGCCACCAGCGCGACAGCGATCGCGGCCACCACGACCTGCACCAGCAGCTCGCCCCAGTCGATACCGCTCGTCTCGGTCGCGATGCCGATGGCCCGCGCCAGGACGGTGCCCAGCAGGGCCGCGCCGATACCGATCAGCATGTGCAGCCAGATCGGCATGTTCTGCCGGCCCGGGACGACCAGACGGCCGAGCGCGCCGACGATGAGACCAACAACGATCGCAGTGATGATGCCCCACACGGTGAACTCCACGGTCGCCCTCCTTCAAAGAATGTCTGACACACGAGGCGTGTGCTTCCTGTCGTGACGGCTAAGTGCCCGACCCACCGAAAGCCCAAACCGACTCATCTCAATCGACAACGTCAACCGTCAATGTTCGGGAGGTGCGTCGGTTGACGCGTGAGTACGTCCACACAGGTCGGAGCCCGTTTGGTCGACCCGTCGGCCCCACGAGAGCGACGGAAAAGTTTTCCGCACCGGGCGGTCACACTCCCCCACCGGCGCGCTCGGCCGGCAGTCTCTGCGGCCCAAGGGACCCGGCGGAGGCACTGTGGGCGAGGCGTCCGGAAACGCGACGCGCCCGGGTGCGGATGGCACCCGGGCGCGTACGGCGGCGCGAACTACTTCTTGCCGGCGGCCTTGCCGTCGCCGGAGTCGGAGGAGAGGGCGGCGATGAACGCCTCCTGCGGCACCTCGACCCGGCCGACCATCTTCATCCGCTTCTTGCCTTCCTTCTGCTTCTCCAGCAGCTTGCGCTTACGGCTGATGTCACCGCCGTAGCACTTGGCGAGCACGTCCTTGCGGATCGCCCGGATGGTCTCCCGGGCGATGACCCGGCTGCCGATGGCAGCCTGGATCGGTACCTCGAACTGCTGGCGCGGGATCAGGGTGCGCAGCTTGGCGGCGATGGTGACGCCGTAGTTGTACGCCTTGTCCTTGTGCACGATGGCGCTGAACGCGTCCACCGGCTCGCCGTGCAGGAGGATGTCCACCTTCACCAGGTCGGACGCCTGCTCGGTGGTGGGCTCGTAGTCGAGTGAGGCGTAGCCCTTGGTACGGCTCTTCAACTGGTCGAAGAAGTCGTAGATGATCTCCGCGAGCGGCAGCGTGTAGCGCAGCTCCACCCGGTCGGCGGAGAGGTAGTCCATGCCGAGCAGGTTGCCGCGCCGACCCTGACACAGCTCCATGACCGCGCCCACGTAGTCGTTGGGCGTCAGCACTGTGGCCCGGACCACCGGCTCGTACACCTCGGCGATCTTGCCGGTGGGGTACTCGCTCGGGTTGGTGACGACGATCTCCTCGCCGTCGTCCGTGATCGCCCGGTAGACGACGTTGGGCGCGGTGGAGATCAGGTCGAGGTTGTACTCGCGCTCCAGCCGCTCCCGGATGATCTCCAGGTGGAGCAGGCCGAGGAAGCCGCAGCGGAAGCCGAACCCGAGCGCGCCGGAGGTCTCCGGCTCGTAGTCGAGGGCGGCGTCGTTGAGCTTGAGCTTGTCCAACGCCTCGCGCAGGTTGGGGTAGTCGGACCCGTCGATCGGGTAGAGGCCGGAGTAGACCATCGGCTTCGGGTCCTTGTACCCACCCAACGCCTCGGCCGCCGGCCGACTGTTGATGGTGACCGTGTCACCGACCCGGGACTGCCGGACGTCCTTCACACCGGTGATCAGGTAGCCGACCTCACCGACGCCGAGCGCCTCGGCCTTGACCATCTCGGGTGAGATGACACCGATCTCCAGCAGCTCGTGCACCGCACCGGTGGACATCATCTTGATCCGGTCGCGGGCGCTGATCCGGCCGTCGATGACCCGGACGTACGTGACGACGCCGCGGTAGACGTCGTACACCGAATCGAAAATCATCGCCCGGGCGGGCGCCACGGCGTCACCGACCGGTGGGATGAACTGCCGGACGATCTCGTCGAGCAGGTACGGAACGCCCTCGCCGGTCTTGCCGGAGACCCGGATGCAGTCGGCGGGGTCACCGCCGATCAGGTGGGCCAGTTCCTCGGCGTACTTCTCCGGCTGCGCGGCCGGCAGGTCGATCTTGTTGAGCACCGGGATGATGCGCAGGTCGTTCTCGAGAGCCAGGTAGAGGTTGGCCAGGGTCTGCGCCTCGATGCCCTGCGCGGCGTCGACCAGCAGCACGGCGCCCTCGCAGGCAGCCAGCGACCGGGACACCTCGTACGTGAAGTCCACGTGCCCCGGAGTGTCGATCATGTTGAGCACCGCGTGCTCGCCAGCCCGCTCACCCTCACGGATGGTCCACGGCATGCGAACGGCCTGGCTCTTGATGGTGATGCCGCGCTCGCGCTCGATGTCCATCCGGTCCAGGTACTGGGCGCGCATCTGCCGGGGGTCGACCACACCGGTGAGCTGCAACATCCGGTCGGCCAGGGTCGACTTCCCGTGGTCGATGTGGGCGATGATGCCGAAGTTCCGGATGCGACCGGGGTCGGTGGAACCAGGGGCGTTCGCGCCGGGATCGAGCTTCGGTGGCACAGCGGTCCGTTCTGGTCGGCTGACGTGAACAGGCCGGCGCGCCGCCGACCCCCTCTATGTTCCCACGCCGCCGGGGTGCGCCCACTGCGCGGGCGATGGAACGGCCCGAGGATCCCTCACTCCATCGGCGGCTCGACGAAGAGCGCGGCCAGCCGGGGCAGCCGGCGACGCGCCTCGTCCTCGTCGTCGAAGTCCCAGAAGTCGTTGAGATCCGGCGTCCGCACCGGGTCGCGGTCCGCCGGCAGTTCGGTAGCGGTGGCCTTGCGGTACGCGTCCCAGGGCACCGAGAGCATCTGCTCGGCGGAGAACTCCTCGCCGCTGAGCGAGGCCGCCCGCACCTGGGGCAGTTCGGCCAGCGAGTCCGGTTCGGCGACCGCGCGGGCGAAGACGGCCCGGCCCTGGGTCATCAGCCAGCCCCGGAAGTGTTCGAAGCCGTCAGCCGAGGCACCACCGTTGATCAGGTACGCCGCACCCCACAGATCCGCCTTGTGCGACGCGGCCAGCACCCGCGTCTGGTGCCGCGCGTACCCGATGATGTCCTCCGGGTCGCGCTCGGCGAGCAGCGCCACGGCCCGCGCGGCGACCGGGCCGGGCTCACCCCCGCCGCCGGCCCGCGCCTCGTCGATCAGCTGCCAGAAGTCCTCGGTCCTCATGGCTTGGCAGTCTGGCAGTGTCGCCGTGCGTCGCGCACGTACCCCGGGGCAGCATGGTGGGATGTCCCCTTCCCTGCTGCCGCCGGTGCCGTACCACGCGAGCGCCCTGCGCCCGTCGTGGCCGGCGTTACCGGCGGCGCTGCGGGCCGCGGTCGCCGACCGGCTCGGCGCGCCGGTGGTCACCGCCCGGGTCGCGGGCGCGGGCTTCACCCGCGGGTTCGCCGCCGTGCTCGACACCGCCGACGGTGGTCGGGCCTTCGTCAAGGCCGCACCCGCCGCCGAGCAACCGCATCTGGTCGACTGGTACGCCCGAGAGGCCGCGATCCTCGACCGGCTGCCGGCCGACCTGCCGGCGCCCCGCCCCCGGTGGACCCTCTCCGCGGCCGGCTGGTTCGTGCTGTGCACCGACGCCGTCGACGGGCACACACCGCACCTGCCCTGGGTGCCCGCCGAGTTGGACGCCACCCTCGCCGGGTACGCGCGGATCGCCGCCGCCCTGGCCGACCCGCCGGCCGAGCTGACCGCGCTCGGCCTGCCGCACCTGGCCGATCTGGCCCGGTCGGACATCCTCTGGTGGGAGGAGGTCGCCGCCGGTCGGGAGCCGACCCCGCCACTGCCCGCGCCGCTGCTGGACCGGCTGCCCGAGTTGGTGGAGTTGGAATCCCTCCTCCCCCGGTACGCCGCCGGCGCGACCGGCCTGATCCACGGCGACCTGCGGGTCGACAACGTGCTGATCGGCCCGGACGGTCGAGCCTGGTTCTGCGACTGGACCTGGGTCTGCACCGGGCCGGCCTGGTTCGACCTGGCCGGCCTGCTGCTCACCGCGTACGCCAGCGGGCTGGACGCGGACCGGCTCTTCGCCGCGCACCCGACCACCGCCGGCGCGCCCCCGGACGCGCTGGACGCGACACTGGCCGCGTTGGCCGGCTACTACCTCACCGGCGCTGCGGCGGCACCGCCGACGGCCTCGCCGCACCTGCCCGCCCACCAGCGGTGGAGCGGCGAGCAGTCGCTCGACTGGCTGGCCCGCCGCCAGGGCTGGCGGTGACGCGGACCGGCCTGGGGCAGCCTGGACTCCCGGTGACGCAGACCGGCTGCCCAGGGCTGGCGGTGGGGCGCCACCGTGGTCGAGGGCGTAACCTGGTCCCCGACGGGCCGGGTCCGTTCGCGCGAAGGCCGAGCCGTTTTGGCTCGTCCCGGGCGACCTGGTAACCTGGCTCTTCGCGCAGCGATGACGCACGTTCGTCATCACGCGCAATAAGCTGACCAACCCGAGCTATCAAGACGAGGCTGTCGCGTGGCGAACATCAAGTCCCAGATCAAGCGCAACCGGCAGAACGAGAAGGCCCGGCTGCGCAACAAGTCGGTCAAGTCGTCGCTGAAGACCGCCGTCCGGAAGTTCCACGAGGCTGCCGAGGCCGGTGACGTCGAGAAGGCGACCGCGCTCATGCTGGACGCCTCGCGCAAGCTGGACAAGGCCGTCAGCAAGGGCGTGATCCACTCCAACCAGGCCGCGAACCGCAAGTCCGCGATCGCGAAGCGCGTGGTGTCGCTCTCCGCCTGACGACTTCACCGTCAGACTGATTCGGAAAACCCCGGGCCCCAGGCCCGGGGTTTCCGCGTGTCCAGAGGCCGGCCGGGTCTATCCGGGCCGGCCGTTCTGTGCGTGCTGCCGGCCGCGTTTCTCCGGCCGGCCGTTCCTGTGCGGTGGGCTCCGACGGGGTCGGCGCTCAGTCTGACGGGTTGGTCCGCCGGGGCGGCGGCAACGGGTCGGCGGTGATCACGACGCCGGGAACGCTGTGCGAGACCCACTCCACCCGGGCTCGGCCGACCACCGGTTCCATCTGCCGGCGAAACCGGTCCCGTTCCTGCTCGGGCACGAGCGCGGCGGAGCGGACCACGATCGCGGCCACCATGTCGTTGAGCTTCACCATGGCGGCCACCACTACCGGCAGCACCAGCACCGCCCACCAGCTGACCAACTCGGCGAGGGCGAGCAGCACCGCAAGGGCGATGGCACCTTCGAAGAAGAGGAAACACAGCACGCCGCCGGGGTTGACGAACCGCAGGCCGAGGAGCCGGGCGTAGAGCGGCCGGTACCGCTCCTCGTCCACGGGAATGGTGGCCCACGCTGGGCGGTTCGCCCCCGTCACCTGGCGCTGCCCTGCCGGGCCGCCGCGACCGAGAAGACCGCACGCTCCAGGGCGTACGCCCGGTCGTCGGAGCCGCCCTTGACGGCCGCGTTGCACTCGGCGGCGACCTGCATGGCCCGGACCAGGCCCTCCGGCGTCCAGCCCCGCCCCTGCCGCTGCGCCCGCTCGATCTTCCAGGCGGGCATTCCGAGGCTGCTGGCGAGCTGGTACGGGCTACCCCGCCCGGCCGACGCCACCCGGGCCACAGTGCGCACCCCGTCGGCCAGGGCATCGGCGATGGGCACCGGGTCGACCCCGACGTGCAGGGCCCAGCGCAGTGCCTCGAGCGCCGCCGGCACGTCGCCGACCATCGTGGCGTCCGCCACCGTGAAGCCGGTCACCTCGACCCGGCCCCGGTAGTAACGGGAGACCGCCTCGGCGCTGATCCGCCCATCGGTGTCGGCGATCAGTTGGGAGCAGGCGGCGGCCAGCTCACGCAGGTCGTTGCCGACCGCGGCGATGAGCGCCTCGGCGGCGTCGTCGGTGCACCTTCCGCCGGCCCGCCGGATCTCGTCGCGGACGAAGGCCACCCGATCGCGGTGCCCCTTGAGCTTGGCGGCCGGGACCACCGTCGCGCCGGCCGCCCGCAGGCCGTCGGCGAACGCCTTGCCCTTGGCACCGCCCAGGTGCAGCACCAGCAGTTGGACCTCCGGGTCGGGATTCTTCGCATACGCCAACAGCGCGGCGACCAGATCCTTGCGGGCGTCCTGGCCGGAACGCAGGATCAGCAGCCGCCGCCCGCCGAACAGCGAGGGGCTGAGCATCTCGGCGATCTCGCCGACGGTGAGCGCACTGGCCTGGTACTCGCGGACGTCCACCTCGGGGTCCACACTGCGAACCTTCGCGACAGCTTCGGTGACCGCGCGCGTGGCGAGCAGTTCCTCGTCACCGAGGACGAGCAGAATGGGGGCGAGGCTGGCGGGGGTCACGCCGCCCATATTCGCACGGCCTGCGGCGGGATCGTGCCTGCTCATTCGCTGCTTGATCGGCGCAGCCCGCACACAGCGCAAATCCAGACATCCAACTCAATTGTTCGCTAAATCCGCAATTGGCTCGATTAACCGAAGACCTATTCAGGGCTGTCGGCCCGCGGGCACACCTCGTCGGGCCACCGCCAGACCGCCGTCCGTCCGGACCGCCGCCACGTCGCCGTCCGTGTCGGTACGCAGCACCCGCACGCCGTCCCTGCCCAGTTGGGCGAGCAGTCCCGGACTCGGGTGCCCGTAGGTGTTGCCCGTGCCCACCGGCACGAGCGCCACCGCCGGCCGCACCGCGTCGAGGAAGCCCTGGTACTGGTACGCCGACCCGTGGTGCGCGACCTTCAACACGTCCGCCCGTAACTGGCCGGGGGCCGCCCGCGCCACCATCGCGTGCTGCTCCTCGGTCTCCGCGTCGCCGGCCAGCAGGATCCGTACCCCGGCCACCGTGGCGCGCAGCACCAGCGAGTTGTTGTTCGGGTCGGACCTGGTCCCGGCCAGCGGGTACGGCGGGCCGAGCACCAGCAGGTCGACCCCGCCCACGGGGTGGCGAGCGCCGGCCACTGTGGTCAGCAGCGCGGCCCGCCCGCCGGTGGCCACCGCCCGAACCAGGTCCCGACCGCTCTCCGGGTCGGTGGACGACGGCGTCAGCACGGCACTCACCCGCCGCCCCCGGAACACCCCGGCCACCCCGCCCACGTGGTCCGCGTGGAAGTGACTGATCACCAGCAGGGGCACCTCCCGTACGCCGAGCCGACGTAGGCAACCGTCCACCGCACCCGGTTCCGGCCCGGCGTCCACCACCACGGCCCGGCCGGGGTCGACCGGGAGCACCAGGGCGTCGCCCTGCCCCACCGCGCAGGCCACCACCACCCACCCCGCGGGCGGCCAGCCGGCGGCCACCAGCCGAACCGGCAGGGCACCCAGCACGGCGGCGACCCCGACCACCGCCACCAGCCGGCGTACGAGTGGCCGGCGCACCGCGATCAGCAGCGCGACGGTCAGCCCGGTCAGCAGCAGTGCACCGGGCACCCCACCCGGCCACGGCAGGGTGCCACCCGGCAGTCGAGCACCCTGGCGGGCGATGAGCACCAGCCACCAGGCCGGCCAACTCGCCAGCCACGCGACGAACTCGGCGCCGGCCGGCCAGATCGGCGACACCATGGCCGCCAGCACGCCCAGCACGGTCGCCGGGGCGATGGCCGGCACCGCCAGGAGGTTTGCCGGCACCGCCACCAGGCTCACCGTGCCGGAGATCCCGGCGACGACCGGGCCGCAGGCAAGTTGGGCAGCCGCCGGCACGGCCAGCGCCTCGGCCAGCCCGGGCGGGACGCCTCGCCGACGCAACCCGTCCCGCCAACGTGGCGCGAGCAGCAGCAGGCCACCGGTGGCCAGCACGGAGAGGGCGAACCCGGGGTCCCCGGCCAACTCGGGGTCGACGAGCACCAGCACGGTCACGGCGGCGGCCAGCGCGGGCAGCGCCGCCCGAGGTCGACCGGCGGCGAGCGCGGCAAGCCCGATCGCTCCCATCGTGGCTGCCCGTACGACGCTCGGCGACGGGCGCACGAGAATGACGAACCCCACCAGCGCCACCCCACACAGCGCGGCGGCGAGCCACGGGCCGGCGCGCGACCACCGGGCCAGCAACAGCACCGCACCCACCACGATCGCCACGTTGGAGCCGGAGACCGCGTTGAGGTGGGTCATCCCGGTGGCCTGGAAGTCCGCCTCGACGGCGGGTGGCAGTCGGCTGGTGTCGCCCACCACCAGACCGGGCAGCAGCCCACCGGGGTCGTCGGGCAGCGGCGCGCAGGCCCGTTGCAGGCCGGCACGCAGCGTCCCGGCGGCGCGCTGCGCCCAGGACGGCGCACCGTGCCGATCCGGTGGGCCGTTGGTGCTGAGCACCGCCGCGGTGAGGTCGCCACCGCGCGGTACGCCGAGCCGGCCGTCGGCGGTGAGGCGCTGCCCGGGCAACAGGCCCCGCCACGCCGGGTCGGTCGCCAGGACCAGTAGCCGCACCGACGCGTGGATCCGCCGACCATCCGGGCCGGTGAGCCGGACCAGCTCGGTCGAGACCAGCAACATGCCTGGCCGCCCGGCACTGCGGATCGGGCGCGGATCGTCCCGGACGACCAGGTCGGCGGTGACCGGAGCGCGTTGCTCGGCGAGGACACGGATCGGCGGCGCGTCGCGAACGGCGAGCTGGGCGGCGGTGCCCGCACCACCGCAGACCACACCGAGGCCGACCGCCACGGCGACCCACCCGTAGCGTCGCAGCACGGCTCGGGGACGGCCGAGGCGGCCGAGCAGGTGTACGGCACCAATCGCCGTCAGCCCGGCCGCCGTGCCGGCCACCAGCAGCGTGGCGCGGCTGCCGAGGTGCAGGCCGGCGAGCGCCGTGAGCCAGGCCGCCACGGCGAGCCCGGCCAGTCGCAGATCCGGCGGCCCGAGCTGAGCCCCGCCGGCCGGTGGGTCAGCGGGTACGGAGAACCCGCTCACACCGTCACCAGGTCCTTGAGCTGCTCGTAGCGGGCATCGCCGATCCCGTCGACCTGGCGTAGGTCGCCAACGGATTTGAACCCGCCGTGCTGATCCCGGTGGGCGAGGATCCGTTGGGCGAGCACCGGCCCCACCCCGGGCAGCGCGTCGAGCTGCGCCAGCGTCGCGGTGTTGAGGTTCAGCGGCCCGGCGACGGGAGCCGCACCACCTGCCGCAGGCCCGGCCGCACCGCCCGGCACCGGCGGTGGCGTCACCCCGACCACGATCAGCTCGCCGTCGATGACCTTGCGGGCGGGGTTGAGCAGCGCCACGTCGACCCCCGGGAGGGCGCCGCCGGCCGCCTGCACCGCGTCGGCGAGACGGGACCCGGCCGGCAGGCGTACCAAACCGGGTTTTCGGACCTTGCCCGCGACCGCCACCACCAACTCGCCGGAGCTGGACACACTCGGGTCACCGGCCGGCGCGGCCGACGCGGCCTCGCTGGCCAGTGGGACGACCGGCTCCGACTGCGGCCGGGCCTGCCAGGCCCAACCTGCCGCGCCCACGACCACCACCACGGCGACCACCGCCAACGCCCGCACGCCCCGCCGCCCAGGGTCGAACGCCGACGGGCCGGGCAACCGCGACTCGGGCGGGACCGCAAGGCCCGCCGACGACGGTTCCGCGGCGGGCTGGGAGGACAGCACGTCCGCCGGCAGCGCGCCGACCAGGGACGACTGGGGTACGCCCGCGAGCGGCACCTCCGGCCGGGGCAGCGGTGCGACAGCCGCCTCGGTCAGCCGGCGCAGGCGCTGGCGTACCTCTGTCTCCTCGTCGTGCGACACACCGCGACGCTATGGCGGTGGCCGGAACGGCGGAGCGGGACGACGCCGTCCTGTGGACAACCAACGCCACTGTGGACAACGCCCTGATCATGCCCCGACCTGCTATGGCCGCAGACGGCGGCTACGCCGTTTCAGTCAGACATCGCCGCTGCGTGACTCGCCGCCCGGCCGATGCCCGCCGGGGCCGACACCGTCCTCGACGAACGACGCCGCCTGCTACAGGTACGGCCGGGTGATGATTTCGATCGCGTGGCCGGACGGGTCGAAGAAGTAGAAGCCCTGGCCACCGTGCTCGGTGTTGGTCTCCCCCTCCCGCTTCAACTGCGGGTCGGCCCAGTACGTGATGCCACGTCCCTCGACGAACGCCAGGCAGCGCACGAACAACTCGTCGTCGACGAGGAACGCGTAGTGCTGCATCTGGATGTCCACCGGCGGCTCGGCGAACTGGAGCAGCACACCCTCGTCCAGTTGGACGTTGGCGAACGGCCCCCACGATGGCGCCTCTGGCAGCTCGAACAGCTCCCGGTAGAACGCGGCCGAGGCGCTCTTGTCCTTGCTGGCGATGATGGTGTGGTTGAACGTGACTGTCATCCGTACCGTCTTCTTCCCGGTCGATCCGAAGACCCGACCGGAGGCCCACAGCGTTCACCCAGCCACACAGATGACGAAGCCCCGAGGGCACCGACGCCCCGGATCCCGCACGAGAGACGCGTACATCGCATCGATCTCGGCGTGGTGGCTGAAGTAGCCAGAACCTCCGGGGGTAGGCCCATCTGGGGCGCGCACGGAGGCTAACACAGCGGCGCGGAGCCGATCGTTCACCGTTTCTGGAGCATGACCGAGGCGACTTCTGCCACGAGCGCCAGCGCCCGGGTCCAGTGGGCATCCAGCACCCGCTTGGCCATGAACAGTTCGGTCGCCGTGGACACCGGTTCATCGATTGGCATGTTCGACGCCTCCGCGCGATCGGAAGTAGCCCGCCCTGGGGGCCGAAACCTTGCGATGAACTCCCTCAGGGCGGGCAGACCGGATACCTCAGGAGTGCTGAAGTCCAGGAGCACCCGGTCACTGTCTCACTGTATCCACTGTCTCAGTGTAGTCAAGTTCTCACTATCTCCACTTTGCTGCGTTGCCGCCTTGTCTCGATCACGCCCGGGCTGGAAACATGATCTCCGCTGAAGTCCGGGAGAGCCGCTCATGCCGACGAGACCACCGCACTACCGCCGCGTGGCGGATGACATTGAGCAAAAGATTCGCTCAGGTGAATACTCGCCTGGCCAACAACTGCCATCGGTGTCCGAGATCGGCGAGCTGTACAACGTGGCACGCTCCACGGCCTATCGAGCCGTCAAGGAGCTGCACGAGCGAAACCTGATCTACGGTCAGCAGGGGCAGGGCGTGTTCGTCGCCGACAGCTAGAAGCCGAGCGATCTAGGCGGTCAGCGGGTCTCTGGGTCGAGGCCGAGTACGGCCCGTCCGCCGTCCACCGGCAGCGTCACCCCGTTGACGAAGCTCGCTGCGGGCGACAGCAGGTACGCGACCGCCTCGGCCACCTCCTCGGCCCGCCCGATGCGACCCACCGGGTGCAGCCGGGTCAGCTCGGCGTCGATCCACTGGGCCTGGGTGGGCTCCTGCGTGGCGAGGAATTCGGTGTGCCGCTCGGTGGCGATCGAGCCGAGCGCTACCGCGTTGGCGCGGATGCCGTGCCGCCCGTACTCGACAGCCAGCGCCCGGGTCAGCCCCTCCACGGCGGCCTTAGCCGTCGCGTACGGCAGGGCACCGGACACCGGCCGGCGGGCCTGGTGCGACGAGACGTTGACGATCGCGCCGCCGGCGGCGCGGGCCAGAAAGCGGCGGACGGCGACCGCGGCGCCCACCACGGCCGGGCGCAGGTTCAACCCGATCAGGTCCAGCACCGTGTCGGCCGACGCGGTGTGCAGCGTGGCATCGCGGAAGACCGCTGCGTTGTTCACCCAGCCGGTCAGCGGCGCGGCGCGGTCCGCCAGCTCGGCGGCGCGCTCGGCCACCTGCTCGTCGGCGGCGTCGCCGATCACCGCGACGAGCCGATCGGCTGCCGGATGGTCGGCCAACCAGTCGACCGCGTCGGCGTCGCGTTCCAGTACGACGATGGTGGCGCCGGTCGCCAGCAGCCGTTCCACCACGGCCCGGCCGACACCGCGACCGCCTCCGGTCACCACGCACGACGTGGGCACGGCTCAGCCCTCCGGTCGGCGGTGGACGACCACGCAGGCCAGGCCAGGCCCGGCGTGCGCGGCGACGACGGCGCCCGCCTCGGAGACGTACGTGTCGTGCAGCCGGTCACCGAACCGCTCGGTGAGCGCAGCCCGCAACGCCTCGGCCCGTTGCGGCGCGGCCAGGTGGTGCACTCCGAGATCCACGTCGTCGCCGTCGGCCGCCTCGACGGCCAGGTCCACGAGACGGGCCACTCCCCGGCTGGCGGTGCGCACCTTCTCCCGCAGCACTATCGCCCCGTCCGGCATGTGCATGATCGGCTTGACGGACAGCGCGGTGCCGACCAACGCCTCGGCCGCGTTGATCCGGCCGCCCCGGCGAAGGAACTCCAGCGTGTCGACGTAGAACCAGACTGTGGTGCGGGCGGTGGCGGCCAGCGCCGCGTCGCGTACAGCGGCAAGGTCGGCGCCGGCCTCGGCGGCGGTGGCGGCGGCGATGGCCGGAAAGCCCAGCCCCATGCCCGCCGAGCGGCTGTCCACGACCTCGACCCGGCCGTCGAGGTCGGCGGCGGCGAGCCGGGCGGCCTCCACCGTGCCGGACAGCGCGGCGGAGATGTGCACCGAGACGATCCCGTCGGCGCCGGCGTCGAGCAGTCGGCGGTACGTCCGGGCGAACTGCTCGGGTGCCGGGCGGGAGGTGGTCGCGGTGACCCGGCGGGCGCTCAGCGCCAGTGTGGCGTCGGCCGGCTGGGTCTCCACCCCCTCCAGCCCTTCCGCGCCGTTGAGCACGACGGTCAACGGCACGACGGTCAGCCGGTGCGCCTGCACCAGCTCGGGCGGAAGGTAGGCGGTGGAGTCGATGACAACCGCGACGGGCATGCCCGGCACGCTAGCCGATCGAGGCCGCGAACGCCGAGGCGCGAGTGCTCAGACCGCGTCGACGGCGACCGGGGCGGTGATCAGGCCGACGTTGTGCGCCCGCAACTGCCAGCCGCTGACGTCCTGCGGACGCCCGATGGCCGGCGCACGGTCGTCGTGCCGTAGCTCACTCCAGTGGCAGTTGGCCAACGAGCCGACGGAGCGCAGCACCCGGGTGTCCCAGCCGAGCAGATGACCCATGCCCTGCCGGGACCCGCCACCGTGGGTGGCGACCACCACCGTGCCGCCGGCTGCCGCCTCGGCAGCCTCCCGCAGTGCGGCGCCGACCCGCTCGCCGAGGTCGTGCAGGGGTTCCAGATCCGCGCCCGGGTCGGGGTCGCCGGCCCGCCAGCGCGCGTACTCCTCGGGGAAGCGCTCGGCGACCTCGGTGAGGTGCAGACCCTGCCACTGGCCGAAGTGCCGCTCGCGCAGCCGGGCGTCGGTGCGTACCGGCAGACCCGTCAGCGCGGCGAGCGCGGCGGCGGTGTCGGCGGCGCGGCTCAGGTCGCTGGCCACGATGGCGTCGGGCCGCAGCCCCGCGAGCAGCGGGGCGGCGGCGCGGGCCTGGTCGCGGCCAAGCTCGTTGAGGGGTACGTCGGTCTGCCCCTGGACGCGGTTGGCGGCGTTCCAGTCGGTGTTGCCGTGCCGCCAGACGATCAGCCGGGTCATTCGGCGGCGGCGGACCCGCTGGCGTCGGCCTCGACCAGGTCGCGATCGACGAACGGGATGGTGGGGCAGTCCTTCCAGAGACGGTCGAGCCCGTAGAACTCGCGCTCCTCGGTGTGCTGGACGTGCACCACGATGTCGACGTAGTCGAGCAGCACCCAGCGGCCACCACGCTCGCCCTCGCGCCGCACCGGCTTCGCCTTGTCCGGCAGCTCCAGCAGGCTCTCCTCGATGGCGTCGACGATGGCCAGCACCTGACGCTCGTTGGGGGCAGCGGCGAGCACGAACGCGTCGGTGATGGCGAGCTGGTCGCCGACGTCGATGATCGTGATGTCCTGCGCCTTCTTGTCGGCGGCGGCCTGGGCGGCCGCGATAGCCAGCTCGTGAGCGCGTTCGGAAATCGTCACCGTTCTCCTTCGATCAAGCGTGCGATCCTCCAAGCGTCTCATACCCGCCGGCACCCCGATCGTCCAGTTCTGGTCGGTTAGCGCCACGAACCTGGGCATAACGGGTGCGCTCAGCGCTGATAGAGGCTCCGCTTGGCGATGTACTGCACCACACCGTCGGGCACCAGGTACCAGACCGGCTCGCCTCGGGCGACCCGAGCGCGACAGTCGGTCGACGAGATGGACATCGCGGGCACCTGGATCAGGCTGACGGTGTCCGCCGGGAGGTGCTTGTCACTCAGCGGGAAACCGGGGCGGGTCACGCCGATGAAATGCGCCAACTCGAAGATCTCGTCCAGGTCCTTCCAGGAAAGGATGCGTTGCAGGGCGTCCGCACCGGTGATGAAGAACAACTGCACCTTCGGGCCGTACTCGGCCTGCAGGTCACGCAGCGTGTCGACCGTGTAGGTCGGCCCACTACGGTCGATGTCCACCCGGCTGACCTGGAAGCGAGGGTTGGAGGCGGTGGCGATCACTGTCATCAGGTACCGGTCCTCGGCCGGGCTGACCGGCTCGTCGGCCTTCTGCCACGGCTGGCCGGTGGGCACGAAGACCACCTCGTCCAGGCCGAACCGGTCCGCCACCTCGCTGGCCGCGACGAGGTGCCCGTGGTGGATCGGGTCGAAGGTGCCACCCATGATCCCGATCCGCCGGATATCTTCCTCCACCCGATGATCGTAGGCCGAGCGCCGTGGCCGACCGTCCCGGCCCGGCACCGCCGTACGTCACCCCACTCCGGCCCACGGTCCAGCGCGCGGGGTCGTCGCATTCTCGCCGTCGGCGTATATTCGTCGACGAGTAACCGTCGACGAGCGAGGGGGTCATCGTGCCGAAGCGGCGCAAGGTCGGCAACCTGCTGGCGCTGGCCGTGCTGTCCGCACTCGTCCAGCGGCCGATGCACCCGTACGAGATCGCCACCGCACTGCGGGCCTGGGGCAAGGACCAGGACATGGAGTTCAAGTGGGGCTCCTTCTACACGGTGATCGGCAACCTGGACAAACACCACCTGATCGAGGCGGTGGAGAGCGTGCGCGAGGGCCGACGCCCGGAACGCACCGTCTACCGGATCACCGACGCGGGGCGGGCGGAGCTGGTCGACTGGGCCCGCGAGCTGGTCTCCACCCCGATGGCGGAGCATCCCCGTTTCCGGGCCGGGTTGTCAGTGCTCGCCGCGCTGCATCCCGACGAGGCCACCGGCCTGCTGCGGCAACGACTCGACCTGCTGGAGGCCGCGATCCGCCAGGACCGCGAAACCCTCGACGCGCACCTGCGGGAGATCCCGCGGCTGTTCCTGGTGGAGTCGGAGTACGACCTCGCCATGCGGGACGCGGAGGCGGACTGGCTGCGGGCACTGCTCGCGGAGTTGACCTCGGGGAGCTACCCCGGGTTGAGCACCTGGCGGGCCTTCCACGAGACCGGCGAGATGCCGGCCGAACTGACCGAGTTGGCCGAGGGAACGCACACCCCGAGGTTCAACCCCGACACCCCAACCACCCACACCCCGGAGGCCAGCCCCGACAGCACCGAACGCCCCGACAGCAGCAGCCGGAGAGCCGACAGCACCGGCTGAAGAGCGGCCCCGGCGAGGTGCGCCAACACCTCACCGGGGCCCTGACCCCGAACCGACGCCTGGGAAGGCACCCGGCCCGAAGCGGCAATCACGAGGATAACCGGGCTCCCTCCCAGGTCCGCGCGCCCGCGCACCGACCACGACAGGTCCGCGCGCCGCGCACCACCGACCACACCAGGGAGAGAGCATGACCACGGTACGAACCGCGATCGTCGTCGGCGGTGGCATCGCCGGGCCGGTGACAGCGCTCGCGCTGCGCCGCGCCGGCATCACCGCAACCGTCTACGAGGCGTACCCGACCACGGCCAGCGGCATCGGCGGCACCCTCGCCCTCGCGCCCAACGGCGTGGCGGCTCTGCGTACGGTCGGCGCGCACGAGGCGGTGACGGCGATCGCCACACCGATCGACCGCAGCGCTCTGGCCGTCGGCCGCCGCCGCCTCGACATGCCCACGCTGACCGGGGTGCCGCCGCTGCACGTGGTGCACCGGGCCGAGCTGTACCAGGTGCTGCACGACCAGGCATTCGCCGAGGGCGTGCCGTTCGCGTACGGCAAGCGGCTGGTCGACGCCGAGCAGACCGGCGACGGCGTGACCGCACGCTTCGAGGACGGCAGTACCGCGACCGCCGACATCCTCGTCGGCGCGGACGGGATCCGTTCCACGGTCCGGGATCTGATCGACCCGGCCGCGCCCGGACCCCGGTTCACCGGGCTGCTCGGCTTCGAAGCCGTCGCCCGGCACGAGGTGGACGCCGAGTCGGGCACCATGACGTTCGCGTTCGGCCGACGCGGCTACTACCTGTACTGGCCCGAGCCCGGCGGCGGCACCCGGTGGGGGGCCAACCTGCCGCAGCAGCGGCCGATGAGCCTCGTCGAGGCCCGGGCGGTACCGGCGGAGCAGTGGCTGGACACGCTGCGCGCCACCTACGGCGACGACGACCCGGGCCGGGAGTTGGTCGGCACCAGCAACGCCGACGACCTCCAGGTGGTCGGATCGTTGCAGATCATGCCGCCCGTGCCGCACTGGCATCGGGGCCGGATGGTGCTGGTCGGCGACGCGGCGCACGCACCGTCGAACAGTTCGGGGCAGGGCGCGTCGCTGGCCATCGAGAGCGCGGTACAACTCGCCCGCTGCCTGCGCGACCTGCCGGACGTCCAGGCGGCGTTCGCCGCGTACGTGCGGCTGCGTCGTAGCCGGGTGGAGAAGGTCGCGGCCCGCGCGGCCCGGATCAACCACGCGAAGGCCCCCGGTGCGGTCGCGCGGACGTTGATGCCGTTGCTGATGCCGCTGATGGTGCGCACGGTGCTGGACCCGGAGAAGACCGTCGCCGACGAGCAGCGCTACGTCATCGACTGGGACGCGCCGGTCACCGCGGAGCCCGCCCTGCGCTGAGCGGTGGCTGCGGGGTGGCCGGCCAGCCACCCCGCAGCAGCCCGCCGGCAGCGCCCAGCCCGCGCCGGGCCACTCGCGCCGGCCACCCCACGGCTTCAGGGCGCGCGGGCAGCGGTCAGGCCGAGGCGGCGGCCACCGCCGTCCGGGCGACCAGCGCGCGACGCAGGTCGTCGTCGGCGTCGGTCACCACCCGGCGCAGGCCAGGGGTCAGGTCGTCGCGGGCCAGCAGCGCCGCGGCCGCCTCCCGGGTGGGTTGCGCCACGGCGTAGCGGGGGAACGCCAGGGCGGCCACCCGGTCGGCCGTCCAGGGGGTACGCCGGTGCGCGGCGGCCGGCATCTCCGCGAAGTACCGATCGACGTACGCGGCGGTCAGGTCGGCCTGTTCGGGTTGCCAGAACCCCTCGGTGATCGCCTCCAGCAGTCGACTGGACAGCGCGGTGTCCCGCAGGATGATCTCCCAGGTCGCCTGCTTCGTCACCGGGTCGGGCAGTGCCGCCCGGCAGTGGGCGGCCCGTTCCGCGCCCGTGGAGCTGTTGTCGGCGGCGGCCTCGATGGCGATCTCCGCCTCGCCGGCGGCGCCCAGCACCACCAGGCGACGCAGCACCGCCCAGCGCAACTCCGCGTCGATCTTCAGACCGGCCGGCACGTCCCGGCCGGCGAGCCAACCGACGAGCAGATCCGCGTCGGTGGTCGCGGCGATCCAACCCCGTGCGGCAGCGAGCTGCAACGACTCCCCGGCCGGCGCGCCGTCGAGCAGCCGCTGGCACGTCCCAGCGACCCTGGCCAGCGCCGTGGAGCGGGTCAGCGGGTCGAGGTAGCGGTCGACCAGGGACCGGCTGAGTGTCAGCACGTCCTCCGCGATGATCACCTCGGTCTCGGTGGGCAGCGCGGCGGCCATCAGGTCGACCAGGCCGGTGACCGGCCGCTCGCCGTCGGTCACCGCGTCCAGTGCCTCGCGCCAGAGCACCGCTCGCGCCAGCGGGTCGGCCAGACCGGGCAGCACCTGCGGGACGGCGTCCGCCGACGCCGAGTCGAGGCGTACCTTCGCGAAGGTGAGGTCACCGTCGTTGAGCAGCAACAACCGGGCCGCCGGCTCGCCTGTCAACGCACCGAGCACGGTGCGGCCTCCGTCGGCGTTCGGGTCGATGTCCACCTCGTCACGCCGACCGGTGCCGTCCGTCGAGTAGCGGCCCACGCCGATCCGGTGCGGGCGCAGCACCGGGTACGACTCGGGCGCGGTCTGCACCACTGCCACCTCGGTGTAGCGACCGTCGGCGTCGACGGCGACCTCGGCACGCAGCGTGTTGACCTGCGGGCGGCGCAACCACAGCTCGGCCCAGTCGGACAGGTCCCGCCCGCTGCTGGCGGAGAGGCTGGCCAGCAGGTCGGCGAGCGTGGCGTTGCCGAAGCGGTGTGCGGCGAAGTGCGCGTTCAGGCCGGCGAGGAATGCCTCGTCGCCGAGCCACGCCACCAGCTGACGCAGCACGCTGGCGCCCTTGGCGTACGAGATGCCGTCGAAGTTGAGCAGGCCCGCCTCGGCGTCGACGACCTCCTGTGGGGCGATCGGGTGGGTGGAGGGCCGCTGGTCGGCGGCGTAGCCCCAGGCCTTGCGCCGCATGGCGAAGGTGGTCCAGGCCTGATCGAAGCGGGTCGCCTCGGCGGTGACCCGGGTGCCGAGGTACTCGGCGAAGGACTCGTTCAACCACAGGTCGTCCCACCAGCGCATGGTGACCAGGTCACCGAACCACATGTGGGCCATCTCGTGGGCGATGGTGCCGGCGCGCTGCTCGCGCTGGGTGTCGGTGACCGCCGAACGGAACACGTAGTCGTCGCGGAAGGTGACCAGGCCCGGGTTCTCCATCGCGCCGCCGTTGAACTCGGGCACGAACGCCTGGTCGTACTTGCCGAACGGGTAGCGTTCGGTGAAGAGCTGGTGGAACCGGTCCAGGCACTGCCGGGTGATGGTGAAGATCTCCTCGGCGTCGGCGTCCAGGTGCTCGGCGAGCGACCGGCGGCAGTAGATGCCCAGCGGTATGCCGTCGTGCTCGGCCCGCCGGACGTGGTACGGCCCGGCGATCAGCGAGAAGAAGTACGTGGCCAGGGGCTCGCTCGGGGCGAACTCCCAGCGCCCGGGGGCCGGGTTGGCGGCCAGCTCGGCGTTGCCGGCGACGATCCACTGCGCCGGCGCGGTGACCGAGAGCGTGACCGGGGCCTTGAGGTCGGGCTGGTCGAAGGCGGCGAAGATGCGCGGCGCGTTGTCGAGGAAGGACTCGGCGTAGAGGTAGGTCTCGCCGTCGGCCGGGTCGACGAAGCGGTGCATCCCCTCCCCCGTCTTGGAGTACGCCATCTCGGCCTCGACGACGAGCGTGTTCTCCTCGGCCAGGTCGTCGAGCGGCAGCCGGTTGTCGGTGAGCAGGGCGGGGTCCAGGTCGCGGTCGTTGAGGCGTACACAGCGCAGTTTGGCGGGCTTGGCCTCGACGAAGGTCGCGGCGCCGACGGTGGCCCGGAACCGGATCTCGACGCGGGAGCGGAACAGGTCACCGTCACCGGTGAGGTCGAGGTCCACCTGATAGGACTCGACGCTAATCGCCGCGCCACGCGCGGTCGCCTCTACACGGGTCAGGCTCGGCATCCGCTTATCCTGCCCGATGGGGATCGGCAACCGGTCACCACACGACCCTCGGCACTGGAGGAAAGAACCATGGCGCAGCACCCCAAGGGCGACTTCGACCTCTCTCGGGCGGTCTGGCAGCGGGCCGAGGGGGACACCTCCGACAGCGCCGTCGAGGTCGCCTTCGTCGACGACCTGATCGGGATGCGCAACTCGGCCGAGCCGAACGGCCCGGTGCTGGTCTTCACCCAGGCCGAGTGGGACGCCTTCGTGGCCGGCGCCCAGGACGGCGAGTTCGACCTGGACTGACAGTGCCCGCCGATCCGTCGGTGGGGGATCGCCGTGCCGGTGCCCGTGGTCGGGACACCGGCACGGCCCCGCTGGCGCGTTGGGGGGCGGACCCCCGGCCCGGCCGGCCCGGGCCGGGGGTGCACCATCGCCGG
>NZ_JBEYUF010000026.1:59597-83117 GCF_040643355.1 Micromonospora sp. NPDC047187
CCGGGCGGTGGGGGACCCTTTGGGGGCGGGCGCCCTGCCCGGTTTTTTCCACGGGCTCTCCCGGGCCCCCCCGTCCGGGGGGGGGGGCCCGCCGGGGCGGGCGCGGTGGGCCGGCCCCCCGCCACGGCCACGCTGGCACGTTGGCCGGCGCACCCCCGGACCGGCCGTCCAGGGCCGGTGGTCAACCATCGCCGGGGACGTCGCCGTCGCCCCAGCCGAGACCACCCGGGCCCGGGGCGTGGTGGAAGCCCGGGTGGTCGGCCACGTCGACGCAGCGCTCGCCGTCCGGGCCGACCGCGCCGCAGAACAGCCGCTCGGCCCGCTGCCAGGCGTCCGCCGGTGACAGGGCCGCCGCACCGAGTGCCACCTCCGAGCGGAGCAGGCTCAGCGCCTCCGCGTACGCCACGGCCAGCTCGCGGGCCTCGGCCGGGCCGGGCGCGGTGAAGCCCAGGTGCACTGTGAAGAACCGGTGCGGACGGGTGGGCCGCCGCGGCGGCCCGATCAGTGACCGCCCGTCGCGGCCTGCGCCGAGTGCCCCGGCCGCTCGCCGCTGCCGCCAGTGCGGCGATCTGTTGTCGCGCATCCGCCCTCCCCGTGCTCGTCCCACCAGCAGCAAACCAGGTTCCGCCGCCCCTGGGAGGGGCCAGCCGGGCGGGGTTCAGCGGCGTGGACGGGGGTAAGCGCACCGGCAAACGGCGACCAGCCGCACCTGCGCGTGAGGAGAACCCGATGGCGACCATGCCGGCCGACCGCAGCCCGGACAGCACCCTCGCGTTGCTCCGCGCCGGTTACCGGTTCATCGGCGAACGCTGTGAGCGGTACGGCAGCGACGTCTTCAAGACCCGGATCCTGCTCGCCCCGACCATCTGCCTGCGCGGCCGGCCGGCGGCGGAGCTGTTCTACGACAACGACCGCTTCCAACGCGCCACAGCTATGCCGCTGCGCGTGCAGCGGACCCTGACCGGGCGGGGCGGGGTGCAGGGGCTGGACGGGCCGGAGCACTCCGACCGCAAGGCCATGTTCATGTCGATCATGACACCGGCGGCGATCCAACGGCTCGGTCAGCTCTTCGACGACGAGTGGCGGACCCGGGTCGCCGCCTGGGAGGGCGCCGGCCCGGTGTCGCTCTACGACGAGCTGGGCCGAATGCTGACCCGGGTGGTCTGCGCCTGGGCTGGCGTGCCGCTGCCCGCGTCGCAGGTCGAGCGCCGCGCCGTCGAACTGCACGCCATGATCGAGGCTCCGGCCGTGCTGGGACCCCGGCACTGGAGGGGACAGCTGGCCCGGTACCGCGCCGAACGCTCGCTCACCGATCTCATCGAACGGACCCGGGTCGGTTTCGCTCCGGCACCGGCCGGTAGCGCCCTGGCCGTGATCGCCGAACACCGGGACGGGCGCGGCAACCTCCTCCCCCGGCGGATCGCGGCGGTGGAGCTGCTCAACGTGCTGCGCCCGGTGGTCGCCGTCGACCAGTACCTGACCTTCGCCGCGCTCGCCCTGCACGACCATCCGGCCTGGCGGGAACGGGTCCGTGACGGCGAAGCCACCGAGCAGTTCGTCCAGGAGGTACGCCGCTACTACCCGTTCTTCCCGATGGCGGCGGCCCGGGTCCGGCGGTCCTTCGACTGGCAGGGCCACCACTTTCCGCGCGGCCGGCGGGTGCTGCTCGACCTCTACGGCACCAACCACCACCCGACCCTCTGGCCGCAACCGGAGCTGTTTCGCCCGGAGCGGTTCGCCGGCCGCCGGGTGGACCCGTTCGAGCTGATCCCGCAGGGTGGCGGCGACCACTGGGGCGGGCACCGCTGCGCCGGTGAGTGGATCACCATCGACCTGATGAAGCGGGCGGTCACCAACCTCGTCACCACCATGCGTTACGACGTTCCCGTCCAGAACCTGGCCCTGGATCTGCACCGGATGCCAGCGCTGCCGCCCCTCGGGCTGACCATCACCAACGTGCGCCGCGCCGGCTGACCCCGCCCCGCCGATCGCGGCGACCGGCGAGGCGGGTACGCCCAGCCGTCAGGGATGCAGGACGCTGCGCAGACAGCCGTCCTCCTTCTTCTCGAACAGCTCGTACCCCTGGGCCCCCTGCTCCAGGGAGAGCGGGTGGGTGGCCAGATAACCGGGGTCGATCTCGCCGGCGGCGAGCCGGTCGAGCAACATCGGGATGTAGCGCTGCGCGTGCATCTGCCCCATCCGCAGCACCAGGGCCTTGTTCATGGCAGCGCCGAGCGGAAACTTGTCGACCAGACCGGCGTACACACCGACGATGCTCACCGTGCCGCCCTTGCGGCACGCCATGATCGCCTGGCGGACCGAGGTCGGGCGGTCGGTCTGCAACCGCGCCGCCTGCTTCACCCGGTGGTACGCGTAGGTCGGTCCGACGTCGTGCGACTCCATCCCGACGGCCTCGATGCAGGCGTCCGGCCCGCGCCCGGCGGTCAGCTCACGCAGCGCCTCCAGCACGTCCGTCTCCGCGTAGTTGATCGTCTCGACCCCGATCCGTTCGGTCGCGGTCTTGAGCCGATCCGAAAATCGGTCGATCATGATGACCCGCTCGGCGCCCAGGAGTTGCGCCGAACGGGCCGCCATCTGACCGACTCCACCGGCACCCCAGACGGCCACCACCTCGCCGCCGGTGAACCCGCAGAAGTCCGCCGCCATCCACCCGGTGGGCATCGCGTCGGAGGCGAACACCACCGAGTCGTCCGGTACCCCGTCGGGTACGGCGAAGGCGCCGATGTCGCCGAACGGCACCCGGATGTACTCGGCGTGTGATCCCGAGTAGCCGCCGGCGGCGTGCGAGTAGCCCAGGATGCCGGCCGGCGAGTGTCCCCACAGCTTCTCGGTGAACACCGGCTGCGGATTGGAGTTGTCGCAGAGCGAGTACTGCTCGGTCCGGCAGTACCAACAGCCACCGCAGGCGACCACCGACCCCACCACCACCCGGTCGCCGACCCGGTGCCGCCGTACGCCGGGCCCGGTCTCCACCACCTCGCCCATGAACTCGTGGCCGAGGATGTCCCCCTCCCGCATCGCCGGCAGGTACCCGTTGATCAGGTGCAGGTCGGAGCCGCAGACGCTGCTGGCCCGGACCCGGACGACGATGTCCCCCTCGGCGCGGATCTGGGGCTCCGGCACGTCCCGGACGGCCAGCTTGCCGACGCCTTCCCAGCAGAGCGCCCTCATGCCCGTCCTCCCGTCATCAACGTCTCCCGCACCTTGTCGGTCGCCTTCTCCTGGGCGGGGCTCCGGCCGGACGGGTCGTCCCGGGTGTCCACCACCTGGCCACACTCGATCAGCGCCTTCACCCGACGCAGCGCGTCCCGCAGCGCCAGGTCCGGCTCGTCGCCGCCGACCAGGCCGGCCAACCGACGCACCGGACCGGAGCAGTAGCGCAGCTCGGCGCGGATCTCGGTGCCCCGGCCCTGAGGTGCTTCGGTCAGCTCGATCCGACCCAGCTGCGGTGTCGGCCCGTCCTCGACCCGCCACCGCAGGGTGCCCGTCCCCTCGACGGTGATCTCGGCCTGCCACTGCGTCTCACCGCCGGCCCGGTCGCGGGCCACGCACCGCCAACGCCGCTCGTCGAGCTGCTGCAACGTGGCCCACCCGGCCAGCGCGCGGTCCAGCCGTTCGCGGTCGGTCCAGAAGCCGATCACCTCGTCCCGGGACCGGTCCACTGTCACCCCACGACGCACCACGTACCAACCGTCCTGCCGCTCCGGCTGATGCCGGTGCCGACGGCGGGCCACCGCACGCCCCACGCCGACGGCCGTCGCCGCGGTGACGCCGAGCAGCGCCCACCTGGTTCCGTTGTTGGTCATCACGTCTCTCTCCTCCACCCGCACAACCGGGCATGGACAGCTCTTGAGCGCAGCGCTACCCGGGCTCCGGCAGTCGAAACGACCCATTGTTTGATCGACGGAAATGCGGGCAGATGCTGCTCAACACCGACCGCGACCCTGGCCGCCACGGAGTTGCCATGTCCTCGTTCAGCCCTACTGGAGACGCCCGGCCCGCCACCCGCCGGTCGGCGGTCGCGCACAAGGGCGCCGGCACGTCGCCGGTCCGCCTACCGATGACGTACGTGCTGCCGCTGCGCTGGGACAGCGACACCGGCCTGGCCGAGCTGACCGACTACCTGCGCTGGCTCGGTGACCGGGTCGAGGTGCTCGTGGTCGACGGCTCACCTCCGCCCCTCTTCGCCCGGCACGCCGAGGCGTGGCGGGGCCTGGCCCGGCACCTTCCACCGGATCCGAGCGAGCGTGGGCTCAACGGCAAGGTGCTGGGCGTACACACCGGCGTCCGCGCGGCCGGCCACGAGCACGTGGTGATCGCCGACGACGACGTCCGGTACGACGAGTCCGCGCTGGCCGCGGTGCATCGGCTGCTGGGCCGGGCGGACCTGGTACGACCGCAGAACTACTTCGACCCGCTGCCCTGGCACGCCTGGTGGGACACCGGCCGCACGCTGCTCAACCGGGCGCTCGGGACGGACTACCCGGGCACCCTTGCCGTGCGGCGCAGCACCTTCCTGGCCATGGGCGGGTACGACCCGGACGTGCTCTTCGAGAACCTGGAGCTGATCCGCACTGTGCGCGGGTACGGCGGCACCGAGGCCGCCCCGGCCTGGCTGTACGTCCGCCGACTGCCTCCGGACGCCGCGCATTTCCGTGGTCAACGGGTCCGTCAGGCGTACGACGATCTGGCGCAGCCGGCTCGCCTGCTGACCGCGCTCGCGGTGCTGCCGGCGCTGGCGGCGGCGGTCGCGTCGCGCCGCCCCAGGCTGCTGCTCGGCGCGGCGGCCGGTGTCGTCGCCCTGGCCGAGACGGGTCGCCGCCGCGCCGGCGGCACCCGGGTGTTCCCGCCGGCCACGGCGCTGGCGGCCCCACTCTGGCTGCTGGAACGCGGTCTGTGCGGCTGGCTGGCGGTCGGCCAACGCCTCCTGCTGGGCGGAGTCCGCTACGGCGACACCCGAATCCGCCGAGCCGCCAACCCCGCCCCGCGCAACCCACGTCTCCCCGCGATCTTGCACTTTCGGTCGGGACAAAACCGCCGTTAGACCCACAGAACACCAGCCGAAACCGCAAGATCGGCGCTGGCTTCGACGCGACAGCTCGCGGGCACCGGAGGGTGACCGCGAGCTGTCGTGCTGGGTTGAGGGTGGGTCAGGGGGTGGCGTGGTCCTTGACCTGGTGGGCGGCGGACTTCGTGTCGTCCCTGACCGCGTGCACGGCGTCCTGAGCGGTGGACTTCACCGACTCGGCGGCCTGCTGGGCCGGCTCGCGCAGCTCGCCGGCCACCTCGCCCAGCTTCTCCTTCACGGCCCCACTGTGCTCGCTGACCTTGGCCTTCACCTGGGTGGCGGCCTGCTGCTCGCGCCGGGAGGCCGGGATCAGCGACGAGGCCAGCCAGCCGACCCCGAACGCGATCAGGCCGGCGGCGAGAGGGTTGCCCTGGGACTTCTGCCGGATCACCCGCGGGGCGCTGTGCGCGGCGTCGCTGACAGTGGTCGCCGCCGACTGCGCGGCGTCGCCGACGCTGGAGGCCGCCGACGAGGCGCGGTCGCCCACCGAGTGGGCGGCCTGGCCGGTGCCGTGGCCGAGGTCAGACGCGGTTCCCATGACCTTGTCCCTCACATTCTGCAGAGCGGAACGGGCCCGCTGCTTGCGGTCGTCGACGATGCGGCTGGGGCTGACCTTGTACGCCAGCGCATCCACATCGGAGCTGAGGCTGTTACGGGTGGCTTCGATCTCCCGGCGGATTTGATCGGGATCGGTGCTCATCGGGTGACTCCCTCCGGGTGCGGCTTGAGCGCGTCGGGGATCCGCTGCACGCTGTCGTTGGTCTGTTTGAGCCCGCGTACGTGCTGGGCGTTCTTCTTGGCCATCGAGTAGAGGACCGCGGCGACCACGGCCCAGATCACGGCCACGATCAGCGCGGCCAGGCCGGAGTCCATGACGTTGTCCAGGAACTGCCAGATGGCGATGGACACGAAGAGGGCCACCATGTAGCCGCCGAAGCCGGCACCACCGAAGAGGCCCGCGGCCTTGCCGGCCTTCTTGCCCTCCTGCCGGATCTCGGCCTTGGCCAGCTCGACCTCCTGGCGCATCAGCGTCGACAGGTCGGCGGTGACCTGACGCATCAGGTCACCCAGCGAGCTGCCCTTCACCTCCGACGCGGTGTGCGGGGCACCCGCGTCAGGGTGGTAACCGGAGTCCAGCCCGGACCCCTGCGTCGGCATGCTCATGCCGTCGCCTCCCTTCGGATGACTCGGCGGCTCACGGGCGAGGGCTGCCGCTGGACGGCACGCCCGGCAGCGGATCGGTCTGGGTCACCGGCGGCAGCGGCTGGCCGGTGCCGGAGTGCTCCGGGTAGTCGCCCCGACCCGGCTCGGCGGAGCCGCCGGGCGCCGGGTCGGCGTAGGTACCGGGCGTCTGGTCGGTGTAGCCACCGGACGTCGGCGGGGTGTGCGTACCGGGGGTCGGGTCGAGGTAGCCGCCCGGCGGAACGGCGTCCGGCACCGCGCGGGGCGCCGGCGGCTGCGTCGGGATCACTGCGGTCTGCTCCGGGTCGTACGCCCCGGCGCCCCGGAAGGTCGAGGAGCCGTTGCCGGAGTCGTCGCCGGCGGCCGAGATGCCACGGGTCAGCCGACCGGCCAGCACACCGAGCACCGCTGCGCCGACCAGGAAGGTGCCCGGGCTACGCCGCGCGTAGTCACGTACCTCGGTGATCAGGTCGCCGGGCTCGCGCTGCTCAAGCCAACCGGCGGCGCCCTGCACCCGGTCGGCGGCCTGGCGGGCCAGCTCGGTCACCGGGCCGGCCTGGCCACCCTGCTCGGCCATCGAGCGCATCTCGTCGGCCAGCGAACGCAGCCCACCGGCGGCTCGGCGCTGCTGCTCACCGGTCTGGCTGGCGAGTTGGCTGCGGGCCTCGCCGTACAGGTTGCGGGCCTGCCGGGCCGCCTCACGGCCGACCTCGGTGCCCTGCTCCTTGGCGGTCTGGGCGACCGCGCCACCAGCCTGCGCGGCCTCCGACCCGACCTGGCGCGCCTGGTCGCGGACGCCACCGCCGTTGGTCGACTGCTGCCCGTACGTGGAAGACGTAGGTGAAAGATCGTAAGTCATGATTTCCCTTCCGCTCAGAAAGTCGTAGCGGTTGTGCTGGGGGGATGCGGCGCGTTGCCGCCGCCGCTGACCATTCACCTACCCTGCGTTTCGGCTTCCATACCTCTTCGTGCATTTATCTGCGCGGCCCACCGGTTGGTCTTCAAAATGGAGGATCGTCGGGCTGCGTCACGTCGCCGCTGCGGACAGTGAGGTTCGCGAAGGTTGGCAGATCCACGGAGGGGGCAGCGATGGCACGAGACGCACGAGGCGGCCGAGCGGCCGGCCCTCGACCCCGGGTCCAGCTGGCCGCGCTGGTCGTGGCCGGGGTCTTCCTGCTGATCGGCGTCCTCGGCTTCATCCCCGGCATCACCACCGACTACGGCGAGCTGCGGTTCGCCGGGCACCACTCGGACGCCCACCTGCTCGGGCTGTTCCAGGTGTCGATCCTGCACAACGTGGTGCACCTGCTCTTCGGGCTGGCCGGCCTGGTGCTGGCCCGCAGCGTCGCAGGTGCCCGCGTCTTCCTGGCAGCCGGTGGCGCGATCTACCTCGCTCTCTGGCTGTACGGCCTGGCGATCGAGGCGGTCAACCCGGAGGGCGGGGCGAACATCCTGCCGGTCAACGACGCCGACAACTGGCTGCACCTCGCTCTCGGCTTCGGGATGCTCGCGCTCGGGCTGCTCCTGTCGAACCAGGCCGGCACCGGCGGACGCCTGGACAGCCCCGCCGAACGGCACTGAACTGGACCTTTGTGGTTTCGAGGTCACGCCCGCAGGGGTAAGTCGACCGGCGAAGGAGGTGCGATCATGCCTCGTTGGCTGCGTGACAACGCCCTGGCCGTCGCCATGCTGGGGGCGTTCCTGGTCTTCCTGGTGTTGCAGAGCGTCTTCGGCTGGCAGACCCACAACGAGGAGCTGACCGAGTTCGGGGCCGCGCCGTTGAGCTGGCCGTCGTACCTGACCACTGGGCACTTCGCCGAGGCGGTCTTTGAGAACTGGGAGTCCGAGTTCCTCCAGATGGGCGGTTACGTGCTGCTCACCGCGTACCTGGTGCAGCGGGGCTCGGCCGAGTCGAAGCCGATGGACCAGACCGACCGACCGGAGGACGACGAGCGCCGGGCGACCCCGCAGTCACCCTGGCCGGTACGTGTCGGGGGCCTGCCGCTGGTGATCTACCGGAACAGCCTCTCCCTCGCGCTGCTGCTGATCTTCGCCGGTTCGTTCGTCGGTCACCTGTTCGGTGGCACCGCGGCGTACAACCAGGAGCAGGCGCTCCAGAGCGGGGCACCACCGATCGGGGTGTGGGACTTCCTCGGCACCAGCGACTTCTGGTTCCAGTCCATGCAGAACTGGCAGAGCGAGTTTCTGGCGGTCGGCGCGCTGATCCTGCTGAGCATCGTGCTGCGCCAGCACGCCTCGCCGGAATCGAAGCCGGTGACCGTCGAACACGCCAGCACCGGCGCCTGAACCGGCGACGCGGCGGCGGCTACGCGGCCGTCAGGCCGCGACCGGCAACCGCTTGGCGAAACAGACGCTGTACGAGTTGCCCACGTACTCGCCGTAGACCGGGATCTGCTGGTAGCCACACGCGGTGTACAAGGCGATGGCGGCCGGCAGGTAGCTGCCCGTCTCCAGGCAGACCACCGAGTGCCCCTGCCGGAACGCGCACTCCTCCAGCGCGGCGAGCAGCTGACGACCGATCCCCCGCCCCCGGTACGCGGGCCGCACGTACATCCGCTTGACCTCGCCGGTCTCGGCATCGAGCGCCTGGAGCCCGCCGCAGGCGACCGCCCGACCGTTCACCACCACCGCCAGGTAGCGGACGTCGTCATGGGGGACGAAGACCTGCCCGTCCAACCCGCCGTCGGCCTCGCGCAGCTCACGCTGCTGCGCGATGACCATGGCGGCGATCTCCGGATCGGTGGCAGGCCGGGACTCGATCAGCATCACCCCACGCTAGGAGGCGTGGATTTCGGGGAGGTTTCCGGAAATCAACCCCACCACGGAGCGCAACGAACTACTCGGCGTCGTCCTCGTCGTCGATGTCGTCGTCGGACGCGTCCGCGCCCAAATCGTCGGCCGAGCGGACCCGGCGAGCCTTCCGGGCGGCGAGCCGGTCCGCGGCGGAGGCCCGGTTCGACTTCTCCTCCAGGCGGACGTCGGTGCCCCGGTTGCCGGGTACGAAGTCCACACCGGCGAAGAGGGTCGGCTGCCAGTCGAACTCGCGCACGCCGATCCGGACCAGATCGCCGGGCTGCGCGCCGGCCTTGGCCAGCTTGTCCTCCACCCCGAGCCGGGCCAGTCGGTCAGCCAGGTAGCCGACCGCCTCGTCGTTGTCGAAGTTGGTCTGCTTGACCCAGCGCTCCGGCCGGACACCACGCACTGTGAATGAGCCGTCCGCCTCGGCCGTGATGGTGAATCCGTCGTCGTCCACAGCGATCGGGCGGATGACGATACGGGTCGGCTCGGCGGGCGGAGCGGCCTTACGCTCTGCGTCGACCAGATCGGCCATCGCGTAGGTCAGCTCCTTGAGCCCCTCCCGGGTGGCTGCGGAGACCTCGAACACCTGGTAACCGCGTTCCTCCAGGTCGGGGCGCACGATCTCGGCGAGGTCGCGGCCGTCCGGCACGTCGATCTTGTTGATGGCGACCAGCCGTGGCCGGTCGGTGAGGCCGCCGTACTGGCTCAGCTCGGCCTCGATGGCGTCGATGTCGGCCACCGGGTCACGGCCGGGCTCCAGGGTCGCCGAGTCGATGACGTGCACCAGCACGGCGCAGCGCTCGATGTGCCGCAGAAACTCCAGGCCCAGACCCTTGCCGGTGGCCGCGCCGGGGATCAGGCCCGGCACGTCCGCGACGGTGAAGGTGTGGTTGTCCATCCGGACCACGCCGAGGTTGGGCACCAGGGTCGTGAACGGGTAGTCGGCGATCTTCGGCTTCGCGGCGGAGATCACCGAGATCAGCGACGACTTGCCGGCGGACGGGAAGCCCACCAGGCCCACATCGGCGACGCTCTTCAGCTCCAGCACGATGTCCAGTTGGTCGCCGGGCTCCCCCAGCTCGGCGAAGCCGGGCGCCTTGCGCTTGGCGTTGGCCAGCGAGGCGTTGCCCCGCCCGCCGCGCCCGCCGCGGGCGACCTCGAACGTGGTGCCGGCACCGACCATGTCGGCCAGCACGGTGCCGTCGGAGGTCTGCACCACGGTGCCGTTGGGCACCTTCAGCACCAGGTTGTGGCCGTTGGCCCCGTCCCGGTTCGAGCCGGCGCCGCCCTTGCCGTTGTCGGCCTTGACGTGCGGGTGGAAGTGGAAGTCGAGCAGCGTGGTCACCTGCGGGTCGACCACCAGGGACACGCTGCCCCCGTGCCCACCGTTGCCGCCGTCCGGCCCACCGAAGGGCTTGAACTTCTCGCGGTGGATCGAGGCACAACCGTGCCCGCCATCGCCGGCCTGCAGATGCAGAACGACCCGGTCAACGAACGTTGCCACGGCGTCAATCCTTCCAGCGAGGCTCGACCTCGCACTTCGCTTAAAAAGGCTAAGCGGGCCGGGACCCGGAGGTCCGCGGCCCGCTTAGCCCGAGAACTACTGCTGCGGAACGATGCTGACGGTCTTGCGACCGCGCTTGGTGCCGAACAGGACCGCACCGGCGGACAGCGCGAACAGCGTGTCGTCGCCGCCACGGCCGACCAGGTCACCGGGGTGGAACTTGGTGCCACGCTGCCGGATGATGATCTCACCGGCGCTGACGACCTGACCACCGAAGCGCTTCACGCCGAGTCGCTGGGCCGCGGAGTCACGACCGTTACGCGAGCTGGACGCACCCTTTTTGTGAGCCATTGGAGGACGACCTACTTCCCGCTGGAGATGCCGGTCACCTTGACCTGGGTCAACGGCTGGCGGTGACCCTGGCGCTTGTGGTAGCCAGTCTTGTTCTTGAACTTGTGGATCCGGATCTTCGGGCCCTTGGTGTGCGCGGCGATTTCGCCGGACACCGCGACCTCGGCAAGCTTCGCCGCGTCGGTCACCAGGTCGTCACCGTCGACGAGGAGCACCGCGGTGAGCTTCACCGCGTCACCGGGGGCACCGGTGAGCTTCTCGACCTCGATCACGTCGCCCTCGGCGACCTTGTACTGCTTGCCGCCGGTCTTGACGATCGCGTACATCGGAGGCGGACTCCCTGTCGTTGAGGCTGCTGGCGGTCGTTCCCGCAGCGGCTCGCCGGGTAGCAGTGCACGGCGGCGCGGGCACACGGGAACTCGGCACACCAAAGGTGGGCCGCAGGCAAGAGTACGCCATCGCTGGCCCGTACCCCAAACCGGCCCGCCCTGGTCAGCGCGCGCAGAGCTGGTCGAGGCGCTGCTGGAGCCGGTCGAGTTCGGTCTCGTCGATCGCCTCGACGTCGGCACCGAGCGCGGAAACCTCGGTGCCGAGGTCGGTGAGCAACGTCTTGAGCTGCGGATCGTCGGTCCGCTCCGACTGCTCCCGCAGTACAGTCCGCCAGCCCGCCAGCGCCGCCTCGGCCCGTCCCCGGGCAGCCTCGGCCGTACGGCTGTCCCCGGCGCCCACCGCGGCGAGCATCCGACCCAGCTCCGCCACGTACGTCCGGACGGCAGTGGTGCTGGCCTCCTGCGCGGCGGCGCAGACCTGGGTGGCGTTGCCGCCCGCCACACCACCGCTGGCCGGCATGCCGGTCGGGCCGGGAGGGGTGCCAGCGGCCGCCGGGCCAGCGCCGTCGGCGGTCCCACCGGTGGAGCAGCCGGCCGCGCCGGAGAGCATGGTGAGCAGCGCGGTGACCGCGAGCAGACGGCGCATCTTCTTCTCCTGACCTGGGACGGCCGATCGAGGACCGGGTGGCCACAACGACGAGGTCCCTCCCCCGTCACTTTGCCGGGAGAGGGACCTCGTCAAACACGTGGCCGGTCAGGCGCTCAGGGGCGGGTCCGCCGACGGGCTCCACCGCGGCGCGACCGGCGACGGCCGCCACCGCCCTCGGTGGTCTCCTCGTCGCCCTCACCGTCAGCGAGCGCGTCCGGGTCGTCAGCCGCGGCCAGCCGAGCCGACTCACCCTGCTGAGCGTCGGAGATCGCCGGTGCGGCGGCGGTGTCCGACTCGTAGCGGGACAGGTCGTAGCCCATGGTGTCCTGGTAGTCGGTGCCCGGCTCGGCCGTGGTGTCGGTGTCGACGACCTCGACCGCGGTCCGCTCGGCCGCGGCCGGGGCGTTCTTGCGCGCCCGGCGGCGGGACGAGGTGGCACCCTGCTCCGCAGCCGGAGCGGGAGCCACCGCCGAGGCGACCGCCTTGACCTTCTCCCCCGCACCGGCGGGACGCGGCTTCTCCGGCACCGGCTCGGTGTGGATGATGACGCCCCGGCCCTTGCAGCACTCGCAGGTCTCGCTGAACGCCTCCAGCAGGCCCGCGCCGATCCGCTTACGGGTCATCTGCACCAGGCCGAGCGACGTGATCTCGGTGACCTGGTGCTTGGTGCGGTCCCGGCCCAGGCACTCGGTGAGCCGGCGCAGCACCAGCTCACGGTTCGACTCCAGCACCATGTCGATGAAGTCGATCACCACGATGCCGCCGATGTCCCGCAACCGGAGCTGACGGACGATCTCCTCCGCCGCCTCCAGGTTGTTGCGGGTGACCGTCTCCTCCAGGTTGCCCCCGGAGCCGGTGTACTTGCCGGTGTTGACGTCGACGACAGTCATCGCCTCGGTGCGGTCGATCACCAGGGAGCCGCCGGAGGGCAGGAAGACCTTGCGGTCCAGACCCTTGATGATCTGCTCGTCGATCCGGTACTCGGCGAACACGTCGCTCGTGCCGACGTGCCGGCGCACCCGGTCGACCAGGTCCGGAGAGACGTGCGACAGGTACGACTCGACGATGTCGTACGACTGCTCGCCCTCGATCACCAGCTCGCGGAAGTCCTCGTTGAACAGGTCCCGGACCACCCGGATGACCAGGTCGGGCTCCCCGTAGAGCAGTGCCGGGGCGCCACCCTCGGCGGCCTTGGCCTGGATGTCCTCCCACTGCGCCTGGAGCCGCTTGACGTCACGGGCCAGCTCGTCCTCGGTGGCGCCCTCGGCGGCCGTCCGGACGATCACGCCCGCGCCGTCCGGGACCAGCTTCTTGAGCACGTCCCGCAGCCGCTTGCGCTCGTTGTCCGGCAGCTTGCGGCTGATCCCGGAGGCGTTGCCGTTGGGAACGTAGACCAGGTGTCGGCCCGAGAGCGCGATGTGGCTGGTCAGCCGTGCGCCCTTGTGCCCGATCGGGTCCTTGGTGACCTGGACCAGCACCGAGTCGCCGGAGCGCAGCGCCTGCTCGATCGAGCGGGCCCGCCCCTCCAGCCCGGAGGTGTCCCAGTTGACCTCACCGGCGTACAGCACGGCGTTGCGGCCCCGACCGACGTCGACGAACGCGGCCTCCATGCTCGGCAGCACGTTCTGCACCTTGCCGAGGTACACGTTGCCGGCCATCGTCCCGGAGGAGTTGCGGGTGACGTAGTGCTCGACCAGCACGCCGTCCTCCAGGACGGCGATCTGGGTGCGGTCACCGCGCTGGCGGACCGCCATCACCCGGTCGACGGCCTCCCGGCGCGCCAGGAACTCCGACTCGCTGAGGATCGGCGGGCGGGTACGGCGCTGCTCCCGACCGTCCCGGCGGCGCTGGCGCTTGGCCTCCAGCCGGGTCGAGCCGGACACACCCTGCACCTCGTCGACGTTCCGGCGCGGCTCGCGGATCTTCACCACGGTCGGCACGCCGTCGTCCGCCGCGCCCTCGGTGTCGCCGGCGCCACGACGGCGACGACGACGACGACGACGGGTCAGACCGTCCCCGCCCTCGGACTCCTCGTCCTCGTCGGCCTCGGCCTCTGCCTCGGCGGTCTCTTCCTCGTCGGCCTGCGCCGCCTCGTCGGACTCCTCGTCCTCGGCGTCGTCGGCCCCGCCCTTGCCCCGGCCCCGGCCCCGGCGACCACGCCGGCGGCGGCGGCGCGCGGCGGCGCTGTCCTCGTCGTCCTCATCCGCCTCGGCGGCCTCGTCGGCCTCCTCGGTCGGCTCCTCTTCGGCCTCGATGGCCTCGATCGGCTCCACCGGCTCGACCTCGCGGCGACCGCGCCGACGGCGGCGGGACGGCTCGGCGGCCTCCTCGACGGCCGGCTCCTCGGTCGTCGCGGCGGGCTCCACCGGTCGGGTCACCGGCACGGCGTCCGGCTGGGGTGCCATGAACAGCACTGTGGGCGCGGAGAGGGCGGCGCGCCGGCGACGGGTACGCGGCTGCTCCGGCTCGATCTCGGCCGGCTCGTTCGGCTCATCCGTCACACCGGAGACGGCCACACCCGGTGGCACCTCGCCGGAGCGGTTCTGCGCACCACTGCTCCAGGCCAGCTCGGCGGCGGACGTGCTCGGGAGGGCCGGGGAGTCGTTCAACTCGGCCTCGGCCTCGCGCAGGTCGGACTCCGCCGGCTCCTCGGCGACGTCCGGCTCCTCGACGAGCGGCTCCTCGACCGCGACCGGCTCCTCGACCGCGAGCGGCTGCTCGGTGGCGGGCGGCTCCTCGACGGCCGCCGGCGTGGCCTTCTTCCGCCGGGTACGGGTCACCTTGACCGGCGGCACCACCTCGGCCGAGGCCGCCTCCGCAGAGGCGGCGACCAGCGGCTCCTCGGCGGTCGTCTCGACGGGGGTGGCCTTGCGGCGGCGCCGGGGGGTCTTCGGTGCGACGTCCAGGTCGCCGGAGACCGGGGCGAAGACCTCCGCCTGCGGCGACTCGACGTTGCCGGCGCCACCGCTGGGCGCCTCGATCGGGGCGTCGGTCTGCTCCGGCTGGTTGAGCGGGGCGGCCCGACGACGGGTCGCCCGGGTGCGCCGCACCGGCGCGGCCGGTTCGGCGGCCTCAGCGGGAGCGCTCTCCGCGCCGGCCGGTTCCATCGAGGCCGACCCGACAGCGGTGGTGGAGGTCTCGACGGCGGCGCCGTCGGCCGTGGTGCTCTGGTCGGCGGTGTCACCGGCCGGCTGTGAACCGGTCCGTTCGCCGCCCTCGGGCTCGTTCTCGAGCATGGACGTTCTCCAGTTCTGGCTAGCCCGGGCGCGGGTGAGCGCTGCCACGCAGGGTCGCCGCAAAAGTGTTTCCGCCGGGCGCGCGTGGTGCGCGACCGCCGAAGTCTGCCTGCCAGAACACCGACCGTCGGTCAGTGCCCAACGATGGCTGCCCCGTCGCGGTCCGCATCCAACGGATCCACGATCGCACCCTGCGCGGTCAACGTGCCCTGAGCCAGCCGTGTCACCCTCGGCGAAACCGGCGGCTCCAGGTCGGCCACCACGCGGAGGCCGGAAAGGACGTCATCGGGCCGTACGGACGGGGTGACCTGCCGCACGACCAGTTCGAGTATCGCACACGGTACGGCCGGCGCCCCGGAAGGCGTCGGCGTAGGCAGCTGGACATCGATCGATATCACCGCGGCTCGGGCGTCGAAAGTGCGTCGACCCTGCTTCGTCATCCGCTCGACCAGCACTTCCTCGGCCGCGACGAAGGCGTCCACCGCGGCGCGCAGCACCGCCGTGTCGACCTCAGGCAACTCGATGTGCCAGTGCGACGCCTCGATCCGGTCCGGCAGGTTGCCCCCTTCGGCGATCACGGCGTCCAGAACATCCAGCCCCGGCGAGAGCGCGGCGTCCAACGCGGCGCGCAACGCCTCCGGGTCGACGGCCGCCTGAAGGGCGATTTCCAGGTATTCCGCCTCGCTCGCCACCCCGGTCGGCGCGGCGCTGGCGTAGGAGATCTTCGGGTGCGGGTGAAACCCCTGGGAGAAGGCGACCGGCACGGCGGCCCGGCGTAGCGCGCGCTCGAACGCCCGGGCGAAGTCCCGGTGCGAGGTGAATCGCAGCGGTCCGCGCTTGGCGTACCGGATGCGGACGCGCTGGACGACCGGTGCCTGGCCGCCCTCGGGTTGAGGCTTCTTGGCGATCGTGGGCTCCTCGGGTGTACCTGCGTGTCCGCCCATCCTGGCGCAGGGCTCGTGGCGGTACGCAGCCGGGGCGGCCGAATCACCAGACAGACGGTCACAAAACGGTCGTCAGGGTCGCGACCACCCGGCACGAAAGCCGATGGCCGGCCGGTGACGCGGAGGTCACCGGCCGGCCACCGTGAGGCGGACCGGTTACCGCTCCCTCGGCGGCGCGGGCGGTGACCCGCCCGGCGGCGGGCCGTAACCGGAGGGAGGGGTGTAGCCCGAGGGCGGGGCGTAGCCGGAAGGCGGGGCATACCCGGGTGGAGGCGGGTAGCCCGGCGGTGGCGCGTAACCCGCGTCAGGCGGCGGGTACGCGCCCTGGGCCGCCCGGTCGAGCAGCTCGTCCGGGATGTCGGCGGCCCGGGCCGCCTCCCGCCGGTACCGGCGGCGGTTCCAGATGAGGAAGACCACGAGACCCAGCAGCAACACCAGCACCACGGCGATGCCGATGCCGACCACCATGACCTGCTGGTCGGTGGGGCCACCGCGATCGCCGTGCTGGGTGACGTCGAACTCCTCGTCCGGGCCCCCGGCACGGGCCGGGCCCGGGTCGGTCGCCGCCGCGGCCGGGTCGAGCAGCGGGTTGACGGTGACCGGTGGCACGTTCGCGGTCAGCGCCTTCATCGGGTCGATCACCCCGAAGCCGTACTGCGGATCTCGCCCGGACGGGCCCGCGTCCCGCGCGGTCCGGATGATCCGGTTGATCACGCTCGGAGCACTGAGGTCCGGGTACTTGGCTCGGATCAACGCGGCCAGAGCGGAGACGATCGCACTGGAGTCGGAGGTGCCGTCACCCCAGCCGTAGCCCCCCTCGTTGGTGACGTTGTACACGCTGTCGCCGGGAGCGGCGACCACCGCCTCCGGCCCCTGGACGGAGCCGGACCAGAACGCGCCGCCCTTGGTCGTCCCGGTCACCGCGATCACACCGGGGGTGTTGGCGGGCTTGCCCACTGTGGTGCGGCCCTGGGCGGTGTTACCCGCGGAGGCGACCAGGACGACGTCACGGTCCAACGCGTACTGGATTGCGCTCTTCTGCACGGGATTGGCGAAGCCGGGGCCACCAATGGATATGTTGATCACTTTGGCCCCGCCGTCGACGGCCATCCGGATGCCCCGGGCAATCCCGGCGTCGGTGTAGACGCCGTCCTCCTTGCGCATCTTGATGGGCAGGATCTTCGCGCCGGGGGCGATGCCGTCCACCCCGTCGCGGCTGGGTTTCGCCGCGATGATGCCGGCCATGTGCGTGCCGTGCCCGACCTCGTCGGCCCGGCCGTCTCCGGAGGCGCCGTAGCTGCGTCCACCGGGAAGCACCTGACCTCGCAGGTCCGGGTGGCTGGCCTCGACGCCAGTGTCGACCACGGCCACGACCACGCCCCGCCCGGTCGAGATCTTGTGCACCTGGTCGATCCGGAGCTCGTCCAGATACCACTGCTCGGCCCGACGGGGCGCGGCGGCCGCCGGTTGAGCGACCCCCACCACCAGGAACCCCGCCAGGAGACAGGCGACTACCGGCCGGAGGCCTCCGAGGTTCACCCTCATCCGTCCATCCTCATCGAAGGACACCCGGGGACGCCCCGTCACCAGGGCCCCACGGATCGTCATCCTCAGTCAACCACGACGAGTGCTCGGAGCCGGTGCCGCCACCCTGCCCGGCACCACCCGCGCCGCCCATCATGCCGCCGCCCATCATTCCGGCACCGCCGACGCCGGCACCACGCGCGCCGCCCGCCATCCCGGCGCCACCGGCGGCCTGGGCGGTGCGCAACGCGTTCGCCGCGCTCGTCATCGGCGGCAGCTTTCCGTTGCCGCCACCCACCATGCCGGGGATGCCACCCACGCCGATCCCGGCACCGCCGCCGAGGCCACCGCCGGCACCGCCGCCGATCCCGCCGGCCGAGCCGACGCCGGCACCGCCGCCGAAACCACCGCCGGCGCCACCGAGACCGGCGCTGCCGACCCCGCCGCCGCCGATGCCGCCGCCCAGGCCGCCGACCCCGCCCGGGGTGGCGCCCGCCAGACCGCTGCTGTAGCCGGCGTCGCCGTCCGCGTAGCCCGGCAAGATGGAGCCCGTCGACGGGGGTGTGAGCTGACCCGTGCCGCCGGTGGGCGAGCCATCGCCGAGGCCACCGGGCCTGGTCGGGGAGAACGGGTCGACGGCGGACGTCGGACCGCCCGTGTCACCGATGCCCGGCGGCCTGCTGCCGATCGTGGGGCCGCCACCGCCGATGTCGGGCTTCCCGCCGAATTCGCCACCACTGATGTCGGGCCGCCCCGAGGGCGGGACCCGGGGGTCCCGACGGATATCGTCCTCTACGCCCGATCTATCCGGGCTGTTGATGGTGAGCTTGGGGCGCTCCGTATAGACCGCCTGGGGCAGCGGCGCCATCGCGGTGTTCGCCGCGTTCTGATTGTCGCGGTACCAGTTGTCGAGGTGGGCTCCGGTGTCCCACCAGCCGCCCCGCTTCTGGTCACCGGCCTGGCCGTCGACCTTCATCGTCGCTTCCAGGTCGTCGGCCTTGTCACGGAACGCGCCGTCGGCGTACGAGCCGGGGTTGTTCTGGTAGTCCTTGCGCAGCGCGGCGAGGAACCCCGACGAGCTCTCGCCGTCGCGGGCATCGTCGAGCTCGGTGCCGTTGGGCAGGCTCCACTCGTTGAAGCCGAAGTCGTCCATCAGCGGGATCGGGATCGTGGAGACCGACTTGCGGATGTCGCCCTCGATCCGCGTCAACGCGCCACTGACGTTCGTCGCGTCGGTGATCAGATCCTCGATCTGCTTACCGATCTTGCCCAGGTGCTCGCGGTACGCGTCACCACCGCTGCCCTTCCAACCGGCGAGCATCCCGGGCAGCCCGCCGACGTGCGGGCGCTCCTGGCCCGTCGCGATCGGACCGACGAACGATCGACCGACGAGCGCGTCCCGCAGTTGTTGCAGGCCGCTGGAGAGGTTGCTCCAGCCCGCTCCGACCGATCCGACCGTTTCCGGGTCCGCGGAGAGCGTCACCTCGCGAACGCACCGCTCCCAGGTTCCTCCAGCCATGACGTCCCCCTCAGGCCGTGTACGGGTAGGTGGGTGCGCCGCTGGCAGTGGGCGGCGGCGCCGCCGACTCCAGCAGCCGCTCGATCTCCTTGCCGTTGGCGCCGTTGCGCGCCTCGGTGTCGCGGAACGCCTTGGCGATCTCCTCGGTGCCCTCCTTGAGCGCGGCGAGCTTCTGGGAGAGCGTCGTGAGGTGCGCTTCCATGTTCGCCGTGGACACCTCCAGGGCCCGCCACTGCATGCGGGCGTCCTCGTACGCGCCGAAGGGAGTGCCGTTCGGGACGGTCTGGGCGTTGTTGCTGTCGCCCTTCATCCGCTCCTTGATGCGTTCCATCTCGTACTTGATGGTGTCGTCGATGTACTGCCTGAGCCGCTCGACGTACGTGGCGGCGGCGTCCAGGTCCTCGACGCTGACTTGCAGATCGCCGATGCTCGGCGGCGGGATGCTGCCCATGCGATTCCTCCCCCGTCCCCGACCCGCCGGGTCGGTCCATGTCAGACGCAGCGTATCGAGTCGGACCTAGTCGAGGCAGCCCCAGCCACCAGCACGTGGTAAAGATGGCGACCGATCTCGCGGAAGATCCGGTGCGGGCCGCCGTGCGGGCCGAGCCCGAACAACGCCAACGGGCCCGCGAGACGCGGACCCGTTGGGCGACATGTCGGATGTGGAGGGTGGTGGGTCACCGCCAGCCGGCGCTGCCCGAAGGCAGCACGGTCAGGGGTGCGAGTGCGAGTGGCCCGACGGGACCTTCATGCCGTTGCCGCCCAGCGGGGTGAGCGGCAGCAGTTTCTTGCCGGTGGGGCCGATCTGGATCTCGGTGTCCATCGATGGGCAGACGCCGCAGTCGAAGCAGGGCGTCCACCGGCAGTCGTCCTGTTCGAACTCGCTGAACGAGTCCTGCCAGTCCTGCCAGAGCCAGTCCTTGTCCAGGCCCGAGTCGAGGTGGTCCCAGGGCAGGACCTCCAGCTCGTCGCGCTGACGGGTGGTGTACCAGTCGAGGTCCACCCCGTACGCGGGCAGCGTCTCGGCCGCCGCGTCCACCCAGCGCTGGTACGAGAAGTGCTCGCTCCACCCGTCGAACCGGCCGCCGTTCTCCCAGACCTTGCGGATGACCGAGCCGACCCGGCGGTCGCCCCTGGAGAGCAGCCCTTCGATGAGCGACGGCTCGCCGTCGTGGTAGCGGTAGCCGATGGCCCGGCCCAGCGAGCGGTCCGCGTTGATGGCCTGCTTGAGGATCTTGAGCCGGTGGTCGATGACCTCCGGACGGTCCATAGCGGCCCACTGGAACGGGGTGTGCGGCTTCGGCACGAACCCGCCGATGGAGACCGTGCAGCGGATGTCCTTGGAGCCGGTCGCGGCCCGGCCGGCCCTGATCACCTCGTGGGCCATCTCGGCGATCTCGAGGACGTCCTCGTCGGTCTCGGTGGGCAGGCCGCACATGAAGTAGAGCTTCACCTGCCGCCACCCGTTGGTGTACGCGGTGACGACCGTACGGATCAGGTCTTCCTTCGACACCATCTTGTTGATGACCTTGCGGATCCGCTCCGACCCGCCCTCCGGGGCGAAGGTCAGGCCGGTGCGCCGCCCGTTGCGGGACAGCTCCTGCGCGAGGTCGATGTTGAAGGCGTCCACCCGGGTCGAGGGCAGCGACAGCGAGACGTTGGTGCCCGCGTACTGCTCGGCGAGGCCCGAGCACATGTCGCCGATCTCGGAGTGGTCCGCCGAGGAGAGCGACAGCAGGCCGACCTCGTTGAAGCCGGAGAACTCAAGGCCCTCGCGGACCATCTGCGCGACGGTGGTGATCGACCGCTCCCGCACCGGCCGGGTGATCATGCCGGCCTGGCAGAACCGGCACCCCCGGGTGCACCCCCGGAAGATCTCCACCGCGTACCGCTCGTGCACCGTCTCGGCCAGCGGAACGAGGGGCTTCTTCGGGTACGGCCAGGCGTCCAGGTCCATCGTCGTGCGCTTGTGCACCCGGAACGGCACGTCCGCGCGGTTCGGTACGACCCGCTGGATCCGGCCGTCCGGCAGGTAGTCGACGTCGTAGAAGCGCGGCACGTAGACGCTCTCGGTGCGGGCCAGCCGCAGCAGCAGCTCGTCGCGGCCGCCCGGGGAGCCCTCGGCCTTCCACTCCCGGACGATCGCGGTGATCTCCAGGACCGCCTCCTCGCCGTCGCCGAGCACCGCGGCGTCGATGAAGTCGGCGATTGGCTCCGGGTTGAACGCGGCGTGCCCGCCGGCCACGATCACCGGGTCGGCGTCGGTGCGGTCGGCGGCCAGCATCGGGATGCCGGCCAGGTCGATCGCGGTGAGCATGTTGGTGTAACCCAGCTCGGTGGAGAAGGAGATGCCGAACATGTCGAACCCGCGCACCGCCCGGTGCGCGTCGACGGTGAACTGCGGCACGCCGTGCGTGCGCATCAGCGTCTCCAGGTCCGGCCAGACCGCGTACGTCCGCTCGGCGAGGGTGTCGGGCAGCTCGTTGAGCACCTCGTAGAGGATCTGCACGCCCTGGTTGGGCAGGCCCACCTCGTAGGCGTCGGGATACATCAGCGCCCAACGCACGGTCGCCGCGTCCCAGTCCTTCGTCACCGCACCCAACTCGCCCCCGACGTACTGGATGGGCTTGGAGATCTGGGGCAGCAGCGGCTCGAGCTGGGACCATATGGAGTTGGTCGCGGCCGCGCGCGGCGTCGTGGACGGGGCACTCATGATGCCCAAGGGTACGCGTTCCTCCGGCGGCGGTCGCGCGCACGCCCGATCGCCGATGGTGGCGGCGCGGTATTAACCTCGGTTCGGCGCGAGAGGAGATTGCCGCGATGCCGGAGCCCCAGCCGGGAGCACGGCCGGCCGAGGGGAGCACCCCGGGCGCGGAGCCGGAGCGGGACCGGGCGGTCGCCGACGAGCCGACCTCCCCACCCGTACCCCCGGACCAGCCGGAACCCTCGGACCAGCCGGAACCCTCGGACCAGCCAGAACCCTCGGACCACCCGGAACCCCCGGACCACCCGGAACCCCCGGAACCCCCGGACCACCCGGACCGGCCGGAACCCTCGGACCAGCCGGAACCCTCGGGTCAGCCGGAGCCTGCCGCGACCGCGGAGGTCCCGGCGCCCAGGTGGAGCGGTTCTGCCCCGGTGCCACCGCCGCTGCCCCGCCGACCCGCCTGGGGCGAGTCGGCCGAGCCGACCCCGCCCCCGCCGGTGGCCGTCGGGCCGCCGGAGCACCAGACCCCGGTCGACCCGTGGGCCGGCGTGGACACCGGCGGCTGGGACCTGCCCTCCGCCGAGCTGCCCCCGCTGCCGCCCACGATGTCGTATCCGACGCCGCCGGACACCAGACAGTGGTCCGGGCCGCCCGCTCCTCCGGCCCCATCGCGGGACACCCGGCAGTGGTCCGGGCCGCCCGCTCCCCCGGCCGGGCCGTATCCGGTGCCGCCGCCGGCCGCCCCGAGCACACCCCGGGCCATCGGACCCCTGGTGCCGGCCCGACCGATGTCGCCACCCGCGCCACCCACGCCGCCGAAGGTGCCGAAGCAGCGCCGGGGTCGGCGATCCACCGCGCCACCGCCATCGCCGCCGCCCGGTTGGCAGGCCCCCAAGGGGTACGTGCCGGTGCCGGTCCGCCGACGACGCCGCTGGCCGTGGCTGCTGCTGCTCACCCTGGCCTGCTGTTGTGGCTGCCCCGCCTACTACGGGTTCCCGATCTCGGCCCAGTACCCGGCGCGCGCGGCCCTGCCCGTCCAGGTGGACGACCTCAGCCTGCGACAGGACAGCCGCAGCACGGAGACCGCCAAGAAGTTGGAGAACGAGGTACGCAAGGAGCACTGGCTGGCCGAGGACACGTTCGCCGGCGTCTACGCCACGACGAGCGGCAAGCGGGTGACGGTCTTCGGCGGCACCGGCTTCCGGCTGAGCCCGGAGTCGGACGCGGAGGCCGAGATCAGCCGGCTCACCAAGCAGTACGCGTTGGATGCCCCGGAGAGCGTGGACACCGGTGTGCGGGGCAGGCACGAACGGTGCGCGGTGGGTAGCGCCGACGGCAGTGCCGTGGTGGTCTGCACGTCGGTCGACCACGGCAGCATCGCCACCGGCGTGTTCACCCGACTCTCCGTCGCCGACAGCGCCGACCTGCTGGGCACCCTGCGCGCCCAGATCGTCCAGCCCGAGCGGGGCTGAGCCGCACCCCGGCCGGCCGGGGTGCGGTGGTCCGCACCCCGGCCGCCCGGCCCGCGCACGGGCGGCGGCAGTCGTGACGTAGCGTCACGGCGCACCGAGGCCACAAGATGCAGCTCGAAACACCACGCGGTCCAGGTTCACCCAGCAGTCGACCCTGGGAGCGAGCAACCGATTGGACTATCTAGTCCGCTAAG
>NZ_JBEYUF010000027.1:0-79993 GCF_040643355.1 Micromonospora sp. NPDC047187
CAGTCGTTGCCGGTGCGCTGCAGGTTCGAGTCACGACGCCCACCGCTACCACCGTCGGCGAACGCCTCGTTCACCACATCCCACGAGTGGATCTTCCCTCGGAAATGCGTCGCCACCTGGGTGACGTGGTTGATGGCCGCGTTACGCAACGCGCTGCCCGACATGCCCTGCGCCCAGCCCGGCTGCTGCTGATGCCACAGCAACGCATGGCCCCGCACGCTCATCCCGTTGGCCTGCGCGTGACTGACCAGACGATCACCACCGGTGTAGCTGAACCGACCCTGCTGCGGCTCGGTGGCGTCCCACTTCATCTCGTTCTCGGCCACGACACTGTTGAACTCACGGTTCAGAATCGTCGCGTACACGCTGGTGGAGAGCTTGCCGGTTGCCACGGCCGCGCCGAAGTAACGGCCCTTCTCGGCCGCCGATGCCCGCAGGGTCGTGCCGGCGCTGGCCGTGGAGGTCAGGGTCATCGTCATAGCGGCGGCAAGGGCGCCGGTAACGGCGACGGTCACCGCCGCTCGCAGGGCTCTTCTGTGATTCATGCGGATTCCTTCTCTGTGGTGGTGCAGCGATGGAGACGCACGCCCGAATCCGCTCCTGCGACATGGGGACGTCAGCAACGGTCGCCGTCGCGGCAGCGATGCGGGGAGTCCTGACCCGACGTCCGGCATGCCCTGGGCGGACGTCGCGGGTCGAGGTGCCACAGCAGGTTCGCCCGGTGAACCACAGGTGCGGCTGCCCTCAACCATCGACTGTGAGCGATAACATGCCGTTCGTCAAGTCGTAACCAACCGCGCCGGGCAACCTGTCGCTCCGTCGCAGTGGTGGGGCACGTCGCCGTGCTGCCGGAGCCGCGCCGAGCACGGCTCCGGCAGCAACCGTCACTGGAACGAGGCGTCGTCGACGAGGAGGCTGTCGGTGCCCTCAGCCGTCTCCACGTAGAAGGCGGCGCTGGTCAGGGTGCCGCTCCACGAAACGGTCGTGGTGCCGGTGAGCACTGTCCAGCCGTTGACGTTCACCCCCACCGCCGGGGTCAGCTGGAGGTAGTTCGTCGTGCCGTTCGCGGTCAGCGACAGCGTCGCCTTCGCCGACGGGGTGCCGCTCTGCGCTCGTACCCAGACGTTTGTGGTGTAGCTCTTGCCATTGGTGAGTTTGCTGGTCACGTCCTGACTGGGGCCGTTCCAGGCACCGGTCCGGCCGGTGATCGACAGCGATCCGCTGCCACCGTGCGCGACCGCGGTGTTCCTGGCGAGCGTTCCGCTGCCGTGCACACCCCAGCCCGTCGTGCCGTTCTCCACGTCGCCGTTGGTGATCAGGTTGGCGCTGCCGCCGCCGGTGCCGCCGAACTGCCACCAGTTGATGTTGAGCAGGTTGCCGCTGCCGCCGGCGAACCGCAGGTAGAGATCATGGGTGCCGGTCGCTCCGCTCACCGCGCAGGTGCTGGTGGTCCAGGTCTGCCAGCCGCCGGTGCCACCCACGGTGCAGGTGCCCACGGTCGGGCCGTTGGCGCTGTCGAGGCGTACCTCGATCCGGCCGCCGCTGGTGGCCGACGCGACCCGGGCGCTGAACGAGGTCGCACCCGCGCCGAAGGCGACGCCCTTGACCTTGATGTAGTCGCCGTTCTCGATCCAACCGACGTTCATCCCGCCCTCGCTGGACGCCTCGGTCTCGATCCCCGAGCCCCACGCGATCGTCTCGGCCTCCTGTCGCACGTACGGGTTCAGCGTGCCCACCTGTGGCGCACCGGCGTTCGTCATCGTGATCGTCGGGAACAGGCCATTGCTGGTGTAACTGAACTTCTCCACCGCGACCGAGCGGGTGTAACCACTACCACCCGGCAATGCTCCGTTGTGGTAGAAGAAATACGAACCACCTTGGAAATCAATCACACCCGCGTGATTGGTGAAGCTGGCACCCTGCCGCGGCATGATCGTTCCCCGATATGTCCACGGCCCCGTCGGCCCGGTGGCCGTGGAGTACGCGATGAACTCCGAGCAGCACTCCGCCGCGAACACGTTGTAGTACAACCCGTTGCGCTTGAAAACCCACGGCCCCTCCTCATACAGGGTCGGCCGACTCGCATTACCGTTACGGGTACCGAACCCCGCCGTCGTGAGTGGAATACGTGTCGCGCTGCCGGAGAACGAAATCATGTCCGGGTTCAACTTCACGTACCACAGACCCGGGTTACCCCAGTACAGATACGCCTGTCCGTCGTCGTCGATGAACGCGTGCGGGTCGATTTCGTTGTTGCCGACCAATGGTCGACCGAGCGCGTCGCGGAACGGTCCGGTCGGGCTGTCGGCCACCCCGACGCCGATGACCATCTGCCCGTTGGAGCGCTGGCGCACCGGCACGTACCAGTAGAACTTCCCGTTACGCGGAACGACGTGCCCGGCCCACGCGTTGGCGTCCGCCCACGCGAACGTCGCCAGATTCATCGGCGATCCGTGATCGGTCCAGTTCACCATGTCGGCGGACGAGTAGACCCGCCACTCGCGCATTGTGAAATAGGTGGAACCGTCCTCGTCGTGTCCGGTGTAGAGGTAGACCCTGCCGTTGTGCACCATCGGCGCCGGGTCGGCGGTGTAGATGTTCTGGACGATGGGGTTGTCGGCCTTGGCCGTACCCGGGATCAGTGCGAATAGACAGGCCATGCTTGCCAGCCAGGCGATGGCGCGCCTGGTCCGGCGAGCGGCCCGGGTTGTGGTCCGATCCTTCACGTTCACGATTACTCCCACAGAGAGTGCGCCGTGCGCGATGTTTGACTGGGCGTGCCACCGCCGTCCTGGCGGCCACTCGAACGGGCTTTGTCGTTCGCTCGCGGGCAGCACGGCCGGCGGCCGTGTTAGCGCTAACAGCTTTCCGTGAATGCCCCCTCCCCCTTCTGACCTGGAATTTTGTGAGGCGCGGGATGACAGTCGTAACCACGTCGCAGCATTGAGGTATCGACTATGACATCGAAGATTTACGATGCACGGTACTGAGCGACCGGAGGGGCGTCAACGGAGGGGAAGTTGCCGCCAACCGTCACGCACGGTAATGACTCGGTGATGGCGAGCCCGGTGATGTCCTTGTCGGACCACGGCCGCCACCGGACCCGGTGGGCCCGGGCCAGCTCGTCGCGGGAACGGGTCGGCGAGGTGCCCCGGGGGTTGCGGGCATGTTAACGACGAACTATGTTAGCGATCACATCGATGTGCCGCGATAAGCGCAGGGGTGGGCACCCGGCGTCCACGGCGACCACGTCCCACCCACCACACCGCACCCGGCGTCGGCCCCCTTGCGCCGACGACCCACCGCCGTCGATGGCGGCCCCGACGTACCCGGCCACCTGGAGGTTCCCCATGCCACCCCTGCCCCTCAGCCGCCGCCACCTGCTTCAGGCCGCCGGAGCCACCGTGGTGGTCTCCGCGACCGGCGTCGCCGTCGCCCCCGGGAGCGCCTCCGCGGCCGTCGTGCCCCCCGCCCGGTCCGACATCGGCGTCTCGGCGTACGCATTCGACCCGGGTCAGGTACGACTCAGCTCCGGCCGTTGGATGGACAACCAGACCCGGACGCTGAACTACCTGCGGTTCGTCGACGTCGACCGGATGCTCTACAACTTCCGCGCCAACCACCGGCTGTCCACCAACGGCGCCGCCACCAACGGGGGCTGGGACGCGCCGAACTTCCCGTTCCGGACCCACATGCAGGGCCACTTCCTGAGCGCGTGGGCGTACGCGTACGCGGTGCTGGGCGACACCACCTGCCGGGACAAGGCCAACTACATGGTGGCCGAGTTGGCCAAGTGCCAGGCCAACAACTCCGCCGCCGGGTTCGGCGCGGGTTACCTCTCCGGTTTCCCGGAGTCCGACTTCACAGCGCTCGAGGCACGGACGCTCTCCAACGGCAACGTGCCCTACTACTGCATCCACAAGACCCTCGCCGGTCTGCTCGACGTCTGGCGCTACACCGGAAACACCCAGGCCCGTACGGTGCTGCTGTCCCTCGCCGGCTGGGTCGACACCCGGACGAGCCGGCTGAGCTCCAGCCAGATGCAGTCGATGCTGGGCACCGAGTTCGGGGGCATGAACGACGTGCTCACCGACATCTACCAGCAGACCGGTGACTCCCGCTGGCTCACCGCCGCCCAGCGGTTCGACCACGCCGCCGTGTTCGACCCGCTGGCCAACAACCAGGACCAGCTCAACGGCCGGCACGCCAACACGCAGGTGCCCAAGTGGATTGGCGCGGCCCGGGAGTTCAAGGCCACCGGGACCACCCGTTACCGGAACATCGCCAGCAACGCGTGGAACATCACCGTCGGCGCGCACACCTACGTCATCGGCGGCAACAGTCAGGCCGAGCACTTCCGGCCGCCGAACGCCATCGCCGGCTACCTCAGCAACGACACCTGCGAGCAGTGCAACACGTTCAACATGCTCAAGCTGACGCGCGAGCTGTGGCTGCTCGACCCGAACCGGGCGGACTACTTCGACTTCTACGAGCGCGCGCTGATCAACCACCTGATCGGCGGGCAGAACCCGGCCGACAGCCACGGTCACATCACCTACTTCACCCCGCTGCGGCCGGGCGGACGCCGTGGTGTGGGCCCGGCGTGGGGTGGCGGCACCTGGAGCACCGACTACAACTCGTTCTGGTGCTGCCAGGGCACCGGCCTGGAGATCAACACGAGGTTGATGGACTCCATCTACTTCTACAACGGCACCACACTGAGCGTGAACCTGTTCACGCCGTCAGTGCTGAACTGGACGCAGCGCGGCATCACTGTCACCCAGACCACCAGCTTCCCGGTCAGTGACACCACAACGCTGACCCTGTCCGGCTCGATGAGCGGGTCGTGGAGCATCCGGGTGCGGATCCCGTCCTGGACCAGCGGCGCGACGATCGCCGTCAACGGCACTGTGGAGAACGTCGCCACCACACCGGGCAGCTACGCCACTGTCACGCGCACCTGGGCCGCGGGCGACACCATCACCGTGCGGCTGCCGATGCAGGTCGCCGTCAAGGCCGCCAACGACAACGCCAACGTCGGCGCGGTCACGTACGGCCCGACGGTGCTGGCCGGCAACTACGGCAACACGGCCCTGAGCACCCTGCCCACCCTCACCGCCTCCTCGGTCACCCGGACCAGCACCAGCTCGCTCGCATTCACCGCCAGCGCCAACGGGTCCACCGTGAACCTCGCCCCCTTCTACGACGCCCACGGCTACAACTACACGGTCTACTGGAACACCACCGGCAGCGGCGGCCCCACCGGCAGCTACCGCCTGGTCAACGTCGGCACCGGGCTGGTCCTCGGTGTCCAGAACATGTCCACCGCCGACGGTGGTCTGGCCGTGCAGTGGGGCGACAGCGGCACGGCGGACCACAACTGGGTGGTCATCACCGACGGCAACGCGGTCCGGTTCCGCAACGTCCACAGCGGCAAGGTCCTGGGCGTGGAGAACATGTCCACCGCCGACAACGCCCGGGTCCTGCAGTGGGCCGACAACGGCACCGCCGATCACCGCTGGATCCTGGTGGACAACGGCGACGGCACCTACAAGATCCGCAACGTCAACAGCAACAAACTGCTCGGGATCCTGAACGGGTCGACCGCCTGGGGAGCGCAGGCCGTACAGGATCCGGACAACGGCAGCGCGGACAACCGGTGGAGGCTGGTCCGCAACGCCTGATTCCGCCCCGCTCGACGGGCTCACCGGCGCGGTCACCCGAAGGCCGCGCCGGTGACGCCGAGCGGGCGCCCGCCAGCGGTCGTACAGTGGGGAGGGTCCTGGCCCCAGTGAACGTGGCGGACGTGTCGGCTCGTGCCGCTTCCGCCCGGAAGGAGCACAGTGAACCGCCCCCTCCGCACCACGCTCGGCGGCGCGTTGACCGCCGTCATGCTGGCCACCGTCGCCGTCGCGCCGGCGCAGGCGCACCCCGCGAACCGGCCGCCGACCGTCCTCGCCCTCCCCGACGGGTTCCAGCCCGAGGGCATCGCCACCGCCGGCCGGTACGCCTACTTCGGCTCCCGCGCAACCGGTGCCATCCAGCGCGTCGACCTGGTCACCGGCCGGGGCACGACGATCGGCGCGGCCACCGGCACGCCGTCGCTCGGCCTCAAGGTCGACCCACGTGGCCGGCTCTTCGTCTCCGGTGGCACGGCTGGCGACGCTCGGGTGCTCGACACCCGCACCGGCGAGGTGCTGGCCCGCTACCAGTTCGCCACCGCCCCGACGTTCGTCAACGACGTCGTGCTGACCCGCGACGCGGCGTACTTCACCGACTCGAACCGGCCGGTGCTCTACCGGCTGCCGCTCGGTCGCCGTGGGGCGCTGCCGCCCGCCGACGCCTTCACCACGATCACGTTGACCGGCGCGTACGAGCAGGTCGGCACGGGGGTGAATCTCAACGGCATCGCCACCACACCGGACGGCCGGGCGCTGATCGTCGTCCAGTCCACCACCGGCACGCTGTACCGGGTCGACCCGGCGACCGGGGCGAGCACCGTCGTGGACGTGCCGGGCCACACCTTCACCAACGGCGATGGCCTCCTCCTGCTCGGCCGCACCCTCTACGTCGTGCAGAACCGCCTCAACCAGATCGCGGTGGTCCGGCTGAACCACGCCGGCACCGCCGGAGCGCTCACCAGCATCATCACCGATCCGAACTTCGACGTGCCCACCACAGTGGCCAAGGCGCTGGGTCGGCTCTACCTGCCCAACGCCCGGTTCACCACACCGCCGACCCCCACCACGCCCTACACGGCCGTCGCGGTCCGCGCACACTGAGCGACCCGAGGGGGTACGCGCCGCGCGGGTGCCCCCTCGGCCCACCGCTCTGGATCTGAATCGCCGATTCGGCCGGCACTAGGATCACTGGCACCCCGGCGATGACTGTCGCCTCATGCACCCCGGAGTCCGTGTGGCCACCCGTCCGTACCGGTTCCTGCGCCGAACCCTGGCCGTGGTCTGCCTGCTCGTCGCCGCCGCACTGCCGGCCAACCGGCCGGCCGCATCGCCGGTCGCCGCGGACGCCACGCAGCCGACGGTCCTACGGATGCTCCAGCTGAACCTCTGCAACAGTGGCCGCGCCGGCTGCTACACCGGCCGAGCGATGACCAGGGCCGCCGAGGTGATCAGCATCGAGGCACCCGACCTGGTGACCCTCAACGAGGTCTGCGCGGGTGACCTGTCCGCCCTGCACGGCGTCTTTCAAACCGTCCACCCTGGGCGGACCGTCGTGGCCGCGTTCCAGGCCGCCGGCGACCGCCCGAGCGGCGACGACACCCGCTGTCGCAACGGCCAACGGTTCGGCATCGGGCTGCTGACCCACCTGCGGACGCCGGCCACCCCGAACACCGTGTACGCCGGAACCCACCCGACGCAGGACCTCGCGGACCCCGAGGAACGAGCCTGGCTCTGCGTCGACGTCGACGGCGCCCTGCTCGCCTGCACCACGCACCTGTCGGCCACCGGCTACCGCGTCGCGCTCACCCAGTGCGCGCACCTGCTCGACACCATCCTGCCGACGATCGGCCGCGACGCCGGATACGAGCCCACGGTGCTGGGTGGCGACCTCAACCTGCGCGCCGGCCATGACCCCGACGTGCGGTCCTGCACCCCGGCGGGCCATCAGCGGGTCGACGACGGCCGACTGCAACACGTCACGGCGACCACCGACATCACGCTCTGCTGCCGCAGACTGGTGCCCATGCACGGGACGACCGACCACCCCGGGCTGCTGGTCACCCTCGCGATCGACAGGAGCCGACCCGGCCGGCCGCCGGCCTGATCCGCCTCCTCAGCGGGCGCGGAGGCGGCCGGATCTACGAGGCCACCAGCAACGCGGCGCGGGCCGACCGCACGGCGTCAGCGCGGCGGCGTGTCCCGGCGGGACGGGAACGGAGTGCCGGGCTGGCCGAGGGTGGAGCGGGCGCGCAACCCGACCGGGTCGGGAGCAGCGGTGGGCGCCGGGGCCGCCGGCTCCGAGAGCCGCCGCTCGTCCAGGTACGCGGTGGCGGCCCGGTCGTCATCGGTCGGAGCGGCGAGCAGCGCGTAGAGCAGACCGACGACCCCGAAGACCACCGCCAGCACGATCGGCACCAGCAGGGTGCTCACCCCGGCGCCGGTCACCTCACCCGTCCGTTCGTGGCGATGCACCGACAGGGCGCTCATGCCGGTGAAGTGCATCCCGTTCACGGCGATCCCCATGACCAGCGCGGAGGCGAAGATCGCCAACCCCCGCCGGACGGTCATCGCGAGCCACAGCGCGACGGTGGACGCCACCACGGCGATGACCACCGAGAGCACGACCCGGCCCGTGTCGTAGCCGAGGCTGCCGTTGAGGCGCATGGCGGCCATGCCGGTGTAGTGCATGGAGGCCACGCCGGCGCCGGTGAAGATACCTGCGGCGATCAGGCGTACCGGATTCAGCCGGCCGGTGCCCACGATGGCCAGGCCGATACCGACCGCCACCACGGCGATGGCCGTGCTGGCCGCGGTCAGCGGCACGTCGTAACGGATCCGGGTGTTCTCCACGGCGAAGCCGAGCATGGCCATGAAGTGCATCGCCCAGATGGCGGTGCCGCCCAGCGCCCAGGCCGACAGCAGACCCCACCACGCCCGCTGGCCGTTCGTGCGGGCCGTGCGGATGCGCCCGGCGCAGACCAGACCGAGGATCGAACCGAGCACGGACAGCGCGTAGCTCAGCGCGGGCGTGATCCAACCGTACTCAAAGTGATTGATCTCCGCCACGGCGGCTTTCTCCCCATTCGTTACCGACGCGTCAACAAGACGCCTCGGCAATGATCAGGGGTGCTGTGATCAGGCGCAACAGTGCCCCCCGGGCTAATCGCGGGGTGCCGCGGCGGTGACCGTCCGCTGCGTCGATTCGGCCGCCAAAAATGACTGAGCGTAATTGTCAGGCTGACGTGTGGTACGCGAGAACACCTCGATTGACTGCCGCTATAGCCTGTCGGGCCGTCGACCGCAGCTCCGTTGTGGCACCGCCAGAGTCGGCAATCTGACCGAGCAGGTCGACGACCTGTCGGGCCCACCGGACGAAGTCACCGGCGGGCATCTCACCATCGATCTCGTGACCGCTGCCGAGCACCTTGGCCAGCGCCTCGCCCCTGGCCCACCGGTAGACGGGCCAGGCGAAACCGAGATCCGGCTCCCGGGTCGCCGTCAGCCCCCGCGCCGCCTCGTCGGCCTCGATCTCCCCCCACAGCTTCAACGTCTCGTCCACCGCGTCGGCCACCGGCCCGCGCGGCAGCGACGCCCGCTCGTCGACATCGCGGCGCGCCTCGAACACCACCACTGACACCGCGGCGGCCAACTCGGCCGGGGACAACCCGTTCCACACCCCCCGGCGCAGGCACTCGGCGACCAGCAGATCCGCCTCGGTCCAGATCCGGCCCAGCATCCGACCGGCGTCGGTGACCGCGCCGTCGCGGGCGAGGTAGCCACGCTCGGTCAGCAGCGCCACGATCCGGTCGAACGTTCGCGCGAGGGAACCCGTACGACCACTGACGCGCTCGCGCAGCTCCTCGGTGTCGCGCTCCAGCCGCCGACGCCGCTCCGCCCAGCGGGCGTGCTCCTCCCGCTCCGGGCAGGCGTGGCAGGGGTGGTGACGCAGCTCGGTGCGGAGCTGGGTGATCTGGTGGTCCTCGCCGGTCACCTGCCGGGAACGGCCCCCGCGTCGGCCACCGTGCCGATCCAGACCGGTGCCGCTGACCTCGGCGGCGAGATCCCGCCGGGCACCCGGAGACCGGTGGTTGAAGTGCTTGGGCACCCGGATCCGGGCCAACACCTCGGCCGGGGTGGTGAAGTCACCGGGGCTGACCCGCCCGGCCCACCGGTCCTGGGTGAGCACCAGCGGCCGGGGCTCACCGAACCCACCGGTCGCCGGGTCCAGCACCACGGCCAGCCCGGCCCGCCGGCCCGACGGCACCCGGATCACGTCGCCGACCCGCAGCCGCTCCAACGACGCCACCGCCGCGGCCTTGCGCTGGGTCTGCCCCTGCCGGGCGATCGCCTTCTCCCGGTCGGCGATCGCCACCCGCAGCGCGAAGTACTCGTCGAAGTCGCCGTGATGGCAGGCGGCCTCCGCGCCGTACGCCTCGATGGTCTCGGTGTTGCGCTGCACCTGCCGGGCCAGGCCGACCACCGACCGGTCCGCCTGGAACTGGGCGAACGAGGACTCCAGCAGCGCCCGAGCCGGCTCCGCGCCGACGGTGCCGACCAGGTTCACCGCCATGTTGTACGACGGCCGGAAACTGGAGCGCAGCGGATAGGTGCGGGTGGACGCCAGCCCGGCCACCTGCCGTGGGTCGGTCTCCGGGGACCACACCACGACGGCGTGCCCCTCCACATCGATGCCTCGGCGGCCGGCACGCCCGGTGAGCTGGGTGTACTCCCCCGGGGTCAGGTCGACGTGCGCCTCGCCGTTGTACTTGACCAGCCGTTCCAGCACCACGCAGCGGGCCGGCATGTTGATGCCCAACGCCAGCGTCTCGGTGGCGAAGACCGCCTTGACCAGGCCGCGGACGAACAACTCCTCGACGATCTCCTTGAACACGGGCAGCATGCCGGCGTGGTGGGCGGCCAGGCCGCGTTCCAGGCCGTCCAGCCACTCCCAGTAGCCCAGGACCGACAGGTCCTCGCCGGGAATGGCGGTGACCCGCGACTCGACGACCCGTCGGATCTCGGCCCGCTCCTCCGCCGAGGTGAGCCGCAGCCCGGCGGCGAGACACTGCTGCACCGCGGCGGCGCAACCGGCCCGGCTGAAGATGAACAGGATCGCCGGTAGCAGACCCTCCCGGTCCAGCCGGTCGACGATGTCCGGGCGCAACGGGCCACGCCAGCGCGGGCCACGCCGGCCGGCACCGGGCCCCGCGCTGCGCCCCTCACCCAACTCCAGCCGCCGCGCGGTCTCCCGGGTGTAGCGCAGCAACTCCGGGTGCACGTCGTGCTTACGGGCGGCGTCGGCGTCGTGGAACAGGTCGAACATCCGCTTGCCGACCAGCATGTGCTGCCACAACGGCACCGGCCGGTGCTCGCTGACCACCACGGCGGTCTCGCCGCGCACGGTGACCAGCCAGTCGGCGAACTCCTCGGCGTTGGAGACGGTCGCCGACAACGAGACCAGGGTGACAGAGGCGGGCAGGTGAATGATCACCTCTTCCCAGACCCCACCGCGGAACCGGTCGGCCAGGTAGTGCACCTCGTCCATCACCACGTACGCGAGGCCCTGCAGCGTGCTCGAGCCCGCGTAGAGCATGTTGCGCAGCACCTCGGTGGTCATCACCACCACCGGCGCGTCGCCGTTGATCGCGTTGTCGCCGGTCAGCAGGCCGACCTGCTCGGCGCCGTACCGGGCGACCAGATCGTGGTACTTCTGGTTGGACAGCGCCTTGATCGGCGTGGTGTAGAAGCACTTGCGCCGCGCCGGTGGGGTCGTCGCGTCGACGTCGGGCACCGGGTCGTCGGGCCGCCCCCGCAACGCCAGGTGGACGGCGAACTCCCCCACCACCGTCTTACCGGCGCCGGTGGGAGCGCAGACCAGCACACCGCTGCCCCGCTCCAACGACTGGCACGCCTCCCGCTGGAAGTCGTCGAGGTCGAACCCCAACTCGAGGGCGAACTCGTCCAACGCCGGAAACTGTGCGGCTTGTGCGGCCTTGCGGCGCGCCGCTGCGTACCGCTCGGCGGGGCTCGACATGGCACCAAGATTAGTGCGTGCCGAGTCATGTCACCCCACAAGGCCGTCCGGAGGCACGGTCGGGGGCGGTCGGTAGGGTGCACGGCGTGCCGGACCATGCCGAACCGCCCCAGACCAGTCCGCCGGGCACCGCTGAGGCGCCCGCCGCCCGCCGGGCGTCCCGACGCCCTGTCAAGGCGGTGCTCTTCGACTTCCACGGCACCCTCGCCCAGGTGGAGGACCCCCAGCGGTGGGTGCTGGAGGCCGCGGCGGCCTGCGGCGTCACCCTGGACCGGGTCCGCGCCACCTCGCTGGCCGACCGCCTGCTGACCGCCGGCCGCGCCGGCGGGCCACTGCCGGCACGGGTGCCGCCCCGACTCGCCGAACTGTGGGCCGACCGGGACCTCTACCAACACGCCCACCGGGGCGCGTACACCGGGCTGGCCGAGACCGTCGACGCCGGCATCGACGGCTTCGCCGACGCGCTCTACGAGCGGCTGCTGACCACGGAGGGTTGGCTGCCGTACGCCGACACCGCGCCCACGCTGACCGCGCTGCGCGACGCCGGGGTGCCGGTGGCGGTGGTCAGCAACATCGGCTTCGACCTGCGGCCGCACTTCGACACCTGGGGGCTGACCGACCTGGTCGGCGCGTTCGTGCTCTCCTACGAGGTGGGGCGCTGCAAACCCGACCCGGCGATCTTCTGGCGTGCCTGCGGCATGCTGGGCGTCGACCCGGAGCAGACCCTGATGGTCGGTGACTCCCCGGCGGACGCGGGCGCGGTGGCCGCCGGCTGCTCGGTGCTGGTGCTCCCGGCGGCCGAGCCGGGCCGGGAGAACGGGCTGGGCGCTGTGCTCGACCTCGCCCTGCCAGGCTGACCGGCGGTTGCCTCGGCCACGCCGGTGGACACCGCCGCAGGTTGGCCAGGGCGGACGCCCTACCGTCGTGCCCGTGACCGAGATCCTGCTGCCCACCACGGCGCCGGCCGACACGCCACCCGCCCGACGCGGTGGCGTCACCGCCGTGGGGCTGGTGCTCGGCGGGGCCCTGTCGGTGCAGTTCGGCTCCGCCGTGGCCGCGTTGCTCTTCCCGCGTACCGGGGTGGCCGGCGCGGTGACCCTGCGGCTGACCATCTCGGCGGTGCTGTTACTCGTCGTGTGCCGGCCCCGACTGCGCGGACACGACCGGTCGGCCTGGCTCGCGGCCGGCGCGTTCGGGCTCGCGCTGGCCGGCATGAACTCGCTGTTCTACCAGGCCATCGAACGCATCCCGTTGGGCCCGGCGGTGACGCTCGAGGTGCTCGGCCCCCTCGCCCTGTCGGTGTTCTCCGCCCGCCGACTGGCCAGCTGGGGCTGGGCGGGTCTCGCACTGGCCGGGGTGGCGCTGCTCGGGCAGGGCGGCTTCGACCGGCTGGACCCGGTCGGAGTGGCCTTCGCGTTCGGCGCGGGCGCCATGTGGGCCGCGTACATCGTGCTGAGCGCCCGGGTCGGCGGCCGCTTCCCCGGCGCGGACGGGCTGGCCCTGGCGCTGGCCGTCGCCGCGCTGGTCACCCTGCCGCTGGGCATCGTCGACGGCGGCGCGGTACTGCTCGACCCGCCGGTGCTGGCGCTCGGCGCCGCCCTCGCGGTGCTCGCCTCCGGGCTGCCCTACACCCTGGAACTGCTGGCGCTACGGCGGATGCCCACCGCCACCTTCGCGGTGCTGATGAGCCTCGGCCCGGCCGTCGCCACGCTCGCCGGGTGGCTGGTGCTGCGGCAGGCGCTGACAGTGCTGGAATGCGCCGCCATCGTGCTGGTCATCGCCGCCAGCATCGGCGCGGTACGGGTCAACGCAGCAGCCGCAGGGCACCCGGAACCGCGCTGATCGTCACCGGCAGCCTCAGGGAGCGTTCCCCGTCGGCGTACGAGGTGATGCCCTCGGCGGCCAACTCCACGGTGCGGGCCCGGAAACTGCGCACCAGCGGGTGGCTGACGTGGGTGCCCTGGTAGATGCGCGGCTTCACCCGGACCAGGGTCCGCCGGTTGACCCGACCCGCCACCACCACGTCGAGCAGTCCGTCGGTCGGGTCCGCGTCGGGGCAGATCCGCATCCCACCGCCGTACGTGGGACAGTTGCCCACCGCCACGAGCACCGCGTCCAGGTCGTGTGACACCCCGTCGAGGCGCAGCGTGTAGCGGCGTGGGCGCAGCCGGGCCAGCTCGACCAGGATCGCCAGGTCGTATCGGCGCGGGCCACGGGGCCAGCGCATCCGGTTGGCCCGCTCGTTGACGATCGCGTCGAACCCGGCCGCGAGGACCGCCCCGTACCAGCGCTCGACGCCGTCGACCCCGACCATCCGGGCCAGGTCGACCGGTTGACTGCGGCCGTCACGCACCGCCTCGGCGATCACCGCCGCCGCGGCGAGAGGGTCGGCCGGGAAGCCGGTGTCCAGAGCGAAGTCGTTGCCGGTGCCGGCCGGGATCGGGCCGAACGGCACGGCGGTCCCGGCGACCGCCTGCAACGCCCGGTGCACGGTGCCGTCCCCACCGACCGCCACGAGCGCGCCAGCACCGTCGGCGACGGCGGTCCGGCACGCCGCCTCCGCCTCGGCGGGGCTCGACGCCGGCAGCAACCGGATCGGCCGCCCGGCGGCGGCCAAGCCGTCCAGCAACCGGGGCAGCAACGCGCGGTGCCGTCCACGGCCGGCGGTCGGGTTGGCGAGCACGGCGACCGGGCCGGGCAGGTGATCGTCTGCGGTCACGGGCAGCACCGTACCGGTCGGACACCCGCCGTTCACCAGGGGCAGGTGCCGTCACCATCAGTTGCGCCGCCGACGCGCCAGGTGACGCGACGACGCCGCCCCCGGTGAACGGGGACGGCGTCGGTGGACCGGTCGGCGCGGGGCCGTCAGGTCATGTCGTCGTAGCGGCGTTCGATCGGCGCCGGTGGGGCGACCGGTTCGGGTACGCCGATCGGCGCTGCCGAGTCGACCCGCTGCCCGGCCACGACCGGGTCCGCGTCGAACTCCAACGGCGACACCTCGTCGTCGTCGATGCCGGCGTAGACCTCCTTGCCCCGCCCACGCCGCCGATCGTTGAGGAACGCGACACCGACCGCGGCGAAGTAGAGCGCGGACAGGCAGAGCGCCAGAGCGGTCATCCCGAACGGATCAGGGGTGGGAGTGACCACGGCGGCGAAGGCGAAGAACACGAAGATCGCCACCCGCCACCAGCTGAGCAACCGTTTCGCGCTGGCGATGCCCACGAAGTTGAGCATCAGCACGATCAACGGGAACTCGAAGGCCACCCCGAACAACAGGATCAGGTTGGTGACGAAGGAGATGTACCGGGTGACTTCCAGGGTGGTCGAAATGTCATCGCCGGACACGTTCATCAGGAACTCGAGGCCCTTGGCGGTGACGAAGAACGCCAGCACCGCGCCGGCCGCGAAGAGCGGCGCCGCCAAGGCGGTGAAGGCGTAGGCGTAGCGCCGCTCGTGCCGGTGCAGACCAGGCGCGATGAACGCCCAGAGTTGATAGAGCCAGATCGGCGCCGCGATGATCAGGCCCACCCACAGGCCGATCTTCAGGTTCAGCAGGAACAGGTCGGCCGGGCCGAGCTGAACGAAGAGGCACTTGTTGGTCTCCGGGTCGACCGACCCCGGCAGGTCGCAGTACGGCTTCGACAGCAGGATCCGGACCGGCTCGGCCAACCAGATGCCGAAGCCGAAGCCGATCATGATCGCCAGCGACGCGCGGAAGAGACGGTTGCGCAGCTCACGGACGTGCTCGATGAGCGTCATCGAGCCGTCGGCGGCCCGCTCGAAGGTGCTCGAGCCGCGTTTACGCAGTGCGAAGGCCACGGGAGTGGGGCCCTTCGGTCAGTTGTCGCGGACGCGGTGCACCGGGTCGACGACCGGCTGCTGCGGCGGCGCCTGCTGGTACGGGGCCTGCTGCGGCTGGCCAGCGTGCGGCGCCTGCTGCCCGGCGTGCGGCGGCAGCGGCTGGTAGCCGGCCTGCGCGTCGGCCTTCTCGGCGAGGTCGCGGTCGTCGTCCTGCAGGCTCTTGGTCTCGGCCTTGATGATCCGCAGCGACCGACCCAGCGAACGGGCCGCGTCGGGGAGCCGCTTCGCACCGAAGAGCAGGATCAGCACAACCACGAGAACAGCGATGTGCCACGGCTTGAGGGCACCCATGAGAAGCTCCAGTCGCTCTGTGTCCGGGGGGTGGTACGCAGCCCATCGTACGTGCGGATCGGCTGCCCGCCACCCACTGGGTGGTGGTGGTCTGGGCGGGAGGGTGAAGTCTTGACCAACCCGCGATGATCCGTCAACCGCCGCCGGGTGCGTGCCCGATCAGCCGCGCTTGGCCTTGATCACCGCGAGTCGCCGGGAGGTGGTGTCGAGCCGACGTTGGACTTCCTCGGCACGCTGTTGCAGCGCCTCGGCGGTGTCCCGCAGCGCCTCGGCCTCGACGGCCCGCCGCTGCAACGCCACGGCGGCGCGGCGCAGTCGGGGCAGCCGGGCGAGCACCGGGCGCACGGCCAACGCGAGCGCCACGAGGGGTAGCAGCACCACCGCGAGCACGATCCAGATCAGCACGGCGGTCAGCCTACTGGGTGCGGCCGGCCACCGCCGGGTCACCCGACGGCGCGCGCGCCGGGTCGACCGCGGGCGGCCGGGGCACGGCCGTGGACGCGGGCACGGCGTACGCGTCCAGCGCGGCGGCCGCCGTCGCCCGCACCTGCTCGGCCAACTCGACCGGGGCGACCACAGTCACCTCCGGGCCGAGGCCCAGCACGAACCGGCGGGCCCACCCCAGGTCGGTGACCCGCAGGGAGACCAGCCACTGGTCGCCGTCGCCGGCCTCCACCCGCTCGCACGGGTAGTACTCGGTGATCCACCGCTCGCCCCGGCCGATGCGCAGGGTGATCAACGGCAGGTCGGCCGAGGGGCGGAACACGCCCTCGGTGAGGTCGTGCGGGACGGCCTGCGGCGGCACCGTGGCCGGCTCGTCCAACTCGGTGACCGCGTCGATGCGGTCGGCGCGGAACAGCCGGACGGCCTCCGCACGCCGACACCACGCCTCCACGTACGCCCGGCCGCCGACCATGAGCATCCGCAGCGGGTCGATGACGCGTTCGGTGGTCTCGTCCCGGGCGGCGGTGTAGTAGGTGATCCGCAGGGCCTTGCCGCCCTCCACGGCGGCGCGCAGCGCCTCGACCCGCCGGGTGTCCCCGGGCAACCGGACCGCCACCGGCGCGCCCACCAGGTCGCCCGCGGCCTCGATCTTGGCGAGGGCCCGCTCGACGGCCTCCCGGTTGGCCACCCCGGGCGTCTCGGCCAACATCCGCAGCGCCACCACCAGCGCGAGGGCCTCGTCGGGGGTCAGCCGCAACGGCCGGTCGATACCGGCGTCGTAGGTGATGGTCACCCGGTCACCGTCGAACGCCATGTCGATCAGGTCACCGGGGCCGTACCCGGGCAGCCCGCACACCCAGAGCAGCTCCAGGTCCTCCCGGAGCTGGCGCTCGGTGACGCCCAGGTCACCGGCCGCCTCGGCGATCTCGATGCCGGGCCGGGCCAGCAGGTAGGGCACCAGGTTGAGCAGTCGGGCCAGCCGGTCGGCGGACGCGCGGGAACCGTTACGGGCGGCCGGGCGGGTCACCGGGCACCCCCGCTGACGGCCAGCTCGTCGTGGCGCACGGCGATCTCCTTGAGTCGTTGGATGACCGCCTCGCGGACCTCCGGTGGGTCGAGGACCCGCACGTCCGGGCCGTAGCCGACGAGATGACCGGCCAGCCCGTCCGGGTCGGCGTACGGCAGGACCAGGCGGTCGCCGTCCGGCCCGGCGGTCACCTCCACCGCCCAGCGGCGCAGCCCGGCGGCCCGCCCGGGCGCGGCCAGCACTGTGGCCCGACCGGTGCGCTCCACCGGACCCGACCAGCGGGCCACGTGGCTGATCAGGTCGACGTTGGCCGGCGGCTCGTACGCGCCGGGGGCGCCGGTCACCCGGACCGCGCCGACGACCCGGGACAACCGGAAGCAGCGGGTCGCCTCCCGGTCCTGGTCGTGGCCGACCACATACCACCGTCCGCGCCAGCAGACCACGCCCCACGGTTGCAGCCGCCGCCGGCTGGGCGCGTCGCGGTCGGGCACCCGGTAGTCGAACCCCACCTCGCGGCGGTCCCGGGCGGCGGCGGTCAGCGGCGCGAACGCCGGGTCGACAGTGACCATCGGCTCCAGGCCGAGGGTCGCCTGCGGGTCCACGTCCACCCCGGCGGCACGCAGCTTGGCCAGCCCGGACGACGCGGCGGCGGCCAACCCGGCGTGCTGCCACAGCCGGGCGGCGATGCCGACCGCTGCTGCCTCGTCCGGTTCGAGGAGGATGTCGGGCAGCGCGTACTCGCGGTGGGCGATCCGGTAGCCGGGCTCGGCGTCGAAGGCGCTCGCCGTGCCGGTCTCCAGTGGCACACCCAGCTCACGCAGCTCGGCCTTGTCCCGCTCGAACTTGCGCTGGAACGCCTCGTGGTCGCGCGCGTCGTCCGGATCGTGCTCGTAACCGGGCACGGTCGCGGCGATCTGCGCGGCGGTCAGGAACCGTCGCGTGGACAGGAGGCAGATCACCAGGTTGACCAGGCGTTCGGTGCGGGTCCGCGACACGCGGTAGACGCTAGCAGCCGACCCGCCCACACCGTGCACCCACGCGGGCGTGCCGCACACTTGTTCGGATCGGGCCTCCTCCGGCGCGTCGCCGTCGGCGGTCATAGGGTGATCCTCATGTCGCAGGCGGAGGCCAGGCCCGAGAGTGAGAGCGTCGGCACGGTCGTCGTCGCCGGCGCCGCCAACCTCGCCATCGCGGTCGCCAAGCTGATCGCCGGGCTGATCTCCGGATCAGCCGCGATGCTCTCCGAGGCGGCGCACTCGATCGCCGACACGACCACCGAGGTGCTGCTCTTCCAGGCGCTGCGCCGCGGCGCCCGCCCGGCCGACCAGCGACACCCCTTCGGGTACGGCAAGGAAAGCTACGTCTGGGCGTTCTTCGCCGCCATGTTCACGTTCGTCGCCGGCGCCGGTTTCGCCGTCACCCACGGCGTCACCACGATCCTGGTGCACGAGCACAGCGGCGACTACCTCATCTCGTACATCGTGCTCGGGGTGTCGTTCGTCATCGAGTCGATCTCACTGTCCCGGGCGGTGCGGCAGGTCCGCCGCGAGTCGCGACGCTGGCGGACCACGCCCCGGCGGTTCCTGCGGCTGACCGCCGACACCACGGTCAAGGCGGTCTTCCTGGAGGACAGCGCGGCCCTGATCGGCCTGGTGCTGGCCGGGCTCGGCGTCGGCCTGTCGCACGCCACCGGCGACGAGGTGTGGGACGGCGTCGCGTCGATCCTGATCGGGCTCCTGCTGCTGACCGTCGCCGGGGTCCTCGCCGGCAACAACCTGTCGCTGCTGGTCGGCCGGGCCGTCCCGGAGCGGCTGCGCCACGAGATCGAGCGGGATCTGGCCGGGCTGCCCGAGGTGGAGCGCATCGACACCCTGTTGACCATGCAGCTCGGCCCACAGGACATCCTGGTCGCCGCGAAGGTCGACTTCCGCGACGAGGCCACCGGCGCGCAGATCGAGGCCAGCGCCGACGAGGCCGAGCGGCGGCTCACCGACCGGTACCCGGAGATCCGCTTCGTCTTCCTCGACCCGACCCGTTCGATGCCGGGCGCCACCGGCACCGCCCGGCACACCCAGGCCGGGCCGAGCCCGGACGCCGGTGGCCCCGAGCCGACCTGACCACACCCGGGCGCGGGCCGCCACGCCCGCGCGGCTAGCGTGCCCGTCATGGTGCGATGGCGTACGGGGACGGTGGCGACGCTGCGACGGCAGTGGACCGGGGCGGTGGAGCTGGACGTCGACCTGCCCGACGGCACGCGGATGCGGGCGCTGGCCTACCCGGAGCTGGTCGGCACGCCCGAGCCCGGCGACCGGGTGCTGCTCAACGCCGGCGCGCTGCTGATGGGGTTGGGCACCGGCGGGTACGCCCTGGTGGTCGCCCTGCCGGACCGGCTGCCGCCGGACCCGCCGGACGTCGCCGACACCCGCGACGCCGGGCACCTCGTCAAGGCCCGCTACACGCCGTTGCAGCCGATCCTCCTCGGCGTCGACGAGGAGGCCTCTCCGCACCGCGACGTGCTGGCCGACGCGGACGACCTGGGCGGCCTGCCGGTGGTCACCGCCGACCTGCACTCGGCGCTCCCGGCGATCCTGGCCGGCATCCGGGCCGACGCCCCGCAGGCGCGGGTGGCGTACCTGCTCACCGACGGCGGGGCGCTGCCCGCCTGGTTCTCCCGCACCCTCGACGGGCTGCGGGCCGAACTGGCCGGCACGGTCACCGTCGGGCAGGCGTTCGGTGGCGACCTGGAGGCCACCACCCTGCACGGTGGTCTGCTCGCCGCCCGGTACGTGCTCCACGCGGACGTGGCGATCGTGGCTCAGGGACCGGGCAACCTGGGCACCGGAACCCGATGGGGCTTCTCCGGCGTCGCCGTCGGCGAGGCCGTCAACGCGATCGCCACGCTGGGCGGGAAGCCGGTCGGCTCGTTGCGCATCTCCGAGGCCGACCCCCGCCCCCGACACCGGGGCGTGTCACACCACAGCCTCACCGCGTACGGCCGGGTGGCGCTCGCCCCGGCGGAGCTGGTGGTGCCCGAGGACCTGGCGCCGCCCCTCGCGGCCGAGGTGCACGCGGCGCTGGTGCCCCTGGCGACCCGGCACCGGATCGTCCGGGTGCCCACCGGCGGTCTCGACGCCGCGCTGCGGGCCAGCGCCGTACCCCTGTCCACCATGGGCCGTGGCCTCGACGCCGACCACGCGTACTTCCTGGCGGCAGCCGCCGCCGGCCGCCACGCGGTAACCCTCCTCCCCTAACCCCCGACCCAGCCCTCGGGCCGGGCCCTCACCCGGTTGATCATGAAGTTATTGCCCGCCGCCTCGGCGTGTCATGGCAATAACTTCATGATCAACGCGAGCTGGGGTGGGGTGGGGGTGCTGGGGTGGGTTAGGCCAGGAAGATCAGGGCTAGCCAGCCGCCCACGATGAGCACCAGCGCCAGGGCCAGCACCCACGTCGGCACCGTGTATTCACCGCGCCGGTTACGGTCGATCTCGGCGCGGATCTTCTCCCGCCGGCGTTCGATCCAGTTCTGCCGCTCGGTGCCGCGCTCGGAGCGCTCGGAGCGGTCGGATGGTCCAGAAGTCGTCATGGCGCGCTCAGCTTAACCGCTCGGTGCGCCGGGCTGACCGGCCCCGTCGGCGCAGCGCACCGACGGGGCCGGAACCGGTCACATGCTGGCGATCAGTCGCTCCACCCGCTCGTCGTACGCCCGGAACGGGTCCTTGCAGAGCACTGTGCGCTGCGCCTGGTCGTTGAGCTTCAGGTGCACCCAGTCGACTGTGAAGTCGCGGCGCTTCTCCTGGGCGTGCCTGATGAACTCGCCCCGCAGCCGGGCCCGGGTGGTCTGCGGCGGGGTCTCCTTGGCCTCGAAGATCTCCGGATCGGTGGCCACCCGGTCGACGTCGCCGCGGCGCTCCAGGAGCCCGTAGAGGCCCCGGCCGCGGCGCACGTCGTGGTAGGCCAGATCCATCTGCGCCACCCGGGGGTGCGACAGCGGCAGGTCGTGCTTGCGCTGGTAGCGCTCGATCAGCCGCAGCTTGCTGACCCAGTCGATCTCCCGGGAGACCGGCTCCAGATCGCCGCTCTCCACCGCGTTGAGCACCCGGCCCCACAGCTCGACGACCCGCTTGGCGGCCTGGTCGCCGCCGCGTCGCTCGACGAACTCGGTGGCCTTGGCGAGGTACTCCTGCTGGATGTCCAGGGCGCTGACCTCCTTGCCGTTGGCCAGCCGCACCTTGCGCCGGCCGGTGATGTCGTGCGACACCTCCCGGATGGCCCGGATCGGGTTCTCCAGGGACAGGTCGCGCATCACCACCCCGGCCTCGATCATCCGCAGCACGATGTCGGCGGTGCCGACCTTGAGCAGCGTGGTGACCTCGTTCATGTTGGAGTCGCCGACGATCACGTGCAGCCGCCGGTAGCGTTCGGCGTCAGCGTGCGGCTCGTCGCGGGTGTTGATGATCGGGCGGCTGCGGGTGGTCGCCGAGGAGACGCCCTCCCAGATGTGCTCGGCCCGCTGCGAGAGGCAGTAGACCGCGCCGCGTGGGGTTTGCAGAACCTTGCCGGCCCCGCAGATCAACTGCCGGGTGACCAGGAACGGGATGAGCACGTCGGCGAGCCGGCCGAACTCGCCGTGCCGGGAGACCAGGTAGTTCTCGTGGCAGCCGTACGAGTTGCCGGCCGAATCGGTGTTGTTCTTGAACAGGTAGATCTCACCCGCGATGCCCTCGTCGTGCAGCCGCTTCTCCGCGTCGACGAGCAGCCCCTCCAGGATCCGCTCGCCGGCCCGGTCGTGGGCGACGAGATCGGTCACCGAGTCGCACTCCGGTGTCGCGTACTCCGGATGCGACCCGACGTCCAGGTAGAGCCGGGCCCCATTGCGCAGGAAGACATTGCTCGACCGGCCCCAGGACACCACGCGACGGAACAGATACCGCGCGACCTCGTCCGGGGACAGCCGCCGCTGCCCGCGATAGGTGCAGGTGACGCCGTACTCGGTCTCGAGGCCGAAGATTCGCCGCTCCATGGTGTGACATTAGCCGCCCGGAGGCCCGGTTCGTCACTGTCAGACCACAGGTCGTGCCCCGAGCGCGGTCACATACCGGTTGAGTGCGACATTCCGTACGGACCGAGACTCGCCACGAACCGCCGGCAGCTGTCGTACTCCGGAAGCAGGCCCCGCTCGCGGGCCTGCGCCAGAGTCGGCGCCGCGTCGTCGCGCGCGGACAGCAATGGAACGTCGGCGGGCCACTCGATGCCCAACTCCTCGTCCAGCGGGTGCACCGCGTGCTCGCCGGTCGGGTTGTAGGTGGCCGAGCAGAGATAGCTCAACGTCGCGTCGTCGGTCAACGCGCAGAACCCGTGCCCCAGCCCTTCGCTGAGGTAGACCGCCCGACGGTCGGTGTCGTCCAGCCGGACGCCCTCCCAACGACCGAAGGTCGGCGAGCCCACCCGCAGGTCCACGATCACGTCGAGGACCGCGCCCCGCACACAGGTGACGTACTTGGCCTGCCCGGGCGGGACGTCGGCGAAGTGGACGCCGCGCACCACGCCACGCGCGGACACCGACAGGTTGGCCTGGGCCAGTCGCAGCGGATGCCCCACCACCTCGGCGAGCGTGTCGAAGCGGTACCACTCCATGAACATGCCGCGCGGGTCGCCGTGCTGCTGGGGGGTGATCTCCCAGGCGCCCTCGATGCTCAGCTCCCGGATCTTCACCAGGAACCCCGATCGTCGCCGGCCTTGTCGCTGAGCAGACCGAGCAGGTAGTTGCCGTAACCGCTCTTGGTCAGCGGCTCGGCGAGCGCGCGCAGTTGCGCGTCGTCGATCAGGCCAGCCCGCCAGGCGACCTCCTCGACGCAACCGATCTTGAGACCCTGCCGCTCCTCGACCACCCGGACGAACTCGGCGGCCTGCATCATCGAGGTGAACGTGCCGGTGTCCAGCCAGGCGGTGCCCCGATCCAGCACCGTGACCGCCAGCTCTCCGGTCTCCCGGTACACCTCGTTGACCGCCGTGATCTCCAGCTCGCCGCGCGCGCTCGGGGTGAGCTTGCGGGCGATGTCCACCACCCGGTTGTCGTAGAAGTAGAGGCCGGGCACCGCGTAGCGGGACTTCGGCCGGGCCGGCTTCTCCTCGATCGAGAGCACCCGGCCATCGGCGTCGAAGTCGACGACGCCGTACTCCTGCGGGTTGGCCACCTGATAGGCGAAGACCCGCCCGCCGACCGGGTCACCGTGGTCGGCGAGCTGCCGACCCAGACCCACGCCGTGGAAGATGTTGTCGCCGAGGACCAACGCCACCGACTCGGTGCCGATGAAGTCCGCGCCGAGGATGAACGCCTGCGCGATGCCCTCCGGGCGCTCCTGACTGACGTACTCCAGCCGCAGCCCGAACTGGCTGCCGTCGCCGAGCAGCCGACGGAACTGGTCCTGGTCGTCCGGAGTCGTGATCACCAGGATCTCCCGGACCCCGGACATCACCAGGGTGGAGAGCGGGTAATAGATCATCGGCTTGTCGAAGACCGGCATCAGCTGCTTCGAGACCGCCCGGGTGATCGGCCAGAGCCGGGACCCGGTGCCGCCGGCAAGTAGGATTCCGCGCATCGGGGAAGCCTAACCGCACCCGGACAACGTGTGCGGGGGTCGCGTACCAGGGGCCGCGCCGCCCGTCGCGTATACTTCCGGACCCGTGAGGATCCTCGTCACCGGCGGAGCCGGATTCATCGGGTCGGAGTACGTTCGCCTACTGCTGGGCAAGCCCCTCGGCAGTGCGGACGGCGTGCCGCCGCTCGAGCCGGCCGTCGTGACCGTGCTGGACAAGCTGACCTACTCGGGCAACCTGGCCAACCTCGAGCCCGTCCGCGACGACCCGCGACTGCGGTTCGTGCAGGGCGACATCTGCGACCCGGTGGTGGTCGACGAGGTGGTGGCCGAGCACGACGTGATCGTGCACTTCGCCGCCGAGTCACACGTCGACCGCTCGATCGCCGGCGCCGCGCCGTTCGTCACCACCAACGTGCTGGGCACCCAGACGCTGCTCGACGCGGCGCTGCGCCACGGCACCGGCCGGTTCGTGCACGTCTCCACCGACGAGGTCTACGGCTCGATCGACGAGGGCTCCTGGACCGAGACCTGGCCGCTCGCCCCCAACTCGCCGTACTCGGCATCCAAGGCCGGCTCCGACCTGCTCGCGCTGTCGTACCACCGCACCCACGGCATGGACGTGGTCGTCACCCGCTGCTCCAACAACTACGGCCCGTACCAGTTCCCCGAGAAGGTCATCCCGCTGTTCGTCAGCAACCTGCTCGACGGTGGCACCGTCCCCCTCTACGGCGACGGCGGCAACATCCGTGACTGGCTGCACGTGCACGACCACTGCCGGGGCATCGCCCTCGTCCAGCAGAAGGGCCGCGCCGGTGAGGTCTACAACATCGGCGGCGGCACCGAGTTGACCAACAAGGAACTCACCGGCCTGCTCCTGGACGCCTGCGGCGCCGGGTGGGACCGGGTCGTCCCGGTCACCGACCGCAAGGGCCACGACCGCCGGTACTCCCTCGACATCACCAAGATCAGCGAAGAGCTCGGCTACCACCCCAGCATCGCCCTGGACCAGGGCCTCGCTGACACCGTCCGCTGGTACCGGGACAACCGCAACTGGTGGGAACCCCTCAAGTCCGCGCCGACCGCATGACCCGACTCCTCGTCACCGGCGCGGGCGGGATGCTCGGCCGGGACCTGGTCACCGTGCTGGGCGCCCGGCCCGACCTCAAGGTGACCGCCGCCACCCGCGCCGACCTGGACGTCACCGACCGGGCGGCGGTCCACGCCGCCGTCGCCGGACACGACCTGGTGATCAACGCGGCCGCGTGGACCAACGTCGACGCCGCCGAGGCCGACGAGGCCGCGGCGACCGCCGTCAACGGCCACGCCGTGGCCAACCTGGCCGCGGCGTGCGCCAGCGGCGGAACCCGGCTCATCCAGGTCTCCACCGACTACGTCCTCGCCGGCAACGCGGGCACCCCGTACCCGGAGGACGCGCCCACCGCGCCGGTCAACGCCTACGGCCGCGGCAAGCTGGTCGGCGAACAGGCCGTCGCGCGGCTGCTGCCCGACACCGGGTACGTCGTGCGCACCGCCTGGCTCTACGGCGCACACGGCCCGAACTTCGTGGCCACCATGCTCCGACTCGCCACCCAGCGCGAACACCTCGACGTGGTCGACGACCAACACGGCCAACCCACCTGGTCGTACGCGCTCGCCGAGCGGCTCGTCGCGCTCGCCGACGCGGCGCTGGCCGGTCACGCGACACCCGGCGTCTACCACGGCACCTGCGCCGGGCAGACGACCTGGTACGGGCTGGCCCGCGCCACGTTCACCCTGGCCGGACTGGACCCGGACCGGATCCGACCCACCACCAGCGACCGGTATCCGCGTCCCGCCCCCCGGCCTGCGTACAGTGTGCTAGGGCACAGCCGCTGGGCAGCCGTGGGTCTACCCCCGCTTCCAGACTGGCACAGCGCCCTGGTTGACGCGTTCCACTCCCCCGCTCCACCCGCCCCGTGGAAGGTCGCATGAAGCTCACCCTCGTCACCGGCCTGACCGGCCTGCTGCTCCTCGGCACCATCGTCGAGCTGTTGCGCCGCCGTCAGCTGCGCGAGAAGTACGGCATGCTCTGGCTCGCCGTACTGATCATCGTGATTCCGCTGTCCCTTTTCCCCCGGCTGCTCGACAACGTCGCCGAACTCCTCGGCGTCGCCTCCGGTGTCAGCCTGGTGCTCTTCCTCGGCATCGTCTTCCTGCTGCTGGTGTGCGTACACCTCAGCTGGGAGGTCAGCGCCCTGGAAGAAGAGACCCGCACCCTGGCCGAAGACTTCGCCCTGCTCCGCGCTGAGATCGACGCGGACCGGGCAGCCCGAGACGAACTGGTGTCGACCGATGGTTAACGGCAAGCGCACATTGATCATCATTCCGGCTCTCAACGAGTCGGGCTCGATCGCCGACGTCGTCGGTGAGGTCCGTGGCGAACTGCCCGGCGTCGACGTGCTCGTCGTCGACGACGGCTCCACCGATCGCACCGCCGCCGTCGCCGCGGCCGCCGGCGCCCTGGTCGCCAAACTGCCGTACAACCTCGGTGTCGGTGGGGCCATGCGCCTCGGTTACCGCTACGCCCGTGACCACGACTACGAGGTCGCCATCCAGATCGACGCCGACGGCCAGCACGACCCCCGGTACGTGCCGAAGCTCGTCGACCTGCTCGAGGACAACGACCTCGTCATCGGCGCCCGCTTCGCCGGTGAAGGCGACTACAACGTCCGCGGCCCCCGCCGCTGGGCGATGGTGATGCTCTCCGCCGTGCTGTCCCGGGTCGCCCGCACCAAGCTCACCGACACCACCTCCGGCTTCCGGGCCGCCAACCGGCGGGTCATCGAGATGTTCGCCGGCTGGTACCCGGCCGAGTACCTCGGCGACACGGTGGAGACCCTGGTGCACACCGCCCGCCGCGGCTACCGCATCCGCCAGGTGCCGGTCGCCATGCGCAAGCGGATGGCGGGCACACCCAGCCACTCCCCCGCCAAGGCGATGGTCTACCTCGGCCGCGCGTTCGCCGTTCTCACGCTGGCGCTCATCCGCCGGTGATCCGACGGCTACTGAGCCTGGTCCCGCCCGGCACCGTCGCTGTCGGTGCCGGGCTGGCCCTTCTCGGGCTCGCCTCCTACGTTCACCTCGCCGTCGCCGGCCACAGCCTCAACCAGGCCGACTACTCGTCCCTGTCGGTGCTCTGGTCGATCGTGTTCACCCTCGGCATCGGCGTGTTCATGCCGATCGAGCAGGAGGTCGCCCGGGTCGTCGCCGCCCGACACAGCCAGGGGCTGCCGCCCGGGCCGGTACTGGCCCGCGGCGTCACCGTCGCCGCCGTGATGCTCGCGGTGCTGGTGCTGGCCGTCACCATCGGCCGTCAGCCGCTCGCCGACAGGCTCTTCGCCGGCGACGGCAACCTGGTCACCGTGCTGATCGGCGCACTCGCCGCGATGGCCGTCGCCTACGCCACCCGCGGCGTCCTCTCCGGCCTGCAACTGTTCCCCTGGTACGGCGCTCAACTCGGGATCGACGGCGGCCTGCGGATCATCATGGTCGCCCTGCTCGGGCTGGCCGGAGTGACGTCGCCCGTCTGGTACGGGCTCGTGCTCGTCGCCGCCCCACTGGTCAGCGTCCTGCTCACCCTGCCGCCGGTGCTGCGCGCCATCGGCGGAGGCCCGCCGGTGGCCTGGGCCACCCTGCTACGCGGCCTCGGCCTGCTCACCGCCTCCAGCCTGCTCTCCCAGGTCGTGGTGAACATCGGCGTGATCAACGTGCAGCTACTCGCCCCCTCCGACGCGGCAGCCGCCGGCGCACTGCTCTCCGCCCTCGTGCTGGTCCGCATTCCCCTGTTCGTCTTCGGTTCCCTCCAGGCGTCACTGCTGCCTGGCCTGGCCACCACCGCCACCACCGGCGACCAGGCCGGCTTCCACGGCCTGCTGCGCCGGGCGCTCGGCATCGTCACCGCGCTCGGCCTCACCGGCGCCCTCGGCGCCGTGCTGCTCGGCCCATGGTTGGTCGGCACCCTCTTCGACGCACCCGGCGTTCTCGGCCACGGCGACTTCGCCTGGTTGGCGGCCGCCACGCTCGCCTACCTGTGGGCGATGGTGCTCGGTCAGGCCCTCCTCGCCCTCGACCGGCACCGCGCCCAGGCCCTCGCCTGGACCGCCGGCGTCGCCGCCCTGATCGCCGTGACGCTGATCCCGGCTCCGGTCACCCTGCGAGTCGAACTGGCCTACACCATCGGCTCCGTCATCGTGGCCGCCACCATGGCGATGCTGCTGCGCGGCGGCTTCCGCCGACCCACCACCCCCGCCCGGCCGCTCGCCGAGGCCGTCGCCCCTGCCGCTTCCGGAGGCATCCGATGACCCGACCCCGGGTGAGCGCCGTCATGCTCGCCTACGGCCCGGAGCCCTACCTCGTCGACGCCGCCCAGGCGGTGCTGGCCAGCACCGACGTGGAGATCGACCTCATCGTCGTCGACAACGGCTGCACCGGGGACGGCATCGACATCGTCAAGGGCCTCCCCGGGGTACGGGTGATCCGACCGGAGGAGAACACCGGCTACTCCGGCGGCTGCCGCGTCGGCGCGGCCGAGGCCACCGGTGACTGGCTCGCGTTCGTCAACTCCGACGCCGTCGTCGCACCCGACGCCCTCGCCAAGACCACAGCCGTAGCCGCCGAAGCGGGCGTAGGCGCGGCCATGGCCTCCATCCGGCTGGCCGACACCCCCGAGCTGATCAACACCAGCGGTAACCCGCTGCACTTCACCGGCCTCTCCTGGGCCGGCGGCAACGGCGAACCGGCCAGCAACCACGCCGAACGGCGGGCCGTACCCTCCCTCAGCGGCTGCTGCTTCGTGATCAGCCGGCAGCTCTGGCGCGAACTCGACGGCTTCGCCGCCGAATACTTCGCGTACCACGAGGACACCGAACTCAGCCTGCGACTGTGGCAGCGCGGGCTACGACTGGAGTACGTGCCGGACGCCGTCGTGCGTCACCACTACGAGTTCTCCCGCAACGCCCTGAAGCTCTACCTGGTCGAGCGGAACCGACTGGTCACCCTGCTCACCGCCTACGAGGCGCGGACACTCGTGGTGCTCGCCCCGGCGCTGCTACTCACCGAGGCCGCCATGCTCACCGCCGCGGTCGTCGGCGGCTGGTCCCGGCAGAAGCTGCGGGGTTGGGGCTGGTTGTGGCGCAACCGCGACTGGGTTCGCGGCCGTCGACGGCAGCTACAGGCCGAACGCCGGGTGCCGGACGGGGTCATCGCGGAGCTGATGACCGGTCGGGTCACGCCCTCCGGTGTGCCGACCACCCCCGGCCTGGGCGCGTTCAACGCCGTCGCCGGCGGTTACTGGGCCCTGGCCCGGCCCCTGCTGCGCCGAGGATGACCGCTGGTGCCGGCCCCGAACACGGGCCCCGGCACCAGCGGGCGAAACCCTAGCGCTCGCCGCCCTCCGCAGGCCGGTCCTCCAGGTCCGCGGAACCGGCCGAGCTCGTCGGCTTGTGCCCCTCCGTGGTCGGCACGACCGGCTCGGCGGGACCGCCCGCCGCATCCGCCGCCTGCCCCTCGGCCGCCGTATCCCCGTCCAACAGAGCCGTCAGCGCGGCACCGGTGATCCGCCGGAACGTCCGTCCGATCCGCTGACGGTCCAGGACCGCCACCTCGAGCTGGTTGGCGGCGATCGTCCGGGCGGCACCGCCCTCACCACCGACGGTGCTCAACGCCTGCACCGCCACCCTGACCGCCTCGGCCAGGGACATGTCCGCCCGATGCTGCGACTTCAACACGCCGGTGATCGCCTCGGCCTGACCACCCATGGCCATCCGCCCCGGCTCGTCGTTCACCGAACCGTCATAGGTCAGCCGGTACAGCTCGTCCGCCTCCGGGGTGGCACCGACCTCCGCCACGCAGATCTCCACCTCGAACGGCTTCGACTGCTCGGTGAAGATGGCACCCAGGGTTTGCGCGAACGCGTTGGCCAGGGCGCGACCGGTGACGTCACGCCGGTCGTAGCTGAGCCCGTTCAGGTCGGCCATCCGGACACCGGCGCGGCGTAGGTTCTCGAACTCGTTGTACCGGCCGACCGCGGCGAATCCGATCCGGTCGTAGATCTCGCTGACCTTGTGCAGGGCGCTGGAAAGGTTCTCCGCGACGAAGAGGACCCCGCCGGAGTAGCTGAGGACCACCGCGCTGCGACCCCGAGCGATGCCCTTGCGGGCCAACTCGGAGCGGTCGCGCATGATCTGTTCGGGAGAGGCGTAGAACTGCATGGCCACGTCGGCGGTTCTCCTTACGGCGCTGTGCTGACGACTGCTGACTGATGAGGTGCGGGTCTCAACCGCCCGGGTTCTCCATCCGGCCGGCAACCACACCCTCGGCGATCGCCGCCGTCTCGGTGTCGGTCAACCGGCGGGTGCCCTCGGCGGTCGCGGTCATCACCACGGGGTAGATCCGGCGGGTCAGATCCGGCCCACCGGTCGCGGTGTCGTCGTCGGCGGCGTCGTAGAGCGCCTCGACCGCCAGCCGCGTGGCGTCGTCCACCGACAACCCGGCCCGGAACCGCTTCTTCAACGCGGACTTCGCGAACAGCGACCCGGACCCGATCGCGTCGTAGCCGGTCTCCTCGTACGGGCCACCGGTCACGTCGAAGCTGAAGATCCGACCGGCGCGCGCCGGATCGGCGGCGGCCAGGTCGAACCCGGCGAAGAGCGGCACCACTGCCAACCCCTGCATGGCCGCCCCCAGATTGCCCCGGATCATCGAGGCCAACCGGTTGGCCTTACCGTCCAACGAGAGCATCGCGCCCTCGATCTTCTCGTAGTGCTCCAGCTCCACCTGGAACAGTCGCATCAACTCGATGCCGATACCGGCGGTGCCCGCGATACCGACCAGCGAGTACGCGTCGGCGGGGTGCACCTTCTCGATGTCGCGCTGAGCGATCAGGTTGCCCATGGTGGCCCGTCGGTCGCCCGCCATCACCACACCCTCGGCGGCCGCGATGGCCACGATGGTGGTCGCGTGCGGCGCCAGGTCGGCGGCCATGCCCGGCGGCAGCGGTCGCCGACCGGGCAACATCTCGGGGGCCACCCGACTCAGAAACGTCGTGAAGGAGGACGTCCCCGCGTTGGTGAACACATCTGGAAGACGCCCGGATGGATCAAAGCCCGCTGCCACGTGGTTCCTCTCAGGTACGTGATCGCCCTGGCCAGCCTCATGGGACTGTCACGGAACTGGCCAAGACCACCGTTGCAGTTGAAGCAGAGTATCCCGCGCACCCATCCGGTGCGATGATCGTGGTCCAGATGTTGCGGGTCGGTGCCGCCACAGATCGCGCAGACCCCGCCCTGCTCGGCCAGGAGCTCCTGAAACTCCTTCTCACCCACGCCGTACCGCCGCCGCAGGTGGTACTCGCGAGTTCCGCCATGCAGGCGAAGCTTGCTCTCCTTGCCCTTCGCGTTGTGGCAAGGCTTGCAGTATCGGCCGTAACCTCCACAGCCGGAGCGGTTCCGCGGAAAGTCATCGAGGGGCTTGGTGGCACCGCAGTCGGGGCATCGCCGGTGGCCCGCTGGCACCAGCGGCAGTTGACGCACGTCCCTACCCTGCTGCTCCTTCAGGCGCTTGGCGTAGCTCGCCTTCGACCGAATGTTGAAGCAGGGCTTGCAGTAGCTGCCGCGACCGTCCGGTCGTCTGCTGTTGGCGCAAAATTGATCAAGGGGCAGCCACTCGCCGCAGTCGCGGCAGCGGCGGTGGCCATCCCGATCATCCAGAGGACGAGGCATGTCCGTTTTAGGCATTTACGCCCTACTCGCCCCCTTTTTGCACATAGCCTCTCACGAATTCCTCTGCGTTTTCTTCCAGGACGGAGTCGATCTCGTCGAGGAGGTCGTCGACGTCCTCGGTGATCTCGGCGTGCCGCTCGGCCACCTCGGGGTTGGCCTCGGTGGTGACGTCCTCGATTTCCTCGCCCTGACGGGACTTGCCGGACTGCGACTGGCCGCCGCTGTCATGAGTGGCCATGGCTGTCTCCTCCACGATCGTCTGGGATGAAATCTACCCCGCGCAGACGACAGAAAGCCCTCACGTCCGCCGTGTTCGGGTCGGGGGCGTTCGTTTGCGCCGAAGCGGTCAGCCCCGAGGAGCCGACGCGTCAGCCGGGGCCGGGGCCGGGACCGGCTCGGGCTCGGGCTGCCCCCTTTTCCCACGCCTCCGCCAGTGGTGCCCCGCGCCGCAGGCGGGGCGTCCAGTCCCTGAACCGCAACACCTGCTTCTCCACCAGCTGCCGGGACAGGAACGCCAGGACGACGGTGAAGACCATGACCACAGCGAAGTGGGCGAGCACCCCCGGGCCGAACAGGGACCCTCCAAATCTGCGGCAGGTCACGACGAGCGAGCACGCCGAGGACGTCGCTGATGGGCAGCTTGTCACCGTAGAGGTCCGCCACAGCGCCCACCACGAACATGAAGCGGAACCGCAGGAACCAGATCACGGCTCGGGGACGGCCTGGCATGCCAGAGTGATTCCCGGTGGAGGCACCGGACCTCAGCCCCCGGTCAGTGTCTCCAACAGGTCCTTGGCGCTGGCGCAGCGGTCGAACAGCGCCCCGACGTGCGCACGGGTGCCCCGCTCCGGTTCCATCATCGGCACCCGGACCAACGACTCCCGACCCACATCGAAGATCACCGAGTCCCAGCTCGCGGCGACCACCTCGGAGGCGTACTGGGCGAGGCAGCGACCGCGGAAGTAGGCCCGGGTGTCCTCCGGTGGCTCGGTCATCGCGGTGCGCGTCTCGTCGTCGGTGAGCAGCGTCTTCATCGCCCCCCGGCTGACCAGCCGGTGGTAGAGGCCCTTCTCCGGCCGGACGTCGGAATATTGCAGGTCGACGAGTTGGAGCTTGTGCGAGCCCCAGCCGAGCTTCTCCCGCTCCCGGTAGCCCTCCAGCAGCCGCAGCTTGGCCACCCAGTCCAGCTCGTCGGCGCAGAGCATCGGATCCCGGCCGAGCCGGTCCAGGACGCTCTCCCAGCGGTCGAGCACGTCGATGGTCTGCTCGTCGGCGTCGGTGCCGTACCGGTCGTCGACAAAGGACCGGACCCGCTCCAGGTACGCCCACTGCAGGTCGAGGGCGGTGAGCCGACGGCCGTCGCGCAGTCGCATGCGGTGCGTCAGGGCGGGGTCGTGGCTGACGGCGCGCAGCTCGCTGACCGGGTCGGCGATGCCGAGGTCGGCGCCAAGGGCCTTCTCCTCGATCATGGTGAGGATCAGCGCGGTGGTGCCGACCTTGAGGTAGGTGGAGATCTCGGAGAGGTTGGCGTCGCCGATGATGACGTGCAGCCGGCGGTACTTGTCGGCGTCGGCGTGCGGCTCGTCCCGGGTGTTGATGATCGGCCGCTTGAGGGTGGTCTCGAGGCCAACCTCGACCTCGAAGAAGTCGGCGCGCTGGGAGATCTGGAAGCCGCTCTGGCCGCCGTCCTGGCCGATGCCGACCCGGCCGGCGCCGCAGACGATCTGCCGGGTGACGAAGAACGGCGTCAGGTACGCCACGATGTCGGCGAACGGCGTCTGCCGGCGCATCAGGTAGTTCTCGTGGGCGCCGTAGCTGGCGCCCTTGTTGTCGGTGTTGTTCTTGTAGAGGTGGATCGGCTGGGTGCCCGGGATGGTGGCGGCCCGGCGGGACGCCTCGGCCATCACCCTCTCGCCGGCCTTGTCCCAGCGCACGATGTCCCTGGGGGTGGTGACCTCGGGGGTGGAGTATTCGGGGTGAGCGTGGTCCACGTAGAGCCGTGCGCCGTTGGTGAGTATCACGTTGGCCAGGCCGAGGTCTTCGTCCGCGAGGGCTTCGGCGGGGTCGTACGCGGCACCGGAGTAGGTGAAGCCCCGGGCGTCGCGCAGCGGCGACTCTTCCTCGTAGTCCCACCGGGCCCGGCCGCCCCGGTTGAGTTCCGGACGTGCCCCGTAGGCGTTGACCACCTGCGATGAGGTGACCATCGGGTTGGCTCCGGCCTGCCCGGGCACGGAGATGCCGTATTCGACCTCGGTGCCCATGATCCGTCTTACGCTCATCGACCTACCCGCTTCGCTCGCCCGACCCGGTCCCCCGTCAGGTCGAGCGTAGTCCGCCCTGAGCACCTGCACTCTGTAGGTGAGTGCCGGCGGGCCGGAACAGTTCGCTGGATTCGGTGTCGGAATACTCGGCGGGCGGCGTCGGGTCGTCGGTCGCGGCGGAGCGGGTGGTCCAGACGAGCCACCCGAACAGCACCAGGCCGACGCTGGCGCTCAGCAGCGGGATCACCGAGCCGACCACCGGGTGCCAGTCGCCGGCGAGGGGGTTGAGGCTGCTCAGCCCGACGTTGGCGGGCAGGCCGTTCTGCCAGCGGACCATCGTGTACGCCAGGCAGAAGAGCTGGATCGGCAGGAGGAGCAGCACGGCGAGTCGGGTGAACGAGCGGGCCCGGGCGACCTCGAAGCCGCGTTGTTCGGCGATCCACGCGGCGTAGAGCAGGACGCCGACCAGCATGGGCAGCATGTAGCGGCCCTGGGTGACGAAGCCGCTCTCGTTGACCAGGGCGATCTGCATGACGGAGGGGACGGCGACGCCGCCGCCGAGCAGCACGAGCAGGCGCCACCGGTCGAGCGTGCTGCCCCAGACGACCCCGATGAGCAGCAGCGCTCCGGCGACGAGCTGCCAGATCAGGTACGGCGGGGCGGGCATCCGGGTGTCCAGCCAGGAGGTGACCCCGACGATCTGGTCGAGGTATCCCCGCCACCGGTCGGCCTCGCGTAGGGCCGCCTGCCCGTAGGTGAGCCGGTCGGCGGAGTAGTTGCCGAGGTCGGAGGTCTGTTGGCGGACGGACCAGGCGAGCACGGCGAGGGTGGACAGGACGATGCCACCTGCCCAGAGCTGGGCGGCCCGGTCGCGCAGCAGGCCGAGGAGGTTGCTGCGGCGCAGCGGGAAGGCGAACGCGAGGAAGGCGGTCGCCAGCCAGAGCGGGCCGGTCTGGCGCAGGACCGCGAGGAGCAACGCGCTGATCCCGACGAGGACGATGAGGCCGCGTCGTGGGCCGGGTGGGCCGAGTAGCAGGGGGATGACGGCGCTGAAGAAGGCGATGCCGGCGGCGATTTCCAGGCCGTTCGGGTTGACCGCGCTGGCCATGTGCACGGCCATCGGCGTGGTGACGACGAGCAGGGCACCCATCATGAGGCCGCGGCGGGATCGGTTGCGGATCACGACGTACGCGCAGGCGAGCAGCGCGGCGCAGCACAGGGCGCTGATCATGCGGGCGAGCAGGACGCCGGACCAGCCGGGCCAGAGCACTGTGGGTGCGCCGACGAGGGCGTAGTAGGCGGGGAAGTAACGGCCGGCCCCGGTGCCGGCGCGGGTCGGTGTGTCGTCGCTGCCGGGGGGCTGGGCGCAGGCCGCTGAGACTTCCTTCTTGAACTGCCAGCACTGCTCGCGGACGAGCCCGCCGGGGACGGTCTGGAAGGCGCCGGTGCCCTTCTTCGCCTCGGCGGGCGGGGGCGCGATCTGCCCGGCGGCGACGCCGGCCGCTCGGACGATGTGCTCTCGCTCGTCCGGGGTGCCGTCGTAGGGGGCGGCCATCGACCAGGCGAAGATGATCAGGAAGAATGCGGCGAAGGCGAGGGCCCAGTGCCGTTGGCCTGTGCTCATGGTGGCCGCCGGGCTTCCGCCGGTGGCCGGCGGCGTCACTCTTCCGGGATCAGGCACGTCAACCTCGCGGCTCGCGCGGGCAGGCCCCGCTGGGTGGATGGACAGACGATAGACTCCCTCGTCGTCCTCACCGCTCCGGGTCCCCCCTTGGAGAACTCTTTGCTGTCACCTGTTGCCGATTCCGTCCGCCACCTGTCCCGACACAGTGCTGTGCGGTTCTTGGTCGTCGGGGGTCTGAGCGTTGCCGTGGACACGGGGTCACTCTTCGTGTACCACGGAGTTCTCCGGATTGTCCTGCCGGTTGCGGCCGGCATGTCGTTCCTGACCTCGTTCTGGGTCAACTTCGGGCTGAACCGGGCGTGGTCGTTCGGCTCGTCCGCGCAGATGGTGCCGCAGGTGGGGCGCTACTTCGCGCTGGTCCTCGCGAACCTGACCGCCAACGTGGTGCTGGTGTCCGCGTTGACCTGGGCGGGCACGCCGTACCTGCTGGCGAAGCTGCTGGTGACGGCGTCGCTGTCGGCGGCGAACTACGTGGTGTCGAAGCGGTGGATCTTCGCTGCCTGACCGACGCCCTGACATACCCGCAGCGAGGGTGCCCACCGGAATGGTGGGCACCCTCGCTGTTGGGGTCAGAGGTACTGGCCGGTGTTGCTGGCGGTCTCGATGGACCGGCCGGCCTCGGCGCCCTTGCCGCCGGAGACGAGCGTGCGGATGTAGACGATCCGCTCACCCTTCTTGCCGGAGATGCGCGCCCAGTCGTCGGGGTTTGTGGTGTTGGGGAGATCTTCGTTCTCGCGGAACTCGTCGACGCAGGCGTCGAGCAGGTGCTGCAGGCGCAGCCCCTTGCGACCCGAGGTGAGGAACTCCTTGATGGCCATCTTCTTGCTCCGGTCGACGATGTTCTGGATCATCGCGCCGGAGTTGAAGTCCTTGAAGTAGAGGACTTCCTTGTCACCGTTGGCGTAGGTGACCTCGAGGAATCGGTTCTCCTCGGTTTCCGAGTACATCCGCAGCACCACGGCGTCGATCATCGCCGCGACGGTGGCCTGGGGGTCGCTGCCGTGTTCGGCCAGGTCGTCCGGGTGCAGGGGCAGCCCGGAGAGGATGTACTTGGAGAAGATGTCCTTGGCCGCCTCGGCGTCCGGTCGCTCGATCTTGATCTTCACGTCGAGGCGACCGGGGCGCAGGATCGCCGGGTCGATCATGTCTTCCCGGTTGGAGGCGCCGATGACGATGACGTTCTCCAGCCCCTCCACGCCGTCGATCTCGCTGAGCAGCTGCGGGACGATGGTGTTCTCCACGTCGGAGGAGACACCGGAGCCGCGGGTCCGGAAGATCGAGTCCATCTCGTCGAAGAACACGATCACCGGCGTGCCCTCGCCGGCCTTCTCCCGGGCGCGCTGGAAGATCAGCCGGATGTGCCGCTCGGTCTCACCGACGTACTTGTTGAGCAGCTCCGGGCCCTTGATGTTGAGGAAGAAGCTGGTGTGCTTCTCCTTGCCCTGCCGCTCGGCGATCTTCTTGGCCAGCGAGTTGGCCACCGCCTTGGCGATGAGCGTCTTGCCACAGCCGGGCGGGCCGTAGAGCAGGATGCCCTTGGGCGGGCGGAGCTGGTGTTCACGGAACAGGTCCGCGTGCAGGAACGGCAACTCCACCGCGTCGCGGATCTGTTCGATCTGCGACTGGAGGCCACCGATGTCGCCGTAGTCGACGTCGGGCACCTCCTCCAGGACCAGCTCCTCGACCTCGCTCTTCGGGATCCGCTCGTACGCGTACGCCGAGCGGGGCTCGATCATGAGCGAGTCGCCGGCCCGGATCGCCGAGCCGATGAGCGTCTCGGCGAGATGCACGATGCGCTCCTCGTCGGAGTGGGAGACCACCAGCGCCCGGTCGCCCGGCCCGCCGTTCGGCCCCTCCAGGATCTCCTTGAGCATCACCACTTCGCCAACCCGCTCGTAACCGAACGCGTCGACGATGTTGAGCGCGTCGTTGAGCAGGACCTCCTGGCCGCGCCGCAGGTCACCCACGTCGAGCGAGGGCGAGACCGCGACCCGCAGTTTGCGGCCACCGGTGAAGACGTCCACCGTGCCGTCCTCGTGCTTGGCCAGGAAGACTCCGTAACCGCTCGGCGGTTGCGCGAGCCGGTCGATCTCCTCCTTGAGCGTCACGATCTGCGTGCGAGCTTCCTTGAGGGTGCTCACCAGCCGGTCGTTGTTCTCGGTCAGCCGCGCCAACTGTGCCTGGGTGGCCGCCAGCCGCTCTTCGAGCTGCCGGACGTGTCGGGGGCTTTCGGTCAACTTGCGCCGCACCAGGGCGAGTTCCTCTTGCAGGAACGCGACCTGCGTGGAGAGATCGTGGGCTTCCTTCTCCCACCGTGCGGCGCGCGAGTCCGCGTCGTCGCTACGTGCTGCCACGTCCCACCTCCCCGGGGGGCTTGAACGTTCTGCCCTAACACTAGCCGCTATGAGGCCGATTCGGTCCCACGCAACACCCTCGTCACCGAACCTTGATCGCCAAGGGTGGCCTGACGGGCCGTTACCGGCGTTCGGGTACCGTCGGAGCGTGGCACGGGAGAACATGGGGGGTGCACAGGTGGCCGAGGTCGCGACCGACGAACTGCAGGTCTGGGTCGACCAGGACCTCTGCACGGGCGACGGGCTCTGCGTGCAGTACGCGCCGGAGGTGTTCGAGTTCGACATCGACGGTCTGGCCTACGTCAAGGGCGTCGACGGTGAGCTGCGGATGGCACCGGGCAGCCGGGTCGACGTCCCCGCGCACCTGCGACTCGAGGTGATCGACTCCGCGAAGGAGTGCCCGGGCGACTGCATCCACGTGGTGCGCGGCGACGGCGTCGAGGTCGCCGGCCCGGACGCCGAGGAAGACTGACCCACGGCCCGGGCCGCGACGGCCCGGCCGGGCCAGTTCGGGTACGCCTCAGAGCATCGGACGGCCGACCACCGAGGCGACCAACCGCGCGAACTCCTCCAACCGGGCGATCTGCCCGGCCCCGCCGTCGTCGAGGGTCTTGCCGAAGCGCAACGCGTCGTGCCGAGGGGTGCCGGCCATCTCCTCGCTCGGCGGCGCCTCGTCCAACGAGGTGAGCAGCAGGTAGACGTCGATGCTGTCGACCCGGATCTCGCCGCTCTCGGCACGGTTGAGCCGCCGCCGGCAGCCCACCTCGGTGACAGTGGAGACCGGCACCACCCGCAGCGACGACGTCATCGAGCCCGGCGGGCCCTCCTCCGGCGGTACGTCCTCGCCGTGCCAGAGGATGAGCCGGCTGCCGTCGCAGACCACTACCTCCTGCCACACCCCGTTGACCTCGTTGACGAAGCGTTCCAGGGTGAAGCCGAGCACCGACGCGCCGCGCAGCACGCCGCCGAGCGCCTCCAGGGCGACGTCCGGGTCGCGCAGGTAGGCCCGCGCCGCCGACTCCAGATCCTGGTAGGGCGACCAGTCGGGAAAGACCGCGGGGAGGTCCCCACCGCCGTAGCCCGGTCGGCTCATGCCAGCGTCTCCCCCTGCTCGGCGCTGCCGACACCCAGCTCGATGGTCACGGCCTGTCCATCTCCCCCGCACCGTTGGGTTGCGCGCCCGCGGCCTGCGCGGCGGCGGCCTGTCGGGCCGCCTCCGCCTCGCGCAGGTCCTGGCGGCGCTGGGCGTACGCCTCGGTGCCCTTGCTGGGCTTGCGCCGGCGCGGCGGCGCGGTGACCCCCGGGGCCAGCTTGCGCGCGGACACCAGGAAGGCGGTGTGCGCGATCATCCGGTGGTCCGGACGGACGGCGAGGCCCTCGGCGTGCCAGTCGCGCACCAGGGACTCCCAGGCCCGTGGCTCGGTCCAGCCGCCGCGCTCGCGCAGCGCCTCCACCAGCTCGGAGAGCTGCGGTGTGGTGGCGACGTAACCGATGAACACTCCACCGGGCACCAGCGCCCGCTCGACCATGTCGAGGGTCTCCCAGGGGGTCAGCATGTCCAGGATGATCCGGTCGAAGCCGGTCTCCCGGCACTGCGCGACGTCGCCGACGTGCAGGTTCCACGAGGGGTGCGGCCCGTTGAAGAACGCCTCGACGTTGCGCTTGGCGATCTGGGCGAAGTCGTCGCGCAGTTCGAACGAGTGCAGCTCGCCCTCGGTGCCGACGGCGCGCAGCAGGGAGCAGCTCAACGCGCCGGAACCGGCGCCGGCCTCGAGGACCTTCGCGCCGGGGAAGATGTCGCCCATCGCCACGATCTGCGCCGAGTCCTTGGGGTAGATCACCTGGGCGCCGCGCGGCATGGACAGCACGTAGTCCGACAGGAGCGGCCGCAGGGCCAGGAACGCGGTGCCGCCACCGGCGGTGGTCACCACGCTGCCGTCGGGGAGCCCGATCAGCGCGTCGTGCGCCAGGATGCCGCGGTGGGTGTGGAACTCCTTGCCGGGCTCCAGCGTCACTGTGTGCATCCGCCCCTTGGGGTCGGTCAGCTGGACCCGGTCGCCGGGCCGGAACGGCCCACGGTGCACGGGTGTCAGCGCCCGGTTGGCGGGGTCGGCGGCGACGGTGGAGGGAGTTGCGGTCACGGTGTCATCTTCCGGTTGGGTTCGAGGAGCTGTGCCAGGTCCGCGATGTGCAGAATGCCGACGACATCTTCGCCTGACGTCACCACGTACTGTGCGCCCGGGTAGGTCTGTACGGCCTCCATCACCCGCTCGCCGTCCCACCCGACCGACAACGTGGGAAGGGTGCCCAGCGACCGGGCGACGGCGTCCACCGCCAGCCACGGTCGGCGCTCAGCCGGCACCGCGTCGGCGGCGGCCGGGTCGACCAGCGCCACCGGCCGACCGGTGGAGTCGGTGACCAGCAGCGCGGCGCCGGGCTGCCCGCTCTCGGCGCGCCGGCGCTGGGCCTCGGCCAGTGGCGTACCGGTGGCCACCGGCCAGACCGGACGGGCCAGCCGGGCGAGGTCGATCAGCGGGAACCGGCGGCTGACCCGGGCGGCCCGGATCGACTGGCCGGCGCCACGCCAGAGGGTGACGGCGACCAGCAGCATCAGCGGCAGCGCCAGCGGCGCCAGCCGCCGCTCGACTGTGAGCAGCAGGACCAGGGCCGCGGTGCCGACGGCGACGACCCGGCCGGCCCACCCGGCGACCTCGGTGCCGAGGTGCCGGTCGCGGGTCAGCCCCCACACTGCGGCGCGCAGCGCCCGGCCGCCGTCGAGCGGCAGCCCGGGCAGGCTGTTGAACAGCGCCACGATGACGTTGCTGACCGCGAGCTGGAAGGCGAGCTGGTGGGCCACGGTCCCCTCGGGCAGGGCGAGCGTGGCGGCGACCGCCAGGACGCCGAGCACCGCGGAGACCGCCGGGCCGGCCAGCGAGACCAGCAGGTCGACGCGGGGCGACGGGGCGTCCCGGTCCATCTCGGTGTAACCGCCGAGCAGCTCCAGGGTGATCCCGCGCACACCGATGCCGTACCGCCGGGCGGTGAGGGCGTGGCCCAGCTCGTGCAGCAGCACCGAGCCGAGCAGCGACACGACGAACCCGAAGCCGATCAGGTAGCCGCTGACCTGCGGCAGGTCCAGTTGTCGGCGGGCGAACTCGCCGTACAGCACCGCGATGAGCACCGCGAGCAGGACCATGGAGCCGTTGAGGTACAGCGGCACCCCGAACACCTTGCCGACGTTCAGGCCGAGACGTCGGTCCGGTCGGCGCGGCGGCCTGGTTGTCTGCTCCATCGCCACGATGCTACGGACCGTCGCTGTGTGGGGCGGGCGGCGGTCGGTGTCACACCGGTGCCCTAACCTTTGCCGACATGACGGCGGAATCGGTCACCACCTCCCAGCCCTCCCCCGCGGCGCAGGCGCCGCCGACGGTGCGGGCCTCGCTGTCGCCGTCACGGGCGGCGGATTTCAAGACCTGCCCGCTGCTCTACCGGTTCCGCAGCATCGACCGGCTGCCCGAGCGCACCACCATCGAGCAGGCCCGGGGCACGTTGGTGCACGCGGTGCTGGAGCGCCTGTTCGACCTGCCGGCCACCGGCCGCACACCGGAGGCAGCCGGCGACCTGGTGGCCCCCCAGTGGGACCGGCTGGTCACCGAGCAGCCGGAGCTGGCCGGGATCTTCGACGGCGCGGAGCCGGCCGGCCCGGTGGAGTTCCTCCGCTCCGCCGCCGGGCTGCTGCAGGGTTACTTCGCGGTGGAGGATCCGACCCGGCTGGAGCCGGCCGAACGCGAGAGCCTGATCTCCGCGGTCGTCGACGAGGAGTTGCTGATCCGGGGCTACCTCGACCGGCTCGACGTCGCTCCGGACGGCGCGCTGCGGGTGGTCGACTACAAGACCGGGGGCGCTCCGCGGGAGGCGTTCGAGGCGCGGGCGCTGTTCCAGCTGAAGTTCTACGCCCTGGTGCTGTGGCGCACCCGGGGCGTGGTGCCCCGGGTGCTGCGGCTGCTCTATCTACGCGACGCCGAGGTGTTGGACTACACCCCTGACGCCGACGAGCTGGTCCGCTTCGAGCGCACCGTGGTGGCGCTGTGGCGGGCCATCGAGCAGGCCACCGCCCGGCAGGATTTCCGCCCCCGGCCGAGCCGGCTCTGCGACTGGTGCAGCCACCAGGCGCTCTGTCCCAGCTTCGGCGGCACCCCGCCGCCGTTCCCGGTCGCCGCCGTGAGCGCCGACCCCCTGCGCGACTCCCGGTCCACCCCGGTGGCGCCGGGCGCGGACGAGTGACGGCCTCCTGAGCGACGCGTACGCCCGGCACGGCGATTCAGGCCGCCGGGACCGCCTGCCGCACGCCGACGCCGGAAACCCGACCGCAGTGGTGCCGCTGCGGTCGGGACAGGGCGACCGGCCGGCCTCTACGGTGATCCGCGACGCACCGGCTCCGGTACGCGAGGATGACCGGTGCGCGCCACGATGTCGGCGGGACGGAGGACGAGATGAGCGATCAGGCGCCCTCGGCGCGGCCGGTGCGGATCCTGCTCGCCGACGACCAGCCGCTGCTGCGGACCGGGTTCCGGATGGTGCTGGGCGCCGAGAGCGACCTGGACGTGGTGGCGGAGGCCGGTGACGGCGTGGAGGCGGTGGAGCTGTCCCGCCGGCTGCTGCCCGACGTCGTACTGATGGACATCCGGATGCCCCGGATGGACGGGGTGGCGGCGACCCGGGCCATCGTCGACGCCCGGCTGCCGGTACGGGTGCTGGTGCTCACCACCTTCGACCTGGACGAGTACGTGGTGGGCGCGTTGCGGGCCGGCGCCAGCGGGTTCCTGGCCAAGGACGTGCCGGCCGAGGATCTGATCGCGGCGATCCGCACTGTCGCCGGCGGGGACGCGGTGGTGACACCTCGGATCCTGCGGCGACTGCTGGACCGGTTCGCCGAACTGCTGCCCGATCCGGCGGCGACGCCGTCGGCGGCGCTCAACGCGCTCACCGACCGGGAGCGCGAGGTGCTCGTGCAGGTCGCCCGGGGGCTGTCCAACGCCGAGATCGCGACGGTCCTGTCGGTGAGCGAAACCACCATCAAGACGCACGTCGGGCATGTGCTGACCAAGCTGCGGCTGCGCGACCGGGTGCAGGCGGTGGTGCTGGCGTACGAGTCGGGGCTGGTCCGCCCCCGGGCGTAGTTCCGCCGGCCCGGGTACCTCACCCGGCGTACTCGAAGATCCCTCCGTGGGGGGACGGCTGCCATTGCCGTCGTCACCTACCGTGACCGGAGATGGCTCGGTTCGGTTGACCCTCCTGTGGCGTCAGGTGCAAGTGTCGGTGCTGCCGCCCGCCGCCGTGGGAAAAAACGGTCGACCGGCCGTCGACTCAGGGGCAACCCTGATGCGACATGGGGGTGCACCCGCAGCGGGAAATCCGCGCCGGGTCCCCCCAGGGTTGGACGGGGCGGGCGGGTGCAGCACCGATGATTGAACAGTCGCGCCGGACCATCGGGGGGCGGCGTGCATTTTCGGACAGACGGAAGAGGTAGATGACGTGACCGCGACGGTAGGCCAGCAGGCGCAGGCCGCGGCCCGGGCGAACGACGTGTGGAAGGTGTACGGCAGCGGCGAGGCTCAGGTCATCGCGCTGCGGGGGGTCAGCGCGGAGTTCGAACGTGGCCGCTTCACCGCGATCATGGGCCCGTCGGGTTCCGGTAAGTCGACGCTGATGCACTGCCTGGCCGGCCTGGACTCGGTGACCCGGGGGACGGTGTCGATCGGTGAGACGACTGTCACGGGGCTGGGCGACGCGGGGTTGACGAAGCTGCGCCGCGACAAGGTGGGCTTCATCTTCCAGCAGTTCAACCTGCTGCCGACGCTGACGGCCAAGGAGAACATCCTGTTGCCGCTGTCGATCGCCGGGCGCAAGCCGGACCCGGCCTGGTACGACACGGTGATCGAGACGGTGGGTCTGAAGGACCGGCTGGACCACCGGCCGGCGCAGCTCTCCGGTGGGCAGCAGCAGCGGGTGGCGTGCGCCCGGGCGCTGGTTTCCCGCCCCGAGGTGATCTTCGCGGACGAGCCGACCGGCAACCTGGACTCGCGCTCCGGCGCGGAGGTGCTCAACTTCCTGCGTAACTCGGTTCGGGAGCACGGCCAGACCATCGTCATGGTCACCCACGATCCGACGGCCGCCGCGTACGCCGACCGGGTGGTCTTCCTCGCCGACGGCGAGATCGTCTCGGAGCTGATCGAGCCGACCGCCGAGACGGTGCTGGACACCATGAAGAAGCTGGACACCGCGGCCGAGGTGGGCAACTGATGTTCCGCGCGACGCTGAAGAGTCTGCTGGCCCGTAAGGTCCGGCTGATCCTGTCCGGCCTGGCGGTGGTGCTCGGGGTGATGTTCGTCTCCGGCGCGTTCGTGCTCACCGACACGCTGGGTCGCTCCTTCGACTCGGTCTTCGCCGACGGTTTCTCCGAGATCGACGTGAACGTCGCGGCGAAGCCGAAGGTGCAGGTCAACGAGTTGGAGGGCGAGCAGACCGTCGCCCCGCTACCGGCCGCCCTGGTGGACCGGGTGAAGCAGGTGCCGGGGGCGGCCTCGGCGACCGGCGTGGTCAACGCCGACGGCGCCCGGGTGATCGGCAGCAACGGCAAGGTCGTCACCTCGTTCGGTCCGCCGCAGTTGGGCGAGAACTGGACCGGCGAGAGCGAGTTGCTGAAGCTGCGTGAGGGGCGCGCGCCGCAGGCCGAGGACGAGATCGTCATCAACAAGGCGTTGGCCACGGCCGCGAAGGTGCAGGTCGGCCAGAAGGTCGGCGTGCTGACCGCGTTCGAGTCGAAGAAGCGGGACTTCACACTGGTCGGCGTCTTCGGTTACAGCGGTGACCGGGACTCGATCGGCGGGGTCAACGAGGTCTTCTTCACCACGCCGGTGGCGCAGCGGCTGATGCTGGGCGAGCCGGACGTGTTCAACAGCATCACCGTGCAGGCCGCCGACGGGGTCTCCGACGAGAAGCTGCGCGACGACGTGGCGCGCACTCTGGGCGCGGACTTCGAGGTGAAGACCGGCGAGCAGGTGGCCGCGGACGCCTCGGCCAGCCTGAAGGAGGGCCTGTCCTTCTTCAACAAGATCCTGCTCGGCTTCGCCGCGGTGGCGCTGCTGGTGGGCACCTTCCTGATCCTCAACACCTTCTCGATCATCGTGGCGCAGCGGACCCGGGAGTTGGCGCTGATGCGCGCCATCGGGGCCAGCGGGCGGCAGATCATCGGTTCGGTGGTGCTGGAGGCCATCGCGGTGGGGTTGATCGCGTCGGTGCTCGGCCTCGCCGCCGGCATCGGGGTGGGCGCGCTGCTGGCGTTCCTGTTCGGCAAGCTCGCCGGTGGGCTCACACTGGCCGGCATCGGCGTGCCGGCGGCCGCGGTGATCGGTTCGTTCGCCGTCGGTTTGGTGATCACCGTGGTGGCGGCGTTGCTGCCGGCGCTGCGGGCGTCCCGGATCCCGCCGATCGCGGCCATGCAGGACGTGGCCACCCCGGACCGGCCGTTGACCAAGATCACGGTGGCCGGGTCGCTGGTCACCGGAGTCGGCGCGGTGCTGCTGTTCCTCGGGCTCAGCGGCAACGCCGGGGGTCAGACGCTGTCGACCATCCTCGGTGGGGTGCTGTTCGCCTTCATCGGGGTGGCGCTGCTGACTCCGCTGATCAGCCGGCCGGTGGTGAGCCTGCTCGGGGCGATCTTCTCCTGGTCGGTGCCGGGCAAGCTGGGCCGGCTCAACTCGGGGCGCAACCCACGTCGTACGGCGATCACGGCCGCCGCGCTGATGGTCGGCATCGCGCTGGTCACCGGCGTCACGGTGATCCTCGACTCGGCCAAGGGCAGCATCAGCGCGCTCGCCCAGGACACCATCAAGGCCGAGCTGGTGATCGCCGGCCAGCAGGGCGGCCCGCGTCCGCCGACCTTCGACCCGGGTGTGCTGGACCAGGCCAAGGCCCTGCCCGGTGTGCGGTTGGTCGACGGCGAGTACGGCGACATGGGGCGGATCGACGGCGAGAGCACCTGGGTCGCGGCGAGTAGCGACGTCGCGTCGCTGCGGCAGATCTTCGGGGCGAAGCCGGTTGCCGGGGACATCGACCGGCTCGGGCCGACGCAGATGCTCGCCAGCTCGGACACTGCCACGTCCCGTGGCTGGTCGGTGGGCTCCACTGTCAACGTGCAGCTGACCCGGGGCGAGGCACGCACCTACACGATCAGCGGCATCTACGAGTCGTCGCAGCTGACCAACCCGGTCACGCTGCCGGCGACCGCGGCGAAGGACTTCGCCATTCCGCAGCCCATCCAGGGCTTCATCCAGCTGGACCCGGGCACCCGGGTGTCCGACGTCCAGCCGCAGGTGGAGGCGTTGCTCGCGGACAGCCCCGAGGTGTCGGTGGCCGACCGGGACGCGTTCATCAAGCAGCAGACCAGTTCGCTCGACGGGCTGCTCACGATGATCCAGATCCTGCTCGCGCTGGCCATCGTGATCGCCGTACTGGGCATCATCAACACCCTGGCCCTGTCGGTGCTGGAGCGGACCCGCGAGTTGGGCCTGCTCCGGGCGATCGGCCTGCGCCGGTCCCAGACCATGGGCATGATCACCGTGGAGGCCGTGGTGATCTCGGTGTTCGGCGCGCTGCTCGGCGTGGTGGTGGGCACCGGGCTCGGCGCGGCCGTGGTCGAGGCCCTCAAGGACGAGGGCATCACCGACCTGATCCTGCCGTGGGGGCAGATGGGTGTCTTCCTCGGTCTCGCCGCCATCATCGGCGTGGTGGCCGCGGTGCTCCCGGCCGTCCGGGCGGCCCGGATCAACGTCCTGGGCGCCATCGCCCACGACTGATCGGCACTGCCGAGGCCCCCGGTCGCCATCCGCGACCGGGGGCCTCTGCCTGTCCCATTCCCCCTCGGCCGCCCGTGCGCGACTGCCAGGCTGGTGCTGCCGGCAGGGCGCCGGCCCGCCCCGCGAGCGGGCGGCCGCAGAGCCGGGGCCGGTGACATGACCGATCAGGACGCGTACCAGCGGGCACTCGACAACGCCGAGCGGCTGCTCGGGCAGCCGTTGGCCCTGCCGCTCGGCGAGGGTGAGCCGTCGGTGGGGCACGACTTCCGTCGTCTCGCCACCGTGCAGACCTTCGGCGCGGCCTGGCCCCGGGAGGGCCTTGACCTGCGCAGCCGGTGCCTGGTCTCGGTGGCGATCGCCGCCGCCCTCGGCACCCACGAGCCGCTGCGCGGGCAGCTGCGCATCGCGCTGACCTCGGGCGTGACCCCGGAGGAGATCGTCGAGCTGTTCATCCACCTGGCCGCGTACGCGGGGGCGGCGCGGGCGTTCGACAGCTACCAGGTGGTCGTCTCGGTCTTCGCCGAGCGCCACTGAACCCGGCCGGTCGGGACAGCCGAGCGCCGCCGGCCCGCGCCGGGCGGGTCAGCCGGTCGCCGCGGCCCGGTCGGTCAGCAGCGACGCGAGCAGCGTCAGGTCCACGCCGGTCAGGCTCTCCACCTGGCGTACGCCGACAGTGCTCGGCAACGCCACCTCGGCCGGTACGGCCAGGACCCCAGCACCCGAGGCGAGCGCGCTGGCGACCCCGGTCGGTGAGTCCTCGATCGCCACACAACGCTCGATCGGCACACCCAGCAGCCGGGCGGCGGTCAGGTACGGCTCGGGGTGCGGCTTGGCCGCCACCACCTCGTCGCCGGCGACCACAGTGTCGAAGTTGTCCCGACCGAGGGTGTCCAGGGCGATCTCGACCAGCGCCCGAGGGCTGGAGGTGACCAGCGCGGTGGGGATTCCCGCCGCGCGGACCGCGCGCAACAGGTCGAACGCGCCCGGCCGCCAGCGCAGACCGGTGCGGAACAGCTCCAGGATCCGGGCGTTGATCCACGCCGCGCTGATCGCCGGATCCCGTTCGGGCTGCCCCAGGTCGTCGTGCAGGATGCGCATCGACTCGGCCATGGCGGTGCCGATGATCGACTGGCGGGCGTCGACGGAGAGTTCCCCGCCGTACTCCTTGGCGAGTTCCTGCAACGCGACGTCCCACAGCTTCTCGCTGTCGACCAACGTGCCGTCCATGTCGAAGAGCACAGCGGCGGGGTGATGGCTGCTCAGCGGAACCTCCAGGGTCGTGACCGACACCGGCGATCCTGCCAGCAGCCGCCGGGGCCGGTGGCGGCAACGGGCGCCAGGGTGATCCGGGCAACCCCGTTCAGCCCAGGTCGCACTCCTTCAGGGAACCCTCGTACCCCCGGAAGAACATGTCGGTGCGCTGCTCGGCGGTGCCGTGCGCCCCTTCCGCAAACCACGGCTGGTCCGGGTCGTCGCCGACCGCCGCCACCCCCTCGCGGAACTCGTCCAGGTCGCCCTCGGCGAGGGTCAGGGCCCGCGAGCGCACCGAGTCGCCGAGGTACGCCCCGGCCATGCAGTCGGCCTGCAACTCCTGCTGGATGGTGAAGCTGTAGTTGATGCCGAGCCGCACCTGGATGGCGTGCGCGTACTCGTGCCCGAGCAGGTAGAACACGAACGCGTCGCCGACCTGGCGGAACGCCGCCACCGACCAGGCGACGTCGTACGCGATGAAGTCGCCCTGCGAGCAGTAGACGGCGTTGTTGCGGGGCAACGACTGGCCGCCGCAGGACACCTCGCCGTCGCGCTGGTACGGGATGATCCGCCGGATCGGTCGGAACCGCTGCCCGGATTCCTTGAACTGGGCCGCCCAGTACCGCTCGGCGACCGCCTGCGCGTCGGCGACGTCCTGCTCGAACTCGGCGACGCTGGTGGTGCTGTCGGCCCGGGTGGTGCTCGGTCCCGGTGACGCTGCCGACGGGGTCGCCCCGGGACGCTCGGCCTCCGGCTCGGCCAGACCACCGCCGGCGCAGGCGAGGGAGACCAGGGCGGCGATCAGCAGACCCGCCACCGGGCCTCGCGCGTCGCGTCCGAACCGTGCCCCCACTGTGCCTCCCCAGACATCGGTGCTCGGCCTGGTACTAGTACCCCGACGATAGGACCGAAACGCCCGTCACCGGTTTCACGTACGGCACGGCCGGACGGTTCACGGCCCTGAGCCCGGATGGGCTGTCGCGCGGCGGGCCCGGGTGGGCTGGGGTGGTGTCGCGCGGCGGGCCCGGGTGGGCGCGGGGCACCGTCGTCGCTGTGGCCGCACCGACCGTTGGACCGGATCCGCTTCGACGTGACTCCCGGGCTGCCCGGCGGGGACTGCACGCTGCGCTGGATGCTCACCACCGACGGGGAGCTGCCGAGCGAGAGCACCCTCGGCCACCTACGCCACCCGCCTCAACTACCTGATCAACGGCCGGCTGCGCCGCTCGTACGGCCAGTAGGGTCGCTCATCCGCCCGACTCCCGACCGCGCTGCCACGTGTCACCCTGGTCACCGTGCCGCTCGGCCTCGTACCGCTGCTGGCGCTCCCGAGCGTCCCGCCCAGCCCGAGAGTCGTCGCCCCCGACCTCAGCGACCCGCCCCCGCCGCACGACAACGCCAAACGCCACCCCCGCCACAAGAACGAAAACACCCACCACCACCCACACCACCGTCATCCCACCAACCTAGGCCCCACCCACCACCCCCTGCGCTCCGGTGATCAAGAGGTTCGCGTCGTCCCGTCCGGCGTGTCGTGACAGAAACCTCTTGATCAACAGATCAGGTGGGGTTGGCGTGTCCGGGACCGGGGGTTGGGTTCGACGTTTCCTGTGGGCACCGGGGTGGTGCTCTGGCAGGAGGAGGGGAAGAACCGTGAAGTACATGATTTTGCTCTATGGGTCGCAGCAGGACTACGACGTGCTGTCCGGGCGGGCTTCCGACCGGCCGGCGATGTCGGCCGAGCAGATCGCGGCGATGCACAAGCACATGGAGACCTTCCACCAGGCGCTGGCCGAGTCCGGGGAGTTGGTCGACGCCCGAGGGCTGAGCGAGCCGGTGCACGCCCGCCGGGTGCAGGTGCGCGAGGGGGCACCAGTGGTCACCGACGGCCCGTACCCGGAGACGCAGGAGGTCCTCGCCGGTTACACCATCGTGGAGTGCGCCAGCTTCGACCGGGCCACCGAGATCGCCGCCGGCCTGGTCGACCCGGACGCCCCCGGTGGGTACGTGGACGTGCGGCCGGTGCTCGACGGTGTCGAGGACCTGGCCGGCTGACCCGGTGCCGGAGACTCCCGCCGAGGACCTGCTGCGCGAGCTGGCGCCGCGGGTCCTCGGGGCGCTGGTCCGCCGCTACGGGCACTTCGACACGGCCGAGGACGCGGTGCAGGAGGCGCTGATCGCCGCGGCGGAGGGTTGGCCGCGCGACGGCGTACCGGAGAATCCGCGTGGCTGGCTGATCACCGTGGCGTCCCGTCGGCTGACCGACCTGCTGCGTCGCGAGCAGGCCCGGATGCGGCGGGAGGACACGGTGGCCCGCTGGGTGCTGCCGGAGCAGTGGCGCGCCCCCGCCGCCGACCATCCAGCGGCGGACGCCGACGACACGCTCATCCTGTTGTTCCTGTGCTGCCACCCGGCGCTGTCGGCGGCGTCGCAGATCGCGCTCACCCTGCGGGCGGTGGGCGGGCTGAGCACCGCCGAGGTGGCGCGCGCGTTCCTGGTGCCGGAGGCGACGATGACCCGGCGGATCAGTCGGGGTAAGCAGCGGATCCGTGACAGTGGCCTGCGGTTCGCGCCGCCCACCGGCCCGGAGCGTGCCGACCGGCTCGCCGCCGTGCTGCACGTGCTCTACCTGATCTTCACGGAGGGGTACGCCCGCACCGCCGGGCCCGGGTTGCTGCGCGCCGACCTGACCGCCGAGGCGATCCGACTGACCCGGCTGGTGCGCCGGCTGGTGCCCGAGGACCCCGAGGTCACCGGGCTGCTCGCGTTGATGCTGCTCACCGATGCCCGCGCGCCGGCGCGGATCGGCCCGCACGGTGAGCTGGTGCCGATGGCCGAGCAGGACCGCTCCCGGTGGCGGGCCGAGCAGATCGCCGAGGGGGTCGAGCTGATCACCGGGGCGCTGCCGCACGGGGTGGTCGGGGCGTACCAGCTCCAGGCGGCCATCGCGGCCGTGCACGACGAGGCGCCCAGCGCGGCGGCCACCGACTGGGCGCAGATCACCGCGCTGTACGAGGTGCTCCTCGGGATGTCCGACAACCCGGTGGTGACGCTCAACCACGCGGTGGCGGTGGCCATGAGCCGGGGCGCGCCGGCCGGGTTGGCGCTGCTCGCCGACCTGGCCGACGACCCCCGTCTCGCCGACGACCCTCGGCTGCCGGCCGCCCGCGCCCACCTGTGGGAGCTGGAGGGTGAGCGGGTCGCGGCGCGGGAGGCGTACCGGATGGCAGCGGCGCGCTCGACGAACCTGGCGCAGCAGCGCTACCTGAACGCCCGCGCGGAGCGTCTCGCGGGCGACCCGCCGCCCACCGGCTGACCCGCACGGGCCGTGCGGGTCGCGGGCTGAGCCGACAGGCCACGCGGGGTCACGGGCCGAGCCGGCGGGCCGTGCGGGTCACGGGCCGAGCCGGCGGGCCGTGCGGGTCACGGGCCGAGCCGGCGGGCCGTGCGGGTCACGGGCTGGCGGCCAGGAAGACGAAGGCGGCCATCAGCACCAGGTGCACGCCGCCCTGCAACACGTTGGCCCGGCCGGGCACCACGGTGAGGACGGCGGTCACGGCGGTGAGCGCGAGCAGGGCGAGCTGGGTGCCGCCGAGGCCGAGCAGCAGCGGGCCGTCCAACCAGATCGAGGCGATCGCGATGGCCGGGATGGTCAGACCGATGCTGGCCATCGCCGAGCCGAGCGCGAGGTTCAGGCTGATCTGCACGCGGTCGCGGCGGGCGGCGCGAGCGGCGGCCAGGGTCTCCGGCAGCAGCACGAGCAGGGCGATGATCACGCCGACGAACGCGTGCGGGAGGTTCGCCGCGGCGACGCCGGCCTCGATGGTCGGCGAGACGGTCTTGGCGTCGCCGACCACCGCGACCAGCGCCACCAGCAGCAGCCCCAGGCTCATCAGCGCCGCGCGGGTGGTGGGCGGCTTGGCGTGCTCCTCCGCGTCGATCACCTGCCCCCGGCTGTCGACCGGCAGGAAGTAGTCGCGGTGCCGGCCGGTCTGCACGAGCACGAACAGCCCGTAGAGCGCCAGCGAGGCGACGGCGGCGAAGGCGAGCTGGGCCGGGCTGAACTCCGGGCCGGGCCGGGCCGTGGTGAAGGTCGGGATGACCAGACTCAGGGTGGCCAGGGTGATCACGGTGGCCAGGGCTCCGCCGGTGCCCTCCGGGTTGAACACCGCGACACGACGGCGCAGCGCCCCGAGCAGCAGGGACAGGCCGAGTATCCCGTTACAGGTGATCATGACGGCGGCGAAGACGGTGTCCCGGGCGAGCGACTGGGTCTTCTCCGGGCCGCTGATCATCAGCGTGACGATGAGGGCGACCTCGATCACGGTGACCGCGACGGCGAGCACCAGCGACCCGTACGGCTCCCCCACCCGGTGGGCGACCACCTCCGCGTGGTGCACTGCCGCGAGCACGGCACCTCCGAGCAGCACCGCGACCACCACGATGATCGGGCCGGGCAGGCTCCGCCCCCAGGTGACCATCAATACCAGGACGGCGAGCACGGGTACGACGAAGGTCCAGTCGGTCCAGCGGGAGCGAAGCAGGGCGGCCATGCCGTAAAGAGTGCCAGGTCAGGTGATCATGTGCCCACCACCGACCACTGATCCGCGGTGTCGACGGTCCACAACCGGCAAACCCGTAACCTATGGGTTACGCTTCCTGGGTGGATGAGGTGGCCGTCGCGATCGCCGACCCGGTACGCCGGCACATCCTGACCATGTTGCGCGCCGAACCCCTCTCCGCCGGCGACATCGCCCAGCGGTTCACGATCAGCCGGCCCGCCATCAGCCGCCACCTGCGGGTGCTGCGCGACTGCGGGCTGGTCCGTGACGAGCTGGTCGGACGGCGGAGGATCTACCGGCTCGACCCGGGCCCGCTCGCCCCGCTGCTCGACTGGCTCACCGGGCTCACCACAGTCGACCGGTGGGGCCGGCACCTCGACGCGTTGGAGACCGAGGTCTATCGCACCCGCCGAGAGCGCCGCAGCCGCGGCCCGGCGGAGCACCGAAGGGAGCACACGGCATGACCCGCACACCCGCCGGACGCCTGTTTCAGACCGACACCGGCCACGATCTCGTCCTCACCCGGACCTTCCGCGCCCCGGCGGCCGACGTCTGGGCCAGCCTGACCGAGCCGGACCGTACGGCCCGCTGGTTCGGCCCGTGGGAGGGCGACGCCGGGCCCGGACGGACCATCCGGGTCCAGATGGCGTACGAGGAGCAGCAGCCCTGGTGTGACGTACGCATCGACGCGTGCGAACCGCAGCGGCGTCTCGCCGTGTCGATGGTCGACGACTACGGCAGCTGGCTGCTGGAGCTGTCGCTGACCGAGACCGACGGCACCACCGAGCTGCGGTTCGTGCAGCACCTGAGCAGCGTGGAGGGCATCGCCGAGGTGGGCGCCGGTTGGGAGTACTACCTGGACCTGCTGGTCGCCTCCCGGGACGGTTCGCCCCGCCCGGAGTTCGACGAGTACCACCCGGCCATGCAGCCCTACTACCAGGGGCTGGTCGCCACGGCCGGCTAGCGGTCGAGGGCCCGCCGCAGCTTGGCGAACTCGGCGGTCAACGCCGGCAGCGGGAAGTGCGCGTTCAGGCCGCTGGGGTTCGGCAGCACCCAGACCTGGGCCGGCCCCAGCCGGTCCGGTCGCGGGCCCAGCCCGGCCTTCGGTCGAACGAAGGCGATCCGGTACGCGGTCACCCCGAGGATCGCCACCCACTGCGGCCGGTGGCGCTCGACCTTCACCGCCAACCCGGTGACCCCGGCCACCAACTCCTCCGAGGTCAGCTCGTCGGCGCGGGCGGTGGCCCGGTTGCTCAGGCTGGTGATGCCCAGGCCCTGCCGCAGCAGTTCGTCGCGTTCCCACGAGTGCAGCTGGCGGTCGGTGAGGCCGGCCCCGTGCAGGGCCGGCCAGAATCGGCTGCCCCGGCGGGCGAACGGCTCCCCCACGGCGGCCGAGTAGAGGCCGGGGTTGTAGCCGCAGAACAGCACGCGCAGCCCGGGGCCGATGATGTCCGGCAGACCCCGACCGGCCGCCGCCGCCACCTCCTGCGGGGTCGGCCGCCGCGCCGGCCCCGCAGGCTCCGCGTCCATTCCACCGATCCTGCCGTACGCCCGGGTGCCGGACCCGACACACGGCTTGGGACCCTCAACGGATGCAGTCAACCGACCACCTCGCCGCCAGCCGTTACGCGCGGATGCGCTGGAACACTCCGCTCTCGCCGGAGCACGCCGCGTTGCTGCTGCAACGGCTCGACGTCCGCCCCGGCGCGCGGGTGCTCGACCTCGGCTGTGGCTGGGGTGAGCTGCTGCTGCGGGCGGTCGCCGCCGGCGGTGTCTCCGGCCCGGTCGCGACCCGCGGCGTCGGCGTCGACACCGACGAGGCATCGCTCGCCCGAGGGCGGCGGCTGGCCGCGGGGCGGTCGCTGAACCGGCACGTCGCCTTCGTGATGGGGGAAGCGGCGGCCTGGCAGGAGCCGGCCGACCGGGTCCTCTGCATCGGCTCGGCACACGCCTTCGGCGGCACCGAGGCCGCCCTCGACGCCCTCGCCGCCGTGGTCCGGCCCGGTGGGCGGCTGCTGTTCGGCGACGCGTACTGGGATCGGTCCCCCACCGCGGAGATCGCCGAGGTCTTCGGCCCGGAGGTCCCGACCCTGCCCGGGCTGGTCGAGGCCGCCCGCCGGCGGGGCTGGCGGTTGCTGCACCTGAGCACCGCCGACCAGCGGGAATGGGACGACTTCGAGTCCACCTGGCTCGCCGGACGGCAGGAGTGGCTGCTGGCGTACCCGGAGGACCCCCGTGCGGCCGAGGTCCGCGCGGAACTCGACGACAGGTTGCGCCAGTACGTCGGCGGTTACCGGGGTGTCCTCGGCCTCGGCTATCTCGTCCTGGGGCGCTGACCGTCCGCCCTTGACGCCGCCGGCTACGCTGCGCGTGGTGAGCGCCGGATCTCGTCTCGCCCTGCCCTGGCGGATCCTCGTCGTGACCACCGCCGCAGTGCTGGTCTGGCTGTTGCTGGGCGCCCTTCTCGACAGTGACTACGACCGGCCCACCCACGCGATCGGGGCGGTCCTCACCACCGCTGTCGTCGTACCCCTGGTGGTCGTCGCCCGTCGCGTCCTGGACCGACGGCCCTGGGCCGGCCTCGGGTTGCCGTCGCTGCGCGCCGGCTGGCGGCGTCTGCTGTTCGGCATGGCCTGCTGGCTCGTTCCCGCCGCGGCGGGGTTCGCGCTCTGCCTCGGTCTCGGCTGGGTCGAGATCAGTGTCCGGACGTCCGTCGGGGACGTGCTGCGGGTGGCGGCGCTGCTGGTCGTGCTCGTCTTCTTGAAGGAGGCGCTGCCGGAGGAGCTGGTCTTCCGCGGGTACCTGCAACACCACCTCGCCACCCGGCTGCCCGCCTGGCAGGCCGTCGTCGGGCAGGCAGTGCTGTTCACAGTGTTCGGGTTCCTCATCGGGGCGGCCAGATCCGTCGACCGACTGGCGCTCTTTCTCGTCTTCGCGCTGCTGCTGGGCGCCTTCCGTGCCGCCACCGGTGACATCTGGGCCGGCATCGGCCTGCACGTCGCGTTCCAGACGGTCGCTCAGCTGTTCGGCGACGTCGGGGCGGTCTTCGACGTGGCCGGCGCGAACGTCCTGGGAGTCGTCGCCATGGGGGCCATCCCGTTCTCGGTCAGCTGGTTGGTCCTGCGACACCACTACCGGGACCGCCTGAACTGGCGCGCCCGCGCACCGGAAACGGTGCGTTGAGGGGCTGAAGCCTGGGCGTTCGGCCCACCGCCCCGACCGGCGTGGGGAAGAGTGGCGGGCGAGAGCTGTCGTCGACGAGCGAGCGACGGCACGACGTCGTGCGGAGGTTTCGGATGAGCGACACGTCTTCGGCCAAGCCCGCCCGCAACGTGGTCCTGGTCCACGGCGCGTACGCCGACGGCTCGTCCTGGTCCGACGTCATCCCGCTGCTGCAGCGGGCCGGGCTGACGGTCACCGCGGTCCAGAACCCGCTGACCTCCCTGGCCGACGACGTCGCGGCAACCAACCGCGCCCTCGACCGCCAGGACGGGCCGACGGTGCTGGTGGGCCACTCCTGGGCCGGCACGATCATCAGCGAGGCCGGCAACCACCCGAGGGTCACCGCCCTGGTGTACGTGGCGGCCCGCGCGCCGGACGCCGGCGAGGACTACACCGCGCTCGCGGCGAAATATCCCACGCCGCCGGCGAACGCCGGCCTCGTGCACCACGACGGGTACGCGCAGCTCAGCGAGAGCGCTTTCCTGAACGACTTCGCCGGTGGAATCGAGGAGACCCGCGCCCGTGCCCTGTACGCGGTGCAGGGCCCGATCGCCAAGGACCTCTTCGGGGGCCGGACGACGACGGCCGCCTGGCGGGACCGGCAGTGCTATTACTCGATCTCCACACAGGACCGCACCACAGCGCCGGAGCTGGAGCGGTTTCTGGCCGATCGGATGAACGCGACGACCATCGAGGTCGAATCATCGCATCTGGCCATGGTCACCCACCCGGAGACGATCGCCGATCTCATTCTGATGGCGACCCGGGGCACCCGCAGCCCCGCGTAGGGCGGCGAGGCTGGCCGCGCGACGGCCAGCCGGCAGCGCCACGAGTTGCCCGGGCGAGCCGTGCTCGATCTTCGTCGGCGACCATGGCATCGAGCATACGTCATACGTCTCACCTCAACACGGCCGCCGGCCGGGCACTGGCGCGCTCGGACCGGAGCACCTGGGCTTGACGGGGCGTAGACATCGGAGGTTTACTGCGTCAACGATGCCAGTCGATGAACTCTGATCGTCCAATGTGGGTGGTCCACGTCATCGGCTGGTTTCAGCGACCCACCCCTGCACCCCCCACCACCCCGCAGCACCTCAGCCGAGCATCGGCGGCCCGGCTTCGGCACCACCGCCATCGCGGCCTCCGGCCTGCCCGTGTGCACAGCCTGAGGTCGACGCTCAGCAGAGGAGCAAGACCATGCGTTCCCGTCCCCGCCTGTTGGCACTCGTCACCGGCCTGGCCGTCATGCTGGCCAGCCTGGTCGCACTGCCGACCCCCGCCTCGGCGGCACCCCTGACCAAGGTCCTGGTGTTCAGCAAGACCGCCGGCTTCCGGCACTCGTCCATCCCCAACGGCATCGCCGCGATCCAGCAGCTCGGCTCGGCCAACGGCTTCACAGTGACCTCGACCGAGGACGCCGCGCAGTTCACCACCTCCAACCTGGCCCAGTACCAGGCAGTGGTCTTCATGTCGACCACCGGCGACGTCCTCAACGCCAGCCAGCAGAGCGCGTTCGAGTCGTACATCGCCGCCGGTGGTGGCTACGTCGGCGTGCACGCCGCGGCCGACACCGAGTACAGCTGGCCGTGGTACGGCTCGCTGGTCGGAGCATGGTTCGACTCGCACCCGGCGATCCAGAACGCCACGGTGAAGATCGAGGACCAGACCAACCCCTCGACCGCCCACCTCGGCACCACCTGGGTCCGCTCCGACGAGTGGTACAACTACCGCACCAACCCCCGGTCCAGCGCCCGGGTGCTGGCCAGCCTCGACGAGTCGTCCTACAGCGGCGGCAACATGGGCGGCGACCACCCGATCACCTGGTGCAAGGCGTACGGCGGCGGGCGTGCCTGGTACACGGGCCTCGGACACACCGAGGCGTCGTACACCGACCCGAACTTCACCCGGATGCTGCTCGGCGGCCTCCAGGTCGCCGCGGGCTCCGTGACGGCCGACTGCTCGCCGCGCACCACGACCCCGCCGCCCACCGCCAGCGGCTCCACCCTGCGGGCCCGCGCCAACAACCAGTACGTCAGCGCGCCCAACGCCACCACCCCGCTGATCGCCAACAAGACCTCGGTGAACACCACCGAGCGGTTCGACCTGGTGAACCTCGCCAACGGCAACGTGGCGCTGCGCGCCAAGGGCAACGGGCAGTTCGTCGCCGCCGAGAACGCCGGTGCCGCCGCGCTGATCGCCAACCGGGCCACCGCCGGCGCCTGGGAGACCTTCCAGCTGGTCCGCAACTCCGACGGCACGGTGAGCCTGCGGGCCACCGTGAACAACCGTTACGTCGCCGCCGACAACGCAGGCGGGTCCCCGCTGATCGCCAACCGGACCTCCATCGGCCAGTGGGAGAAGTTCGACCTGGTCACCACCAACTGACCTGGTCCCCCCGCTCGTCTCCACCACCCCACCTGGTCGTGGTGCGCCCCCGCGCGCCCGTCCACCGGTCGTCGAGAAAGGACGATCATGCTCTCGTACCCCCGGCGCTGGCCCCGGGCGCTCTTCGCGGCGGTCCTCACCGTCGCGAGCGCGGCCCTCGCTGTGGCTGCACCGTCCACCGCCCAGGCGGCGGTGATCCCCGCCTCCGACTATCAGCAGGTCAAGCTCGCCACCGGCTCGGGCGAGCTCGGTGAGGCCATGTCCCTGGCCGTCCTGCCCAACCGCTCGGTGCTGCACACCGCCCGAAACGGTGTCCTGCGGGTGACCGACGTGGCCGGCAACACAAAGGTCTCCGGCACCCTGTCGGTCTACACCCACGACGAGGAGGGGTTGCAGGGCGTCGCCGTCGACCCCAACTTCGCCAGCAACCGGTGGATCTACCTGTACTACTCCCCCACGCTGAGCACCCCGTCCGGGGACGCCCCGACCACCGGCTCGCAGTCTGACTGGGACCGGTGGAAGGGGCACCTGCGGTTGTCGCGGTTCACCCTCAACAGCGACGACACGCTCAACCTGGGCAGCGAGAAGATCGTGCTCCAGGTCGCCAACGACCGTGGGCAGTGCTGCCACGTCGGCGGTGACCTGGACTTCGACGCCGCCGGCAACCTGTACCTGACCACCGGCGACGACACCAACCCGTTCGAGTCGTCCGGCTACGCGCCACTTGACGAACGGACCAACCGCAACCCGCAGTTCGACGCCCAGCGCTCGGCGGGCAACACGAACGACCTGCGGGGCAAGGTGCTACGGATCAAGCCGCAGGCGGACGGCACGTACACGATCCCGTCGGGCAACATGTTCGCGCCCGGCACGTCGGGCACCCGCCCGGAGATCTACGCGATGGGTCTGCGCAACCCGTTCCGGATGAGCGTCGACAAGGCGACCGGCGTGGTCTACCTCGGTGACTACGGCCCCGACGCCGGGTCCACGAACTCCAGCCGGGGCCCTCAGGGTCAGGTCGAGTTCAACCGCATCGCGGCGCCGGGCAACTACGGCTGGCCGTACTGCACCGGCAGCAACACCAGCACGGAAACATACAATGAATACACCTTCCCGTCCGGGCCGTCGCAGTCCAAGTACAACTGCACGGGCGGGCCGACCAACAACTCGTTCCGCAACACCGGGCTCGGTACGTTGCCCGCGGCGAAGCCGGCCTGGATCAAGTACGCGGGCGACTCCGGTTCGCCGTCGGAGTTCGGCAGCGGCTCGGAGTCGCCGATGGGCGGGCCGGTCTACCGGTACAACGCCTCGCTCAACTCCAGCATCAAGTTCCCGCCGTCGCTGGACGGCCAGTTCTTCGCCGGCGAGTACGGCCGCCGCTGGATCAAGGCCATCAAGGTCAACTCCGACGGCTCACGCGGGGAGATCTCCAACTTCCCGTGGACCGGCACCCAGGTCATGGACATGGCCTTCGGCCCGGACGGCGCCCTGTACGTGCTGGACTACGGCACCGGCTCGAACAACCAGGCGCTCTTCCGGATCGAGTACATCGGTGGTGGCAACCGCAGCCCGATCGCGGTCGCCTCGGCGAACCCGACGTCGGGGGCCAACCCGTTGACTGTCAACTTCTCGTCGGCCGGCAGCTCCGACCCCGAGGGCGGCGCGCTCAGCTACCTGTGGACCTTCGGTGACGGCACCACGTCGACGGCGGCCAACCCCACCAAGACGTACACCACCAACGGCTCGTACAGCCCCACCCTGAAGGTCACCGACCCGACCGGCCTGTCCGGCACGGCGAGCCTGATCGTCACAGTGGGCAACACCGCACCGACGGTGTCACTCACCTCGCCCACCGACGGGCAGCTGTTCAGCTTCGGTGACACGGTGCCGTACCAGATTTCGGTGAGCGACCCGCAGGACGGCACGATCGACTGCTCCAAGGTGAGCCTGACGTACGCGCTGGGCCACGACAGCCACGCCCACCAGATCACCTCGAAGACCGGGTGCAGCGGCACGATCACCTTGCCGACCGACGGTGAGCACGACTCGGCCGCAAACATCTACGGGGTCTTCGACGCCGCGTACACCGACAACGGTGGGCTGACCACGCACAGCATCAAGACGCTGCAACCGAAGCACCGCCAGGGTGAGCACTTCGGCGCCCAGTCCGGTGTCCAGGCCACCGACCACACCAACGCCGAGGGTGGCCGCACGGCCGGGTTCATCGAGAACAACGACTGGATCTCCTACCAGCCGTACAACCTGGCCAACGCCAACCGCATCACCGTAAGGGCGTCGTCGGCCGGCGCCGGTGGCACCATCGAGGTCCGGGCCGGGTCGGCCACCGGCACCCTGCTGGGCACCGTCACGGTTCCGGTGACCGGCAACTGGGAGACCTTCGTCGAGGCGTCCGCCACGATCAGCAACCCGCCCACCGCGTCGACGACGCTGTACCTGGTGTTCAAGGGTGGGTCCGGCTACCTGTTCGATGTCGACGCTTTCACCTTCGCCACCGGCACCGGTAGCAGCGCGCCGGCGACCACCTTGCGGGCGCAGGTCAACAACCAGTACGTGTCGGCGGTCGGCAGCACCGCGTTGATCGCCAACAAGGCCAGTGTCGGTACGACCGAGCAGTTCGACCGGGTGGACGCCGGCAACGGTGCCATCGCCCTGCGGTCGCGCGCCAACGGGCTCTACGTCTCCGCCGAGAACGCGGGCGCGGAGCCGTTGATCGCCAACCGCACCTCTGTGGGTGCGTGGGAGACCTTCCAGCTCATCAACAACTCCGACGGGACGGTCAGCCTGCGCGCCACGATCAACAACCAGATCGTCGCCGCCGAGAACGCCGGGGCCGGGTCACTGATCGCGAACCGGACGTCGGTCGGGTCCTGGGAGAGGTTCGTCCTGACCACGGGCTGACGAACGAGTGGTGGGCCCGGCCTGGGCGGCGACCAGGCCGGGCCCTACCGTGTGAAGTAGGCGGCGCTCTGCGGATCCGCCGGATAGTAGGACTCCACAGCGATCTCCTCGATGGTGATGTCCATCGGGGTGCCGAACGTGGTGATGGTCGAGAACAGCCGCAGCTCGCGTCCACCGATCCGCAGGATCATCGGGATCACCACGTCGGCGTCGACCCGTTGGTCCGGTGGCTCCTCGGGCAGCGGGCTCAGCAGTTCTTCGTAGAGCGCCGCGAGTTCCGCGTCGGGCGCTGCGGCGAGCTGGCGTGAGATCCGGCTGCGGAACACCGCCCGCACGTCCGCCAGGTTGACGACCAGAGGGGCGAGCCCGCGCGGGTGCAGGCCCAGCCGAACCAGGTTCACCGGCGGTTGCAACAGCTCGGGTGCCACGTACGCGAAGAACGGGTCGACCGCGCGGTTGGTCAGCACGATGTTCCACCGGCGGTCGAAGACCAGCGCCGGATACGGCTCGTGCGCCTGGAGCACCCTGCGGACCGCGTCGAGGGCACCCGACAGTGCGGCGTCGTCGAGCGGGCGCTGCGCGTACCGGGGCGCGAAGCCGGCGGCGAGCAACAGCTGGTTGCGATCACGCAGTGGCACGTGGAGCTGGTCGGCGAGCCGGAGGATCATGTCGGCGCTCGGCGTGGACTTGCCGGTCTCGACCAGGCTGACGTGCCGAGCCGAGACATCCGCGGCGATCGCCAGGTCGAGCTGGCTGAGCCCTCGGCGCTTGCGCCACCGCCGCAGGAGTTCTCCGACCGCATACACGATCATGAGCCTACTCATCGTCGCCCCGGACACCATGAAGTGCGATGTCATCGACAAGCACACGAGGCCGGGGAAACACTTGCGGCCATGAGCACCGAGAACAAGAGCATCGTCGGTCGTGCGTTGGCGGGGCTGGTCGACACCGGCGACGTCGACACGCTCGCGTCGTACCTGAGCGAGGACTTCACCCATCACCGGTCGGATTCGACGACCTCGACCAGGGCGCAGTGGCTCGCCGCGGTCCGCGCCGCGCTGGGCCCGACCGCCGGCATGCGGGTCGACATCCTGCACCTACTGGCCGACGGTGACCACGTCGTGGTGCACTCGCGACGCCGACTCCCCGACGGGGGGCCGGAGATCGTGGTCGTCGACGTCCTGCGGATCGCCGACGGACTGATCGCGGAGGTGTGGGAAGTCATCGAACCGGCCGCCCAGGCGGCCGCCAACGGCGCGTGGTGGGACGCGAGTGCCTAGATCGGGAAGCGGCCGTGGCGCCAGTGCCAGTGACCGCCGGCCCGCAGGTGGTCGATGATCGCGCGTTGGAGCACCGTGCGGCGCGGCAGCTCGCCGAGCGGCGTGGTCAGGGTCCGGAACCCGAACCGCAACACCTCGATGTCGGCGTCCGGCCCCGCCGACTCGTCGTAGGGCTCCAGCTCGAACCGGCGCTGGAACCGCACGATGTTGGAGTCCTCCGGTAGGTACTCCCGCAGCTGCGGGTCGAGGAGCCACGAGGCGCAGGAGAACGCGGTGTAGCGCTCGTCGGGGAAATGCCGGGGGAAGAACGCGCGGGCCTCGTCGAGGGACGCCTCGACCGCCTCCGGGGTCAACGGCCCCGAATCGGGGACGTGCAGGCCGATGGCGTCGTCGCCACGCTGGTGCTGTAGCCGGCCCAGCTCGTAGACGCTGCCGCGCGAGTGCAGCGTCAGCCAGCTCTGCATGATCGGCCAACCCTCGCCGCGCATCCGCCGGTCGATGGCGAGGTTGCGGCCCAGGTCAGCCAGGGTCACCCAGGTCACGGCATCGGGGATGCCGTGGTCGCGGTGGTACCCGTGCACCACGTCGACCAGGGCCAGGTACGCGTACACGTAGAGATGGCGCCAGGCCGGGCCTCGGTCTCGGGGCAGCTCCGGGCCGGGCGACAGCCAGTCGTAGCCCGCGAGGTCGGCGCGGACCAGGGCGATCGAGCGGTCGAGCAGCCAGCGCAACTCCGGAATCCAGAGCGGAGAGTCGGGGTCGGGCCAGCCCGCCATGATCTCCGCGGCGTCGTCCGGCGGCACGGCGAGCCGGTCGAGGAGCGCGGACGCGTCGGCCTTGGCCGGCAACGGAGCTGACGGCCCGTCACCGGCGAGCCGGTGCACGCGCTCGACCTCCTCGACGGGCACCCCGAGCCGGGCGGCGGTGTCGTCCAGATCCACGCCGACGACCATACCGGCCGGCGGGTTTCTCAGGAGTCCGCCGGCACCCCGGCATCGAGCTGCCCGATCATCGGCGCGAGGAGATCGTTGAGCTCCCGGGCCACCACCGCCACGGCCCGGCGCGCCGCCGCGGCGACCTCGTCGTCCGGACCGTCGGGCGTGGGCGGCAGGTCATCCAACGGGACCGGCGCCTCCACCTGAAGCAACGCGCGCAGATACGGGCGGCGCGTCTGGTCCTGCTCGGTGGGCGTGGTGAACTGGCCGAACAGCTGGGGCCAGTTCTGCCAACCACGATCGCGCTGCCACTGCTTGGTCCAGGTCAGCTCGGCCGGCCAGCGGGAGGCCAGTGTCACCTCGCAGACCAGGCTGCCGTCCCACGGGCTACGCGCGCAGGTCGCCGAGATGATCCGCCGGTGCCAGCGCACGAAGCCGGGCGACAGCTCGGTGGCCAGCCGCCAGGCGGTCACCGCGAACGCCACGGGCGCGAAGTCACCCCAGGTGTCGGCGAACTCGTCGATCCGACGAAACACCTCGGCCTCGTACCGGCCGCGCCCGTCGGTGCCGTGCTCACGGTCGAACTGCTCGTCCAGCCAGAAGGCGCGCGGCTCCGGCATTCTCAACCCCGTTTCACAGCGATGGTGTTGCGTACCTCGAACCTATGCGAATGTCGGGGTTGCGGACGCCATCCTCGCCCGTTGTCAACCTGCCGCTCCGGCGAGGTGCCGGCACCCCGCTCAGCCGACGAAGACGCAGAAGGGATGCCCGGCCAGGTCGGCGTACACGCGCAGCGGCTCCTCCGGGTCGTTGATGCGGTCGTACAACACGACCGCCGAGGCGCAGCACGCGCTCATGCTGGACCAGCACCCCCTCGACGCCCTTGCCGCAGCGACGGGCGGCTTGACAAAGGGCGGGTTCCAGAGTGGACGATGCACCGTGCGAATTCTTGTGGTGGGTGGCAGCGGCCTGATCGGCGCTCACGTCGTGGACGTTCTTCGGGAGCGTGGCCATGCCGCGACCACCGTGGCGCGTACCGCGCGACCCGACGTCGACCACCTGCTCGACGTCGGGTCCGCCTCGATCGAGGACCTGCGGCCGCTGCTCGCCGGTCACGACGGCGTCGTGTACGCCACCCGCACCGAGGAGCAACGACCGCTGCCCAAACCGATCTACCCCGAGTTCCGCCGCGACAACGTCGACCCGGTGGTACGCCTGTTCACCGCCGCCCGCCTCGAAGGTCTCACCCGGGGCGTCGTGATGGGCTCCTACTACACCTACTTCGACCGGCTCCACCCGCAGTGGCGCCTCGCCGAACGGCACACGTACATCCGGTGCCGCCTGGAGCAGGCCCGGGAGGGGCGGGCGGCTGCCGGCGAGGGTCTGCCGGTCGCCGTACTCGAACTGCCGTTCGTCTTCGGTCGGGCCGGCGACCGACTGCCCAACTGGGCCGGTCCGCTGGACCGGTGGGCCCGCTCGCGTACCCCTCTGGTCGCCCCGACCGGCGGCAGCGCCACGGCCTCCGCCCGCAGCGTGGCCGAGGTCGCGGTCGACGCCCTGGAGCAGGCCAGCGGCGCGGACATCCCGGTCGCCGACGAGAACCTCACCTGGACCGACATGATCGGGCGCATCGCCGAGGCGGTGGGCCGATCCCGCCGGGTCGCGCGGATGCCGTCCGGCGCCGCGAAGGCCGCGCTGCGACTGGGCGGCGCGCTACAGTCCCTCGGCCGCAAGGAGTCGGGGGTGAACCCCAGCTACCTCGCCGACCTCCTGCTCACCGACCTGTTCATCGAACCGACGAGCGGCCGCCCGCTGGACCCGGCGCTGCGCGAAACCTTCCCGCGCGGCGCGGGAGCCTAGCGGGGCCCAATATCCGCGCAACTGTCGCCATCGCGCACGAGGCCCCCGTATCCGCGAAGTAGGGGGCCGACCCACGGCGGCCGTCAGCGGAGCTGTTCGGCCAGGCCGACGATGATGCCCTCCGGGCCACGGACGTAGCAGAGCCGGTAGGCGTCCTCGTATCGCTCCAACTCCCCGACGAGTTCGGCGCCGTGGCCGCGCAGCCGGGTGATCACGTCCTCGATGTCGTCGACGGCGAACATGATGCGGCGAATGCCCAGCGTATTCGCCGGCGCGTCCTTCGGTTCCCCGCCGATCGCCGCCGGTCGGTGGAACATCGCCAGCTCGACCTTGCCGTGGCCGTCCGGGGTCCGCAGCATCGCGACCTCCTGCCAGACGTCGTCGATGCCGATGACACGCTCGACCCACCGCCCCTCTACCGGCCCCCGCCCCTCCAACTCCATGCCGAGTTCGACGAAGAACGCGATGACCGCGTCGAGGTCCTCGACAACGATGAGGACGTTGTCCATCCGCTGGATCGCCATGCTGGATCTCCCTGCTCTGGTGCGCTCACGGTGACCGCATCCTCCCCGAGGACGGAGCCACCCGGCCGTTCTCGACATGAAGAACGGGTTCTTTGCGGCAGGACGGCCCGGCCAGCCGGCAGGACCGCCGGCATGTTGACTCCTGCCGGGCGTCCTGCCTGTCTCCCGGCAGCGAACGTTGCTTGACTCAGCGGCATGACATCAATACGGAAAGCGATCACCCGTACGGTGGTCGTCGGGGCACTGGTCGGCGCAACGGCGCTCACCGGTCCCACCTCCGCGTACGCGGAGTCCGGCCAACCGGGGGCCGCCGGTGCCGCCGAGTCCCTCCTCGACATCATCCCGGCACAGACCCTGGACCAGATGGTCGCCCAGGCCCCACTGGTCGACGCGGCCAATGTCATCCGCACCGCTGTGGAACGCGCGCCGGCCCGCGGCTATGCCGGCATCGGCCTGATCGACGACCACGTCACCCTGTGGTGGAAGGGTGTGCCGCCCACCGACATCGCCGCAGCCGTCACCGCCGCCCGCCGCGCCGCGCCGGTCGAGGTGGCCAACGCCACCTACTCCCGCGCCGAACTGCGCAAGGCGGCCGCCAGACTCACGCCGGTGGTGGAAGCCGACCCGGCGGACGCCAGCCACTCGGTCAGGCTGCGCACGGACGGTACTGGCATCGAGATCGCCGTTGACCACACCCCGGGCGCCAAGCTGCCGAAGCTACCGGTCACCGGCGTCCGTACCAGCCTCGTCGAACGCGACCGGATGGTCGAACGGTCACGGGCCAACGACTCCGCGCCGTTCGACGGCGGGGCGGGCATCGGGTTCACCACGCCTGGGTGTACCGCAGGCTTCGGCGTACGCAACGCGGACACCAGCGCCGGATACCTCCTTACCGCCGAACACTGCGGAGCCGTCGGCTCGCCGTGGCACGTCGGCTGGAACACCAGCACCGGCACCGGCACGCTCGTCGGCTACGCGGTCGACAGCGACGACAACCACGACACGATGATCATCTCTACGCCGACGCCCGGTGGCCACCTCTACGTCGGCGGTCAGCATGACGAGGTCCGCGCCCAGGTGGTTGGCTGGACCGAGGTCTTCCCCGGCCAACTGCTGTGCCAGTCCGGGTACACCTCCGCAGGTGAGATCGGCGGTCCGGTCTGCAACCTGCGGGTCGACTTCCACTACGACGACATCGAGGACCTCGTCGAGGCCACCCAGCTCGACGGCCAGGAGGCCGCCCGGGGCGGCGACAGTGGCGGCCCGGTCTACTCCGTCAACGCCAACGGCACGGTGCTCGCCGCCGGCACCACCACCCGATCGGCCGGTCGGGGCTTCGGCTTCCAGGACTTCGCCACCGCCCGCGACGACTACGGCAACATCGTGCCGGCGACGACGATCGCCAGCACCTGCCGGGTCTCCTTCGTCGTCACCAACTCGTGGGGCACCGGCTACAGCGCCAGCGTCACCGTCTACAACGACGGCCCGGCCACCAACAGCTGGTCGTTGGGCTTTGCCTTCCCGGGTGGACAACTCATCCAGGGCCACTGGAACGGCATCTTTCAGCAGACCGGCGCAGCGGTGACTGTGACCAACGAGAACCACAACGCCAGCATCCCGACCGGCGGCGCCGTCAACTTCGGCTTCACCGCGAACGGCTCCCCCGCCACCCCGGCCCCGTTCACCCTCAACGGCACCACCTGCAACTGACCCTGTCCACCGACACCGGGCCCCGCCGCATCGCCGGCGGGGCCCGGTGCGTGTCGGTCAGAACCCGGCCAGTTCCCGTCGCAGGGTGGCGCGCAGGGTCCGCACCTCCGGTGCGTCGAGTTCGCCGCACCGGTCGAGCGCCCGCTCGCGCAGCCGGCGGGCGTCGGCGGCCCCGCCCGCAGCCGATCCGGCCAGCGCCGCGAGCGCGTACAGGGTCTGCGCCTCCCACCACGGGCAGGACAGCGCGGTATACAGGGCCAGCGCCGCCCCCAGCGCCTCGGCCGCCGCGTCGACCTCACCCAACGCCTGGAGCGCGAGTCCGTACCGGTGGATGGCGTTGGCCTCGCTGAACGTCGCGCCGCAGCTGTGGAACATCCGCCGGGCGTCGGCGTACTCGTCGGCGGCGGCCCGCCACTGGCCCATCCCGGCCAGGTCCGCCCCGAGACTCATCATCGCCCCGGCCCTCGCCACCGCCGCGCCGGTACGGCTGAGGCCGCTGCCGCGGCCGTAGAACGCCAGCACGTCGCGGTGCAGGTCGGCTGCTTCGGCGAACCGGCCGAGCGCGGCCAGCGCTCCGCCCTGCACGCTCGCCGCGCCGTGCTCGCCGAGGGCGTACCCGATCTCGCGAAACAGGCCGACGGCCCGGCGGCAATGGTCGACGGCTAGCACACCGCTGCCGATCCGAATGAAGATCGCGGCGGTGTAGGTCAGCGCCCACGCCTCCTCCCGGCGGTCCCCGATCAGCCGGGCCAACTCCAGCGCCCGGTCCAGGGCAGCCAGCCCATCGGTGTTACGGTCCCGGCAGAAGTACCGGGCCCAGCCCAGGAAGTTCAGCAGGACCGCCTCGTCGCGAGGGCTACCGGCGGCCCGGGCCGCGGCCACTCCCAGCGAGAAGATCTCGTCCCAGGAGTGCCGGTGACTGTTGGCGTCCGAGTACCAGTGCAGATCCCTGGTGACCGCGACCACGTCGGCGTGCCGACCGCGCCGCGCCGCGTCGCGCAGCGCCGCCAGCCAGTTGCCGGACTCCCGATCCAACCAGTACGCCGCCGCCCGATCGTCGTCGAACGGGGAATCGACCCGACAGGCGACCGGTTCGAACATCAAGCCGGCCTGCCGGGTACGCCGCAGCAGCCAGCCGACCATCTGATCGTGCGCCTCCGTCCGGCAGACCTGTTGTTCCTCGGCGTCGAGGCGTTCCTGGGCGTAGAGCCGGACCAGGTCGTGAAACTGGTACCGGTCCCCCAGGGTCAGGAGAACACCAGCCTCGACCAACTCCTCCAGGGCCGCCGCCGCGGTCTCCTCGGCGGTGCCGGCCACTGCGGCGACCAGCGCGGGTTCGAAGTCGGTGCCGGGAATCAGCGAGGCCCGCCGGAACACTCGCGCGGTCATCGGGTCCAATTGCCGATAGGAGACCTCGAACGCGGATCGGACGCCCAGGTCTCCAGCGGTCAACACGGTGAGGCGCCGACGCTGGTCGTGGAGCAGGTCCACCAGCCAACCGACCGACCATTGCGGTCGGCTGGCGAGGCGGTTGCCGGCGATCCGGACGGCCAGCGGCAGCCGGCCGCAGAGTTTGACCAGTTGGTCGGCCGCGACCGGCTCGGCGGCGATCCGGTCGGCACCGACGATCGCCGCGAGCAGCAGTCGACCGGCTGCCGGGGTGAGCAGGTCGAGCGGCAGGCGGACCGCACCGGCAAGGCCAGTCAGTGGACGCCGGCAGGTGACCAGCGCGAGGCATCCCCGCCCGGCCGGCAGCAGTGGGCGTACCTGTGCCTCGCTTGCGGCATTGTCCAGGACCACCAGCAGCGGCCGGTCCCGGGTGAGGGTGCGGAACAGGCCACCCCGCTCGGCCAGCGACACCGGCACCCGGCTGTCCGGCACCCCGAGCGACCGCAGCAGTCCGGCCAGCGCCTCGGCCGGATCGACCGGGCCGTCCGGTGAGACGCCCTGCAGGTCGACGAAGAGCTGTCCGCCGGCGAAGGCCGGGCTGAGTCGATGTCCAGCGGCGACGGCGAGGCTGGTCTTGCCGATCCCCGGCGGCCCGTGCAGCACCACCACCGAAGCGGTGTCCGGCCGCCCTGCGGTGACGTCGGCGGCCAGCGCCGCGAGCCGTTCCAGGATCTCCGCCCGGCCGGCCAGGTCCGGAACGGCGGCGGGCAGTTCCCCGGGTACGACCATCGCCGCTCGGTCGTGCGGCACCTCCGCGCGGTCGCCCGGCGCCTCCGCGCGGTCGTGCGGTTGCCTCTCGACCCGGGCCAGGGCGACGAAACGGTCGCGGTCCGCCCCGGCCAGCCGCAGGGCGTCGGCGAGCAGCACCACCGTCCGTCGTTGCGGGCTGCGCACCCGGCCGCGCTCCATCTCCCGGATGCCGCGGACACTGGAACCGGCCGACTCGGCAAGCTCCTCCTGGGTCAGCCGCCGCTCCAAGCGGAGGGTCCTGAGGAGGCCTCCGAACTGGTCACGCCGCACCTGACTCTTGGGCATGTTCCCCCAACCACCCAACGGCCGCACTTACGTGGCGTGAGTCGATGCTCGCATATGCGTGACGGATTACCGGCCACTGTGCACCGAGTGTGAGTATCGCCATGGCGAATCCTCGACGAGCCATCGGAAGCCAGGTTGCGCTCGGCCGGCCACAGTTCACACCCACGGATCTCCCGAGCCAGGCGCAAGCTATCGGCCCTCAGTTCTATCTGGACCGACCAACCAGGACGGTGCCGCCGGAGTCCGCTCCTGGTCGCGGCCGCGCTGCTGCCCGCCCTGTTGGTCTTCCTGAGGAGGCGCTCACCCCACCACGACTGGAGGCGGGCCGCCGAAATCAGGTCCCGGTCGAGCTGATGCGCTTCGCCCACACGCTGGCTGCCCCACCAAGGGATTTGCTGATCGCCGGCGCCGACCAACAGGTGCGGTTCAGGGCGCCTGAGCCTGTCACTTGGCGTTGAAGTAGTTGGCCTCCGGGTGGTGGACCACTATCGCGTCGGTGGCCTGCTCCGGCATGAGCTGGAACTCCTCGGACAACTCGACCCCGATCCGGTCCGCACCGAGCAGATCCATGATCTTCGCCCGGTCTTCCAGGTCGGGGCAGGCCGGGTAGCCGAACGCGTACCGGCAACCCCGGTAGTCGTTGTGCAGGATGCCGGCCAGGTCCGCCGGGTCGTCGTGCCCCAGCGGACGACCGTCGGGCAGGGTCATCTCGGCGCGGATGCGCTGGTGCCAGTACTCGGCGAGGGCCTCGGTGAGCTGCACGGAGAGGCCGTGCACCTCCAGGTAGTCGCGGTACTCGTTGCGGGCGAACAGCTTCGCCGCGTACTCGCTGACCGGCTGACCGACGGTGACCAGTTGCAACGCGACCACATCGAGCTGGTCGCCCTGTGGCTTGAAGAAGTCCGCCAGGCAGAGCCGCCGCTCCTGCCGCTGGCGCGGGAAGGAGAACCGGGCGCGCTCCGCGTGCCCGTTCTCGTCGAGCACCACCAGGTCATTGCCCTCGGAGTACGCGGGGAAGTAGCCGTACACCACGGCTGCCTCAAGGACCTGGTCGGCGATCAGCCGGTCCAGCCAGTACCGCAGCCGCGGGCGGCCCTCGGTCTCGACCAGCTCCTCGTAGGAGGGTCCGCTGCCGCTCCGGGCGCCGCGCAGCCCCCACTGCCCGGAGAAGGTGGCCCGCTCGTCGAGCAGCGCGGCGTAGTCGGCCATCGGCACGCCCTTGACCACGCGGGTGCCGAAGAACGGCGGGGTGGGCACCGACACGTCGGCGGCCACGTCGGAGCGGACCGAGGAGTCGTGCAGCTCCGGCAGCGACGTGGTGACCATTGAGCGCTGCCGTTCCCGGCGCGCCCGCCGGGCCGCGAGGGCCGCCTCCCGCTCCGGGTCGATCACCGGGGCGCCGCCGCGCTTGGCGGTCATCACCCTGTCCATCAGGGACAGACCCTCGAACGCGTCCCGCGCGTAGTGCACCTGCCCGGGGAACGTCGACCGCAGGTCGTCCTCGACGTACGCGCGGGTCAGCGCCGCCCCACCCAGCAGGACCGGCCAGCGCTCCGCCACCCCGCGGGTGGCCATCTCGGCCAGGTTCTCCTTCATGATGACAGTGCTCTTGACCAGCAGCCCGGACATGCCGATCGCGTCGGCGCGGTGCTGCTCGGCGGCGTCCAGGATGGCGCTGATCGGCTGCTTGATGCCGATGTTCACCACCTCGTAGCCGTTGTTGGACAGGATGATGTCGACCAGGTTCTTGCCGATGTCGTGCACGTCGCCGCGCACTGTGGCGAGCACGATGCGGCCCTTGCCGCCGTCCTCGAGGGTCTCCATGTGCGGTTCCAGGTAGGCCACCGCGGTCTTCATCACCTCGGCGGACTGGAGCACGAACGGCAGCTGCATCTGGCCGGAGCCGAACAGCTCGCCGACCACCTTCATGCCGTCCAGCAGGATGTCGTTGATGATCGACAGTGGGGACCGGCCACCGGCCATCGCCTCGTCGAGGTCGGCCTCCAGGCCGTTGCGCTCACCGTCGATGATCCGCCGCTTGAGCCGCTCGTCCAACGGCAGCGCGGCCAACTCCTGTGCCCGGCTGGCCCGTGCGCTGGTCACGTCGACGCCCTCGAAGAGCTCCAGGAAGCGCTGCAACGGGTCATAGCCCTCGCGGCGCCGGTCGTAGACCATGTCGAGGGCGACCTCGCGCTGCTCGTCGGGAATCTTCGACATCGGCAGGATCTTGCTGGCGTGCACGATCGCGGAGGTCAGGCCGGCCTGCACGCACTCGTGCAGGAACACCGAGTTGAGCACCTGCCGGGCCGCCGGGTTGAGCCCGAAGGAGATGTTCGAGATGCCGAGGGTGAAGTTGATCCCTGGGTAACGCCGGGCGATTTCCCGGATCGCCTCGATGGTCTCCAGTCCGTCGCGGCGGGTCTCCTCCTGCCCGGTGGCGATCGGGAAGGTCAGCGTGTCGATCAGGATGTCGGACAGGTCCATCCCCCACCGGCCGGTCAGGTCGTCGATGGTGCGCGAGGCGATGCGGACCTTGTCCGCCGCGGTGCGCGCCTGCCCTTCCTCGTCGATGCACATCACGACTACTGCGGCACCGTGCTCCCGGATCACCGGCATCACCCGCCCGTACCGGGACTCGGGGCCGTCGCCATCCTCGAAGTTCACCGAGTTGACCACGCACCGGCCACCGAGCATCTCCAGCCCGGCCTCGATCACCGCCGGCTCGGTGGAGTCCAACATGATCGGCAGGGTCGACGCGGTGGCGAACCGCCCGGCCAGCTCGCGCATGTCCTGCGTGCCGTCGCGGCCGACGTAGTCCACACACAGGTCGAGCAGGTGCGAGCCGTCGCGTGCCTGACTGCGGGCGATCTCCACACAGGCCCGCCAGTCGCCGGCGAGCATCGCCTCCCGGAACGCCTTCGAGCCGTTGGCGTTGGTCCGCTCCCCCACCATCAGCACCGACGCGTCCTGGGCGAACGGCACCGGGTGGTAGACCGAGGAGACGCCCGCCTCGTGCCGGGGCTCGCGGGCCGGGGCGGTGACGCCGTGCAGCCGCTCGGACAGCACCCGGATGTGTTCCGGGGTGGTGCCGCAGCAGCCACCGACCAGCCCCACGCCGTACTCGGTGATGAACCGCTCCAGGGCCTCGGCCAGCTCCACGGGAGTCAGCGGGAAGTACGCCCCGTCGGCGGTCAGCACCGGCAGGCCGGCGTTCGGCATTACCGACAGCGGGATGCGGGAGTGCTGCGACAGGTAGCGCAGGTGCTCGCTCATCTCGGCCGGGCCGGTCGAGCAGTTGAGCCCGATCAGGTCCACACCGAGCGGCTCGATCGCGGCGAGGGCCGCCCCGATCTCGCTGCCGACCAGCATGGTGCCGGTGGTCTCCACCGCCACGTGACAGATGATCGGCACCGACTGGCCCAGCTCGGCCATGGCCCGCTTCGACCCGACCACTGCCGCCTTGACCTGGAGCAGGTCCTGGCAGGTCTCGATGATCAGCGCGTCCGCGCCGCCGACGATCAGACCCGCGGCGTTCTCCTGGTAGGCGTCGCGCAGGGTCGAGTAGGCGGCGTGCCCGAGGGTGGGCAGCTTGGTGCCCGGCCCGATCGAGCCGAGCACGAACCGGGGCCGCTCCGGGGTGCTGGCCGCGTCGGCGGCCTCCCGAGCGATCCGGGCGCCCGCCTCGGACAACTCGCGGATGCGGTGCGGGATGTCGTACTCGGCGAGGTTGGCGAGGTTGGCCCCGAAGGTGTTGGTCTCCACGCAGTCGGCACCGACGGCCAGGTAGGCGTCGTGCACCCCGCGTACCACGTCCGGGCGGGTGACGTTGAGGATCTCGTTGCACCCCTCCAGCCCGTCGAAGTCGTCGAGCGTGAGGTCCGCGGCCTGAAGCATCGTGCCCATCGCGCCGTCGGCGAGGAGAATGCGATCAGCCAGCACATCCATCAATGAAGTCCGCACCCGTTCAGGTTAGTGCGATCCGGCCGGACTCCACGACTCTCCTCGAGCGATCCCCTATTGTGTCACGGGGATCACCCTGTCTGGTTCGTTCGGGTATGACCTGCTGCCGGAGCGGCCGACCGGCGCGGCCGGCGGGCCGCACCCTTGCCCTGCACGTAGGCTGACGGACGTGAAGGACAACAGGGACGCCGCCGGGCCACACGGTATGACGACCGGGCGCGGTCCCGACGCCAGCCGCGACGAGCAGGGTGAGGTGACGGCGTGACCGAGTTCGACGGACTGCCGGTGCTGCGGTCCCCGGTGGCGATCGCCGCGTTCGAGGGCTGGAATGACGCCGCCGACGCGTCCACCGCCGCGGTCGAGCACCTGGAGCAGGTCTGGAACGCCCGGCAGATCGCCGAGCTGGATCCGGAGGACTTCTACGACTTCCAGGTCAGCCGGCCCACCATCACGATGGCCGACGGGGAGACCCGGCGGGTGGAGTGGCCGACGACCCGGTTCATGGTGGCCAGCCCGGAGGGCACCGACCGCGACGTGGTGCTGATCCGCGGCATCGAGCCGAGCATGCGCTGGCGGACGTTCTGCGAGCAGGTTCTGGAGATCTGCCACAGCCTGGAGGTGGAACGGGTGGTGCTGCTCGGCGCCTTGCTGGCCGACGTGCCGTACACCCGGCCGCTGCCGATCAGCGGCAGCGCCTCCGACGCGCAGGCCGCCGAGCGCTACCAGCTCACTCCCACCCGGTACGACGGGCCGACCGGCATCGTCGGCGTGCTGCACGACGCCTGCACCCGCGCCGAGGTGGACGCCGTCTCGTTCTGGGTGCACGTGCCGCACTACGCAAACAACCCGCCCTGCCCGAAGGCCACCCTCGCCCTGCTGCACCGGGTCGAGGAGGTCGTCGACCTGCCGGTGCCGATGGCCGACCTGGCCGAGGAGTCCGCCGAGTGGGAGCAGCGGGTGCGCAGCGCCGCGGAGCAGGACGCCGAGCTGGGCGAGTACGTCCGCGAGCTGGAAGAAAGGGTCGGCGACGAGGGAATCACCCCGTTGACCGGTGACGAGATCGCCCAGGAGTTCGAGAAGTACCTGCGCCGCCGGGGCGGTTCGGCCGGCCCCACCGCCGGCTCCTGGTAGCACTGTTTCGTTGCGGGCCTTCGGACCTTCTGTGGTCCGGGGGCCCGTTTTCGCGTGTCCGGGGTGGCGCCGTCACCCTCGCTGGGGCATCCTAGGAACCTAGATGTGATCAAGGAGGCGGGTGTGCAGATCAATCCCGGGGCCGCCGAGTTCCCGCACCGACAGATCGCCGCGCAGCTCAAGGCCCAGGTCCGCCGGGGCGACTGGGGGCCGGGCGAGCGGCTACCGTCCATCCCGGCCATCGCCGAGATGTTCGGCGTCGCCAAGCAGACAGTGCAACGCGCCGTGGACCAACTGCGGGTCGAGGGCATCCTGATCACCAAACCCGGCTCCGGCACGTACGTCCGGGGCACTCGCCGCCGCCTCAACCGCCTCTCCCGAGGCCGGTACGGCGGCTTCCGCGGCTACCACACCGACCTGGCCGCCCGATATCGCCAACAGCTCGTCTCCGTGGGGCACGCCCCCGCCCCCGCCGAGGTGGCCGACGCCTTCGGCGTGTCCGACGGCACCAACCTGCTCTGCCGCCGGCACCTCGTCCGCACCGACGACTCCCCCGTCGAGGTGGGCGCCTCCTGGTTCCTGCCCCGCGACACCGCAGGCACCTCGCTGGAGCGCACCGAGGCGTTCGGCCGGCCGCTCTACCAGGAGGCCGAGGAAGCGACCGGACGGCGGTACGTCTCGGCCACCGACACGATCAGCGCCCGCCAGCCGAGCCGGGAGGAGGCCGAGACCCTCCAGATCCGGCCGGACACCCCGGTGCTGCACCTGCTGCACGTCGCGTACGACGCGCACCGCAAGCCGATCGAGGTGTCCCAGGCGACCTGGCCCGGCCCCATGACCACCCTCACCGAGGAATACAAGATCCCCGGCCCGACCCCCGACCCGGAACCCGACCCCGGCCTGGTCCTGGGCTAACCCGCCCCTGCCCTGCCCTGCCCGGCCCGGCGATCTTGCACTTCCTGTCACCCGTTTGCCCCCGATTGGCACCTTTCGTAACGTCAAAAAGTGCAAGATCGGCGGCGAGGTGTGGGGCGCGGCCCGACGGGTCATGCCGCACCCAGAGCGCTCCGTCGATCATGGAGTTGTGGCGCCTCGCACAAGGTGCACCGCACCCCGTACCGGCCACCACAACTCCATGATCGACGCAGGCCAACGGACGACACAGGTCAACGGACGACGCAGGCCAGCGGACGGCGCCAGCCAACGGAAGACGCAGGCCTGCGAGGGGCTAGAGGCGGATGCCCAGGAGGGCGTCTACGGTGTTCGCGAAGAGGGCGGGCGCTTCGGGGTCGTCGGTGGCACCGGCGAGGGTCGCCTCGGCCCAGCGGTCGGCTGCGGCCAGGGCGCCGGGGGTGTCCAGGTCGTCGGCCAGGCGTGCGCGTACCTCGGCCAGCAGCTCGACCCCGGACGGCCCGGCGGGCGCGGCGGCGGCCCGCCGCCAACGGTCCAGGCGCTCGTGCGCGGCGGTGAGCAGGTCGTCGGTCCAGGTGCGGTCGCTGCGGTAGTGCCCGGAGATCAGCGCCAGCCGGATCGCCATCGGGTCGACCTTGTCGGCGCGCAGCCGGGACACGAAGACCAGGTTGCCGCGGGACTTGGACATCTTCTCGCCGTCCAGACCGATCATGCCGGCGTGGACGTAGTGCTCGGCGAACGGCGCCTGGCCGGTGAGCCGCTCGGCGTGCGCGGCGGAGGCCTCGTGGTGCGGGAACAGCAGGTCGTTGCCGCCGCCCTGCACGTCGATCCGGTCGCCGAGCAGGTTGAGCGCGATCACCGCGCACTCGATGTGCCAGCCGGGGCGGCCCGGGCCCAGCTCGCCGCCCGGCCAGGACGGCTCGCCCTCGCGGGCGCCGCGCCACAGCAGCGGGTCCAGTGGGTCCCGCTTGCCGGCCCGGTCGGGGTCGCCGCCGCGCTCGGGGAAGATCTCCAGCATCTGCTCGCGGGTCAGGTTCGACTCGTAGCCGAAGCGGGGCGTGGCGGAGATGTCGAAGTAGACGTCGCCGGTGCCGTCGTCGAGCCGGTACGCGGCGCCGTCCTTGAGCAGCACCTCTACCTTGTCGGCGATGTCCGGAATCGACTCGACCGCACCCACGTAGTGCGCCGGCGGGATGATCCGCAGCGCCTCCATGTCCTCCCGGAACAGCGCCGTCTCGCGCATCGCCAGGACCACCCAGTCCTCGCCGTCGCGGGCGGCCCGCTCCAGCAGCGGGTCGTCGATGTCGGTGACGTTCTGCACGTAGCGCACCGGGCGGCCGGCGTCGCGCCACATCCGCTGCACCAGGTCAAACGTGATCATGGTGGCGGCGTGGCCGAGGTGGGTGGCGTCGTACGGGGTGATGCCGCAGACGTACATGCTGCCCGCGTCGGCCGGCTCACTCGGGTGGACACCCTGCCGCGCCGAGTCGTACAACGCCAGTGGCTCGCCCCTGCCCGGCAGCCGTGGCACCTCGTGTCCCGCCCAAGACTCCATGGGATCAGCCTAGCCAGCCCGGCGACAACGCCGGAGCACCCCACGGGTGATCAAGATGACAGCGGGTCACATGGGCGGCCAGGGCATCGCCGGCCAGTCCTCCGGAGGCTGGGGGAAGCAGCCGGTCTCGCGCAGTCGGTCGACCCGGGCGGCCACCTCGGCCACCTCGCTGATGGTCAGATGGTCGGCCAGCTCGGCACCGAGTGCCCCGGCGACCTGCCCGGCCAGCGCGTCGAGCATCTCCACGGCGTCCGCGGGCAGCCGCTTACCGGCCCAGCCCCAGAGCACAGTGCGCAGCTTGTCCTCCACGTGGAAGCTCACCCCGTGGTCCACGCCGTAGATCCGGTCGTCGGCACCGACGAGCACGTGACCGCCCTTACGGTCGGCGTTGTTGAGCACCGCGTCGAGCACCGCGAGCCGGGCCAGCCGCGGGTCGTCGGCGTGGGCGAGGGCGTAGGCGGCGCCGTCGTCGTCCCGCGCGGCGGCGATCGGGATCCAGCGTGGCGGCAACTCCCCGGCGGGCAGGAAACCGACAAGTGGTTCGGCGTCCTCCGGCTCGTCGATCCACAGCTGGCAGGAGCCGGGGCCGAACGGGCCGTCCCGCAGCACTGTGGGCGGCACCAGGTCCCATCCGGTGGCCCGGGAGACCAGGTACGCCGAGACCTCCCGACCGGCCAGGGTGCCGTCGGGGAAGTCCCAGAGTGGGCGCTCGCCCCGGACCGGCTTGTAGACGCAGCGGGCGGTCAACCCGTCCAGGGTCAGGATGCCGCGCAGCGTCGTGTTCGACGCGTCGACCAGCCGACCCTCCAGGTCGAGGACGCCGTCACGCAGTAGCCGCAGCGCGGCGTCGCCGTCCTGGCGAGGCTGGAGGCCGGACGAGGTCACCGGTGATAACCGTTGTGCCGCGGGCAGAGGTGCCCGGCGGGGTCCAGCGGTTGGCCGCAGAGCGGGCACGGTGGCCGGCCCGCGTTGACCACTCGCCGGGCCCGCTCGATGAACTGGCGGGTCGCCTGCGGGGTGAGCCGGACCCGGAGCCGGTCCAGGTCCTCGTCGGGCTCGTCGTCCTCGTCGTCGTCCTCGTCCTCGTCGTCCTCGTCGCCGAGCTCGACCTCGGGCTCCACCTCGCCCGCCGCGATCGCCTCGATCACCACTGTCGCCGTGTCCACGTCGAAGGCCAGCCCGAGCGTCCCGACCCGGAACTCCTCGTCGACGGGAGTGTCCAGTGGCTCGTTGTCGCCGATCACCGGCGCCAGCTCGGGCAGGTCCACCCCGAAGCGACGCTGCGCCTCGGTGAGCAGTTCCTCAAGCTTCTCGGCGAGCAGGGAAACCTGGACCTTCTCCAGCGCGACGCTGACCAGCCTGCCGCCGCCGCGGGCCTGCAGGAAGAACGTGCGCTCCCCCGGCGGCCCGACAGTCCCGGCGACGAACCGCTCCGGCGGTTCGAAGGCGTGCACCTGGTGGGTCATACCCACGACCCTATCCGGCCCGCCTTGGCGTCGCGCACCCCACCGACGCGAATCGCCGCAGCGGCGGCGCGCCCGGCGTACCAGGGGCTAAACCCGGGCGTGGCGGCCTTTCCGGCGTGCGCTGCCGCCCCGGCCGCAGGCGGTGTCGTGACGCGCCTCACCGCGACGCACCCGCTCCACCGCCGACGGCCGCGTCCGAGTCGGCCACCCGGTTCGCGCGCCGACGCCGCTTGGCCGGCGGTGGCACCAGCGTCGCCAGGTCGCCACCGGTGTCGTTGAGTCGCACCAGAAACGGACGCAGCGGCGTGAACCGGATCGCCGTCACCGACGCCGGGTCGGCCACGATCCGCTGAAAGGCATCCAGGTGTACGCCGAGCGCGTCCGCCACGATGGCCTTGATCACATCGCCGTGGCTGCACGCCAACCAGAGCGCCTCGGGCCCGTGCTCGGCGGTCACCTGGGCGTCCCAGGAACGCACCGCCGCCACGGCACGTGCCGCCATCGCGGCCATCGCCTCGCCACCCGGGAAGACCGCCGCGCTGGGGTGCTGCTGGACGACCGGCCAGAGCGGCTCCTTGGCGAGTTTCTTCAGCGGCTGCCCCTCCCAGCTGCCGTAGTCGCACTCGATCAGCCCGTCCTCGACCACCGGGGCGGCCTGCGGGAGCGCCAGCTCCAGGGTCTGCCGGCAGCGGATGAGCGGGCTGGTCACCACGGCGGCCAGCGGCACCGCCCGCAACCGCTCGCCGACCGCGGTGGCCTGGGCGCGCCCGGTGTCGTCCAACTCGACCGGTTGCCGACCGGCCAGGCCGCCATCGGCGTTCGCCGTGGTTCGGCCGTGTCGCAGAAGCAGAAGGGTCGCCACGGGACCACCCTATGACCTGGGCCCCGCGCCGGGCCGTCGCGGGCGGCGACCTGACGACTGCGGCCCCCGGCTCCGCCAGCGGGCGGGGCCGGGGGCCGGCGACAGATCGGGCCGGTGGCGGCGAT
>NZ_JBEYUF010000028.1:0-72743 GCF_040643355.1 Micromonospora sp. NPDC047187
CAAGCCGGTGGCCGAACCCCGGGGTGGGCTGAAGGCGCGGGTGCTCACCGCGCCCGGCCTGGGTGACGGGGTGCCGGGCCGACGGTCGCGGGCCCGCACCGGGCGGGGCCGCACCACCGGCGCCCGGGTGCCGGCGGGTCGGGTGGGCGCGCTGCACCTGCCGGCCACGATCCGCGCCGCCGCGCCGCACCAGGCGGCCCGGGGCCGGGTCACCGGTCCGCTGCGACTGCGCCGGGACGACCTGCGCGAGGCGGTTCGTGAGGGGCGCGAGGGCAACCTGGTGCTGTTCGTGGTGGACGCGAGCGGCTCGATGGGCGCCCGGCAGCGGATGACCACAGTGAAGGACGCGGTGCTCGCCCTGCTCACCGACGCGTACCAGCGGCGGGACAAGGTCGCGGTGATCGCGTTCCGGGGTGCCGGCGCCCGGACCCTGCTGCCGGCGACGTCGTCGGTGCTGGCCGCCTCGACCCGGTTGGCCGAGTTGCCCACCGGCGGGCGTACGCCGCTGGCCGAGGGGTTGCTCGCCGCCGTGGACCTGTTGCGGGTGGAGCGCCTGCGCGATCCGAAGCGCCGCCCACTGGTCCTGATCGTCACCGACGGGAGAGCCACGGCGGGCACCCGCCCGCTGGACCGCGCGGCAGCAGCAGCGAAGGTCCTGGCCGCCACCGGTGCCCCCTGCGTGGTCGTCGACTGCGAGTCCGGCCCGGTCCGCCTGCACCTGGCCGCCCGCCTGGCCACCCAGCTGAACGCCCCAAGAACCCCCCTGGAAGCCCTCACCCACCCCCACCCCCGCGATCTTGCACTTCCGGTCGCGGCATAAGGGGCGAGGTGCGCATATGACCAACAGAAACTGCAAGATCGCGGGAGTGCCCGCGGGACGGGGGATGGGCTGATGCCGCAGGGACAACCTAGTTCGGTGCCTCTTGACGGGTTGACGACCCGGCAGCGGCGGCACCGGCCACTGCTGATCGTCCACACCGGACAGATGAAGGGGAAGTCGACGGCCGCCTTCGGGCTGGCCCTGCGGGCCTGGACGGCCGGGCTGCCGGTCGGCGTGTTCCAGTTCGTCAAGAGCGCCAAGTGGCGGGTGGGGGAGGAGAACGCCTTCCGGGCGCTCGGCGAGGTGCACGAGCGCACCGGCCAGGGCGCACCGGTGGCCTGGCACAAGATGGGCGAGGGCTGGTCCTGGATCCAGCGCGGCGGCGACGCCGACCACGCCGCCGACGCCCTGGAAGGTTGGCGGCAGATCCAGCGTGACCTGGCCGCCGAGCGCTACGGGCTGTACGTGCTGGACGAGTTCACCTACCCGATGAAGTGGGGCTGGGTCGACGTCGACGAGGTGGTCGCCACCCTGGCCGACCGCCCCGGCTTCCAACACGTCGTGATCACCGGTCGGGACGCCGACCCACGCCTGGTCGCCGCCGCCGACCTGGTCGCCGAGCTGACCAAGGTCAAGCACCCGATGGACGCCGGCCAGAAGGGCCAGAAGGGCATCGAGTGGTGAGCGCACACTGGGCGCTGCCCCGGGTGGTGGTCGCCGCGCCGGCCAGCGGACACGGCAAGACCACTGTGGCCACCGGGCTGCTCGCCGCGCTGCGCCGACGGGGCCTGACGGTCAGCCCGCACAAGGTCGGCCCCGACTACATCGACCCCGGCTACCACGCCCTCGCCGCCGGCCGACCCGGGCGCAACCTCGACCCGTTCCTGGTCGGGGCCGACCGGATCACCCCCCTGCTGCGACACGGCGCGAGCGTCCCCACGCCCGCCGACATCGCCGTGATCGAGGGCGTCATGGGCCTGCACGACGGCGCGGTGGGCCGCCGCGACTACGCCTCCACCGCGCACGTCGCCCGGCTGATCGAGGCACCCGTGCTGCTGGTGCTGGACACCACCGCGCAGGGCCGGTCGGCCGCCGCGCTCACCCTCGGTATGGCCGCGTTCGATCCGGCGGTACGGATCGGCGGGGTGATCCTCAACCGGGTCGGCTCACCCCGGCACGAGACGCTGCTGCGCGACGCCCTCGCCGAGGTGCACGTACCGGTGCTCGGTGCGGTCACCCGCGCCGTCGAGGTGGCCGCGCCGGCCCGGCACCTCGGGTTGGTGCCGGTCGCCGAGCGGACACCCGAATCCGTCGCGATCGTCACCGCGCTCGCCGAACTGGTCGAGGCCACAGTGGACCTCGACGCCGTGCTCGCCCTGGCCCGGACCGCCCCCCCGCTGACCGGCCCGGCGTGGGACCCGGTCGTCGCCGTCGGCGGGCCGGCCGGCGTCGAGCGACCACGCGTCGCCCTCGCCGGTGGTCCGGCCTTCACCTTCTCGTACGCGGAGACCGCCGAACTGCTCACGGCCGCCGGCGCGGACGTCGTCACCGTCGACCCGCTGCGAGACTCGGCGCTGCCCACCGGCACCCGGGCGGTGGTGATCGGCGGCGGCTTCCCCGAGGCGTACGCCCAGACGCTGGCCGACAACACAGCGCTCCGCGCCGAGCTGGCCGACTTCGACGGGCCGATCGTGGCCGAGTGCGCCGGACTGCTCTACCTCGGGCGGTCCCTGGACGGCGTACCGATGTGCGGCCGACTGGATTTGACCGCCCGGATGACCGACCGGCTCACCCTCGGCTACCGGGAGGCCCTCGCCGTCACCGACTCCCCGGTGGCGCGCGCCGGCGAGCCGGTACGCGGCCACGAGTTCCACCGCACCACCACCGACCCGGGGCACGGCGACGCGCCGGCGTGGCGCTGGAACGACACCGGGCACGGCTTCGTCGCCGGTCGGGTGCACGCGTCCTACCTGCACACCCACTGGGCCGGCCACCCGGACGCGGCCCGTCGACTCGTCGAGGCGTGCCGGTGAGCGCCGACGTCACGCTCACCGGGGTCGGCGTCGGGCCGGGCGACCCGGAACTGCTCACCGTCAAGGCGGTGCGGCTGCTGCGCGAGGCCGACCTGGTCTTCGTACCCGTGATGGCGGACCGGGTCGCGCCCACAGCGACCGCCGGTGCGACGCCGCCGGGTGCGGACGGGCGGGCCGAGACGACAGTGCGCTCCCATGTCGCGGCGGAGCGGCTGCGCCGACTGCCGTTCGCGCTGGACGACAGGGGTGGGGTCACCGCGCGCCGGGCGGCGGCCTGGGACGACGCCGCCCGGGTGGTGGTCGAGGCGATCGACGCGGGCGCCCGGTCCCTCGCGTTCGCCACCATCGGCGACCCCAACATCTACTCCACCTTCGGTTACCTGGCCCAGAGCGTCCGCGCGCTGCGCCCGGAGGTGCGGGTGGCGACAGTGCCCGGCGTCACCGCCATGCAGGAGCTGGCGGCCCGCAGCGGCACCCCGCTCTGTGAGGGACGCGAACCGCTCACCCTGCTGCCGGCCACCGCGGGCCTGGCGCTCTTCGCCGACGCCCTCGCCGGGCCGGGCACCGTCGTCGCCTACAAGGGCTGGCGGCGGCACCCGGAACTGCTCACCGAACTGCGCCGGCAGGGTCGCCTCGACGACGCCGTGCTCGGACGCAGCCTGGGGCTGCCCGGTGAACGCATCGGGCCGGTCGACGACACCGAGCACGACCTGCCGTACCTGTCGACACTGCTGGTTCCGGCCCGCCGCGAGCACCGAGGAGGAAAGCTGTGATCAGCGACGGCACTGTGTGGTTCGTCGGAGCCGGCCCGGGGGCGGCGGACCTGCTGACGCTGCGGGCCGCCCGGGTCATCGCCGAGGCGGACATCGTGATCTGGGCGGCCAGCCTGGTGCACGCCGACGTGCTCGACCACGCCCGCCCCGGCGCGGAGATCGTCGACTCGTCGCAGCTGCCCATCGAGGGGGTGCTGCCGCTCTACCGGCGCGCCGCCGAGCAGGGGCTGACCGTGGCCCGGATCCACTCCGGAGACCCGGCGCTGTGGGGCGCGGTGCAGGAGCAACTGGACGTGTGCCGGGCGCTCGACCTGGCCGTCGAGATCGTGCCCGGGGTGTCCTCGTTCACCGCCGTCGCGGCGATCGTCGGACGGGAGCTGACAGTGCCCGAGGTGGCCCAGTCGGTCATCCTCACCCGCCTCGAAGGCGGCAAGACCCCGATGCCGCCCGGCGAGCGGGTCCGCGACTTCGCCCGGCACGGCACCACAATGGCGCTGTTCCTCTCCGCCGCCCGCTCCGGGCAGGTGCAGGCCGAGCTGCTGGCCGGCGGCTACCCGGAGGACACCCCGGCGGTGGTGGCGTACCAGGCGACCTGGCCCGACGAACTGGTGGTGCACTGCACGATCGGCACCCTGGAGGCGACGGTCAAACAGCACAAGCTGTGGAAGCACACCCTCTTCCTGGTCGGCCCGGCACTCGCCGCCGAGGGCACCCGCTCGCACCTGTACCACCCCGGGCACTTCCACACCTTCCGCCGGGCCGAGCCGGCCGCCCGCGCCGAGCTGCGCCGCCAGGTCGGCGCCCGTACCGGGGGGACAGCCACACCGGGGCACACACCATGACGTACGCCGAGCCGCCGCTGCGCGAGCCGGACCTGCCGCGCACCGCGAAGGTCCGGCCCACCGCGCTGCGCACCGGCTGGACCACCGGCGCGTGCGCCACGGCGGCGGCCAAGGCCGCTGTCACCGCGCTGGTCACCGGCACCACCCAGCAGGAGGTGGAGATCGGGCTGCCCGCCGGACGCCGGGTGCGCTTCCCGGTGGAGCGCTGCGAGGTGACCGGCACCCCACCGGTCCGGGCCGAAGCGGTGGTGGTCAAGGACGCCGGGGACGACCCGGACGTCACCCACGGCGCCGAGCTGACCGCCACAGTGAACTGGACCGACGTCCCCGGCCTGCGGCTGGCCGGCGGCGCCGGCGTCGGCACTGTCACCAAGCCCGGCCTCGGGCTCGCGGTCGGTGGCCCGGCGATCAACGACACCCCGCGCCGGATGATCGGCGAGGCGGTGGCCGAGGTGGTCGACCTCAGCGAGGTCGGAGTTCGGGTGGTGATCAGCGTGCCCCGGGGCGAGATCATGGCCCGCAAGACCACCAACCGCCGGCTCGGCATCCTCGGCGGCATCTCGATCCTCGGCACCACCGGGATCGTCCGCCCCTTCTCCACCGCGTCGTGGCGGGCCAGCGTCGTGCAGGCAGTGCACGTGATGGCCGCCCAGGGCGAGCCGACAGTGGTGCTCTGCACCGGCGGCCGTACCGAGCGCGCCGCCCGCGCGCTCCTGCCCGACCTGCCCGAGGTCTGCTTCGTCGAGGTCGGCGACTTCACCGGGGCCGCGGTGACCGCCGCCGTGGGTGACGCCATGACCGGAGTGGTCTTCGTCGGCATGGCCGGCAAGCTCGCCAAACTCGCGGCCGGCATCCTGATGACCCACTACACCCGCTCCAAGGTGGACCTCTCCCTGCTCGGCGCGGTGACCGCCGAGGCCGGCGGTGACCCGTCGCTGGTCGCCGCCGTGACCGAGGCGAACACCGGGCGGCACGCGTACGAGCTGTGGGAGGCCGCCGGGCTGCTCGCCCCGGCCGGCGACCTGCTCTGCCAGCGGGTCCGCCAGGTGTTGCGGCGCTTCGCCGGGCCGACGGTCACCGTCGACGTGGCGATGGTCGACTTCGCCGGAGCGCACGTCGTCGCCTCGTCCGGCAGGTGGCCCCGATGACGCAGATGGCCCCGGTGACCGCCGTGACAGTGGTCGGCCTGGACGCGGCGGGAGCACCGCCGCACCCCGTGCTCGCAGCGGTGCTGGCCACCGCCGGGCTGGTGGTCGGGGCCGCCCGGCACCTGGCCGCGGTGCCCGTACCGGCCGGTGCGGACAGCATCACCCTCGGGCCGCTCGCCCCCGCCCTGCGCCGGCTCGCCGAGGCCGTCGCCGCCGGGGTGCCGGCCGTGGTGCTGGCCAGCGGCGACCCCGGTCTGTTCGGCATCGTCCGGCGGCTGCGCGCGGCCGGGCTGCCACTGCGGGTGGTGCCGGCGGTGTCCAGTGTGGCCGCCGCGTTCGCCCGCGTCGGGCTGCCCTGGGACGGCGCCGCAGTGGTCACCGCGCACGGGCGCGACCCCCGAGCCGCGGTGAACGCCTGCCGGGCGCTGCCACTGGTCGCGGTGCTCACCGCACCCGGCGCCGGCGCGGCCGAGCTGGGCGCCGGCCTGATCGGCTGGTCCCGCCGCCTGCTGGTCGCCGAGCACCTGGGCACCGCCGCCGAACGGATCCGCGCGGTGACCCCCGAGCAGGCCGCCGCCGAGACCTGGGCCGACCCGCACGTCCTGCTCAGCCTCGCCGACCCCGAACCGGCCGGGTCCGCGCCCGCCGACCCCGTTCCCGTCGGGGCTGCGCCCGCCGACGTCGTTCCCGAGACGGCCAAGGCCGACGGGATGCGGGCCGACAACCAGCCAGCCGCCGCGCCGGCCGGCGGCTGGGCGCTGCCGGAGGACCGGTACACCCACCGCAGCTCCATGATCACGAAGTGGGAGGTGCGGGCCCTCGTCGTCGCCCGGCTGCGCCCCCGGCTGGGCCGGCTGATCTGGGACATCGGGGCGGGCAGCGGCTCGGTCGGCATCGAGTGCGCGCTGCTCGGCGCGGCAGTGCTCGCCGTCGAACAGGACCCCGACGCCGGTGCCACCATCCAGGCCAACGCCGCCGCGCACGCCGTGCACGTCCGACTGGTTAGCGGACGTGCCCCGGCGGCGCTGGCCGACCTCCCCGAGCCCGACGCGGTCTTCGTTGGCGGTGGCGGCGTCGACGTCCTCACCGCGGTGGTGGCCCGCCAACCCGAGCGGGTGGTCCTCACCCTGGCCGCACTGGACCGGGTCGCACCGGCAGTGGGTCTGCTGCGCGCCGCCGGCTACACCGTCGAGGGCAGCCAGCTCTCCGCCGCCCGCCTCGCCGACCTGCCCGGCGGGTCGATCCGCCTCGCGGCCACCAACCCGGTGGTCGTCCTCACCGGGGAGCGCCCGTGACCGATCAGAACCCGCCAGCCCGGATCGGCCTGGTGGCGGCCACCGCCGCCGGCCGCCGCCACGCCGACACCCTGACCGCCGCCTGGCCGCACGCCCGGCTGGTCGAGGGGGAGACCGTCGCCGACGCGCTGCGGACCGCCTGGGTCGGGTGTGACGCGGTCATCGCGTTCCTGGCCACCGGTGCTGTGGTGCGGATCGTCGCGCCGCTGCTCGACGACAAGCGCACCGACCCGGCGGTGGTGGTCGTCGACGAGGCGGCCCGGCACGCCGTGGCGCTGCTCGGCGGACACGCCGGCGGGGGCAACGCGCTCGCCGAGCGGGTCGCTGCCCTGCTGGACGCCCGACCGGTGATCACCACCGCCACCGACGCTGTCGACCTGCCGGGGTTGGACACCCTCGGCTGGCCCGTGCAGGGCGCTGTCGCCGCAGTGTCCCGGGCCATCCTGGACGGCGAGCCGGTCCGGCTGATCGCCGACGCCGACTGGCCGCTGCCCGCCCTGCCCCCGAACGTGCGCGCGGCCGACGAGGACCCGACGGACGACGGGTACCGGCTGCTGGTCACCGACCGGGTCGTGTCACCCGACGAGCGGACCGCCGTGCTGCGGCCGCCGTCGCTGGTCGTCGGCGTGGGCGCGAGTCGGGGCGTACCCGCCGCCGAGGTGGCGGAGCTGCTGCACCGGGTGCTGGCCGAGGCCGGCCTCGACCCGGCGAGCCTACGCTGCCTGGCCACCGCCGACATCAAGGCCGACGAGGCGGGCATCCGCAGTACCGTCGACGCGCTCGGCGTACCCCTGGTGACCTGGCCGGCGACGCGGCTGGCGGCGGTGGACGTGCCGCACCCCAGCGAGGTGGTCCGTGCCGCGGTCGGCACGCCGAGCGTGGCGGAGGCCGCGGCCCTGCTCGGCCCGGACGGCCGGGCCGACGGCGCGACGCTGCTGGTGGGCAAGACCGCGACGGCGATGACCACCGTCGCGGTGGCCCGGCACGCGCCACGCGGCCGGCTGGCCGTTGTCGGCCTCGGGCCGGGCGCCGCCGACCTGCGCACCCCCCGCGCGGTGGCCGAGCTACGTCGCGCCGCAGTGGTGGTCGGCCTCGACCAGTACCTGGAGCAGGTCCGCGACGTGCTCCGCCCGGGAACCCGGGTGCTCTCCAGCGGGCTGGGCGCGGAGGAGGCACGGGCGCGCGCCGCCGTCACCGAGGCCGCCGCCGGCCGGGCGGTCGCGCTGATCGGCTCCGGCGACGCCGGGGTGTACGCGATGGCCAGCCCCGCCCTCGAGTACGCCGACGAGCGCATCGACGTGGTGGGCGTGCCCGGCGTCACCGCCGCCCTCGCTGCCGGGGCACTGCTCGGCGCGCCACTCGGCCACGACCACGCCTACCTGAGCCTGTCCGATCTGCACACCCCGTGGGACGTCATCGAGCGGCGGGTGACCGCCGCCGCCGAGGGTGACTTCGTGACGCTCTTCTACAACCCGCGTAGCCGGGCCCGCGACTGGCAGCTCGGCAAGGCGCTCGGCATCCTCGCCGCCCACCGGCCACCGGACACCCCGGTGGGCGTGGTGCGCAACGCCAGCCGCCCCGGCGAACGGGTGCACCTCGCCACAGTGGCCACGCTCGACCCGGCCATCGTCGACATGTACAGCGTCGTGGTGGTGGGCAGCAGCGACACCCGGCTGATCGCCGGCCGGATGGTCACACCCCGGGGGTACCGATGGCGCTCGTGACGATCGACGCCTGCCAGGGCTGCGGCGCCTGCCTGCTCACCTGCCCCACGCACGCCATCCGACCGGTCGCCGGTGGCCTCACGGTCCGCGCCGACCGGTGCACCGGCTGCCTGGAGTGCCTGGAGATCTGCCCGGTCGACGCGATCCGCGTCGTCGAGCCCGACCCCTGTGAAGGAGCCCGATGAGCCGGGTGGTGCACCCCATCGAGGCCGAGTCGTACCGCATCCTGCGCGAGCGCGTCGACCTGTCGCACCTGCCGCCGCTGAGCCGCGCCGTGACCGAGCGGGTGGTGCACGCCAGCGCCGACCTCGCGTACGTCGACGAGCTGGTCTGCGACGAGGCCGCCCTGGAGTCGGGGCTGACGGCGCTGCGCGCCGGTGCGCCAGTGGTCACCGACGTGGCGATGGTCGCCGCCGGCATCACCCGGGCCGGCCTGGAACTGGTCTGCCCGGTCGCCGAGCCGGCCGCCGCCGCACTGGGCCGCTCGGCCGGGATCACCCGCTCGGCGGCGGCCGTCCGGATCGCAGTGCAACGGGTCGGGCCCGGCGCGGTCTGGGTGGTCGGCTGCGCGCCCACCGCGCTTGTCGAACTGCTCATAGTGGACGCCGCACCGGCGCTCGTCGTCGGCCTGCCGGTCGGCTTCGTGGGCGCCGCCGAGTCGAAGGCGGCGCTGCGGGCCAGCGGCCTGCCCGCCGTGTCCAACGTGGGGGAGAAGGGTGGCTCGGCGGTCGCCGCCGCCGCCCTCAACGCCCTGCTCTACGTCGAGGAGAAGTCATGACCGGGTTGGTCGTCGTCGGGCACGGCACGCGCAGCGCGGCCGGGGTCGAGCAGTTCGCCGCTCTCGTCGAGCGGGTCCGTCGTCGCGGTGACATCGGCGACGTCGAGGGCGGCTTCATCGAGCTGTCCCGCCCACCGCTGACCGACGCTGTCGGCGCGCTCGTCGCCCGCGGGCACCGGGCGCTGGTGGCGCTGCCGCTGGTGCTCACCGGCGCCGGTCACGGCAAGGGCGACATCCCCGCCGCGATGGCCCGGGAGCAGCAGCGCCACCCCGGGCTGAGCTACCGCTACGGCCGCCCGCTCGGCCCTCACCCGCTGCTGCACGAAGCCCTCGAACAGCGCATCGACGCCGCACCGGCCGGCGCCGACCGGGCCGACACGGAGCTTGCTGGTGCCGACCGGGCCGGCACGTGGGTGGCGTTGATCGGGCGGGGGTCCACCGACCCGGACGCCAACGCCGAGGTCGCCAAGGTCGCCCGGCTGCTCTGGGAGGGGCGCGGCTACGCGGGTGTGGAGCCGGGGTTCATCTCCCTGGCGCAGCCGTCGGTGCCGGCGGTGCTGGAGCGCCTGCGCCGCCTCGGTGCGCGCCGGATCGTGGTGGCACCGTACTTCCTGTTCGCCGGTGTGCTGCCGGACCGGATCGTCGCCCAGTCGGCGGAGTTCGCCGCCGCCCACCCCGACCTGGACGTCCGCGTCGCCGAGGTGATCGGCGACTGTGACGCCCTCGCCGACCTCGTCCTGGAGCGGTACGCCGAGGCACTGGGCGGGGACATCCGGATGAACTGCGACACCTGCGCGTACCGGGTGCTGATGCCCGGCTTCGCGGACAAGGTGGGTCGCCCGCAACGCCCGCACGACCACCCCGACGACCCGGTCGGCCACCACCATCACCGGCACGACCACCACGACCACGGGCACGGCTCGGTCGCCGTGGTCGGTGGCGGGCCGGGGCCCGACGACCTGATCACGGTACGCGGAAAGGCGCTGCTCGACGCGGCGGACGTCGTGGTGGTCGACCGACTCGCCCCGCAGGGGCTGCTCGCCGGGCTGCGCCCCGACGTGCTGGTGGTCGACGCCGCGAAGGTGCCCCGTGGCCCGTCGATGGCCCAGGAGGCGATCAACGAGGCCCTGGTGTCGCACGCCCGCGCCGGTCGCCGCGTGGTCCGGCTCAAGGGCGGTGACCCGTATGTCTTCGGGCGCGGCCACGAGGAGGTGCAGGCCTGCGTGGCGGCCGGTGTGCCGGTGACGGTGGTGCCGGGGGTGAGTAGCGCGCTCGCCGCACCGGCCCTCGCCGGCGTGCCGGTGACGCACCGGGGCGTGGCGCACGACGTCACAGTCGTGTCGGGGCACCTGCCGCCCGGGCACCCCGACTCGCTCGTCGACTGGGCGGCGCTGGCCCGGGCCCGGGGCACCGTCGTGCTGTTGATGGCCGTCGACACCATCGCCAAGATCGCGACCGTGCTGATCGAGCACGGTCGTGCCCCGGAGAGCCCGGTGCTGGCCGTGCAGGACGCCGGGCTGCCCGACCAGCGATCGGTGCCCGCCCGGCTGGACGAGATCGGCGCCGTCGCCGCCCGGGAGGGCGTCGGCCCACCCGCCGTCTTCGTCCTCGGCCCGGTGGTGGCCCTCGCCACCACCGGGCCGACGGGATGACTACTCGCTGCGGGCGGTCTCCGGCCCGGTGATGCGTTCCAGCAGCGGCAGGGTGGAGGCGATGACGCCGAGGCAGGCTGCCAACCCGACCACGACGATCACGTAGAAGCCCGGCTGCGGCGCGACGAGGGTGTAGTCCATCTGCGCCCGGAGGAACAGGTGGGCGGCGAGGAGGCCCATGCCGATGGCGACGGCGGCGACGGCGAGCATCGGCACGGCGCTCTCCAACGCCACCACCCGACGCAGGACCCGCACCGGAGCGCCGCTGAGGCGCAGCAGGCTGAACGGGCGTCGGCGTTCGGTGAGACCGCCGATGACGCTGACCGCGAGGCTGCACCCTCCGAGCGCGAGGCTGGCGATGATGATGACGTTGGCCAGTTGCTCCCAGCCGCGCAGCGTGTTCGCGAAGTCCGACTCGAAGTCGCCGGGCACGTTCGGCCCGACCCAGAAGGTCGGGTGGGCGACCTCCAGCACGGTGCGGGTGCGCTCGACGGCGGCGGCGGAGCCGTCCGTGCCGACGACCATTGCCCCGACCGGTAGCCGTTGGAGTTCGTCGAGGGTGAGCGACGCGGCGGGCCAGACCGTCGCGGGCGATGCCGATTCCCGCCAGCGGCTGAGGCCGAACGGCACCTCGATGACGCTCGCGCCGTCGGCGCACCGGCCGTACGCGCTCGGGAGGTCGGTGCACGCGATCACCCCGACCTCGCCGGAGTCGGTCACCACCGGGTTCTGGCGGATGGCGGTCGCGGAGCGCACCCCGGTGATCGCCCGCAGTTCGGCGAAGAGCGTGTCGGGCACCGACGTTGTCTTCTCGTCGAAGACGGTGGTCACCGTGCCCGCGTCGGTCGAACCGGTGGGCGCCGGGCCGCGGTTGGCGACGATCGTGGTGATCACGCCGACGGACACGCTCGTGACGAAGAGCGCGAGCATGATGCCGCTGATCGCCCGGAAGCCGGCCTTCGGATTGTCGGCGAGGCGTCGCGCGGCGATGAGCGTGGCCGGGCGGTTGGCGTACCGGGCCATCACCCGGGCGCCGACCATCGTCAACCACGGGCCGGCGAACACCAGCCCGGCCATGATGAGCAGCAGCCCGGGCAGGAACACCGCGGCCTGGCCGTCGGAGGTCTCGGGCCGGAAGCCGATGGCGAAGAGCAGCACGGCGACGCCGAGCACCATCGGGATCAGCCGGTACGCGCGCGGCGCCCGGGGGGTGACCCGCCGGGTGACGCCCAGCGGCGAGATCCGGACCCGGCGCAGCGAGACCTGCGCCGCCAGCGCCGCGCCGGCCGGGACGCCGAGCGCCACCAGCAGGACGTCCAGCATCCCCAGGGACATGTCGTTCGGGAAGAACGGCATGCCGGTGAACGGGAGGCCCGCGAGCGGGTCGCGGAAGGCGTAGAACAGTCCGAAGCCGACGGCGGTGCCGGCGACGGCGGCGGCGGCCGCCTCCACGGCGGCGACCATCGAGATCTGTCGGGGCGTCGCGCCGACCAGGCGCATCGCGGCGAAGCGCTGCTCCCGGCGGGCGGCGCTGAGCCGGGTGGCGGTGCCGATGAAGATCAGCACCGGGAACAGCAACCCACCGGCGATCACGCCCAGGATCAGGTTCACAGTGGCCTCGGGGAGGGCGCGGGTCTCGCCGACGCTGGTGACCTTCTGCGCGTTGGGCAGTTTGGCGACCTCGTCGGGGGTGCCGCCGGCGATGACGAGCAGGGTGTCCGGCGAGGTCAGCGCGGCCGGGCCAACGGTGCCGAGGTCACGCCCCGGGTAGCGGTCGCCCAGTTGGTCGGCCGGGTGGGCGGCCAGCAGTTCGCGAAACGCGGGCGAGGCGTAGTACTCGCCTGGGCCCGGGGTGGTCGGGACACCGACCGGGGTGGGCGCTGTCGAGCCGGTCGCGGCGACGTCGATCCGGATGATCTGCTCACCGTGGAAGAAGTCCTGCCGGTTCGACCACCACAACGGGTCGGCGTCGCCGGCCGAGGCGCTCGGATACATCGACGCGTACCGGGTGAGCTGGGAGTTGACCGCGTTGACCCCGGCGAGGGTGGTCAGCAGCAGCCCGCTGCCGACCGCGACGGCGGCGGCGATGACGACCAGGCGGGTGAGCGCCTCACGGCCGCCGGCCACGGCGAGGCGGAGCCCGAAGCGGATCACGAGGCGACCCGGTCCGGCGCGTTCACGCGCCCGTCGCGGACCATGACCTCGCGGTCGGCGTACGCCGCGATCCTCGGCTCGTGGGTGACCAGGATGACGGTGGTGCCCTGCTCGCGGGCGGCGCCGACCAGCAGGTCCATCACCTGCTCGCCGGTGAGGGAGTCGAGCGCGCCGGTCGGCTCGTCGGCGAAGAGCACCTGCGGCTCGGCGACCAGGCCGCGAGCCAGGGCGACCCGTTGCGCCTGCCCGCCGGAGAGCTCACCCGAGCGCCGCTGCTCCAGGCCGTCCAACCCGAGGCGCGCGAACCAGGCTCGCGCCCTGGGCAGCGCCTGCTTGCGGTGTACGCCGCTGAGCAGCAGCGGCAGCGCGACGTTCTCCACAGCGGTCAGCTCGGGGACGAGTTGACCGAACTGGAACACGAAACCGAACCGGTCCCGGCGCAGGCTGCTGCGCTCGGTCTCGGCCATGGCGTGCACTCGGGCCCCGTCGAAGAGGATCTCGCCGGAGTCGGGCACCAGGATGCCGGCCAGGCAGTGCAACAGGGTGGACTTGCCCGAGCCGCTGGGGCCCATGACGGCGAGGATCTCGCCCGCCTCCACGGCGACGCTGGCGCCGCGCAGGGCGGGGGTCTGACCGAAGGAGAACTCGACGTCGCGCGCTTCGATCACGACGCTCACTGCCGCACCTCTTTCCGCAGGGCGTCCAGTCGGGCGCCGGTCATCTCGATCCATCGGAGGTCCGCCTCCAGGTGGTAGAGGCCGTGGTCGGCGAGCAGCGCGTCGACCAGGCTTCCGGCGCGCTTGATCTCGGTCAGCTCACGCATCCGGTGCAGGTGCGCGCTGCGCTGGGTGTCGAGGTATTCGGCGGCCGGGCGATCGAGCATCAGCGCGAGCACGACCTTGGCGAAGAGCACCGTCTGCAGGTGCGGTTCCGGGTCGACCGGTTGGGTCAGCCACTGCTCGACCTCGGTCGCGCCGACGTCGGTGATGATGTAGCGCTTGCGGTCGGGGCCGGCGCCGGGGGCGACGTCGCTGATCACCACCTTGCCGTCGCGGGCCAGTCGGCTGAGGGTGGAGTAGACCTGGCCGAACGGCAGTGGCTTGCCCCGGCCGAAGAAGGCGTCGTAGTCGCGCTTCAGGTCGTAACCGTGGCTGGGCTCGCGTTCGAGGAGTCCGAGAAGGGTCAGTGGCACGCTCATGCCAGCAGACTACACCGAGGGTATACCCCGCGTATATACCCTCGGTGTGTTGTGGATCGGCAGTGGTGCCAGGCGTTTGTGGGGATGAAATCGGGCGCGGCGTGGCCGTCAGCCGGTCAGGGCGCGGGCCACTGCGTAGCCGGCGGTGGCAGCGGCGAGCCCGGCGGCCACGCTGCCGAGCACGTTGGCCAGCGCGAGGAGCCGATGGCCGCCCCTGGTCAGCCGCAGCGTCTCGTAGCTGAAGGTGGAGTAGGTGGTCAGCGCACCGCAGAACCCGGTGCCGAGCAACGCGCTGACCGCCGGGCCGGCTGGCCACCCGACCAGGACGCCGAGCAGCAGCGACCCGGCCACGTTGACCAACAGCGTCCCCCAGGGGAACACCGAGCCGTGCCGGGACTGCACGGCCCGGTCGGTGAGGTAGCGCAGCGGCGCGCCGACCGCCGCGCCCAGGGCGATGAGCAGCACCGTCATCGGGTCGCCCGCCGCAGCAGCCCGGCGGTGACGGCGTCGCCCAGGGCGACCGCGACGAGCGCCCCGAGCACCGTCGCGGCGAGGTACGCCAGTGCGGTGCCCGGTGCGCCCATGACGATCGCCCGCTGAACGTCGACCGCGTAGGTGGAGAAGGTGGTGAACCCGCCGAGCACCCCGACCCCGAGGAACGGGCGAGCCAGCGGGGGCCCACCGTCGAGGTGCCCGAGCACCGCCATCAGCACGCCGATCAGCAGGCAGCCGGACGTGTTGATGGTGAACGTGGCCCACGGAAAGCCGGTCGGTGGGTGCGGAACGGCGTGTTGCAGGCCGGCTCGGGCCAGCGCGCCGAGCACCCCGCCGGCCGCGATCGCGGCGAGGACCGTCGCGGGGCGCGCGGTCAACTCACGGCGATCGGCGGGGAGGTGCAGGTCGACGTCGGGATCGGTACGCGGCTCGAACGGCTCTGGCACGACTCCCCAGCGTAGTGCCGGCGACGGCGACGTCAGCGCAGTGCCGCCACGGCGGCGTACCTGCCGCCGTCGCGGCGTCAGCGCACCGCCGCGACGGCGGCGTCCGGGCCGCCTCGCCAGACCGTGCCGACCTCGCTGAAGCCCGCCGCGGTGAGCGCGGCCAGGTGCCAGGAGATTGGTGGGTTCCATTCGGGGCTGTGCCCGGTCGAGTAGATGGCGTGTCGCTGGGCGACCAGCGGGGCGAGCGCCGGGTCGGCGCCGGCCCGCTCCCACCAGTCCGGATGGCAGGGCGATGATCAGAGCGACGCCGGGCAGGGCATCCGCCCGGCCCGGCGTCCTCCTTCCGGCGAGGTCAGACCGGGGCGTCCACCAGGCTCCCGTCGGCCCGGGCCGGCTCGTCGCGGCGGGCCAGCCGCAGCGCGCCGAGGAGTACACCCAAACCGATGAGGGTGAGTGCGGCGCCGGCCCAGATCGGCGAGGTGTAGCCGAGTCCGGCGGCGATGGTCACCCCGCCGATCCACGCGCCCAACGCGTTGCCGAGGTTGAACGCGGCGATGTTCGCCCCGGACGCCAGGGTCGGCGCCTGGTGGGCGTACCGCATGATCCGCATCTGCAGCGGCGGGACGGTGGCGAACCCGAACCCACCCATCAGCACCAGCGCGACGATGGTCAGAACCGGATTCGTGGCGGTCAGCGCGAAGCCGACGAGCACCACCGTGAGCACCGCCAGGACGGTGACCAGCGTGCGCGACAGTGACCTGTCGGCCGCCCGGCCGCCGAGCAGGTTGCCCGCGAAGAGCCCCACGCCGAAGAGGACGAGCAGCCACGGCACGGTGCTGGTGGCGAAGCCGCTGACCTCGGTCAGCGTGTAGGCGATGTAGGTGAACGCGCCGAACATCCCACCGAAGCCCAGGACGGTGATCACCAGGGAGAGCCAGACCTGCGGGTGGGTGAAGGCGCGCAACTCGCCGCGCAGCCCACCGGCCGGGCGGTCGGCGTTGGCGGTGTCGCCCGCCGGGATGAGCAGGGCCAGACCGATGAGGGCGACCACCCCGATGGCGGTGATCGCCCAGAACGTCGACCGCCAGCCGAAGTGCTGCCCGAGGAAGGTGCCGAACGGCACGCCGAGCACGTTGGCGATGGTCAGGCCGGCGAACATCATGGCGATGGCGCCCGCCCGTCGGGCCGGTGCGACCAGGCCGGCGGCGACAACGGCGCCGATGCCGAAGAACGCGCCGTGGCACAGCGCGGCGACGATCCGGCCGGCCATCATCACGGCGTAGTCGTCGGCGACGGCGGAGAGCAGGTTGCCGATGATGAAGAGCACCATCAGGCCGAGCAGTACCGGTTTGCGCGGCAGTCGGGTGACCGCCGCGGTGAGGGCGACCCCGCCGACGGCCACGCTGAGCGCGTAGCCGGAGATCAGCCAGCCGGCCACCGGCTCGGTGACAGCGAAGTCGGCGGCCACCTCGGGCAGCAGCCCCATGATCACGAATTCGGTGAGCCCGATGCCGAAGGCGCCGATGGCCAGCGCGATCAGGCCGGGCGGCAGGGACTGTGGGCGTACGGGCATTGTCTTCCCATCGGGAGAGGGCAGTTATGCGGCGTGTGCAACTACAGGCGCCGGCAACGAAATACTTGCACGCGCTTCATATCGGCGCAAGCGTGGTAACCTGGGGTCCGTTCAGATCACACCGAGGAGGCCGGCATGGGCATCGCCGACGACGCGGTCGAGATCCGCGCGCAGGGTTGGCGCACCCTCGCCGCCCTGCACGGGCTGATCGAGACATCCCTGGAGCGGGCCCTACAGGCCGGCCACGGCCTCTCCGTCGTCGAATACACGGTGCTCGACGCGCTCTCCCGCCAAGATGGCTGGCACATGCGGATGAGCCAGCTCGCCCGCGCTGCCGCGCTCTCCGGCAGCGCCACCACCCGGCTGGTCACCCGCCTCGAACAGCGAGGGCTGCTCACCCGCATCCTCTGCGCCGACGACCGGCGCGGCATCTACACCGAGCTGACCCCGGCCGGCTCCGAGCTGCTCGCCCAGACCCGACCCACCCACGACCGGGTGCTCACCGACGCGCTCGCCCAGGCGGAGGCCACCCCCGAGCTGGCGCCGCTGGTCGATGCCCTGCACCGGCTGCCGGCCACCCGCTGACCGCCCGCCGGCCGCGGGCGACAGCGGGCGTACGGTACCCGCAGCCCCACCGGGACCGCCGCGCCAAGGAGGCAGCCGATGCAGGACCGCACCCCTCGTCCGGAGGAGCTGGAGCCGATCGAGCGCGCCGGCATCGACGAGCTGCGCGCCCTGCAACGCGACCGACTGCGCTGGTCGTTGCGGCACGCGTACGACAACGTGCCGCACTACCGGCAGGCGTTCGACGCGGCCGGGGTGCACCCCGACGACTGCCGGGATCTCGACGACCTGGCGCGCTTCCCGTTCACCGGCAAGGCGGAGCTGCGGGAGAACTACCCGTTCGGCATGTTCGCCGTACCCCGCGAGCGGGTCGCCCGCCTGCACGCCTCCTCCGGCACCACCGGTCGGCCGACAGTGGTCGGCTACACCCGCGACGACCTGCGCACCTGGGCGCGCCTGATGGCCCGCTCGATCCGCGCCTCCGGCGGCCGCCCCGGCGACCGGGTGCACGTCGCGTACGGCTACGGGCTCTTCACCGGTGGCCTGGGCGCGCACTACGGTGCCGAGGAACTGGGCTGCACCGTCATCCCGGTCTCCGGGGGCATGACCGAGCGTCAGGTCATGCTGATCCGCGACTTCGAGCCCGAGGTCATCATGGTCACGCCCAGCTACCTGCTGGCCATCGTCGACGAGATGCGCCGCCAGGGCATCGACCCGCGGGCCACCTCACTGCAAGTGGGCATCTTCGGCGCCGAGCCGTGGACCGAGGACATGCGCCGCGAGATCGAGCAGCAGTTGGACATCCACGCCGTCGACATCTACGGGCTCTCCGAGGTGATGGGTCCCGGCGTGGCGACCGAGTGCGTCGAGACCAAGGACGGGCTGCACCTCTGGGAGGACCACTTCTACCCGGAGATCATCGACCCGGTCACCGGGGCGGTGCTGCCCGACGGCGAGCGGGGTGAGCTGGTGTTGACCTCCCTGACCAAGGAGGCGATGCCGGTCGTGCGCTACCGCACCCGCGACCTGACCCGGCTGCTGCCCGGCACCGCCCGCCCGATGCGCCGGATCGAGAAGATCACCGGCCGCACCGACGACATGATGATCCTGCGTGGGGTGAACATCTTCCCCACCCAGATCGAAGAACTGATCCTGCGCACCCCGCAGCTCTCGCCGCACTTCCAGTGCGTCCTCGATCGGCACGGCCGACTGGACACCCTCACGGTGCGGGTGGAGCGGCGGGCCGACGTCGACGTGGACGCCGCCGAGCGGGCCAGCGACACGCTGGTCCAGTTGGTGAAGAACACCATCGGCGTGAGCGTGGCGGTCGACGTTCTGGCCCCCGACACCGTGGAACGGTCGATGGGCAAGATGCGCCGCATCGTCGACCAGCGACCGTCCGCCTGACCGCTGCCCGACGTTCCGGGCCCTCGGGCATGGCAGTGGTCGACATAGGATCCTGCCCATGCGCGTGCTGGTGGTCTCCGCCCCGCTCGTCGGGCACGTCTTCCCACTGGTGCCGCTCGCCGTCGCGTTGCGCGACGCCGGCCACGACGTGCTGGTGGCCACCGGCGGCGGAGCTCTGGCCGCCGCCGAGGCGGGTCTGCCGGTGCAGGACATCGCACCGGGCTTCGACTTCAGGCGGATCGCGCTGCGGGTCTTCCCCCGCCATCCGCTGATCGCGCGGGCGGAAATGGCCGGCACCGCCGGCACCCGGGGCGCCGGCCTGTTGTTCGGCGCGCTCAACGACCAGCTCACCGACCCGGTGGTGGCGCTCGCCACCCGGTGGCGGCCGGATCTGGTGCTGTACGAGCCGTTCGCGGTCGCCGGTGCGGTGGCCGCCGCACGGCTCGACGTGCCGGCCGTACGCCAGGAGAACGCCCTCTTCGACGGCCGGGACCTGGTCCGCGCCACCGTCGCCCGACTCGGCGCCGCACTGCGCCGCCACGGCCTCACCGAGCTGCCCACGCCGGCCGCCGCCCTCGCCGTGGCCCCACCGAGCGTCGCCACCCAGGGCGGCTGGCCGATGCGCTACACGTCCTATGTCGGCGGCGGGGAGTTGCCGGCCTGGCTGCGCGAGCCGGGTGAGCGCCCCCGCATCCTGGTCACCCGCAGCACCCTCACCGGCCCCGGCGACCGGGGGCCGATGCCCGCCGTGGTGGCCGCCGCCGCCCAGGTGGACGCCGAGATCGTGCTGGTCCGCCCCGACGAGCGGTCGGCCCGCTCGGTGCCCGGCAACGTGCGGGTGGTCGGCTGGATTCCGCTCGACGAGGCGTTGCCGGCGAGCGCGGCGCTGGTGCACCACGGTGGTGCGGGCAGCGCCTTCGGCGCACTCGCCGCAGGTCGGCCCCAGCTGGCCACCACGGGTCCGGGGGACCGGCGGCACAACGCCGAGCTGGTGGCCCGCCGGGGCGCCGGCCTGGCGCTGCGCCCCCGGGACATCACCGCGCAGGCGCTGACCCGGCTGCTCACCGACGAGCGTCTGCGGACCGCTGCCGCGCAGGTCAGCCGCGAGATCGCCGCGATGCCGCCACCGACCGACCTGGTCGCGCGGCTGGCGGCACTGGTCTGACTCTTAATCCGCGGGTTGTCGACTCCAGTCAAGGGGATCGGGCCGGTGTTCGCCGAGCGGATCGTCGATCACTTTGGCGTGGACACGTTGCAGGTCATCGAGGATGAGCCGGGCCGGTTGGTCGGGCTTGTCAAACGAACCGGCATCCTTGTGCGGAACTGGAGGGCTCTGGCCGCCGCACCCGACAACGGTCAGGCACCTCGGGAAAGTCGTCCGCGTGCGTCCCGGCCAGGGCCCAGTCTGGGCCCTGGCCGGGACTACCGGTCAGTCGATTCGGCCGGCGTGCTGCCGTCCGCGGGTCAGCAGCACGAGGACGACGCCGAGGAGCGCCAGCATCGCCCCGATGGTCAGCGGTGCGGCGATGGTGTCACCGGTCACCGGCAGAATCCGCGAAACGTAGCGGAAGGTGAGCCCGTTGGAGGATCCACCGTCGGTGCTCACGATGACCGTGGTGTTTCCAGCCGGGCAGGGCGGGTTGCGGAAGGTCAACGTGCGACCGTCCGCTGCCACCGTGACCTGGCTGGCCGGGATGGTCTTTCCGCAGATGGTGACCACTGTCGCGCCCGGCATGAACCCGGAACCACCGACCGTCACGGTCGTGCCGCCGCCGGTTGGCCCCTGACTCGGGTTCACGGTGTCGATGCGCGGTGGGGCGATTTCGTAGGTGAACCCGCCTGGTTCGGTGACGTCGTCACCGGGTAGCTGCACGGTCACGTCCACCGGGCCGGGCAGGCCGGGTGGGGTGACGACGGTCAGCGAGGTGCCGTTCGGGTTCACGACGAGGTTGGTCCCCGGAGTGTTGCCGAAGTTCACGCCGGTGGCGCCGGTGAGGCCGGTCCCGGTGATCGTCACGGTGGTACCACCGGTGATCGGGCCGGTGTTCGGCACGATCGAGGTGATCGTCGGCGCGACGTACGTGAACGGTGGCGCGACGGCGGTGCCCGCAGGGAACACCAGTCGCACGTCCGCAGGTCCGGCGGTGTTCGGCGGGGTCACGACGGTGATCGTGGTGCCGGCCGGGTTGGCGGTGAAACCGGTGCCGGGCACCCCGTCGAAGGTCACTCCGGTCGCCCCGGTGAAGCCGGTTCCGGTGATGGTGACCGTGGTGCCACCTGAGGTCGGCCCGGTCGTCGGGGTCAGTCCGGTCGCGTTGGCGGCGCTGCCGTCGGCGACGTAGGTGTAGTCAAGCGGAGTCGCCGATCCGCCGCCGGTGGTCACCACCACGGCCGCCGGCCCGACCGCGCCGGGCGGCGTGACCGCCGTCAGCGACGTGCCGCCCGGGTTGACCGTGACGTTGGTGGCTGGCGCACCGTCGAAGGTGACGGTCGTGTCACCGGGGACGAGGCCGGTGCCGGTGATCGTCACCGTCTGGCCGCCTGATTGCGGGCCGGTGTTCGGCGTGATCGACGCAGCGGTGGGCGGTGCCGTCACGTACGTGAACCCGTTCGGTGCGGTCGCGTTCGCGCCTGGGACGTGCACGGTCACGTCCACCGGACCGACCTGCCCGGGTGGTGTGACCACGGTCAGCGAGGTGCCGCTCGGGTCCACGACGAGGTTGGTGCCCGGCGTGTCGTCGAAGGTGACTCCGGTCGCGCCGGTGAACCCGGTCCCGGTGATCGTTACCGTCGTACCGCCGGTTGTCGGGCCGGTGTTCGGCACGATTGACGTGATCGTCGGCGCGATGTAGGTGAACGTCGGCGCGGTCACCCGACCGGCCGGAAAGACCAACTCGACCAGGGCCGGTCCCTCCGGGTTCGGCGAGGTCACCACGGTGATCGTGGTGCCGGCCGGGTTGACCGTGAACCCCGTGCCGGGTAGCCCGTCGAAGTCCACTCCCGCCACACCGGTGAAACCGGTGCCGGTGATCGTTACCGTCGTGCCGCCGGCGGTCGGCCCGGATGTCGGCGTAAGACCGGTGATGACGGCCGCGCTGCCGTCGGCCAGGTACGTGTAGCCCAGCGGCGGCGACGTGCCGTTCACCGTACTGACCACGACCGACGCGGGACCGACCGCACCAGGCGGAGTGACCGCCGTCAGCGAGGCACCGCCCGGCGCCACCGTGACACCGGTCGCCGGTACGCCGTCGAAGGTGACCGTGGTGCCGCCCGCAATGAAGCCCGTACCGGTGATCGTCACCGTCTGACCGCCCGACTGCGGGCCCTCGTCCGGGGTGATCGTCGCGGCGGCGGGCGCCGCCGGTGGGCGCTCACAGGTGGCCTCGGCCACGATCACGGTCCCGACCGGGATGGTCGTCGGGACGCCGAGGACGGTGCCCGACAGGGTAAGCGTGGCCCGCACTGCGATGGCGGTGGCGCCGGTGGCGGTGGTCGTCTCGACGCGGGTCAACGAGGCGTTCAGGCTGGCACCCGCCAGCCCCGGCACCACGACGGCCGCGCTGCCCACGACGGCGGGGGTGTTCGCCGTCAGCGTGACCGCCGAGCCGAACAGCTCTAGCCCGGCGAGCGTGGTGCCCGCACTGGTCGCGCCTGTCTGCGGGCAGGTCGCGGAGGCGGTGACCTCGGTAGCGTCCAGCACGTCGATACCGAGCACGGCCAGGTTGAGGCCGTTGACGCTGGACGACGCCGACGACACACCCGCCGCCCTGGTGGCGGTGACCTCCTCGACGGTGCCGCTGGCGGTCACTCCGAGCGTCCCGGGTACCGAGATGGCCAGCAGGGTTTCGGTGTCGGTACCGCCGGCGGCCGGCGCGGTGGCCGTACCGATGACAGCATCGGCGGTGATCACGGCTATACCGGCCACCTCCGCGGACAGGTCGATAACGGCACCGCGTGCGTTCGCGTCCCCCGGTGCCGCCCGTGCCGGCGTCCCCAACCCCAGGGTTGCCAGGCCGGCGACCAGCATCGCCGTGGACGCGCTTGTGATTCTTCGCAGGACAGGCCTCACCAATTTCCCCCGTTCAGTGGACTGACGGGCCTGTTCGCATGGCGCACCCGTCAACAACTGAACGAGGGCAAAGCGGACAAGTTGTGGCATAACGCAACCGGGCGTCGATCGGACCTGCGACGTCTGGCACCGGGTCGGCCTGCGGCGTCGCTGATCTTCCTAAGGGAGGACAGCACCCGCGGGTACGCCGCATTCGCCCTCAAACTCACAGTGCGCAACCACTGAAGCCGAGGAGGCATCGTGCTCGCTGAACCCACTGGCAGCCCGGACACGATCCTCGTCTGCGTCCGGGGCAACTCCGGCTCCGGCAAGAGCAGCATCGCCCGCGAGCTACGACGCCGACACGGCCGGGGCTGCGCCCTGGTCGAGCAGGACTACCTGCGCCGCATCCTGCTGCGCGAGCGGGACAAGCCCGGCGGCGCGGCGCCGGCGTTGATCGGGCAAACCGTCCGGCTTGCGCTTGACCACGGCTATCACGTCGTGCTGGAGGGCATCATGCACAGCAGCCGCTACCGCAGCATGCTGACCTCCCTGCGGGACGACCACCGCGGCCGGTCCCTGTTCTGCTATCTCGACGTGTCCCTGGCCGAGACCCTGCGCCGACACCTCACCCGCCCGCAGGCCGGTGAGTTCACCGCCGAGCACATGAGCGGCTGGTACGCCGCCCATGACGTCCTGGGCTGGCCCGACGAACTCGTCCTCCCCGAGACCACCGGACTGAACGAGGCCGTCAACGCCATCGCCGCTGCGGCTGGGCTACCCCAGACCGGACGCGACGACGACCTGCTCCCGAGCGTCCCGTCCCGGTAGAGCAGCTCAGCCGGCCACCGATGTCGCCATCCCGGCGCACCGTTCGCCAACACAGCCCCGAGTGGACACCCGATGACTCGACCACGATCATGCTCCCACTCCGCGTGGCCACACCGGACGGCCGCTCGACTGCGGCAGGATGACCGGATGCGACACGTCGTGCTGTTCCACTCCGTGTACGGGCTGCGGCCCGCCGTGCGCGCCGCCGCCGACCGGTTACGCGCCGCCGGGCACCAGGTCAGCACCCCAGACCTGTACGGCGTCCCGGCCACCGACACCGTCGAGGAGGGCTTCGCGCTACTCGAGAAGATCGGCCAGGAGGTGGTGCTGGACCGAGCCCGCGACGCGCTGCGTGACCTGCCACCGGCCACGGTGCTCGCCGGCTTCTCGATGGGCGCCGGGGTGGCCGGGGCGCTGCTGGCCGAACGCCGCGACGCCGCCGGCCTGCTCCTGCTGCACGGCACCGGCGGCGCCCCGGACGCGGTCCGACCCGGGTTGCCGGTGCAGCTGCACCTCGCCGACCCCGACCCGTACGACGCGCCGGACGAGGTCGACGAGTGGCAGCAGGCCCTGACCGACGCCGGGGCCGACCTGACGGTCTTCCACTATCCCGGCGTGGGCCACCTGTTCACCGACCCGGACGTCGCCGAATACTCCCCGGACGCCACCGCAGCGGCCTGGCCACGCGTGCTGGCCTTCCTGGCCGCCCGCTGAACACCCGTCCCGCGGACCGCGCCCGCGTGTGCTCGCCCACCACACCGGATGGTCGGCCGTGTGTGCCCGGGTCAGGTGGACAGAGGCTGGGTGGGGCACCCTACGGCTTCAGCACGATTTTGCCTCGCGCATGGCGGGACTCGCTCAGCTCGTGGGCGGCGGCCGCCTCATCCAGAGAGAACACGGCCGCGACCGGCACTGTGAAACGACTCCGCTCGGCGAGTTCGCCGACGGCGGCGATTCCTTCGAAAGCCGGTGTGTCCGCGCCGGGGCCAGAGCCGCGCGACACGTGCACCCCGTAGGCCGCGGCGTTGATGTCGGCGATGCTCACCACCCTGTCCGGGCTCGCGACCAGCCCGACCAGGTCTGGTAGAGAACCAGAGCCGGCACAGTCGAGTACGACATCCACCCCTCCGGGCAACAGAGTGTGGACCCGCTCGGCCAGCCTGGGGCCGTAGGTGGTCGGGATCGCCCCGAGCGCGGCGACGAACTCATGGTTGCGGTCGCTGGCCGTGCCGATGACGGCCGCACCGCGAGCGACAGCGAGTTGGATCGCGGTCGTGCCGACCCCGCCGGCCGCGCCCTCGATCAACAGCGTAGTGCCGTTCTTGACGCCCAACCGGTCTAGCACTCGGGTGGCCGTCTCGATGTTGCCCGCCGCGCCGCCGGCCTGCACCCAGGTCAGGGCGGCCGGCTTCGGTGCCCACGCGGCCAGGACGGCGTACTCGGCGTTCGCTCCGCCCATCTGGGCGTAGTCCGTGATCCCGAAAACCTCATGTCCTACCCGAGCCGTGGTCACCCCGTCACCGACCTCATCCACCACGCCGGCAGCGTCGACACCCGGCACGTGCGGCAGACGGAGCGGCATCCACTCCTGGAATCGGCCGGCGCGAACGTACGTATCGGCAGGATTGACACCCGAGGCCCGAACCGCCACCCGAATCTGGCCGGGTCCGGCGTGCGGTTCCGGTGCCTCCGAGACCTCAAGGACACTCGCGGGACCGTACTTCGAAAATTGCAAAGCCCTCATACGCACGGACGCTAACGCAGGCCGCTGTCCGCCTCGCTAAAGTGAGAGTCGTGACCGATCGTTTGCCTCACGCCCTCCGCTCCGACGCCCTGGACAACCGCGAGCGCATCCTCGAGGCCGCCCGCGCTGTCTTCGCCGTTGACGGCCTGGACGTGCCGATGCGGGAGGTTGCCCGGCGCGCCGGGGTTGCACCCGCCACCCTTTACCGCCGATTTCCGACCAAGGAGATGCTGGTCACCGAGGCATTCACAGAACAGATGTACGCGTGTCGCGGCGTTGTCGACGAGGGTCTTGCCGATTCGGATCCATGGCACGGCTTCTGTCTCGTGATCGAGAAAATGTGTGAACTGCACGCACGCGACCGAGGCTTTACCGCAGCTCTAATTTCGAACTTTCCCAAAGCAGTTGATTTCGAGGCGCGCCGTGAATACGCGCTGAGAGCGATCGACGAACTGGCCCGGCGCGCCAAGGATGCGGGTCGCCTCCGCCCCGACTTCGTCCTGGACGACGTCATCCTCGTGCTCATGGCCAACAGCGGTATCAACGCGACCTCGCCGACCACTCAGGTCAGCGCCTCCCGGCGCTTCGCCGCGCTCGCCATCTCGGCGTTCCAAGCCTCTCCGGATGTCTCGCCGCTCCCGCCCGTGGCGCGGTTGGCGCCCCCGGCGTCGGTATCCGGACGCAGCCAAGTGGGCCAGTAATCCCGGCGACCCAGCCGGCCGGGATCCCCGGCCGGCTGGGTCGCCGGATCGATCATGTTCAGGGTACGGCGGAGTTTCGGCGAGCCGCCGACCGAGCCGCTGACCTCGCTCAGCGGACGCTGGCGCCGATGCGCGGGGGCGTGGCGGTGCCGTGCACCCGCTTGGCGTGGCTGGCGAACAGCCGGGGCGCGATGATCGGCATGAGTAGCCGGGCCGGCAGCGGAGCGTGCGCCAGCACCGCCTTGACCACCTCCGGGTCGCCCTCGTACATGGCAAGGCCGAAGGCCAGCGGGAGCTGCTTCTTCGGGGACTTGCTCATGCCGTGCTCGCCGAGCTGCATCCACTCCCGGGCGGTGACGTGCCGTTGCGCCAGCGGCAGGATCTCGCTCTCCTCCAGGGCCATGTGCTCGATCAGCGCGGCGCGTAGCTGCTCCAGGGCGTCCGCGAGCTGCTCACCGCCGCGTGCGGTGCGGCGCCACTGGGGGAGGAGGGCGACCACCGTCGTGTGGGCGTCCTCGATGGCGTGGTGCTGCGCCTCCATGGTGGGGACGATCGCCGCGGCCTCCGCGCCGCCGCGCTCCAGCAGCCGGGGCCAGAGCAGCAGGTCCTCGCCCTCGTGGTGCAGGTGCAGGATGTGGCAGAGCATCTCGGCGTGGGCGCCGACGACCTCCGCGCGCGTGGCGTCGCCCGGGGTGACGTCGCGGACGAGCTGCGGCAGCAGGCTGAACTCGCGACGGAGCGCCGAGTGCGCCATGTACATGTCGCGTACGTCGGCCATGGCTTCGCGCTGGTTCTGGTTCACGGTGACCTTTCCGAGGGATCAACTGGCACAGATCTGTTGATCATGCTCGGTGCCACTTGGAACCGGCTTGGAATCCGCCAACAGTGACGGTCAGCGGGCCATCGCCGCCGTCGCCTCGGCCAGCCAGTGCGGCGACTCCCACCGACGGGCGACCCGCGCGGCGAGGGTGAAGTGCCGGGTCGCCTCCTCGGTGCGGCCCACCAGCCGGAACAGCTCACCGAGGGTCAGCGCGACCGGCCGCACCACGGCCGCTGTGGTGGAGAAACCGGCCAGTTGGTCGCGTACCGGGAGCAGCGCGTCGATCACGGGCTGGGCAAGGTCCCGTCGACCCAGCGCCACGACGACCATCCCGCGCACGCTGAGCAGCGCCGACTCGAAGTAGTCCGGGCGGTAGGTGTGCCGCCCGACAGGCATGGCGCGCGCCTCGTCCAGGCGCCCGCTTCCGATCAGCGCCAGCGCCAGCAGGTCGTCCACGATCGGACCCAACGACCCCCGGATTCGCCGGGTCGCCTCCAGGTGCTCAGCGAACCGCCCCTGGCTGATCAGCAGGGTGCCGGTGGAGAAGTAGTGGAAGGCCTCGGCGTGCAGCGAACCCTGCCGCCGCATCTGCACGGCGACCTGGTCGTAGTGCCGCCGCGCCGCGGCGAAGTCGCCGGCGATGTGCGCGAGAGCGCCCAGCGAGCACAGGTTGATCGTCTGCGCCTCGTTCAGCTGGTACGTCTCGGCGAGCCACCCCTGCCGGGCGACGCTGAGGCGCAGTTCGTCCGGTTCGTTGAGCGCGGCAGCGCAGTGGCCCAGCGCCTGCTCGGCGACCGAACGGTAGGTCACCAGCCCGTGCTCGTCGGCGAGGTCACGCAGCTCACTGGCGAAGGTCCGACGGTCCGGCGCCTCCCGCTCGTAGCTCATGGTGCGCAGCCGCGCGGCCAGCCCGAGGGCGCGCAGCTCGGGGTCGTCGAACCGCTGCGAGAGGGCCAGCGCCTCCCGTCCGGCCGCCACGCCTCGTGGATCGGACTCGCCGTCCAACTCCGTGGCCAGCGCCTCCAGCAGCCGGCAGCGGGCGACCGGGTCCAGCTCGTCGGCGCGCAGCAGCCGCCCGAGCAGCTCGACGACCCGGTGGTCCACCACGCCGTACTCGTGGGTCAGCCACGGGGTGGGCACGGTCCACGCGGTGAACGCCGCGACCAGCAGGTCGTCGCGGCCGGACGCCGCGGCGACGTCGATCGCCCGAGCGCGGGTCTGCCGGGCGGCGGCCACCGCGCCGGCCCGCGCCTGGGCGCGCAGCAGCCGCCCGAGCAGGTCGACCCGGAGCGCGTCGCGGTCGCCGGCGACAGTGGCGGCGGCCTCGACAGCGTTGCTGAGCAGCTCGATCGCGGCGTCGTACGCGTACCGCCGCTCGGCCAACTCGGCGGCCCGGATGGCGTAGTCGACGGCGAGCGGTGCGGTGTCGGCCGACGCGGCCCGGGCGTACTGGTGGGCCAGGGCGGGGTAGTCGTCGGGCCGCAGCCGACGGGTGGCGGCGGCGATCCGCGCGTGCAGTCGGGTGCGGCGCAGCTGCGGCAGGTCGGTGTAGATGGTGTCGCAGACCAGGCCGTGCACGAACCGCACCCGCCCGGGCGCCGGTTCGGTGAGCAACCCGGCGGCCAACCCGGTTTCCAGCGCCCGCAGGACGCTTCCCTCGTCGGTGCCGGCAGCGTCGACGAGCGTTCGCACCTCGGCCTCCCGACCCACGGCCGAGGCGAGACGCAGCACCGAGACGGCCGTCGACGGGAGGCGGGAGAGTCGTCGGCGCAGCACGTCGCGGACGCCCTCGGGCACGTCGGAGGTGGCCACGAGCGTGCCCTCGGCGGCGAGCAGTCGCGCCGACTCCCGGACGTAGAACGGGTTGCCGCCGGTCCGCTCGGCCAACGCGGTGACCGTGTCCGGGTCGACCGTGGTCCGGGCCAGCGCGCCGAGCAGCCGTTCGACCTCGGACGTGCTCAGACCGCCCAACGGGATCCGCTGCGGTGACCGGCGGGCCAGGACGGCCATCGTGTCGGCGAGCCGCTCGGTGTTGTCGGCGGGACGCAGCGCCGCGACGAACAGGACGGTGCCGGTGGTCATCTCGGTGACGCTCTGCAACAGCAGCAACGTCTCCGCGTCGGCGGCGTGCAGGTCGTCGAGGATCATGGTGACCGGTCTGCGGGCCGCGGCGGCGTCCAACCAGGCGCCGACGGCGCGGTGCAGCCGGAACCGGCCGGCCGTGACGTCGCCGCCGGCCTCGCCGTCGCCCCCACCGAGCAGCGGGGCGAGCGCCGGTGTGAGATCGCCCGGGGGCGCCTGCTCGGCGAGTTGCCGGAGCGCCTCGACCCAGGCCCAGGCCGGCGGGGCGCCCTCGACCTCGGGGCAGCGGCCGACAGCGACCAGCCAGCCGTTAGCGGTGAGCTCGTCCCGAAACCGGGTGAGCAGGCTCGTCTTGCCGGCCCCGGCCTCACCGCTGAGCAGAGCGACTCGCGGCCCGCTCGCCACCGCCTCGGCGGCTGCCTGCCGAAGCGCCTCCAGCTCTGCCTCCCGGCCGACGAAGACCTCCACCGGCCCCTGCCGCTGGACGCGTAGCGCTGTCGCCGCCGCCGGTGGCAGCAGGTCGAGTCGTTGGCCCAGGATGGCGGACTCCACCTCGACCAGCGCCGGGCCCGGGTCCAGTCCGAGCTGGTCCGCCAGGGTCGTCCGGGCCCGGCGCAGCGCGGCGAGCGCGTCGCCCTGCCGACCGGTACGCCACAACGCCAGCGCCAGCAGCCGCCAGCTCTCCTCCCGCAGCGGCGCCTGCCGGGTCAACAGCTCCGCCTCCGGCACCGCCTCGGCCGCGTCGCCGCAGCGCATCGTCACGTCGAGCAGCAGCTCCCGGGCGCCGAGCCGCAGTTCCTCCAGCCGCAGCACCTCCGGCTGCGCCCACGGCTCACCGGCGAATTCGGCGTACGCCCGACCGCGCCACAGCTCGAGCCCGACGCTGAGCAACCGACGTGCCCGGTCCGGGTCGGCGGGGCCGACCGCACGCGCCTCGGCGAGCAGCGTCTCGAACCGACCGGCGTCGACGGCGTCGACGGGCAGCCGCAGCGCGTAGCCCGGTGGCGCGGTGACCAGGACCCGGGCCGGCGCCCGGCGCTCGCGGGCCGGCTCCAGAAGGCGACGCAGATGCGAGACGTACGCCTGGAGGGAGGCGATCGCCCGGGGCGGCGGGTCACCCCGCCACAGATCCTCCATCATCTGCCCGACGGAGACGACCTGGCCGCGGGCCGCGAGCAGCAGCGCGAGCACAGCGCGTTGGCGGGGGCCGCCGAGGTCGACCGGCCCGCCTGTGTCGACCTCGACCTCAAGCGGCCCGAGCACCCGTAGCAGCATGACGGACCAATCCTAGTCGCGCTGGTGAGCGGCTCGACCGCTGCCACGGGACACCGGGCATCCAGATCACGGCAGGCGCGCGCTGCTGGCCTCGGCGTCCGTACCGTAGCGGCCACTGCGGCACCCGGCCCGCCGCCGACGAGGGGCACCCGGCGAGAATGCGGCGTGGAGTTTCTCTGTTACCACAGTGACCGGCCCGGCTCGGCGGCCTTGCGCGACGACCTGTTGCCCGAGCACTGGTCGTACATGGATCGGTACGCGGCGGGAATGATCGCCCGTGGCCCGACCTTCGTCGGCGACACGCCCACCGGCAGCGTGCACATCGTCGACGTGCCCGACCCGGCTGCCGCGCGGGCGTTCGCGTTCGAGGAACCGAACTACCAGGCCGGCGTGTACCGGGACGTGCTGCTGCGCCGGTGGCGCAACACGCTGGGCCGCACCATGTGGGACTTCCCTGGCGGTCGGACCGGCGGCACCCGTTATCTGGTGCTCGGCCTCGGCGCCGGGCAGGCCGCCGACCTGGCCGTGCCGCCCGACCCGCACGAGCTGGTCGCGTACGGGCCCCTGCTGGCCGACGACGGCGTCACCTGGCTCGGCACCGCCGCGCTGCTGCGGGCGCCGAACCCGGACGCGGCGCGCGCCATATTGACCGTGGACCGGTACGCCGACATCGAGGTGCACAACTGGCAGTTCGGAGGGCGACCGTCCTGACCTGCCCTGAACCGCCCCGATGCCCCATGGTCAGGCGGTGGCGGGCAGGCCGTCCAGTGGGCGGATCAACGGTGGGCGAGGTATTGCCCGCACCACGCCCGGCGCAGTGCCGGCGTCGGCGAGTGTCCGGTGCCCAGCCGAACCCGCCGGCGTGGGGCGGATCGGCACTGCGGGCCGTCCGATGTCCCGGAACGGGTCACCGCCCGCACTGCGCCGAGGTCGGGACGCCGCCGTGGCAGGCGTCGGCGGTACGTCGCCCGCCGAGGCGACGGCTCGGAGCCGGCGTGAGCCCGCCGTACGGTTGGCGTCGGAACCCGACGCGGCGGGACGGGTGGCCATCGTCGGGGTGGGGCTGCCTCGTCTCAGCGCGGTCGGGCCGGTGCCACCGCCCGGCCCTGCCGGGGCCAGCGCCGCGAAGACGGCGTCGAGGCGGCCGGTCCGAGTGCCGACGGTGTCGAGGCGCACGATCTCCGCACTCCTCGCCGCCGAGCCGTTGACGCCACGAGCGCGCGGGTCGGGCGGGGTGGCGTCCAGGTGCCCGGCGTCGCCGCTCGGCACGTCGACGGCCCGGCGTTGGAAGACGACCCGCAGGGCGCGGGGCAACCGTTCGACGGCGACCTGGCGCAGCGCGGGAGCGGCGAACGCGTACCCGTCGACGTGGTGGGGGAGGAGCAGCCCGGCGGCGACCAGCTTGCGGAGCGCGGATGCGGACCGACCGGGCGTCCAGCCGAGTGCCCGGTCCACGGCCGCCCCGGAGATCAGACCACCGAGGGTGCCGGCGGCCATCAGGACCGCCCGCCGCTCACCGTCGAGGTGGTCCAGCTCCGCGCCGACGGCCCGACGTACCGCCTCGGGCAGCGGGAGCGCCGCCGGATCGGCACCGTCCACCAGCGACGTGACGTACGCCGCCGCGTGCCCGGGGCGGCCTCCCACCAGCGGCAGCAGCCGGTCGACCAGGGCCACCGGCTGCCCGGCCCGGGTGAGCAGGTGGCGCAGCAGCCGCCCGGACTGCACAGTGGCCAGTGGTCCGATCGTCATCTGGCGTGCCGGGCCGGGCCGGGTGTCGGCCCACTGCGGCTGGTGCACTGTGAGCAGGGCCAGCGGCAGCCCGCGCTCCGTCGCCGCGCCGAACAGCGCGTGCAGGAAGCGGCTCACCGGGGGCGCGGCCCGGTCCAGGTCGTCGACTGCCACGATCAGTGGCCGGTGGGCGGCCAGCCGCAGTAGGACCTCGCGGCAGATCGCCGCGCCGGCGAGGGCGGCGGCCGAGCCGTCCGGGGTGGTCAGCATCCGCTGGAGCGCCGGAACGGCGGTGGCCACCCGGGTCGGCGGGAACAGCGGCGTCAGGGCGGCGACGAGCCGGTCGTGGACCGCCGCCGGGCCGTCGCTGTGCCGGATCCCGGCGAGGCTGCGGAGCAGGTGCGCGACCGGCGCCAACACCTGATCGGGGTACGGCTGACAGTGCGCCACGCACCAGCGGACCGCCAATCCGTCCACCGTGGTCAGCCCACGGGTCAGCTCGTGCAGCAGCCGGCTGCGGCCACTGCCGGTGGGGCCGACCAGTGAGATCCAGCGTGGCGTCCGGTCTCGGATGGCCGCGCCCAACTGGTCGTGGATGGTGGCCAGTTCGCGGCGTCGACCGATCAACGGGCCGTCGTGCCGGTCGGCGCCGGGGCGTACCGGACCGACGGCGTGCCAGACCGGCACCGGCGGCACCCGACCGGCGACCGGCACCGGCGTGAGCTGACGCTGGGTGATCAGGCCGGCGGTGGCGCGCGCGGTGGCCGCGCAGAGCGCGACGGCACCGGGCGCGGCGTACTCCTGCAGGCGGGCCGCTGTGGTGATCACCGCGCCGCTGGCCACGCCGTGCCCACCGGTGACGACGTCGCCCAGGTCGGCCACGACCTCGCCGGTGGCGACACCGACCCGGACACGCAGCCTGATGCCGTCGACCATGGGCCGTCGGTCCAGCGCGGCCTGGATCTCGAGCCCGGCGCGCACCGCCCGGTACGCGTCGAAGCCGTCGGAGTGCCGAGCGCCGAAGAGCGCCATCACGGCGTCGCCGATGTACTTCTCCACCACCCCGTGCCAGCGGTGCAGCACACCTGCCACGGTGTCGAAGTAGGCCCGTTGCAACGCTCGGACGTCCTCGGGGTCGAGCCGGTCCACCAGGGCCGTGGAGCCGACGATGTCCGCGAAGAGGACGGTGACGACGCGCCTCTCCTGAGGTACCGGCCAGAGCGGGGTGACGGTCCGTTGTGTGTCGACGATGATGCTGGTGGTCATGGGTGTCGCACCGGCCTTTCTCCCCGCTGTTGCCTGATCACCTCCGGAGATTGGCATTAGTGGGCCGACGGGGGATCTGCCGAACGACGTATGTCGGCCACCTGCAACCTTTAGTCGCAAAGTCGACGCGAGGAGTACCACAAGCGGTGGGCGGCCGTAGAACGGTGAGGGGCACTGTGATTAGGCTGCGTGGCATGGCCAGCGATGTGGACACCGCACCGCTCGTGGGCCGGGCCGAGCTGGTGCAGACGGTTCGGTCCGCGTTGCTCGGCGACGCCGCGCACGGGCAGACCGCGGCGGTCTTCCTGACCGGCGAGAGCGGTGTGGGAAAGACCCGGCTCTTGGGCGAGATCGGCGACCGCCTACGGGAGCGCGGCGCCGTGGTGCTCACCGGCAGCTGCCTCGACATCGGCGACGCCTCCCCGCTGCACCCGCTGCTGCAGGCGCTGCGCCGGTTCGACACCGAGGTGTCCGCCTCGCCCGCGCGCACCTCCTCGGCGGTGCGAGGGCTGCTGCAGATGTTCGCCGACGAGACCGCCGGCCCGGACGGCGCCGGCGCGTTGCTGGAGCGGGTCTCCCGTGGCCTGCACCTGATCGCCGAGGGCCGCCCGCTGGTGCTGATCCTCGACGACCTCCAGTGGGTCGACCGCAGCACCCGGCAGCTCCTGCTCTACCTGCTCGCCGGTCTGGGTGATCTTCAGTTGTCGGTGCTGGCGGCGGTGCGCGCCGAGTCGTTGCAGGGCGCGCACCCGTTGCGCCGGGTGCTCACCGAGCTGCGTCGGCTCCGCACGGTGCGGGTGCTCGACCTGGCGCCGCTGGGCCGCGCCGACACCGAGACGCTCGCCGCCGCTGTGGTCGGCCGGACGCTGACCGCGGACGCGGCCGAGCAGGTGTGGCAGCGCAGCGGTGGCAACCCGTTCGTCATCGAGGAGTTGGCCCGGGATCTGCGCGACGGCCGCGACGGCCTGTCCGAGACCCTGCGGGAGATCTTCCTCGACCGGGTCGACGCGCTGCCCCAACACGCGCACGCCGTGGTGCACGCGGTGGCCGCCGGGGTCGAGCCGGTGCAGCACTGGCTGCTGGCCGAGGTGCTACGGATGCCGGAGGACGAGTTGATCGCCGCGGCCCGGGCCGCGGTGGCGCACCGGCTGCTGGTCGGCGCCGACGAGGGCTACCGGCTGCGGCACCGCCTCGTGGCCGAGGTGCTGGCGCACGAGCTGCTGCCGGCCGAACGCTCCGGGCTGCACCGCCGCTACGCCGAGGCGCTGACCACGGCGCCGGGTGAGCTGCACCAGGCCCGGTTGGCGCACCACTGGCGGCTGGCCGGCGAGCCGGCGCGGGCCCTGCCGGCGGCGGTGGCCGCCGCCCAGGAGGCCGAGCGGCTGCACGGTTACGCCGAGGCGCACCGACACTGGTCGGCGGCGTTGCAGTTGGCCGCCGAGCCGGGCCCGCTGACTGTGGACCGGGTCGAGTTGCTCGAGAACGCCGCCGAGGCGGCCCACCACTGTGGGGAGCATGCCCGCGCGTTGGCCCTGCTGGAGGAGCTGGCCACGCTGCGGGGTGGCGAGCCGAGCTGCGCGCTGCACATCCGCCGGGCCCGCTACCTGGCCGCCGCCGGTCGCTCCGCGCTGGCCGAGGAGGAGTACCAGCGGGCGCTGAAGGCGGAGGACTGCTCCCCTCGGGACCGGGCGAGCGCCGCCGCCCGCCTGGCCGAGCTGTTGCTGCACCTGGGCCGCTACGCCGACGCCGGTGAGCGGGCCCGCGAGGCGTTGGCGTTGGCCGAGAACGTGGCGGGCTCGGCCACGGAGGTGGTGCTGGCCAGTTCGGCGTTGGGCTTCAGCGACGCCTGTCTGGAAGACCCGGACGCCGGTCTGGCGGTCATGCGCGACGCCCTCGACACCGCCGAGCGTGCCGGTCAACCCGAGGACGTGGCCTGCGCGTACCTGCACCTGGCGGAGCTGCTGACCGGGCCGCTGAACGTCCTCGAAGAGGGCGTGGTGGTGGCCCGGCGGGGCGCCGAACGGGTGGCCGAGCTGGGGCTGGGCCGCACCTGGGGCACCCGGCTGCTGGCCATCGCCATCAACGGGCTGTTCCGGGTGGGCCAGTGGGCCGAGGCGGAGAAGGTGGTGGCCGCGGCCCTGCGGCACCGACCGTCCGGTGCGGACGCCGTGGAGCTGCTGTTGGCCCGGTGTCGGCTGTCGGTGGGCTACGGCGACATCGAGGCCGCCGGTCGGGACCTCGACGCGGTGGCGACCCTGCTCGCCGGCGGCGGGGCGCGACACGTCATTCCGCTGCTCACCCTGCGCTCCGGGCTCGCCATGTGGGAGGGCCGGCACGACGTGGCCCGGCAGGCGGTGCAGCGCGGCCTCACCGAGAGCCGTTCCGACGACGTGATGATCCTCTCCGCGCTGGTCTGGCACGGCCTGCGCGCCGAGGCTGAGGCGCACGCCAGCCGCACGGTGGAGGTGGACCCGACGGCGGTGCGCCGGCTGCGGGACGTGGCCGAGCGGGTGGCCCGCAAGAGCGCCGGTGCCGCCCGGCCGGTGCGCTCGGTGGTGGAGGGCTTCCTCGCGCTGTGCGCCGCCGAGGTGAGCCGCCTCGACGGCAGCGATCCGGAGCTGTGGGCCGTGTCGGCCGCCGAGTGGGATCGACGCAATCACCCCTATCCGGCGGCCTACTCGCGGCTGCGGCAGGCCGAGGCGCTGCTGGCTCGGCGCAGCCGGGTGGCGACCGCCGGCAAGCTCCTGCGGGAGGCGTACCGGGTGGCGCAGGGGTTGGGCGCGGTGCCGTTGACCTCGGAGATCCGCGAGCTGGCCGGGCGGGCCCGGGTGTCGCTGGACGAGCGCGACAGCACCACCGGTGCGCGCAGCGTCCCGGTCGAGGCGTCCGACGACGAGTTGGCGGCGCTCACCGCCCGGGAGCGGGAAGTGCTCGCCCTGGTCGCCGAGGGGTTGACCAACAGGGAGATCGGGCAGCGGCTGTTCATCAGCGAGCGGACCATCGGGGTGCACGTGTCGCACATCTTCGACAAGCTCCAGGTGCGTACCCGCGTGCAGGCCAGCGCGATCCAGTTGCGCAACCAACGGGGCTGACCGACCCGACCACTGAAGTACGTATCCCGGCGCGTGTGCGCGCCGGGATACGTCGTTCTACTGATCCGGTGCCCCGGTGTCGGCTGAGAGGCTGGGCCGCGTCGACGACGGCACGGGGGATGCCGCCGACCACAATGGAGGAAAAATGATCGAACCGGTCTGGGGGCCCGTGCACCGGGACATCGTCGACCTGCTCGCCGATCATCCCGCGGACGTGCCGGCCGTGGTCGATCACCTGACCAAGCTCCAGGACATGCTGGTCCGGCTGCCACCGTTGGAAGCCAGTTGCCCCCTCGCTGACTTCAACAAGCTCTACCTGACCATCACCAGCAGCGTGCTGGACGGGCTGTACGACGACCGCTTCGTCGATCCGGTCTTCCTCTCCCGGCTCGACGTCGAGTTCGCCGCCCGGTACTTCGACGCGATGCGACTGTGGACCGACTCCAGCCCCGGCACCCCGAAGGCGTGGTCGTGCCTCTTCGAGCGGATGCGGGGGCCCGATGCCCGCCCGCTGCCGTCGGCGGCGGCCGGGGTGAACGCGCACATCAACTTCGACCTGCCGTTCGCACTGGTGACCACGTTCGACCACCTGGAGTCGGAGCCGGTCGACGGCAGCGACCAGCACCACGACTACCTCGAGATCAACAACATCTTCGCGGACAAGATCCCCGGCTTGCGCCGGGGCTACCTGGAGCGGTGGCAGCTGCTCATCGACATGCTCAACGGCGACATCGACGACTGGTACCAGGGGGAACTGGTCGAGTACACCCGCGATGTCGCCTGGCGCAACGCGCAGAAGATCTGGCGGTGCCGGCACGATCCGGACGCCCGCGAGTGTGAGCGCACACGGTTGGACGACAACGCCGCGGCGCTCGGCCGGTTGCTGCTCTCGCCCCTCGGGGCGTTCCTGCAGTAGCCGGGACGGGGGGCCTCCGCGCTCCGCCCCGTGGGGGGCGGCGGAGCGCGGGGGCGCGTCCCACCAGTTCCACCCCGCGTGGCCGCCCGAGGTCGGGTCGGTCACGCCGGGGGACAGCCGGTCGGCCCGGGGGGTGTCGACCGTCTGCCACCGTCGGCCGGCCCGGGGGGTGTCGGCCGGCGGTGGGGGAGCGCCGAACGGGGGTCAGTTCGACCGGCGTGCGGATCCGGGGGTGTCGGCGGGCTCGGATCGGGTACGCCCGCGCCATGACCGTCCTGGCCCGGCGCCGGCCCGCCGCCCGCCCCCGGCCCGCGCGGCCCGGCCCCCTGCGGCCGGGCGGCCCGGTGTCGCGGCCCACCGCTCGGCCCGGCGCCCGATGACCGGCGTCGTGGCCCGGTTTCCGTTCCGCTTCGACCCGGTGTTCCGCCCGGTGCTGGCGCTGCTGGGGGTCCGCCCGGCGACGGCCTGGGTCGTCGTCACCGAACGGGACCTGATGATCCGGTACGGGCCGTGGCGGCTGCGGACCGACCGGGACAACGTCACCGCCGTCGAGCTGAGCGGGCCGTACCGATGGTGGCGGGCGATCGGCCCGCACCTGTCGCTGGCCGACGGCGGTGCGACTTTCGGCAGCAGCGCGGCCGGCGGGATCTGCCTGCGCTTCGCCGTACCGGTGCCGGCGCTGGTGCCCGGGGGGCGGCCCCGGCACCCGGCGGCCACGGTGACCGTCGCCGACCCACCCGCGCTGGCCCGGCTGTTCACCGTCGCGGACCTGTCCTGAGCAGGCCGAACAGGTGCCCGGTTCCGCCGGTCGGGCGCCGGGTCACCGCCTACCGTCAGATCAGGACCTGTGAGGGTGGGACTGGCGATGGCTGACGAGCACCGGGCGAAACCAGGGCGCTGGAGCGGGCGCCGCCACGCGCCGAGCGGCCCGGACCCGGCGCTGCGGGCGGCCCGCGATCCGGCCCGCCCACACCGGGGCGGCCGGCACGGCGTCGTGGTGCCCGAACGTGTGGCCACCGCGGCCCGCTCGGCGCCGCCGGCCAGCCCGTTGCGCCGGTGGCTCTTCCAGCACCAGGTGCAGCCGCCCGGCCCCGAGGCGACCGAGGGGCAGAACCGTCGGCACGCCTGGTGGCAGGTGATGTGCCTGACCGGCGTGGACTACTTCTCCACGCTGTCGTACCTGCCGGGAATCGCGGCGGTGGCGGCCGGGGCGCTTTCCCCGCTGGCGACCCTGTTGATCGTCGTGCTCACCCTGTTCGGCATGCTGCCGATGTACCGGCGGGTGGCCCACGAGAGCCCGCACGGTCAGGGTTCGGTGGCGATGTTGGAGCGGTTGTTGCCGTTCTGGCGGGGCAAGATTTTCGTCCTCGTGCTGCTCGGCTTCGTGGCCACCTCCTGGATCATCACGATCACCCTCTCCTCGGCCGACGCCACAGTGCACCTGCTGGAGAACCCGTACCTGCCGGACGTCCTGCACGGGTCCGTGGTGCCGGTCGTGGTGACGGTGGTGCTGCTGCTCATCCTCGGCGGGGTGTTCCTGCTCGGGTTCCGCGAGGCGGTGGTGGTGGCCATCCCGCTGGTCGCGGTCTTCCTTGTGCTCAACGCGGTGATCGTCGTGGTCGCAGTGGCCCGGATCGTCGAGGACCCGGGCATCGTGTCGAACTGGACGGCCGCGGTGACCTCGACCGGTGGCGGCCCGGGCGGGGTGCTGGTCACCGCCGTGTTGGCGTTCCCGCTGCTGGTGCTGGGGCTGTCGGGTTTCGAGACCGGGGTCAGCATGATGCCCCTGGTTTCGGCCGACGGAGCGGACAAGCAGGCCCGGCTCGCCGCCCGGATCCGCAACACTCGTCGGCTGCTCACCACCGCCGCGTTGATCATGTCGGTGTACCTGATCTCGACGACCTTCGTGACCACGGCGCTCATTCCGGCGGAGGAGTTCCGGCCGGGCGGCGGCGCGAACGGGCGGGCGCTGGCGTTCCTGGCGCACACCTACCTGGGGGAGGTGTTCGGCAGCGTCTACGACGTGAGCAGCGTGCTCATCCTCTGGTTCGCCGGCGCCTCGGCGATGGCCGGGCTGATCAACATCGTGCCGCGCTACCTGCCGTCGTACGGCATGGCGCCCGAGTGGGCGCGGGCGGTACGCCCCGTGGTGATCGTCTACACCGTCGTCAGCGTCGCCATCACGATCGCCTTTCGCGCCGACGTCAACGCCCAGGCCGGGGCGTACGCCACCGGGATCCTGGCCATGATGGTCTCCGGCGCGGTGGCGGTGACGATCTCCGCGGCCCGTAATCACCGGCGTGGCTCCGCGATCGGCTTCACAGTGCTGACCCTGGTGCTGCTGTACGCGCTGCTGGAGAACGTCATCGAACAGCCGGACGGCATCACGATCTCCGCGCTGTTCATCCTCGGCATCATCGTGGTCTCGTTGGTCTCCCGGGTCACCCGGACCACCGAGCTGCGCGCCGAGCGGATCGAGTTCGACGAGGCGGCCCGTCGGTTCATCACCGAGTCGCTGGCGCACGACGGGCAGCTGCACCTGATCGCGAACAAGCGGCAGAAGGGGTCGGTGAAGGAGTACACGATCAAGGAGCGTGCGCAGCGCGGGATGAATCCGGTGCCCGGGGCCGCGGACGTGCTGTTCCTGGAGATCGACGTGGTCGATCCGTCGGAGTTCAGTCAGGTGTTGCGCGTGCACGGGATCGAGGTGGGCGGCTTCCGGGTGCTGCGGGCCAACAGCCCAGCCGCGCCGAACGCGATCGCCGCGATCCTGCTGGCCCTGCGGGACGCCACCGGCGTCCGGCCGCACGCGCACTTCGAGTGGTCGGAGGGCAGCCCGATCGCGCACCTGGCGCGCTACCTCATCCTGGGCCGGGGGGACACCCCGCCGGTCGTGCGGGAGATCATCCGCCGGACCGAACGGGACCCGCTGCGTCGACCCGGCATCCACGTCGGCGGGTGAGTTCGGCGCCGACGTGGCCGCCATTGGGCCGGCCCCTGGCACTGGAGCGGCCCCGAGCCGGTGTTTTCGGAGGGATTCGGCCCTGCTGTTCCGGTCGAGTGCCGGACGGGGCACCCAAGCGAAATCGCAAGCTTATTCACGTTCGCCTGCCTTGTCACATTTGACCGTCGTATCGTCATTTCGGTGGCGGTAGGGACGTTAGCCACCCCGCGCCTGTTTTGGGGGCGGCCGTGTTCAGATGCACGAGGGGCAGGGAAGTTCTATGTTCACGTACCGAGCGAGTCGACGCCCAGCGCGGCCCAGGCGGCGGTCCCGGTGGTTCTTAACCGGTGGTCTGGTGGCTGGCGGCATAGTGGTGGCGACGACGGGTCTGAGCGGGGTGGCGGCTGCGGCAGCCGACCGGGTGACGGTGCCCTGCGACTCCGACCGACTCATCGCGGCGCTCGTCCGTGCCAACGCCGAGGGTGGCGGCGAGCTTCGCCTGGCGCGCAAGTGCATCTACACCCTCACCGAGGCTTTCCAGCAACCCGACGATTACGACGGCGGCATCCGGGACGCCCGCGAGGCTGCCGACACCGCCGAGAACCCCGGGGACGCCGAGACGCCCCCGCGCGATCCGAAGGACGACAAGGCCGGTCTGCCTGTCATCTACCACGCCATCACCATCCGGGGGGAGGGCGCCACCATCCGGCGCGACCCGGACGCCGAGGAGTTCCGGTTCTTCACCGTCCGCGATGGTGGTGAGTTGGACCTGAGTGACGTCGTCCTCAAGAACGGCCGGTCGGCAGCCGAGGGGGGCAGCATCCACGTGGTCCATGGAGCCGCCGCCGCCGTGCGGCGCACGACGATCATCGGAAGCACCTCCCGCTCCGCCGAGGGAGGCGGTGGCGCGGTCTTCAACGACGGCAACATGGTGATCAGCGACAGCACCTTCGTCGGCAACCGCGCCATCGGCAAGGAGGGCAAGGGCGGAGGGCTGCTCAACGGTGGCGTGCTCACCCTGGACAAGTCGAAGTTCTTCGAGAACACCGCCGCCAGCTATGGCGGTGGGCTCGGCAACTACCGGGGAGCGGCCGAGGTCCACCGGAGCACGTTCGCCGACAACAAGGCGGCGCAGGGCGGGGGCTTCGCCAGTTTCTCGGCGCGCAGCAAGGTCTCGGACGTCCGGGTGATCGGCAACACCGCCGAGGTCGGCGGGGGCATCGCGAACTCGGACGCGGTGCTCTACCTGCGGGGCATGACGATCCGTGACAACACCGCCACGGTCAAGGGCGGCGGCATCTCCACCTTCCAGGGCCTGCTTCCGCTGGACGAGAGCACCATCACGGACAACATGTCCGAAGGCGACGGTGGTGGGATCTACTCGGAGAAGTCCAACCTGCTGGTGCGCCGTAGCGACGTCAGCCGCAACGACGCCGACAAGAAGGCGGGCGGCATCTTCGTCACCATGGGCCAGATTTCGCTGTTCAAGAGCCGAGTGGCCGACAATGTCTCCGACGTTCGGCCGGGCGGCCTCTTCGTGGACAAAGCCCAGGCCAAGGTCGATGACGAGACCGAGATCAGCGGCAACGAGCCCAGCAACTGCCTGGACAGCACGGCGCCGGTTCCCAACTGTTTCCGCTGACCATCAGTGGGGTGGCCCGCCGGGTGGCGGACACCGGTCCAAAACGCACCCGACCCGCAGGAGCGATCGACCGATCGCCGGTGGGCCGGGTGCGCCGGCTGTACCCCTGGCGTAGCTGATGGTCATGCGGGCGACACCTCCGGCGGCGAATGCTCCGAACCAGCCTCCTGGCCTGCCGTCGGCGAGCGGATGGGTGCGCCCTCAGCCCATCGCGCGCAGACGGCCGGAGAGGTCGCCGGCGAAGAAGTCGAGGAAGCCGTCCGGGTCGGGGCCGGCGTTCTGCAGGACGATGTGGTCGAAGCCGGCCTCGACGTACGACCGGACCTTCGCGACGTGCGGTTCCGGGTCCGGGCCGATGGCGAAGAGCTGCCGGATGTGCTTCTCCTCGACGTACGCGCTGGCCGCGTCGAAGTTGACCGGGTTCGGCAGTTCGCTCATCACCTTCCAGCCGGTGACCATCCATCGGCTCGTCTGCAACACCGCCTGCACCGCCTGTTGCTCGTCGGTGGCCCAGGCCAGTGGCACCTCGGCGTAGCGCGGGCCCGAACCCTGGGCGCGGCGGTAGTGCTCGACGATCGACGCGTCCGGCTCGGTGGCGAACAGGCCGTCGCCCAACTCGGCGGCGAGCCGCGCCGACACCTCACCGCTGGCCGCCACCGCGATCACGGGCAGGGTGTCCGGCAGATCGAAGATCCGGGCGTCCTCCAGTTGCAGGTGCCGGCCCTCGTATGACTGGTAGCCGCCCTGCCAGAGCAGTCGGATGATCTCCAGTGCCTCGCGTAGTCGCTCGTGTCGCCCTCGCACGCTGGGGAAGCCCTGCCCGACCACGTGCTCGTTGAGCCGCTCTCCAGCGCCCACCCCGAGGGTGAACCGGCCGTCGGAGATCAGCGCCATTGTCGCAGCGGCCTGCGCGATGATCGCCGGGTGGTATCGGACGGTCGGGCAGGTGACCCCGGTGGCCAGGCGCAGGGTGCTGGTCCTGGCCGCGATGGCGCCGAGCACGCTCCAGGTGAAGGACGAGTGCCCCTGAGCGTCGAGCCACGGGTGGAAGTGGTCGCTCATCTCGACGAAGTCGAAGCCGGCCCGCTCGGCCCGCTCGGCCTGCCGGATGATCTCCTGCGGGCCGTATCCCTCCGCGGCCAGCTTGTAGCCGATCTGCATGCCCACACTCCCGATCCCGTTCGCCGACTGAGGCATCGGCGGTTCCCGGTCTCGGCGCGGACAAACGCCGGCGAGCTGCAAACCAGCCTCCTAGGATGCCCTAGCCGGTGTGCGGTGGGCGACGTCAGGCACCAAGGAACCGCCTCCAGCCACCGGACATCGTCACCGCACCAGCAGATCGATCACGCCAGTCAGGTCCTCCTCGCCACCGCCCTCCGCCAGGCGGCGGCGCATCAGGTCGAAGTAGGGAAGGAGCAGTTCGGGGCTGACGCCCTGCTGCTCGGCGGTGCGCAGAAAGGTCGAGGTGCCGGCCACCTGCATGGCGAGAGGGGAGACGACCCCAGTGGTGTAGTCCCCGCCGCGCAGCTGGTCGGCGGTCTGGTGCACCGCCGGGACCATCGCGACGAGCCAGTCGGCGAGCAGTGGCGCGAACGCCGCCGGGTCGATGTCCTCCCGACGGATCAGGGCGAAGGCGTGCGCGGCCCCGGCGAACATTCCGTACATGGCGCTGAGCAGAGCCACGTCGTGCAGGGCCGCGAAGCCGGCGTCCTCGCCGACGTAGGTGGTGCCGACCGGGACGCCCAGCGTCTCCCGGTGCCGTTCGAACAGCGCTCGCGAGCCGCTGTAGAAGGCGTAGCCGCCGGCCTCCGGGACGCCGACCATCGGCGGGACAGCCATGATTCCACCGTCCAGGTAGCGCGCGCCGCGGCTGCGGGCCCAGGCCGCGCGGGCGCGGGCCTGGGCAGGGGTGCTGGTGGTCAGGTTGACCAGGTCCCGGCCGACCAGGTCCACGCCAGCCAGCACCTCGTCGACCGAGCTGTCGTCCAACAGGCAGACGACCACCAGGGTGCTCGCCGCGACCGCCTGAGCGGCGCTGCCCGCGATCCTTGCCCCGTCGGGCGCGAGCGCTGCGGCGCGGGCCGGGGTGCGGTTCCAGACGGTGAGCGGGTAGCCGGCGGCAAGCCAGGCGTGGGCCAGCGCGGTACCCATCGCACCGAGTCCCAGCATCGTGACGGAGGGCTTCTCCACAGTGTTCGGTTCCATGCCGATTAGGCTGGTCATCGGTCCCCAGATGATCAAGTACGCACTTCGGAGTGCGTGGTTACCCGGGGGTGAGCGAGCACGTCGGAGGGGTGGGTATGGCGACGGTGAACCGGCCGGGCACCGCGGACGGACACACCTGCGGTATCGACACCGCGATGGAGGTGATCGGCGGCAAGTGGAAGGTGCTGATCCTCTGGGCGCTCCACGAGCACCCCCTGCGTCGCTTCGGCGAGCTGCGTCGACTGCTTCCGGGGATCACCGAGAAGGTGCTGGCCTCCCACCTACGGGAGATGGAGGCGGACGGCGTGGTGCACCGCGTCTCCTACGACGAGGTGCCGCCCCGCGTCGAGTACTCGTTGACCGAGGACGGCACGCGCCTCAACGAGGCCCTGGAGCCACTGGCCGCCTGGGGACGCGACCGGTCGACCGGTCGACGGTCGGGGGAGGAGACGGCCCAGTGATCCTGGCGACCTCGTCGAAACCGCGCCGGCCCGTGCCCCCGCAGTGGGGGCACGGGCCGGGGTACGTCTGTCGTCTACTTGGAAGGCTCGGGCAGCTTGCAGTCGACCTTCGGGTTGGCGCCGATGTAGTTCAACGGCCCGGCCACGATGGTGACCAGGATGGTGCCGGCCTCGGCGCAGTTGGTGTCATCGCCGCTGTAGTAACCGCGCTGGCCACCGGCGATGGCGCCGATCACCAACCAGATCACGACGATGACTCCGAGAATCGAGGTGCCGCGCATCGCTGCCTCCTGAGGTATGTGGTGGATCTGAGGTGCAGCCGTTGTACCCAATCGGGTCGCGCGGCTAACGGTTGCGTGCTACGGACCCCCGCCGGATCCCCCATCCGGCCGATGCCGTCCGTCGTTGTGTACCGCCCGGGTATCCGCCGCCCGCACCGGGTAGCGCCTGTCGGCTATCGGATCGGCGACCGACCTCGCCGTCATCCGGGTGAGGGGACGTAGAACTGCCTCACGGCCCCGCCGAGGAGGACTCATGGACGCCCCGACACCGCCCCTCTATATCGACCGCCCCGAGGACGTCGCGGTCGCGGCCCGCGCGCTTGCTGGCGGCGCGATCGTCGCGGCGGCGTTCGCCAACTTCTACGTCATCGTGACGCGTCCCGACGCGGCCACCGTACGCCGGGTCAACCTGGCCAAGGGCCGTCCGGTCCACCAGGTCGGCAGCATCACCACCGCGATCGGCCGGATCCCCGGGATGTTCGACTGGACGCGGATCTCGCCGCGGTTGCCTGTCGGTCGGGTGCGGGCGCTGATGGACGCCCTCTACGGGGCCGGGCCGTTCGGCTTCCGCGGGCCCGCGGCGGATCGGCTCCCCGAGCACCTCACCCAGATCGACCAGGGGATGCGGACCACCCAGGTGATCGCACCAGGGCTGACCTGCCCGTCCAACGCCTTCTTCGAGCGGGCGCTCGCCGAGACCGGAACGGATCACCTCTACATCACCTCGGCGAACCGCTCCCGGCATCTCACCGGCGCGGCGGAGGAACCGGCGCACTGGAAGGCGGGCGCCCTCGCCGCCGACTTCGCCCACCTCGATGATCTGGTGGTGCTGGTCCACCGGGACGAGGCCGCGGCCCGCGCCGCGTACCCGGGCTACCTCACCACCTCGGTCACGCTGCTCTCGTTCCACGCGCCGGAGGGTGACCTCGAAGAACCGCCGGTGCTCACCGTGGACCGGCACGGATCGCTGCACCTGGACGACGTCCGCCGCGCCGCCGCGCCGCTCGGCCTACAGGTACGCCTGGCCGGAGGTGCCCGGGAACGACTGCGGGTCCGGGGGTACGCCGGGGCACTGGTGTGAGCGGCTACCGCATCGGCCTGGTGGTGCCCAGTTCCAACACCACGATGGAAACCGAGATCCCGGCGATGCTGCGCCGACGCGAGGTCGTCGATCCGACGGTCCGCTTCACCACCCACGCCAGTCGGGTACGGCTGCGTCAGGTGACGGCCGACGAGTTGGCCCGGATGAACCGCTCCGCCCTGCGCTGCGCCGCCGAGCTGGCCGATGCCCGCTGCGATGTGCTCGCGTACGCCTGTCTGGTGGCGGTGATGTGCGAGGGCGCCGGCGCGCACGAGCGGGCCGAGCGGCGGTTGGGCCGCGCGGCCGTTCGCGCCGGGCACGACATGCCGGTGGTGACCAGTGCCGGCGCGCTGGTCGCCGGGCTGCGGGCGCTGGGTGCCCGCCGGGTGGCCCTGATCGCGCCGTACCTGCCGCCGTTGACAGCGACCGTCGCCGCCTACCTCGCCGCGTACGGCGTGCAGGTGACCGACTCGGTGAGCCTCTGCGAGCCGGACAACGTGGCGGTCGGGCGCATCCCCGCGGCGCGGCTGGTCGAGCTGGCCGGTCGTCTGGACGTGACCGGCGTGGACGCGGTGGTCCTCTCCGCCTGCGTGCAGCTGCCGTCGTTGGCGGCCGTGCCGCAGGTGGAGGCCCGTCTCGGGCGCCCGGTGCTCACCGCGGCGACGGCGACAGTGCATCAACTGCTCACCGGTCTGGGTGTCGAACCGTACGTGCCCGACGCGGGCCGGCTGCTGGCCGGCCCGATTCCGCGGTGAAGGGCGGGTTTGGTTCAGTGCGGCGGTGACGGGGCCTCCGGCGGCTTGCCGTGGCTACGCCGGAAGTCCGCGTAGGCCACGCCGACCAGGACCAGCAGCCCGCCGAGGGAGGCGAAGACCGGCGGCAGGTACACCAGGGCGGGGGCGATGGTCAGCAGCGCCAGCACCCCACCGGGTCGGGACCACGACACCCGGCTGAACACCTCGTACTCGAACGAGGCCCGGCCGGCCAGGAACAGCGCCGGGCCGCCGAGGATCACCGCCAGCCAGGCCGGCGGCGTCCGCCCGGTCGGCTCGTGCAGCACCAGGTGGAAGCCGGCCGCCGTCGTGACCACGCCGGCGATCATCAACAGGTGGGTGTACGGCGCGCTGAACAGGAACTTGCTGGGCGACTGGGCCGCCTGGATGGCGGTCGGCAGCAGCTCGCCGGACTTGTGCACGTAGATCCGCCAGAGCAGCAGCGTGGTCAGGAACGCCACCGCGAAGGCCCCGATGTTCTCGGCCTCGTTGTGTTTAATGCTGAACATGGTGCCGATCGTCAGGATGGCGTCGCCGAGCGCGATGATGAAGAACTGCTGGTAGCGCTCAGAGAGATGCTCCGCGGTGACGTTGCGCTGCTTCTCGGGCACCACCCCGAGCCCCGGCACCGGGTACGCGAGCCGGAAGCCGAGGTAGTCGATGGCGAGCGCGACGGCCCAGCACGCGATCCGGGCGTCCCCGCTGACGAACGCGCCGATGAGCCATGGAATCGCCGACACCGTGAACCAGACGAAGATGCGGGCCGCCCGACGCTGGGTCTGCGGTTCGCGGCGTACGGCCGGCATCAGGAACAGGCCACGCCCCAGGTGGATCGCCACGTAGGTGCCGGCGAAGACGAGCCCCCGATCGTTGAACGCCTCCGGGATCGCCGTGGTCATCAGCAGCGCGCCGAACATCACGGCGCTGATCAGCAGCTTGATCTCGGTGCGTTCCGGGTTGTACAGGTCGGTGACCAGCGTGGTGATCGCCCAGGTCCACCAGACGGCGGCCAGCATGATCAGTGCCTCGGCGGCACGGTGCCAGTCGAGCTGGTCGACCATTCCCCGTGAGATGAGCGCCAGTGCGACCACGTACACCAGGTCGAAGAAGAGTTCGAGGAGGGTGACCCGGCGTGGTGCCTCCGGGTCGCGCACCGGCGGACCGCTGGCCCGTGGCGATCCGGGCTCCGGCGCGGCGAGGTGCACGGGATACTCCTGCGGAACCGCTCGACTCGATGGACCTGTCCGGTCCACCTCTACGGACGGTAACGAGCGGGCGAGCGCCGGATCCGGCGTTCGCCCGCTCGTCCCCCGACCGGGTCGTGTCGGGTGGTTACCCCGCTTGCGGGGGTGTCGACGGCTTCGCGCCGCCGCGAGGGGCGGCGAGGGCGTCGACCAGGCGGCGGGCCGAGCCGGCCAGGTTCCATCGTTGGGCGAGCTCGAGCAGCCGGTCCGGGTCGGCCGGCGCGCTCGGCAGAGCGGTGGGCAGCTCCGGCAGTGGCACGTCCAGGGCGACCCGGACCACCGTCGGCGCGACGCCCAGGTAGTCGCGCGCCGCGACCAGCTTGGCGCGCAGGCCCGGTGCGAAGGACGAGTCGGAGTCGTCGAGCGCGGCCAGGATGCCGGCGATGCTGCCGTACCGCTCGATCAGCCGGGCGGCGGTCTTGTCGCCGACGCCGGCCACCCCGGGCAGCCCGTCGCTCGGGTCGCCGCGTAGCGCGGCGAAGTCGGCGTACCGGTCGGCGGGCACACCGTAGCGGGCCCGTACGGCGGCGTCGTCGCAGTCGTCGAGCTTGGCGACGCCGCGCCCGACGTAGAGCAGCCGGACCGGTCGCGCGTCGTCGACGAGTTGGAACAGGTCCCGGTCGCCGGAGACCACCTCGACCGGGCCGGGCTGGGTCACCGAGAGGGTGCCGAGCACGTCGTCCGCCTCGTAGCCGGTCGCGCCGACAGCGGTGATGCCCACCGCGGTCAGCACCTCCAGGATCATCGGCACCTGCGGGGAGAGGGTGTCCGGAACGATCTCGCCGCCCTGCGGGGCGACCCGGTGCGCCTTGTACGACGGCAGCAGGTCGACCCGCCACGCCGGGCGCCAGTCGTAGTCGAGTGCGCAGACCATCCGGTCGGCGCCCCGCACCCGGATCAGGGTGGCGAGCATGTCGAGGAAGCCGCGCACCGCGTTGACCGGGGTGCCGTCCTCGGCCTTGGCGGCGGACTCCGGTATGCCGAAGTAGGCCCGGAAGTAGAGGCTGGCTGCGTCGATCAGCAGGATCGGGGGTCGGTGTGCCACGCCGGACAGCCTGGCACAACCGTCCGACGATCTGGCGTACGCCCGGCCGCCGGTGGTGTCAGCGTCGTTCGTCGGGCCGGTAGACGGTCTCGCGTCGGGCCAGGCGCTGCACGACGTAGCTGGTCACCAGCAGCAGGATCGCGACCACCACCTCGACCCAGGCCGCGATGCCGTCGGCGACGGTGACGCCGATGACCAGCAGGACCAGGCCGACGAGTGCGAGGACCCCGGCCCACAGTTGCCGGCGACGGCGTGTTGCCACCCGATTCGCCTCGTTGCCTGCCACGTCGGTCCTCCCGGTCAGGTCGCCCGCGCGGGCGCCCCGATCCCAGGCTAGGGCCGCGAGGGTGCGCGGGACCGGAAAACGCAGGCGGAGCACCTGCCCGGCCGTGTGCCAGTCGTCGGTGACGAGCTGGGCAGCCGGGTGGCGAAGCGGCGTCGATGTCGTCAGCGAACGGAGCCGGTCGACGGCGGGGCGTGAAATCGCCGTTGTGACGGAGAAGAGGAATTCGCCTTCACGCCGCTGATGTCGTTCGGGTCTGAAACAGCGTGCCGCTGGCGGTGCGTCCAAGCCAAGATGCCCCGTCACCACCTGGGGTGGTGCGGCCAGGCCCGCTGCAGCATCTCCGCAACGGTTCGCCAGCGAGAGCCGGTGTTATCGCCTCTGTCATTAATCCATCACCTTCAGTGACGGCTCTTTGGTGTTTGCCGATGGAAGGCTGTCGATGGCCACTCGACTCGCTGTGCCAGCCGTCGAGGGCGAGCCGCCCGCCACGGGCAGATAGTCCGCCGTTCTTCTTCAGAAGAGGTGTCACATCATGCGAGATGGATTCGCGGATCGAACCAACGACGAGTTCCTGCAAGAGGTGCTGAGCAAGGTCAACGAACTGCGGGCGCGGCACGGATCGTCGCTGCTTACCCTCGACCTGGAGCTCGTGGAGTACTCGAAGTCGCGGGCGTCCTTCATGGCCGAGAAGGACAACCTCACCCACGAGGGTCTGCGATCGGGCACCGGTGAGAACGGGTCGTGGGCGGGCGCCTCGACTGGCCCGACGGCAGGCTCCGGGACCGCTGCCGTCGACTCCTGGTACAGCGAGATCAGCAACTACGACTTCGCCACGGGAAAGGCCATCGACTCCACGAAGGCCATCGGGCACTTCACCGCGCTGGTGTGGAAGAGCACCACGAAGCTGGGCGTGGGGCGGGTCGCCGGTCAGGGCACGAAATGGTGGGAGACCTACATCGTCGCCAACTTCTCGCCGCCCGGAAACATGGGAGGCCAGTACGTGATGAACGTGGCACCCGCGAGCTGACACGCCGACCCCTCGCGGCGGGGGTACCGGCGGCGACCGGTGCGCCCCCGGGCTGCCCCGGAACGCCATCAGGGCCGAGGCGACGGGCATGCCCGCCCTGGCCCGTTCGTCGACGTGCGTGTCGCCGTCCCCCTGTTCGTCAGGCCCGCGCGTTCCGAAATGGAACGGACTATAGTCGGAGCGGGAGCGATGGGGGTAGCGGGTGCGGCGAGAGGATCTTGTCGATGCGGACTGCGGCATTGCGCAGGCGCTCGGCGTACTGGGGGACTGGTGGACGTTCCTCATCGTGCGTGACGTCGCGGGCGGGACGACCCGCTTCGACGCGCTGCAACGCGAGCTGGGCGTCAGCCGGCGGGCGCTGACCGAGCGCCTCGCCGCCCTGGTCGAGCACGGTGTGCTGGAGCGCAGACCGTACTCGCGACACCCACCCCGGTACGACTATCTGCTCACCGCGAGGGGCGAGGGGCTGTTGCCGGTGCTGATCGCGCTGCAGGACTGGGGGACGAGGCATCTGATGGGCGACGGTGACGTGACCGCGACGGCCGGCGCGGGCTCGGCCGAGGCGCGCCGCGCGCAGGACCTGGTCGGCCGACGGTTGCCCGCTGTCGTCCTGCCCGCCGCCGACGGGCAACCGGTGGCGGTGGCCGCGACGGACGCGTGGACGGTCCTCTACCTGTTCCCCGGGGCGTACGCGCCGGGGACGCACGGCTATCCGCCCGGCTGGGCGGAGATTCCCGGCGCCCGTGGTTGCACCCTGGAGTCGACCACGTACGCCAAGCGTCATCCGGACTTCGTGAGAGCCGGTGTCCGGGTGTACGGCATCAGCACCCAGCGGCCCGACCAGCTCGCCGACTTCGCCGCGTACGCCGAACTGCCGTTTCCGCTGCTGTCGGATGAGGACGGTCGGCTGGGGGCGGGGTTGCTGCTGCCGGTGTTCCGCGCGGGCGGGATGACCCGGTTCAAGCGGCTGACCCTGCTGGTCGACCCGACGGCGGTGGTGCGGGCCGTGCAGTTCCCGGTCACCGACCCGGCCGGCTCGGTGCAGGAGATGCTCGCCCTGGTCGGTGAGCACGCAGGGACCCCCGGCTGACGCCTTTCGCGTCGACCGGGGGCACCTGCGAGCCAGCTGGTCCGGGGACCCTGCGGGCGGGGCGTCAGGCCGGGAGCGTCCAGCGCTGGTTGGCGCCGGCGAAGCAGTCCCAGATCTGCAACCGGGTGCCGTCGGCGGAGCTGTTGTCACTGGCGTCGAGGCACTTGTTCGACTGCGGGTTGCGCAGCGTGCCGTTGGACTGCGCCTGCCAGACCTGGGCGCCGCTGCCGTTGCAGTCCCAGAGTTGGACCTTCGCGCCGTTGGCGGTGGAGCCGCTGGTGATGTCGGCGCACTTGCCGAGGGCGCGCAGCGTGCTGTCACTGGCCACGGTCCAGGTCTGGGCGTTGGTGCCGTTGCAACCCCAGAGCTGGACGGCGGTGCCGTTTGCGGTGCTCGCGGAGGCCACGTCGACGCACTTGCCGGCGATCCCGGTGATCTGACCGGTGCGACCGGTCGGCGGCGGGGTGGTGCCGCCCATGATGGTGTCGTACATGGCGCTGAGCAGTGAGGTCGAGCCGCTGGTGTCCTGCGACAGCTCCCAGTTCATCACGCCGCCGGCGTTGGCCAGGGCCCACTGCGTCTTGCGCTTGACGGTCGGAATGCCGTTCCAGCACTGCTGGCTGCCGCCGATGGTGGCGCAGTCCCGGTTGGCGTTCGCCGGGTCGAGTCCGACCAGGTACGAGTAGTTGTAGTAGACGGGGCGGCTGTAGAACGGGATGCCGAGGACGGCCTTGCTGGCCGGCAGGCCGCGGGCTTTCCACAGGTTGATGCTGTTGATCGACCAGTCGTAGTTGGCGTGCGGGCTGCCGCCGTCGTACGCCATGATGTTGAGCCAGTCGACCTGGTTGAACACTGCCGTCTGGACGCCCTGGACGCTGCCGCCCTCGCTGACCACGGCGGCGGTGAGCAGCTTGCCGCGACTGTGCAGGGCGCTGCTGAGCTGCGTCATGAGGGTCGTGTAGTTGTTGGCCGAGGCGCCCGGGTCGGGGTACTCCCAGTCCATGTCGACGCCGTCGAGGTTGTACTGGTTGACGAAGTTGATCAGGTTGTTGACGAAGTTGGTGCGGCTGGTGGCGTTGGCGGCGAGCGTCTCGAAGGCCGAGTCGTTGCCGTCGTTCCAGCCGCCGACGGCGATGGAGACCTTGACGTTGTTGGCGTGCCCCTGCGAGACCAGCGAGGAGAGCCGGGCCCCGTCCACCCCTTGCAGAGTGCCGTTGCTGTTGGGCAGGACGAAGGCGTAGTTGATGTGGGTGAGCTTGTTGTACTGGATGGTGTTGATGTTGCCGGCCCAGGAGGGCATGTAGCCGACGCTCTTGAAGTTGTTCGGCAGCACCACGGCCTGCGCGGCGGTGGGAATGACGGTGAGGGTGGCGCCGGCCGTGGCGAGCGCGAGCAGGCCGGCGGCGAGGGCGCGGCGCAGTGGTGAGGACATCGGGGGCCTTCCCGTGGGCGGGGGACGACACCCGCCCGCGCAGGGTTGTCGCGGGCGGGGGGTGCGGGGACGCAGGGACGGGTGGGCCTCGAGGCAGCCAAATCTTAAAGAGTGTTAACTGTCCGCGTCAATCAACGTCGATGGATTTTCCGACGATCGGTGTCGATATGGGGTTTGCCCAAACGACCGTTAAGCTGACGGGGTGGGAATCGACGAGCTGTATCCGCCGGATCGGTTGATCGCCGCGCAGCGCGCGACGGCCGCCGCGGGCCTGGACGCCCTGCTGCTCACGCCCGGCTCCGACCTGCGGTATCTGACCGGGTACGACGCCCACGCGGGGGAGCGGCTGACCTGCCTGGTGCTGCCCGCCGAGGGCGAGGCGACCCTCGTCGTGCCCCGGCTCGAACGCCCGGCCGCCGAGGCGTCCCCCGCGCCGGCGACCGGGGTGCGCATCGTCGACCACGTCGACGGCACCGACCCGTACCCCCTGGTCGTCGCCGCCCTCGACGGCCCGGTCGCGGCGGTCGGGCTCGCCGACCGGATGTGGGCCGAGCAGGTCCTCGGCCTGCGCGCGGCGCTGCCCGACGCCGCGCAACGGCTCGCCGGGGAGGTACTGCGCGAGTTGCGGATCCGCAAGTCCCCGGCGGAGGTCGCGGCGCTCACCGAGGCCGGCGCGGCGATCGACGAGGTGCACCTGCGGATGGGCGAGTGGCTGCGCCCCGGTCGCACCGAGGCCGAGGTCGCCACCGACATCGCCGCGGCGATCCGCGCCGCCGGGCACGTCACCGTCGACTTCGTCATCGTGGCGGCCGGGCCCAACGGAGCCAGCCCGCACCACGGCACCTCCGACCGTCCGATCGGCCTCGGCGAGCCGGTGGTTGTCGACATCGGCGGCACCATGGCGTCGGGCTACCGCTCCGACTGCACCCGCACCTACCTGGCGGGCGGGTCGGCGCCGGCCGACTTCCTGGACTACTACGAGGTGCTGCGCGACGCCCAACGCGCCGCCGTCGAGGCGGTGCGCCCCGGGATCACCGCCGCGGCGGGCGACGCCGCTGCCCGAGCGCCGATCGCCGCCGCCGGCTACGGTCCCGCGTTCCTGCACCGCACCGGCCACGGCATCGGCCTGGACGGGCACGAGGAGCCCTACCTGGTGGCCGGCAACGACCGACCCCTCGACGCCGGCATGGCGTTCTCCATCGAACCGGGCATCTACCTGGCGGGCCGGCACGGCGCCCGCATCGAGGACATCGTCGTCTGCACGACGGACGGCGTGCAACGGCTCAACACCACCCCCACGGAGCTCATCGCGCTATGACTGTCGACCGGATCCTCCCCACCGACGAGGCCCACGACCTGCTGGGTCTCGCCACCGAGCTCGCCGACGGCGAGCTCGCGCCGAAGGCCGCGGCCTTCGAGGAACGCGCCGAGTTCCCCCGCGAGGTGCTGCGCACGCTGGGCCGCGCCGGCCTGCTCGGCCTGCCCTACCCCGAGGAGTACGGCGGCGCGGCGCAGCCGTACGAGGTGTACCTGCAGGTGCTGGAGATCCTGGCCAGCCGTTGGCTCGCTGTCGCCGAGGCGGTCAGCGTGCACACCCTGTCCTGCTACCCGGTGGCGGCGTTCGGCAGCGACGAGCAGCGCAAGCTTCTGCCGGACATGCTCGGTGGCGAGTTGCTGGGCGCGTACTGCCTCTCCGAGCCGCAGGGTGGCTCGGACGCGGCGGCGCTGACCACCCGGGCGGATCGCGACGGCGACGCGTACCTGGTCTCCGGCACCAAGGCGTGGATCACCCACGCCCGCACTGCCGACTTCTACAACGTCTTCTGCCGCACCGGCGGGCCCGGTCCGAAGGGGATCTCCTGCCTGCTCGCCGACGCGGGCACGGCCGGTATCACCCCGCAGGCGGCCGAGCGGACGATGGGGCTGCGCGCCTCCCCGGTGGCGCAGGTCGCCTTCGACGAGGCGCGGGTGCCGGCCGACCGGTTGATCGGCGGCGAGGGGATGGGCTTCACCATCGCGATGTCCGCGCTGGACTCCGGCCGGCTGGGCATCGCGGCGTGCGCGGTCGGGCTGGCCCAGGCCGCCCTGGACTACGCGGTCTCCTACGCCCGGGAGCGGCAGCAGTTCGGGCGCTCCATCATCGACTTCCAGGGGCTGGGGTTCCTCCTCGCCGACGCGGCCACCCAGATCTCCGCCGCTCGTGCGCTGACCCTGGCGGCGGCCCGGCTGCGCGACGCCGGACGCCCGTACGCCATCGAGGCGGCCAAGGCGAAGCTGTTCGCCACCGACATGGCGATGCGGGTGACCACCGACGCGGTGCAGGTGCTCGGCGGCGCGGGTTATGTGGCCGACCACCCGGTGGAGCGGTACATGCGTGAGGCGAAGGTGTTGCAGATCGTGGAGGGCACCAACCAGATCCAGCGGATGGTGATCTCGCGGGCGCTGGCCAAGGGCTGACGGCGGTACGTGGCGGTGGGGCTGCGGTGGGTGTGTCACGGCCCACCGCGGTCCGCCACTCGGGTACCTCGTCGCCGTGCGACGGTTTTCCCGGTAGGTTGCACGCCGTGGAGGAGATCGACCGCGCTATCGTCGCCGCGCTGACCGCCGACGGCCGTCTGTCGTACACCGACCTGGCCGAGCGGGTGGGGCTGTCGGTGTCCGCCGTGCACCAGCGGGTCCGTCGGCTGGAGCAGCGCGGGGTGATCAAGGGGTACGCCGCCCGGGTGTCGTTCGAGGCGCTGGACCTGCCGCTGACCGCGTTCGTGGCGATCCGGCCGTTCGATCCGTCGCAGCCGGACGACGCCCCGGAGCGGCTGGCCCACCTGCCGGAGATCGACTCCTGCTATTCGGTGGCGGGGGAGGACTTCTACCTGCTGCTGGTGCGGGTGGCCAGCCCCACCGACCTGGAGCGGGTGCTCCAGGAGATCCGTACCTCGGCGAACGTCACGACCCGGACGACTGTGGTGTTGTCCACGCCGTACGAGAACCGGCCGCCGAAGATCAGCTCTGCGGCACCGAGTCGGTCGCGGTCCCGGGCGCCGGAGGAGCCGGCTGGTTCCACCGCAGGATGACCTGCCGGCCGTGTTCGTGACCGAGCGCGCTGACCGTGGCGGTGTCCAGGCGTAAGCGCCCACCGGCGGACGGGGGCAGGCCGATCCAGCGGGCACCGAGCACCCGCAGGCTGTGCGCGTGCCCGACCAGTGCGACGGTGCCGCGGTCGAGCAGCGGGGTGACGCGGGCCAGCACCCGGTCGAGCCGTTCGCCCACCTGCGCGGGGGACTCCCCGCCGGGGCAGCCGTCGGTCCAGATGTTCCAGTGCGGATCGTCGTCGTGGATGTCGACGGTGGTGCGGCCCTCGTACTCGCCGTAGTTCCACTCGCTGAGGTCCTCGTCGACGGCGTCGACGGTGAGCCCGGCCAGCTGCGCGGTGCGCAGCGCCCGGGAGCGGGGGCTGGTCAGCACGGTGACGAAGCGCCGGCCGGCCAGGAACGCGGCCAGGGTGCGGGCCTGTCGCTCGCCGTCGGGGGTCAGCTCCAGGTCGGTGTACGAGGTGTGCCGCAGGCTGGCGCTCCAGGTGGTCTCGCCGTGCCGGATCAGCAGGAGCTCTCCCATGCGGTCAGTTAACCATCGCGAGGTGGTGCCGACAGGAGACCCTCCCACTACCCATCTTCCTAGGATGCTTTAGCGGGTGTGCCGACCGGCACTGCCGGTTTCGGCACCCGGAGACCGGGCAAGCGAGCCAGGACAACCGCCAGACCGAGGAGGCGCGATGAGCTTCACCGAGAAGGCAAAGAACAAGGTTGAGCAGATGGCCGGCGCCGCGAGGGAGCGCGTCGGCGACATGACCGACAACGAGCGGATGCGTGGCGAGGGCGCCAGCCAGCAGAGCGACGCGCGCGCCAAGCAGGCCGGTCAGAACGTTAAGGACGCTGGTCGAAACGTGAAGGACTCGTTCACGAAGTGACCTGAGCGGTCCACGGGTCCCCGGGCGCACCGTCGCCCGGGGACCCGTCGTGCTGCGTTCCCTGGTGCTGGCCGGACTGCGGTGGCGGCCTCGGCACCATCTCGGGCGGGAGAATCCTTGGTGAGCCATATACCTGGGAGTCATATTGATGCCTCTGAGGGATATCGCCGACCGGAGTGGCACCGCCCCGACGCTCCACGCGCGCAATGCCCGCGTCGCCGGGGGGCCACTGCCTCTCGGGGGCGAGGTGGGCGAGGTGCGTCCGCCGGCGTTCGAGACGGTCCGCGCGGGTCAGTGAGGCGCTTTCGCGTCTGCGATGATCTGCGGCGTGATCCGACCCCGCCTCCGCCCATTGTGGTGTGGCGTACTGGTTGCGGCGGCCGTTGTCGGCAGTGTCGCGTGCACGGCGTCCCGGGTGCCACCACCGGAGGGGCCGGTCTTCGTCGGCTCGTCCACGTCTGCGCCCGCGCCGCCGGCCGGCGCATCGCAGGCGGTTCCGACGCCAACGGCTCCCGCCACCCCACAGAGTGTCCCGACACCGACGGTTCCGGCTGTTCCGGCTTTCCCGGGCGCGACGCGGGTGGGGAGCAGGGCGCCGGTGGTGGATCACGGCCCGCGCACCGGTGCCAAGGTTGCGCTGACCTTCGACGCGGACATGACCGACGGGATGTTGGCCAGTCTGCGGGCCGGCCGGGTGAAGTCGTACGCGAACCTGCGCATTCTCGACCTGCTGGAGCGGGAGCAGGTGCCGGCGACGTTCTTCCTGACCGGCAAGTGGGTCAAGCGGTATCCGGACGTGACCCGGCGGATCGCCGGCAACCCGCGCTTCGAGTTGGCCAATCACACCTATGGGCACGCGGCGTTCACCGCCGACTGTTACGACCTGCCCCGGCTGCCGGTTGACGAGCTGGCCGGCGATGTGGCGAAGACGTTCGAGGTGATCGCGCCGTACGGGGGTCGGCAGACCCGGTACTTCCGGTTTCCGGGCTTGTGCCACGACGCGGCGGCGTTGGACGCGTTGGCACCGCTGGGTGTGACTGTGGTCGACGGGGACGTGGTCAGCGGCGATCCGTTCGCGACGGCGTGGAAGCCGTTGGTGCGGGCGGTGTTGGACCACGTTCGCCCCGGATCAGTCGTGATCATGCATGTGACCGAGGCGAACGCGGCGATGACCGATGAGGCGTTGCCGCACATCCTGGCCGGATTGCGGGAGCGGGGGCTGGTGCCGGCGCCGTTGTCCGAGGTGTTGACCGCCTGACGGCCCGTCGCGCCAGGTGCGGCACTGTGCACGCCAGGGGAGCGGCCGGGTTGAGGTAGGGGAAACGGGCTGGCGCGACCTGTCACGGTTGAGGTCCCACCGGACATGGAGTGAACGTGAGCTCCGGCATTGAGTACTACGAGGACCGCTTCCAGCGCGTCTACCTTGAGCACTTCGAGCCGTTGTTGGCGTACGCGCTGCGGCGCGTCGCGCATCCCGAGGACGCGGCCGACGTCGTCGCGGAGACCTTCCTGGTCGCCTGGCGGCGCAGGCATGACATTCCGGCCGACGGTGAAGCTCGGCTCTGGCTGTACGGGGTGGCCCGGCGGGTGCTGGCCAACCATCACCGGGGTGGGGTTCGCCGGCAGCGGCTGGGTGAACGGCTACGTGAGCAGATCGCCGCCGCGGTCGCCGCCGATCCGGGCAGTGAGGTGCCCGAGCGGCTCGCTGTCCGGGCGGCGTTGGCGGGTCTGGGTGAGCTGGACCGCGAGGTGTTGATGCTCACCGTGTGGGAGGGCTTGCAGCCGCGCGAGGTGGCTGCGGTTCTCGGGGTCGGTCCCGCAGTGGTGCGGACACGGCTCTCGCGTGCGCGAGCCAGGCTGCGCGAATTGGTCGGTGACGGCCCTGGCCCGCCTGGACATGTACTCGACGTGCTGACCGCAGCCACCCGGAAGGAGCAGAGATGACCGAGGAACACCTTGACCTGCTGGTTCGGGAAGCTGACCCCGCTCGGCGGGACCTCGTCGGACAGTTCGACGGGGTGAAGCAGGCCCTCCTGGGGGAGATCATGTCGGAGTCGACGCTCGGTCGGTTCGTGGAACCACCCCGACGGCAACCGAGAGTGCGTCGCTTTGCTGGCGTGGCGACGGCGGCGGCCGTGGTCCTCGCCAGCGTCCTGTCCGTCTCTGTTCTGCCGCGCGGGTCCGAAGAGGTCGGGGAGGTGGCTTCCGCTCCCAGCGCCGGTGCTCCGGTCGTCTACTCGCCGGTGGCGATGCGGGCTGCGGAGAAGAATCCGCGGTTGCTGATCAACCGGCCCGGCTGGAAGGCGACAGTCGTGTACGGGTTCACCCAGGAGGCGGGCACCATCGTGTTTCGCAACGGTGGGCGCGAGTTGGAGTTCGACTGGTATCCGGCTGACGGTTACGCCGACCGTTACGCCGACCGGCTCAACGTCAGTCGTCCGAAGGCTGTGCAGGTCGATGGCTGGCCGGGTGACCTGTTCGAGTATTCCGCCAGCGACTTCGAGGTGTTGCTCCGTCCCCGTGACGGGGTCTTCGTCGAGTTGCGCACCGGGGGTGACTGGTCCCGGAAGGGGTTCGCCCGGGTCCTCGCGAATGTGGTCCGGGCGGATGCGCGTACGTGGTTGGGTGCGCTTCCGCCGGAGATCGTCACTTCCGAGCGGGCGCTGGCGCGGGCGGCCGAGGTGCTCGCGGACGTGCCGCTCCCGCCGGGCTTCGATGTGGCGGCACTGGTTGACGTCGGCGTCAACGATCCCTATCAGTTCGGCGCCGCTGTGACGTCGCGGGTCGGTTGCGGGTGGATCGCGGAGTGGCAGCGCGCGAGGACGAGCGGGGATGAGGCCGGGGTGCGGCGGGCCGCCGAGGCGCTGCGGAGCAGCCACGGGTGGCGGGTGTTGCGGGACATGGACAAGACGGGCGACTGGCCGGAGGTGTTCTGGGAGTACGCCGACGAGATCGCAGCCGGGACGCTGCGGCCCGGATACGTCCAGGGCCTGGGCTGCCGGTGACGGAGGACGGCCGCGCCCCCGGGGTGATCACCTCGGGGGCGCCGCCGTCGGTGGGTCAGTCGTCGCGGTGGTCGTGCCACCACTGCTGGCCGTTGGCGGGCAGGGTGTCGATCGGGTCGTAGTAGGCGTAGCGCTTGTTGAGCGCCTCCAGGTCGGCGGATTCGATGGAGGTGCGGTAGTTCTTCGTCCAGTAGGAGATGCCGCGCTCACGGTCGTAGTCGGTGAGCATGTGCACCCAGCGCTTACCGACGAAGGGGACGTCGCAGACGATGCGGGGGGTGGCGTAGCCGGGAAGGTAGCCCATGATGTCGTGTTGGAGTTGCTGGGCGTGCCAGACCGGGACCCGCCAGTGTTCGGCGTTGGGGATCATGTCGCACATGTAGAAGTAGTACGGCAGGATCCCGGCTTCGCCTTGGAGGGCGAAGCAGAGGTCGAGCAGTTCCGGGGTGGTGGCGTTGACGCCGCGCATGAGGACGCCCTGGTTGCGGACGTCTCGGACGCCGACGTCGAGGGCGGTCTGGGCGGCCTTGGCGACCAGTGGGGTGAGCGACTGGGCGTGGTTGACGTGGGTGTGGATGGCGAGGTTGACGCCGCGGCGGGCGGCGGTGCGGGCGACGCGTTCCAGGCCCTCGACGACGTCGGGCTGCAGCCAGTGTTGGGGTAGGCCCATGAGGGCCTTGGTGGCGAGCCGGATGTCGCGGACCGTATCCAGTTCCAGCAGGCGCATGAGGTACGACTCGAGGTTGCGCCAGGGGACGTTGGCCACGTCGCCGCCGGAGACGACCACGTCGCGGACGCCGGGGTGGGCCTTGAGGTAGGCGATGTGGGCGTCGTAGCGGTCGACGGGCTTGAGGGTGAGTTTGAGTTTGTCGACGGCGGGGGTGGAGTTGCCGACGAGGTCCATGCGGGTGCAGTGTCCGCAGTACTGGGGGCAGGTGGAGAGCAGTTCGGCGAGGACCTTGGTGGGGTAGCGGTGGGTGAGCCCTTCGGCGACCCACATGTCGTGCTCGTGGAGGCTGTCGCGGCTGGCGTAGGGGTGTGAGGGCCAGTCGGTGCGTCGGTCGGAGGCGACCGGGATCATGTAGCGGCGGATGGGGTCGGCGAGCAGCGCCTCGGTGGTGAGGGTCGCGAACGGCACCATCGTGTTGATCATTTGTGGTGGCACCAGCATGGACATGGTGGCCAGGGCCAACTGGTCGGCCTCGAGGTCGGCGTAGAAGGTTTCGTCGATCAGGTCACCGAAGACGGCGCGGAGCTGCTTGATGTTCTTGACGCAGTTGACGCGCTGCCACTGGGCGGATTCCCACTGGTCGCGGGTGACGTGGCGCCAGCCGGGGAAGCGGGTCCAGTCGGGTTCGACCAGGGGGCGGCGGTGGTATTCGTAGGGCTGCCCGGCGGTCGGTGTGGCGGCCGGGACGTGACGGGGGTGCGGGATGGTCTGGGTCACGGCCCCTCCTCGGTGTTACGGCTGATCATCGAAGCCCGAAGGCTACTGGAAAATATTCGGTACAGAAACTAGTCTGCCGTAAGTTTTCCCGTTACGCGAGCCTTGACCGGGGCTTCGGACGGCTGGCAGGGGGAGGTTGGCGTGACGTCACCGGTGGGACTGCACCGCGTCGTGCAACCGGCGGGGGTGTTGCCGCAGGCGGCCTGGCGCCTGGACACGTCGGCGGCGATCGCGCCGAACGAGGTGCGGATCCGGGTGCAGCGGCTCAACCTGGACGCGGCGAGCTTCCGGCAGTTGTCGGAGAAGCACGGCGGGGACGGTGACGCGGTCCGCGCCGAGGTGCTGGAGATCATCGCGACCCGGGGGAAGATGCAGAACCCGGTGACCGGTTCGGGCGGGATGTTGATCGGCACGGTCGAGGAGGCCGGTCGGCGGTCCCCGCTGGGGCTCAGGGCGGGGGAGCGGGTCGCGACCCTGGTGTCGTTGACGTTGACGCCTCTGGTGATCACCGATGGGTTGGCCCGGTGGGACGGGCGCAGCGAGCAGGTGCCCTGTGACGGGTGGGCGATCCTGTTCGCGCGTTCCATCGCCGCGGTGCTGCCCGACGACGAGGACCCGCAGTTGTCCCTCGCCGTGCTGGACGTGTGCGGGGCGCCCGCGTTGACCGCCCGGGTGGTGTCGCGTTACGTCGAGGAGCGTCGGCGTAGCGGTGATCCGACGCCGGTGCGGGTCGCGGTGATCGGGGGGGCGGGTAAGAGCGGGTCGTTGTCTCTCGCCGCGGCGCGACGGGCGGGCGCCGCGCGTACCGTCGGGGTGGTGCCGGTGGCGGCGGAGCGTGACGCGCTGACGGCCGCCGGTCTGGCGTCGGTGGTGGCGTTGGCCGACGCGCGCGACCCGGTGGGGTTGTCCACGGCGGTGACCACCGCGCTGGGGGTGCCGGCGGACGTGACTGTGGTCTGCGTGGACGTGCCGGGGTGTGAGCACGGGGCGGTGCTGGCCACCGCTGACGGCGGCACGGTGATCTTTTTCTCGATGGCGACGAGCTTCTCGGCTGCCGCGTTGGGCGCGGAGGGGTTGGCGGCGGACGTGACGATGCTGGTGGGCAACGGGTACGTGCCGGGGCACGCGGAGTTGGCGTTGGGGTTGCTGCGGGCCGAGCCTGGGGTGCGTCAGCTGTTCGCGGCGCGGGTCGCGGCAGACTGAAGGTCATGACGAACCCCTCGACGTTGTATCGCGGTGGAGTGCTGCACTGCCCCGCCGACCCGAGCGCCACCGCGCTGCTGGTGTCCGGTGGGCGGATTGCCTGGTTGGGGACCGACGGTGACGCGCCGTCGGCCGATCGGGTGGTGGACCTGGGCGGGGCGTTGGTGACGCCGGCGTTCGTCGACGCGCATGTGCACGCCACCGACACCGGGTTGGCGTTGTCCGGGTTGGCGTTGTCCGGGGTGCGCTCGGCGGGGCAGTTGCTCGACGCGGTGGCGGGGTTCGCGGCGGGTCTGCCGGCGGACGCTGTGGTGCTGGGGCATGGCTGGGACGAGTCGGGTTGGTCGGATCCGACGTTGCCGGACGCGGCGGCGCTGGGTCGGGCGGCCGGTGGTCGGCGGGTGTACCTGTCGCAGGCGTCGATCCATTCGGCGTTGGTGTCGTCGGCGTTGCTGGCGGCGTGCCCGCAGGCGGTGCAGGCGGCCGGGTACGACGCGTCGGGCTGGTTGCGGCGCGACGCGCACCACGTGGTGCGGGCGGCGGCGCAGGCTTCGGTGAGTCGGGCGCAGCGGGTCGCGGCGCAGCGGGTGGCGCTGGCCCACGCGGCGTCGTTGGGGATCGCTGCGGTGCACGAGTGTGGTGGCCCGGAGATCTCCGACGAGGAGGACTTCACCGCTTTGCTGGGCATCTCCGGTGCGGGGTTGCCGGAGGTGTACGGGTACTGGGGTGAGTTGGGTGGTGCGGCGCGGGCCCGGGAGTTGGGCGCTGTCGGCGCCGGTGGGGACCTGTTCGCCGACGGGGCGTTGGGCTCGCGCACGGCGCACGTGTCGCGGCCGTACGGCGACGGTGACGGCTGCGGGCACGGGTACCTGTCGGTCGAGCAGGTGCGCGATCACCTGTTGGACTGCGCGGCGCACGGTATGCAGGGCGGTTTCCACGCCATCGGTGACGCGGCGATCGGCACCGTCCTGGACGGGTTCGCGGCGGCGGCGCGGACGGTGGGGGTGGAGCGGTTGCGCGCGGCCCGGCACCGCATCGAACACGCGGAGATCATGAGTAAGGCGTTGATCGCGCGGTTCGTGGAGTACGGGGTGGTGGCGAGCATGCAGCCGGCGTTCGACAGGTTGTGGGGTGGCGCGGGCCGGATGTACGAGACGCGGTTGGGGTTGGACCGGTCGTTGGAGTCGAACCCGATGGGTGCGATGCACTCGGTGGGGGTGGCGTTGGCGTTCGGGTCGGATTCGCCGGTGACGCCGTTGGACCCGTGGGGGTCGGTGCGGGCGGCGGTGGCGCACCACAACCCGGCGCAGCGGATGGGTGTGCGCTCGGCGTTCGCGGCGCACACGCGGGGCGGGTGGCGGGCGGTGCACCTGGACGTCGAGGGGGTCCTGGCGTTGGGTGCGCCGGCGACGTTCGCGGTGTGGTCGACGCCGGCGGGGGTGGAGCGGGGTCTGCCGGTGTTGCAGGCCGAGGACCCGGAGGCGCGGGGTCCGGACGATCCGACGCCGTTGCCGGTGTGCCGGCGTCTGGTGCTGCGCGGTGAGGTCATCTACGAGGAAGGGTCGTCATGACCGGGAAGCTTGATCTTGATCCGGTGCTGGTGGCGCGGGCGCGGGAGTTGGCGCGTCGGGCCGGGCAGCCGGTGGTGGACCTGGCGCGCAGCCACACCACGGTGTCGGTGGAGCGGGCGGTCCTGCGGTTGGCCGGGGTGACCGGCGCCGACCCGGACGGCATCCCGTGGGTGAACCGGCTCGTCGACGCGGTGGCCGCGGACGTGGGGTTGGGTCACGGGGTGGCGGTTCCGGTGTTCGACGCCCTGGTCCGCGACGGCAGCACCGACGTGACGTTGCTGGCGCAGAAGGCCGCAGCCGGGTCGGTGCGGTTCACCCAGCCCACCGGGCGGGCGGCCACGGCGGCCCGGTCGGCGGCGCGTAAGGCGGTCGGCGCGGGCATTCGGCGCATCGACCGGCGGCGCGCCGAGCGGGACCGCCTCGTGAAGCGCCACGGCGACCCGGCGCAGCGGCCGTGGATCTACCTGATCGTCGCCACCGGTGACATCTACGAGGACATTCCGCAGGCGCAGGCGGCGGCGCGCGCCGGCGCGGACGTGATCGCGGTGATCCGTTCCACCGGGCAGTCGTTGCTGGACTACGTGCCCGAGGGCGCGACCCGGGAGGGCTTCGCGGGCACGTACGCCACCCAGGAGAACTTCCGGCTGATGCGTGCGGCGTTGGACGAGTCGTCGAAGGAGGTGGGCCGCTACGTGCGGTTGACCAACTACGCGTCCGGGCTGTGCATGCCGGAGATGGCGACCCTGGCCGGGTTGGAACGCCTCGACATGATGTTGAACGACTCGATGTACGGGATCCTGTTCCGCGACATCAACCCGGTGCGTACGTTCGTCGACCAGCGGTTCTCCCGGCAGGTGCACGCCCGCGCCGGGATCATCATCAACACCGGTGAGGACAACTACCTGACCACCGCCGACGCTGTCGACGAGGCGCACACGGTGACGGTGTCGCAGCTGCTCAACGAGTTCTTCGCGCACGAGGCGGGGTTGGCGGACTGGCAGTTGGGGTTGGGGCACGCGTTCGAGATCAATCCGGAGGTGCCGGAGTCGTTCCGGTTGGAGTTGGCGCACGCGTTGCTGGCCCGCGAGTTGTTCCCCGACGCGCCGTTGAAGTGGATGCCGCCGACGAAGCACATGACCGGTGACGTGTTCCGGGGCAATCTGCTCGACGGGTTCTTCAACCTGGCCGGTGCGATGACCGGTCAGGGCATTCTGCTGGTGGGGATGATGACCGAGGCGGTGGTGACGCCGTGGTTGTCCGACCGGGACATCGCCCTGCAGAACGTGCGTTACGTCCTCGGCGCGGCCGGTGGGTTGCACGAGGACTTCGTGCCGGCGCCGGGCGGGTTCATCCGCCGTCGTGCCAACCAGGTCCTCGGTGAGGCGCTGGACCTGCTGGAGCGCATCGGGGAGCAGACGCTGCTGACGGCGATCGCCGAGGGCACCTTCGGGATCATGAAGCGGCCCGCGGATCGCGGCAAGGGCCTGTCCGGGGTGGCCGCGCACGAGGCCGACTACTGCAACCCGGCCACCGACATCCTGGAGGCCGCGGCGTGAGCGGGGAGAAGCAGATCGTGCGCCCGTACGGGGACACCACCGGTGACGGGATGGTGCAGGTGTCGTTCACCCTGCCGGTGACCCACGACAAGCGCGCCGAGGGCGCGGCGGTGCAGTTGGCCAACAAAATGGGCATCGACCCGGCGATGGTGGTGCACGCCAAGCCGATGGGCGACGGGTTCACGTTCTTCGTCGTCTACGGACGGGTCAACCATCTGGTCGACCTGGGCGCCGTGCAGGTGGTGGAACGTGACTTCGCGCTGCTGTCGGCGAAGGACGTCAACACGGTGATCAAGCAGCGGTTGCGGCGCAAGTTGTCGGTGGTCGGGGCGTGCATCGGCACCGACGCGCACACGGTGGGCATCGACGCGATCCTCAACGTCAAGGGCATCGCGGGGGAGAAGGGCCTGGAGTACTACCGGGAGTTGAAGGTCACCAACATGGGCGCGCAGGTCAGCGTGCCGGAGCTGGTGGAGACCGCCCGGGCGGAGAAGGCCGACGCGGTGCTCGTGTCGCAGGTGGTCACCCAACGCGACGCGCACCTGCACAACACCCGGGAGATGTCGGCGGCGTTCCGGGAGGCGATGCCGGCGGGGCGGCGGCCGCTGCTGATCGTCGGTGGTCCCCGCTTCGACGAGACGATGACCGACGAGTTGGGCGTGGACCGGATCTTCGGTCGGGGCACCACGCCCGGTGAGGTGGCCAGCTACCTCGTGCACGCCCTGATCACGCAACGGAAGGCGATGGCATGACCGACGCACGGCTCGGGTTGACGGTGACGCACCGGCGGTATGTGCCGTACTCGCACGCCCACTACGCCGGCAACCTCGTCGACGGGGCGTACGCGCTGGGGTTGTTCGGCGATGTCGCCACTGAGGTGTGCATCCGCACCGACGGCGACGAGGGCCTGTTCGCCGGGTACGCCGACGTGCGGTTCCACGCGCCCGTCCATGCCGGGGACGTGGTCGAGGTGACCGCGCGGGTCGCGCGGCTGGGTACCCGCAGCCGCACCCTGGAGTTGAGTTGCGCGGTCGTGTGTAGGGGTCGCCCGGACCGCTCCGCGTCCGCCGCGGAGGTCCTCGACCCGCCGATCGTGGCGGTCACCGCGACCGGCACCGTGGTCGTCCCCGCCGCCAGCGTGAGTCGCGAGGAGTGAGCCGGGGTTGCGAGCCCCGCAGTCGCGACCAGGGAAACTCGTGACCCTGGCGGTCTGCGCCGACGTCGGTTCCACGTACACGAAGGTGGCGGTGGTGGACCTGGCCGCCGGTGTGCTGGCCGGCGCGGCGTCGGCGCCCACCACTGTGGGCACCGACGTGCTGCACGGCCTGGACGCCGCGGTCGCGGCGGCCACCGCCGGGCTCGGCGTGCGCGACGTTCCCTGGTACGTGTGCTCGTCGGCCGGCGGTGGGCTGCGCCTGGCCGTGATCGGCTACGAGCCGCTGGTCACCGCTCAGGCCGGCCGGCGGGTCGGGTTGTCCGCCGGCGCGCACGTGGTGCACGTCGCGGCCGGGCGGCTCGACGCCGCCGACCTGACGGCGTTGCGGGCGGCCCGCCCGGACGTGGTGCTGCTCGTGGGCGGCACCGACGGCGGCGACGCCGACACGGTCACCCACAACGCCACCCGCCTGGCCCGCGCCCGGTGGCGTCGGCCCGTGGTGTACGCGGGCAACGCCGACGTGCGCGAGCAGGTGACCGGGCTGCTGCGTGACGCCGGGGTGCCGGTCACCGACGCCGACAACGTCCTGCCGCGCATCGGGGTGCTCGCCCCGGCGTCGGCGCGGGCGGCGATCCGGGCGGTGTTCCTGCGCCACGTCATCGGTGGTAAACGACTGTCGAGGGGCGCCCGGTTCGCGCGGCTGGTGCGGGCGGCCACCCCCGACGCGGTGCTCACCGGTGTGGAGGTGCTCGCCGACACCCTCGGCGGCGACCTGGCCGTTGTCGACGTGGGTGGGGCCACCACCGACGTGTACTCGGTGCTCACGCCCGACGAGCGGGCCACCGGGCCGGGCCGGGAGGTCGCCGGCAGCCTGTGGCGGGCCCGCACCGTGGAGGGCGACCTGGGCATGCGGTGGAGCGCCCCCGGGGTGGTGCGGGCAGCCACGGAGGAGCGGCTGCTCACCGCCGGTGAGGCCGACGACCTGGGTGCCGCCGCGGCGCGCCGGGCGGCCGACCCGGCGTTGCTGGCCGTCGACGACGTCGAGCGGGCCGTGGACCGGCGCATCGCCACCCTCGCCGCCACGGTGGCGCTGCGCCGGCACGCCCGGGGCGCCGCCACCGGTGAGCGGGCCGGGCGAGACCTGCGCGACGTGCGGATGCTGGTGGGCTCCGGTGGGGTGCTGCGGCACTCGCCGGCGGACGTGTCCGGGCAGGTGCTGACGGCGGTATTGGCCGACCACGCCGGCGGGTGGGCGCTGCCGCGCGCCGCCGCGGCGGTGGTCGACGCCGACTACGTGTTGGCCGCCGCAGGGCTGCTCGCCGAGGAGCACCGGGGCACCGCGCAGGCGCTGCTGCGTCAGCATCTGCGGACGCATTGAGACTCGCCGACCCGACACGCCGTGTCGCAACACACGACAGGCCGGCTGCGGGTTGACAACCGACGGGGGTCGGCACGTACCGTCTTTGAGTCCTACCACGGGAAGCGGCTGTTGTTCGCTTCGTCCCTTCGTCCGCTGGCCGAGTGACATGTTTGAGCGTCATCGTCGCGGCGGCCAGGTCCAGCGGGCGGGGGTCGGCGGGGCGGCGCGAACCGGCCGCGGTTACCGGTGTACGGGCAGGGTGAGGTGCACGGCCAGTAGACAACGGCCCGGCGGGGGCAGCCAGTCCACGTCCGGTCGGTCCGAAGGTCGTCGTGCCCCATTCTCGCCACACCGGCCGGGAAGGGCCTGGGAGCATCGGGGCGCGGCGCGAGCCGCGCCCCGATTTCATGTCCACCGGGCGGTTCGTCCCCGACGGCCCGACGCGGCCGGTGCACCCGCCAGCCAGGTAACCTTCGCCCCGTGATCGAGGTGAAGCGGTGACGACCCTGGACCGGGACGAGACGCACACCCCGGCGGCGCTGCCCCGGCCGGTCGTTCCCGGTCGGCCGCTGCCGCTGCGGGTCGCCGTGCCCCTGGCCGTGGCCGCCGGGCTGGCGCTGCTGGTGGCGTTCCCCCCGTACGGGGTGTGGCCGCTCGCGCCGGTCGGGGTGGCATTGCTGGCCGCCGCCGCGCACCGGCGGCGGTTGCGCGCCGGCGCCGGCCTGGGCTTCCTGACCGGGGTGGCGTTGTTCGCCCCGCTGCTGGCCTGGACGAACCTGCACACCGGCTACCTGCCGTGGGTGCTGCTGTCGCTGCTTCAGGCCGGCTACCTGGCGTTGCTGGGCGCGGCCACCGCCTGGGTGTCGCCGCTGGTCGACCGCGCCCGCTGGGCGTGGCCGGCGCTGACCGGGCTGCTCTGGGTCGGGCAGGAGGCGCTGCGCGACCGCACCCCGTTCGGCGGGTTCCCGTGGGGGCGGTTGGCGTTCAGCCAGGACAGCTCGCCGCTGCTGCGCCTGGCCGCGCTGGGCGGCGCCCCGCTGGTCACCTTCGTCGTGGCCCTCATCGGCGGGTTGCTGGTCACCGCCGTCTGGCGGGGCTGGGTCACCGCCCAGCGCCCCGCACCTGAGCCCACCACCACGGCGAGCGACGCCGTGCCGGGCGCTGAGGGCCCGCTGGAGGACCCTGCACGCGCCGGGGGTGCGCCGGGGCGGCGGTGGACGCCGGTGGTCGTACCGGCCGTCGTGGCCGTCGCGCTGACCGCCGGGGGTCTGCTGGTTCCGGTAGCCACCGCCGGGTCCGGCGCCACCGTCACCGTGGCGATCGTGCAGGGCAACGTGCCCCGGCTGGGCCTGGACTTCAACGCCCAACGGCAGGCGGTGCTCAACAACCACGTCGACGCCACCATCGAACTGGCCGAGCGGGTCGCCGCCGGGCAACAGCGGCGACCCGACCTGGTGGTGTGGCCGGAGAACTCCAGCGACATCGACCCGCTGCGCAACCCCACCGCCGGTGCGCGCATCTCCCAGGCCGCCGACACCATCGGCGCCCCGATCCTGGTCGGCGCGGTCCTGCTGGGCCCCGACGCCGGGCAGGTCCGCAACGCGGGCATCCTGTGGCGCCCCGGCACCGGCGCGGACCTCGAGCAGTTGTACACGAAACGCCACCCGGTGCCGTTCGCCGAGTACGTGCCGCTGCGCGACGTGGCCCGCATGGTCAGCAAGCAGGTCGACCTGATCCGCAACGACTTCGTGCCCGGAAGCACCCCGGGCGTGGTACGCGCCGGCCCCGCCGTGCTCGGTGACGTGATCTGCTTCGAGGTCGCCTACGACGAGGTGGTCCGCGACACCGTCACCGGCGGCGCGCAACTGCTGGTGGTGCAGACCAACAACGCCACCTTCAACGTGGCGGAGGCCCGCCAGCAGATGGCCATGGTGCGGTTGCGGGCGGTGGAGCACGGACGGCCGGCGTTGATGGCCTCCACGGTCGGGGTGTCCGGGTTCGTCGCACCCGACGGGCGGGTAAGCGATGCCACCGGGTTCAACACCCGGGAGGTCGTGGTGCGGCAGTTGCGGCTCGACGACGGACGCACCCTCGCCACCCGCCTCGGCTGGTGGCCCGAGGTGGCGCTCGCCGCGCTGGCCGCGGCGGCCCTGGTCGGCGCGGCGGTGCTGCGCCGGCGGCAGCGGGTCAGGCCCGGATAGCAACAGCCGGTACGCCGGCGGGAGCGGAGGAACCGTGATCCAGGCGACCGATACGATCCGACGCGCGGACGAGGTGCCCGGGGTGGGCCGGGTGCTGGTGGTGATCCCCACCTACAACGAGGCCGACAACATCGCCGTGATCGTGGGCCGGGTCCGGCGGGCCGCCCCGGCGGTGCAGATCCTCATCGCCGACGACAACAGCCCCGACGGCACCGGCGCGATCGCCGACGCCCTCGCCGACGGCGACGCGCACGTGCAGGTGCTGCACCGCCACGGCAAGCAGGGCCTGGGTGCGGCGTACCTGGCCGGGTTCGGGTGGGCGCGCGAGCGTGGCTACCAGGCGGTCGTGGAGATGGACGCGGACGGCTCGCACGCCCCGGAGGACCTGCCGGCGCTGCTGGACGCCGCCCGTGACGCCGACGTGGTGATCGGGTCCCGGTGGACCAGCGGCGCGCGGGTGCTCAACTGGCCGCTGCGGCGGCTGTTGCTGTCGCGTGGCGGCAACCTGTACGCGCGCCTGGCGTTGGGAATGCCCGTCTCGGACGCCACCGGCGGTTACCGGGTGTACCGGATCAGCGCGTTGGACGCCATCGACCTGGAGTCGGTGACGTCGCAGGGCTACTCGTTCCAGGTGGAGCTGTCGCGGCTGGCGCACCGGGCCGGGGTGCGCATCGTGGAGGTGCCGATCACCTTCGCCGAGCGGGAACGCGGCGACAGCAAGATGAGCCCGAAGATCGTGGCCGAGGCGTTGTGGCGGATCACCGCGTGGGGGGTGCGCGACCGGCGCCAGGCGGTACGCCGGGGCCTGCACGGCACCGCCACCGGCCAGGCACGGTGGCCGTGAGCGCGGCCGTGTCATGCTGGATGAGCGGAACACGTCCGTGGTGTCCGCAGGAATGGCGATGAGGTGAGATGCGCCGAGGACTGAGGTTCGTGCCGTTGGCCCTGTTGCTGGCGGTGGTGCTGGAGCTGGCGGTGTTCGTCGGCGTGGGACGGGCGCTGGGGTTCGGCGCGGCGGTGTTGCTGGTGTTCGCCGCGTCCCTGCTCGGGTTGGTGCTGCTGCGCCGCGAGGGGATGCGCGCCTGGCGTGGTTTCCGCGCCGCCGCGGCCGCCGGGCAGCCCCCGGGCGGGCAGGTGACCGACGGGCTCGTCGGGTTGGCCGGCGCGCTGTTGCTGGCGGTGCCCGGCCTGGTCAGCGGGCTGGTCGGGTTGCTGCTGCTGGTGCCGCCGGTGCGTCGACTGGCCCGCGCCGGGGTGCGCCGCGCCACCGAGCGGCGGGTGTCGTCGATGGTCGCCGGTGACCTGTTCGGGCCCCGCACGGTGCGGGTGCGCCAAGGTGCGCCGCAACACACCCCGCAACCGACTCCACAGCCGGAACAGCCGGTGGTGGTCGACGGCGGTCGGGCCATCGAGGGCGAGATCGTCGAGCCCGGCCGGCACTGAAGACCGGGCCACCTACCGCGCTGAGGACAGACATGACGGCGCCCCCGGGGAAAACCCCGGGGGCGCCGTCATCGTGCGTCGTGCGGCTCAGGCGCGGCCGCGGCGGGTCCGAACCTCCTGCAGGCGCTCCTCCAGGATGTCCTCCAGCTCGGCGATGGAACGCCGCTCCAGAAGCATGTCCCAGTGGGTACGCGGCGGCTTGGCCTTCTTCTGCTCCGGCTCGTTGCCGTCGACGAGTCGGGCGACGCTGCCGTCGAACTTGCATTCCCAGGTCGTCGGGACCTCGGCGTCGACGGCGAACGGCACCTCGAACTGGTGGCCCTTGGCGCAGAGGTACTCGCGGGTCTGACGCGGCGCGAGCTCCGTGTTGCGGTCGGATTCATAGCTCACCGCGCCAAGGCGGCTTCCGCGCAGCATACGCTCGCCCATGATCGACTTCCCCTCGTTCGTGGTGCTGGTCTTCTGGGTGTAACGGTGCGTCCCCGTCGAGCCATTCCCGCCCGAGGGCGTCAGGCGTCCACGGGTGGGCCGGGACCAAGGGTAGCCGGCCGGGACGCTCACCCGGTGAGGTGATCCCCAGGCGGGTCGGGACAACGGTGTGTGTCCGCTGCCACCGGGGAGGTTAACCGCCCGAGCCTACCGAAGGTTGCGCCACGATCGTCAGGCGGCGTCCCCGGGAGTGGCGGCGCCGAGGCGGGCCAGCGCCAACGCCAGGTCACTGACCTGGTCGCCGAGCTGCGCCACCCGCCGCTGGGCCAGGTCCCGGTCGGTCTCGGCGGCGTCGAGCCGTACCGTCAGGGCGGTGCGGTGACCCTCGGCGGTCGCCGCGGCCTGCCGGGCCACTGTCAGCTCGGCGGTGAGCGTGTCGCGCTGGGCGGCCAGGGCCGCCACCTCCGCGCGCAGCCGCGCGGCCAGCTCCGC
>NZ_JBEYUF010000029.1:0-72706 GCF_040643355.1 Micromonospora sp. NPDC047187
GCGCCCCCGACTCCCCGCCCCGGCCCTGCGCGCGGACGCCCGCGCCGCCCGCCCGCGCGCCGCGCTCCGACGGGGGGTGGAACGGCGGGACCACGCCCGGTCGGACGTCGGAGCTGCGGGGCCTCAGGAGACGGTCGGCACCCCGTTCGCCGGGGGCGCGGCCGGGGTGGCGGTGTACTCGTTGACCGCCCCGTCCGCCTCGTCCGTCTCGTACGCCGGCCCGAAGTAGGTCTGCACTCCCCCGCTCACCCGGCTCAACCGCTGGCCGCCGTACCCGGAGTGGTCAGTGGCGGAGAAGCGCAGCGGCACCAGACCGGGGCCCTGGTAGCCGCCCTTCTGCACGGCGTCCAGCACCTTCTCGCGGGTGAGGTCCTTGCCGGCGGCGAGCAGCACCTGCACGAAGAGGTAGCCGACCGACATGCCGTAGACGGTGTTGCCGTCGAACGGCGCGTCCCCGTTGTGCTCCTTGTTGACCTTGGTGAAGAGCTGGATCCACGGGTTCGCGGTGTCGTTCTGCATCGGCAGGTAGTTGGTGCCGACCATGCCCTCCAGCAGCGGCGCGGCGGCGCCGAGCTGCTTGGCCAGGGTCGGGTGGTCGGCGCCGACGTTGGAGACCAGCCACTGCGGCTTGAAGCCCAGCCGTGCCGCCGTGCCGACGGAGAGCGCGGTGAAGCCGGGCACGGTGGCCAGCACGACGACCTGGCAACCGGCCGCCTTGAACGCGCCGATCTGCGGCGCCACGTTGGTGTTGCTGGTGACGTACGTCTGTTTGACCGCCACGGCACCGGCGCCGAGCACCTTCTCCACGCCGGCCAGGCTGTCCCGGCCGAAGTCGTCGTCCTGACCGAGGAAGCAGACCTTCTGCCCGGCCAGGTTCGCCTTCGCGTAGTTGGCGAGGATCTTGCCCTCGACCGTGTAGTCGGGGTTGAACCCGAACGTGCCCGGATACTTGTCCGGCTGGTCCCAGCTGCGGCTGCCGGAGGCGACGAAGAGGTCTGGCACCCGGTTGCTCTTGAGGAAGTCGAGCACCCCGGTGTGCGTCGGCGTACCCAGACCATTGAGGACGGCGAAGACCTTGTCCTGGAGGACGAGCTGACGGACCACCTGCTGGGTGTTCGCCGGGTTGTAGCCGTCGTCCATGATCTTGTAGGTGATCTTCCGGCCGTGCACTCCGCCGTTGGCGTTGACGTAGTCGAAGTACGCCTTCGTCGCCGGTGCGATCTTCGAGTAGCCGGCCGAGGCCGGACCGGTCAGCGGCATGTGGGTGCCGACGACGATCTCGGTGTCGGTGACGCCCGGCACCGACGCCCCGCCGGAGCCGGGGCCGTCGTCGCCGCTACAGCCGGCAGCGGTGATGAGCAGGGCAAGGGTGCTGGCGATCGCGAGGCCGCGATGCGCGTTACGGTGCATGGGAAACACCGACCTTTCTCGGTCCGGTTGTCTGTGGGAACGGTGTGGTGGTGGGGCGCCCGGCCGAGGCCGGACCGAGGACAGCTCAGGAACGCCGGGTCGGACGCCTGGCCAGCAACGCCCGGCCGAGACGCGACAGCAGACCCTGCACACCGCCGGGGGCGGCGATCATGACGACGATCAGGGTGAGTCCGAAGATCGCCAGGGGGAGGTTGCCCTCCAGCCGCTGCGCCACAGCGGGCGAGAGCGTGAGCATCTCGGTCACCGAGTGGGTCAGATCGGGCAGGGCGACCAGCAGGACGGCCCCCCACAGCGCGCCGGTCAGTCGACCCAGGCCACCGATCACCACGGCCATCAGCAGGAACAGCGACAGGGTCAGCGAGAACGCGCCGGGTGAGACGCTCTGCGCGAGCACCGCCAGCAGCGCACCGCCGAGCCCGGCGGTGGCCGCGCTGACCACGAACGCGAGGACCTGGGTGCGGGCCACGTGGATGCCGGCGAGGCGGGCCGCCACCTCGTCGTCGCGGACCGCCCGGAAGATACGCCCGTACCGGCTGCGGATCAGGTTCGCCAACAGCAGCATCGCGAGCAGGGTGGCCGCGCCGGTGACCCAGAGCTGCCACCGCTCGTACGGGAAGTACGGGCCGAGCGACAGCGGCGGCGGCTCCACCGGCACCGACAGCCCCTGCTCGCCGTTGAACACGCCGTCGAAGGTGACCGCCAGCGCCGGCACCACCACGGCCACCGCGAGGGTGACCCCGGCCAGATAGGGGCCGCGCAGTCGGGCCGCTGCCACACCGACCACCGCGCCTACCGCGACAGTGCTGGCGATCGCCGCAGCCAACGACAGCGGCAACAGCCAGCCGCCGGTCATCCCCCGGTCGGCGAACGCGGTCTGGCACAGCGCCACCGTGTACGCCCCGGTGGCCATCAGCGCGCCGTGCCCGAGCGACAGTTGACCGTTGAGCCCGGTGAGGACGGTCAGCCCGGCGGTCGCGCAGAGGTAGGCGGCCACGGTGGCGAGCTGGAAGTTGCGGAACGGCTCGACGGAGTAGCTGATCGCCACCAGCAGCAACCCGGCGGCCAGCACCACCGCGAGGTGGCGCAGCAGTGTGGAGCCGCGTCGCCGGTCGACCGGTCGGCCGCCCGGGTCGTCGAGCTGCTCTCTCGGCGGCACTGCCGCCCTCGTGGCGCTCACACCCGCCTCGCCGCGACCGGGGCGAACAGCCCACCGGGCCGGACCAGCAGCACCGCCAGCAGCAGGACCAGCACCGCGAGCGGGGTGAGGTCACTGCCGGCGTAGCCGCTCACGTAGGAGAGCAGCAACCCCACCACCAGCCCACCGACCACCGCTCCCGGTGGACTGTCCAGCCCGCCGACCACCGCCGCGGTGAACGCCGAGACGAACACCAGGTCCATCGCGTGCGGGTGCAGGCCCAACTCGGTCGGCAGGACCAGCATGGCGGCCAGCGCGCCCACCCCGGAGGCGAGCGCCCAGCCGAGGGTCAGCATCCCGCCGACGTTGACCCCGAGCAGCCGGGAGACCTCCGGAGCGAAGGCCGCCGCGCGCATCCGCAACCCCACCGGGGTACGGGCGAACATCCAGGCCAGGCCGCTGACCACCACGCCGATCGTGGCGAAGACGAACAGGTCGTACGGGGACAGCACGGCGACCCCGCCCACGGTGAGGGCGGACCGGCTGAACGGGGCCTCGGCGGGGCGGAACTCGCTGCCGTACACCATGCCGAGCACGGCCTGGATCAGCAGCACCAGCCCGAGCGCGACGATCACCGGGTTGAGCGGTGAGGCGTGATCGACGTGCCGCATCACCACCCGGTCCACCAGCGCACCGAGCAGCAGGCCGGCGACGATCGCGACCACGAAGCCCAGCCAGTAGGAACCGGTCGCGGTGCTGACGGTGTACGCGACGTACGCGGCGGCGACGGCCATCGCCCCCTGGGCGAAGTTGACGACCCGCGCCGCCCGCCAGATGAGCACCAGGGCCAGCGCGAACGCGGCGTACACCGCGCCCCGGGACAGGCCGTCGACGGTGAGGAAGACGAAGCGGTCCAACAGTCCTCCCTCCGGGGGACGAGGTGGTGGTCAGAAACCGAGGTACGCGTGGCGCAGGTCGACGTCGTCGCGTAGCTGCACCGCCGGGGCGGCGATCACCACCCGACCGAGGGACATCACGACGCCCTGGTCGGCGACGGCGAGCGCGCTGCGCACGTTCTGCTCGACCAGCAGGACGGTCAGCCCGGTGCGGTCGCGCAGTTGGCGGAGCAGGGCCATGGTCCGGGCGACGACCCGCGGCGCCAGGCCGAGCGACGGCTCGTCCAGCAGCAGCAGACGGGGGCGCCCGACCAGGGCCCGACCGAGCGCGAGCATCTGCCGCTCGCCGCCGGAGAGCTGGTGACCGAGGTGCCGGCGGCGTCGGGCCAGCGGCTCGAAGAGCTGGTAGACCTCGTCGAGGGCCCGCCCGGCGTCGGCCCGGTCGCGTCGCCACAGCCCGCCCAGCCGCAGGTTCTCGTCGACGGTCAGCTCGCTGATCACGCCCCGGCCCTCCGGGACGTGCGCCATGCCGCGTCGGACGAGCTGCTCCACCGGCGTGCCGCGAAGGTCCTCCCCGGCCAGCAGGACCTGGCCGGCGGCCGGGCGGATCATGCCGGAGAGCGCGCGCAGGAGGGTGGTCTTGCCGGCGCCGTTGGCGCCGACGACAGCGGCGATGGTGCCGGCCGGGACGGTGAGGTCGATGGCCCGCAACACGGGCGCGGCGCCGTAACCGGCGACCAGCCCCCGCACGACGAGCAGGTCGGCGCCGCTCATGGGGAGACCTCTTCCTCGACTGTGGCACCGAGGTACGCGTCGGTGACCGCGGGGTCGTCGCGGATCTCGTCCGGGGTGCCGGCGGCGATGACCCGGCCGAAGTCGAGGACCACGAGTTCGTCGCAGACGGCCATCACCAGGTCCATGTGGTGCTCGACCAGGAGCACGGCGCAGGGGTCGGTGTCCCGCCGGGGCAGGTGCCGGACCAGCTCCGCCAGCTCGGCGATGTCGTCCGCCCCGAGGCCACCGGCCGGCTCGTCGAGCAGGAGCAGCCGGGGCCGGGCGGCCAGCGCGCGGGCCAGGGCGACCCGCTGGCGTACGGCGAAGGGCAGGGTGGTCGGCGCGGCCCCGGCGTGCTCGGCGATGCCCAGCTCGTCGAGGATGGCCAGGGCGTCCCCGCGGAGCCGGCGCTCGTCGCGGTCGCTGGCCGGCAGCCCGAGCAGCGCCGGGACGAAGCCGGCACGGGCGGTGTGCGAGGCGCCGGTCATCACGTTCTCCAGCACGCTCAGCCCGGCGAAGAGCCCGGTGCCCTGAAGGGTCCGGGCGATGCCGAGCCGGGTCAGCCGGTGCGGCCGTGGCCGCAGCGGCCGGCCGTCGAGGGTGAGTGAGCCCGTCTCCGGTGGGACGAAGCCGCAGATCACGTTGAACAGCGTGGTCTTGCCGGCGCCGTTGGGCCCGATGACGCCCACCACCCGGTTGGGTGGCACCCGCAGGGACACGTCGTCGAGGGCGGTGAGGCCGCCGAAACGGACGCCGATGTGGTGCAGTTCGAGGCCGCGCTCCATCACCCATCCCTCTGTCGTGGCGGGTGTTTATTTACACTCGCAGTGTACGTTTCTCGGGTTTGGCGTCAAGACCTTCAATGCCCCTTCACGCACGTCGACGGGGCGGCCGCCAGCGGCGACCGCCCCGTGACCGCCGTCAGGCGCTGGGACAGGTGTTGCGGTACTCCTCGATCTGGGAGCCGCTCGGGCCGGGGCAGAGGAACTGCTCGTAGCGGGTGTCGTCGTCGACGAACCGCTTCAACCAGGCCACCATCTGCCGCGCGGTCGGCGTGTTCGTGCTCTGCGGGAAGAAGTGACTCGCCCCGTTCAGCTCCAGGTACGCCTTCTCGGCGGAGGCCGGGATGCTGTTGTAGAACGGGATCGAGTGCGACGAGACCGACGCGACACTGTCGTTCTCGCCACCGACGATCAGCGTCGGCACCCGCAGCTCGGACCAGCTCTTGTCCAGGTTCCACGGCGCCAGCGGCACCGCGGCCTGCAACGAGGGCCGCGACGAGGCCGCCTCCAGGCTGCCCCCGCCACCCATGGAGTGGCCGGCCACCGCGAGCCGACTGCTGTCGATCCGGGTACGCACCGAGCTGCGCTGGGTCAGGTAGTCCAGCGCGGCGAGCAACTGCCGGCCCCGGCTGTCCGGCTGGTCCAGCCGACTGTTGGTCTCGATGCCGATCACCACGAAGCCGTGCGAGGCGATGCGCGGTCCGAGCCAGCTGATGCTGGACCACGCGGCGGTGTAACCGGGCGAGATGGCGATGGCGCCGAAGGTGCCCTCGCTGGTGCTGGTCGGGTAGTAGATGACGCCGCCGCCGAAGCCGGTGACGCTCAGCGAGGACACGCTCTGCGAGGACGTCGCGAACGGGCCGCGGCTGGCCTCCAGGATCGCGGTGGTCGGGGCGGGGCCCCGCTCGTACGGGCCGGCGGCCTGGGCGGCGCCGGACGATCCGGCCAGGACGCCACCGGCGGCCAGGACGGCGGCCAATGCGAGCCGGGTGGCACGAGCTGCGACGGAACGGGGACGGGTGGTGGTTGGTGAGGACACGTCGGGCACTCCCTAAAGTCGAGGGATATCGACGTGTGTCAGTTTTGGCTGCTCCGCCGATCCCGGCATCGGCGAAATCACCAGTCCCGGCGCAGGATGCCGGGATGAGTCGTGTTTCGACCCTCTGACCTGGGGTAGCAGGGCAGGCGCCGGCCCGCACACGCGCCATGGAGAGGTTCAGCCAGTGGATTCCAGCAAGCCCGCCGAGGCGGTCAAGAACGTCGTGAAGACCGCATCAGGAAAGATCGCCGACGCCCTCAGCCCGGATGTCCCCGGTGCGCCGGGGAGCGCGCCACCGCCGCTCGAGGAGCCGACGACGCCGCACGACCCGCTGCCGCCGAAGCCGGAACAGGGGGCACCGCAGACGCGCACGCCGACCGGCGCGGAGACCGGCGCGCCGACGATCGCGAACGGTCAGCAGGGGGCCTACCTCACGACCGCGAACGGGGCACGGCTACGCGACACCGACCACTCGCTCAAGGCCGGCCCGCGCGGCCCGGTGCTCCTGCAGGACCACCACCTACGCGAGAAGATCACGCACTTCGACCACGAACGCATTCCGGAGCGCGTGGTGCACGCCCGGGGCGCCGGCGCGCACGGTGTGTTCACCGCGTACGGCACCGCCGAGGCGGTCACCAGGGCCGGCTTCCTCAAGAAGGGACGCGAGACCGACGTCTTCGTCAGGTTCTCCACGGTTCTCGGTTCGCGGGGTTCGGCCGACACGGTCCGCGACACCCGTGGCTTCGCCACGAAGTTCTACACCGACGAGGGCACCTTCGACCTGGTCGGCAACAACATCCCGGTCTTCTTCATCCAGGACGCGATCAAGTTCCCGGACATCATCCACGCCGGCAAGCCGCACCCGGACCGGGAGATCCCGCAGGCGCAGAGCGCCCACGACACCTTCTGGGACTTCGTGTCGCTGCACACCGAGGCGCAGCACCACACCATCTGGAACATGTCCGACCGGGGCATTCCGCGTTCGTACCGGACGATGGAGGGCTTCGGCGTGCACACCTTCCGCCTCGTCAACGAGGCCGGGGAGACGGTGCTGGCCAAGTTCCACTGGAAGCCGAAGTTGGGCGTGCACTCGCTGACCTGGGAGGAGGCGCAGCTGATCGGCGGCATCGACCCGGACTTCCACCGACGCGACCTGTACGACGCCATCGAGGCCGGCGCGTACCCCGAGTGGGAGCTGGGCATCCAGGTCTTCCCGGACACGCCCGAGGAGACCTTCGCCGGCATCGACCTGCTCGACCCGACGAAGATCGTGCCGGAGGAGCTGGCCGAGGTGCAGCCGGTCGGGCGGCTGGTGCTCAACCGGACGCCGACGAACTTCTTCGCCGAGACCGAACAGGTCGCCTTCCACCTCGGTCACCTGCCCCCGGGCATCGACGTCACAAACGACCCGCTGTTGCAGGGCCGGCTCTTCTCGTACGTCGACACGCAGCTCACCCGGCTGGGCGGGCCGAACTTCACGCAGATCCCGATCAACCGCCCGCACGCGGCCGTGAACGACATGCTGCGCGACGGCTTCCACCAGCACGCCGTGCACGCCGGCGTCGCACCGTACCGACCGAACTCGCTCGACGGCGGCAACCCGTTCCCCGCCGGGGACGCCGAGCACGCCTTCGTCGACGTGCCGGTCACTGTCGCGCAGGCGCCGAAGGTACGCGCGAACCCGGCCTCGTTCGACGACCACTACAGCCAGGTCCGCCTGTTCTGGCTGAGCATGTCGCCGGTCGAGAAGGAACACATCATCCGGGCGTACACCTTCGAGCTGGGCAAGTGCTACCACCAGGCGATCAAGGAGCGTCAGCTGCGGAGCCTCGCCAACATCGACCCGGTGCTGTGCGAGCAGGTCGCCACCGGCCTGGGTCTGCCCGCGCCGCAGCCGACAGTGCCGCTCCCCGACGTCACGCCCAGCCCGGCGCTGTCGCAGGTCGGTCGGGAGTGGCCGAGCGACGGCCGCATGGTCGGGATCGTCGTCGACCCCGACGGTGACCTGGACGGCGTCGACGAGGTTCGCCGGGCGGTGTTCAGCGCCGGCATGGTGCCGCTGCTGATCGCCCCGCACGGCGGCATGGTGGGCGACCTGCCGGTGCAGCGCACCTTCGCCACCGGCCGGTCGGTCGAGTTCGACGCGGTCCTGCTGGCCGGAGCGCCGGCACCCGCACCGGATGCCCTGCCCGCCCGCGACGCCAAGGCGGGCACGCCGGGCCCGGCCGCCGTGGACCCCCGCGTCCTGCTGCTCGTCGAGGAGTGCTGGCGGCACGCCAAGGCGATCGGCGCCTGGGGGGCCGGTGTCACAGTGCTGGAGCAGGCCGGCGTCGCCGGCACCCCGGGCGTCGTGGCGGCGGGCTCGGGCGCCGAAGCGCTGACCGCGGTGCAGCAGTTGATGGCCGCGCACCGGGTCTGGGAACGGTTCCCCGCATCGGTCGCCTGATCCAACCACCGACGAGGGCCGTCCTCCGCACCACTGGGAGGACGGCCCTCGTCGGTGTCCGGCGCTATCGCCGGGTCCACCGCAGATGGCTCGTGCCGGCGCTACAGCTGCGCTGCTCGATCATCGCGCCGTTCGCTGTGCTCTGGCCGACAGTGCCCAGGCACAGTCCGCTGTGCGCGTTGACGAGTTGCCCGGCCTCGTTCAGGGTGAACTGTTGCGCCGGGGTCGTGTTGCAGGTGGTGAGCTGGATCGCCGCTCCGGCGTCGCTGGACGCGGCGAGCACGTCCAGGCAACGCCCACCCAACTGCACGCTCCGGTCCGAGCGCATCGCCCAGAGCTGGTGGGAGGCGCGATCATCCCGGCAGTCCCAGATCCCGAGCCGGACCGGGTCGGGTGAGTCCGGCGCGCTGATGTCCAGGCACCGCTTGCTCGCCACCCCGACGAGCCGGTTGCCCGACCGCGCCGGGGGCACGCTCGGACTCGGCGACACTCGACGGTCCGGCGTGGCGGACGGCGTGGCCCCGTCCGCCGTCGACGCCGGCCGGAAGCCCGCGGTAACCTCCCGGAACGCGTCCGCCCCGGCCGCCGGCCAGGCCGACTCGGGTGTCAACCAGGCGATGCTGTAGCCGTGACGCGCAGCCGTCGTGAAGGTGCGCTGGCGTCCGCGCATCGCGGTACCCGCCTCGCTGGTGTAGACCCACTCCAGGTCGGCGGCCTTGAGCTGGTAGTTGACAGCGAGCAGCTCGACCCGGCGGTAGTCGCGGTACCGCTCGCTGACGGCCGGGCCGCCGAGTTCGGCCAACGGGTCGCCGCGCGGCGAGTCGGTCTGGCTGACGACAAGCATCCGTTCGCCGCCCGGCTCGCGCAGTTCGACGCGCTGGCCGCGCCGGAGGATCTGCCAGTCGCGCGGCGCCGGCATCGAGAAGCCACTGCTGTCCCGGTAGACCGACCACGAGATCGGCCGGAGCGTAGCGGTCGTCGGTACGGCACCGGGCGTCGACGGCGCACCCGCCACGGCGGCGTCCACCAGCTCGGCCCCTCCCCCGGCCGGCCGCGACGCCCGGCGGGTGGCCAGCGGAACCCCGACCGCCAGGCCGAGCGCGACCACTGCCGCGAGACCACCGAGGAGCCAGGTCCGCCGTCGGCGGGCCGGTCCCGGACCGGCACGATCCGCCGCCACCGGTGCCGACGACCGGGGTACGTCGGACGCGTCGACCGGATGGGCCGTGATCGCCGGTGGTGCGGGCACGGCGGGCGCCGGACGCCACGTCACCGCGATGGGTGGCCGCGGTGTGCCGTCCAGCACGGCCCGGAGCAACTGCTCGGCCGCGTCGGCGTCCATCCGCTCGGCCGGGTCCTTGCGCAGCAGACCGGCCAGCACCGGTGCGAGCGGTCCCGCCCGTCGCGCCGCGGGCGGCGGCTCGGTGACCAGCGCGGTGAGGCTCATCAGACCCGACGGCCGGGCGTACGGCGACTGGCCCTCGACGGCGGCGTACAGGGTCGCGCCGAGCGACCAGAAATCCCCCTCCGGGCCCACCGTGCCCCGCATGGCCCGCTCGGGAGAGACGTACGCGGGCGAGCCGAGCACCACACCGCTGAGGGTGAGGTTCACGTCCTCGACGGCGGTGGCCAGGCCGAAGTCGGTGAGCACGATCCGGTCGTCCGCGCCGACGAGGATGTTCGCCGGTTTGACGTCGCGGTGCATGATCCCGGCGCGGTGGGCGGCGCGCAGCGCGCCGAGCACGGCCAGCCCGATCTCGGCCGCCCGCACCGGCGCGACGGGGCCGTCGGTGGTGATGGTGTCGTGCAGCGAACGGGACGGCACGTACTCCATCACGATCTGCGGGTCGCCGTCGGCGCTCAACAGCACATCGAAGACCCGGACGACGTTGACGTGGTCGAGTTGCGCGATTGCCCGGGCCTCCCGAAGTGACCGGACCCGCAATTCCTGTCGCGCCTCAATGGTCAGGCCGGGGGGTGGAACGATTTCCTTGATGGCGACGTCCCGTTGCAGCATTCGGTCGCGGGCTTTCCACACTCGACCCATTCCGCCCTGGCCGATGAGCTCGACGACGTCATACCGATCGGTAACAAGAAGCGGCAACATCTGCGACACCCGGAGAGGCTACCTGGCACGTCGTCGAACAATTTCCGGCAGTCGAAGCGAACCACCGTATGTGATCCGGCTCATCCCCGCCGGCAACGTCGTTTGTGGAGCGAAAGACGGCGTGGGCCAACCGCGCTCGCGCCATGGTGCTTGACACTCGACGTCAAGTGCTTGACGATGGGTGTCAAGTAGCGGAGGAGGCAGCATGTCGCCAACCCACCAGGAACTGACCGAGCAGCTCATCCGGTTGATCGACATCCGCCTGCTCGACCCCCTGGAAATCCTGGTCGACGGCCACGACGCCATCGACCCGCTGCGCACCGTCATCCGGGATCGGGCCCGATCCTGGGCGACCACAATCGTCAGCGGCGACGACCGGGCCGCCGTCAGCGTGGTCATGCGCGCGATCGCCACCCTCTACCCGGGGGACGGACCGTTCGACCCACCCAACGACTGGTGGCGCAGCCCTTTCGGCCAGGCCGTCGCGCGACGGGTCGGCCACCCGACCGCCGAATCCGTGTCGTACGCGGTGGCCGGCGCCATGCTCGGCATCACCCGCCAGGGCGTCCACGACCTGGTCTCCCGCGACAAGCTCGCCCGCCACCCCGAAGGCGGCGTGCGCTCCGCCTCCGTACGCGACCGACTGCTCAAGGAAGGGAACCGACGTGTCTGAGACCATCATCGACTCCGGGACCGTGCCCATCGCGATCCGCGACTTCGGCGGACCCGGACAACCGCTGCTGCTCCTTCACGGCGCCGGCGGCAACCTCGCCCAGATGACCACCCTCGCCGAGCACCTGCGCCCGACCCACCGGGTGGTCACCGTCGACCTGCGCGGTCACGGCCGGTCCGGAGACGGCCCGTGGCGCTGGAACGCCGTACTGGCCGACCTGGCCGCCGTCGCCGACCACCTCGGCCTCACCTCCCCAGCGGTGGTCGGCGTCTCCCTCGGCGGCATGCTCGCCACTCTCTGGGCACAGCGTCACCCGGAGTGCCCCGGTGCCGTCAGCTTCGACGGCAATCCGCCGTTGAACCGTCCGGACCAGCTCACCGGGCTGGATCCGGCGCAGACCGAGACCGAGCTGGCCAAGCTGCGGGCCGTATTCGACGCGATGGCCGCGATGCTGGCCGAGCCGCTCACCGCCGAACAGGTGGCCGCCATGCTGGCGGGGCAGCGGGCCATGGCCCAACGCTACGGCGCCGCACCCGACGACTGGGTGGCGGCCGTCGAACGCAACCTCGTGCCCGGCGACGACGGCCGCAGCCGGCTGCGGCCCGGCCCGGACCTCACCCGGCAACTCCGGGACGCCATGGACTCCCTCGAGCTGATGCCCGCCTACCGCGACGTCCGCTGCCCGCTGCTGCTCGTCCTCGCCACTGAGGACCTGCCCGAACAACAGCCGTTCCACAGCCTGTACGAGGCGTACCGCAAGGTCACCGCCGAACGGCTTGCCACTGTGGACAACCCGTCTCTGCGGGTGCGGCAGCTCGCCGGCGCCAGCCACGCGATGGTCGCCGAACGCCCACAGGAGCTCGCCACCCTCATCACCGACTTTCTCAACCCTCACAACTGAGGGCGGCCCGCAGGAGCCCGCCTCCTGGCGAAGGGGCCCTGGGTGGCACCCGCACCGGTCGCGGCGGAATCAGCCGATGTCGGCCAGCCGGGGCAGCACCTCGTCGCCGAGCCGCCGGGCGAACTCGATCGGGTCCCGATCAGGCGTCACCTGCACCTCGCTCACCCCGGCTCGGAACCGCCTACGGATCGGGTCCGGCGGCGTTCATTACCGCACCATGACAATTCGTGGATCACGTGCGGATATCCGGCTGGCAGCTTTCGGTGGGTGATCCAACAGCTGTCTCCCACCGAGCCCCGGCCCGCCGAGCTGGAGCCCGACGCGCCGCGCGTCCGGTTCCGCCACCGCCAACGGACCGGACCCGCCCCTGCCTCCGCGCCCGCACCTGCCGCCGGATCACACCGGGCGCAGTGGGCGGATGCCGCGAAGGGCGTCTGCATCATCCTCGTCGTCCTGTGGCACGTCGTCGTGAAGGACTACCTCCAGATCGACTGGCACATCGGGGTACCGGTGCCGGGATTCTGGGGAACGCTGGGTGAGCAGTTCCTTCCGCTGCGGATGCCGCTGTTCTTCACCATCTCGGGCGTCTTCGCGGCGAACGCCGCCCAGCGGCCGTGGCGGGTCGTCGCCCGCAGCCGGATCGCCGGGTTCCTCTACCTGTACGCCGTCTGGCTGCTGATCCACACAGTGGTCCTCGCCGCCGCGGCGGCACTGCCGACCGACCGGGCCACCTCGGCGCTCGGCCTGCTGGAGCAGCTCACCATCACGCCGTCCAACCTCTGGTACCTGTACGCCCTGGCGCTGTACTTCACGATCGCCAAGTTGACCCGCCGGGCGCCCCGCGCGCTGGTCCTGGTCCCCGCCGCCGCACTGTCCGCCGTCGCCGCCGCCGGCCTGCTCGACACCCCGGGCAACCGCGCCGGCCTCTACCAGAACCTGGTCTTCTTCCTCGCCGGCCTGTACCTGCGGCCGCAGATCCAGCAGTGGGCCGCCACCGCCAGCCGCCGCCGGCTGTTGCTGACCTCGGGTGGCTACGTCCTGGCGCTCGCCGCGATGGCGGTGACCGGCGCCCAGCAGTGGCTCGGGGTATGGCCGGCGGTCTCCGTGGTGGCAGTGATCTTCGGCATAACCGCTGCTGCCCGGCTGTCGCGGTGGTCGGCGCTCAGCAAACCGCTGGCTAGGCTCGGCCGCATCACGTTGCCGATCTACGTCATTCACATGCCGGTCCTGGCCCTACTGCACCGGCTGTTGCTCGTACCGGTTTCCGGGCTGGGTGGGTCGGCTCAGGGCCTGATCGTGCTCGGTTATCCGATTCTGCTGAGCGGGCTGGTGATCGGTCTGAGCCTGGTCGTTCACCGCGGGCTGCTGGCGGTTCGCGCGGGCTGGCTGTTCGCGCTGCCCGGCACGCGCCGGTTGGAGGCGGCCGGATGAGCGCCCTCGCCGAAGCCCTGATCGACCTGGACGCGATCGCCAGCAACGTACGGTCGATCGCGTCGGTCACCGGCACCGGACTGATGGCCGTGGTGAAGGCCGACGGGTTCGGCCACGGCGCGGTGCAGGTGGCCCGGGCCGCGCTGCGCGCCGGCGCCTCCTGGCTGGGAGTGACCTCGACGGCCGAGGCGCTGACCCTGCGCGACGGGGGTGTGACAGCGCCCACGTTGAGCTGGCTGCACAGCCCGGATGACGACTTCGGTATGTTGATCAAGAGTGGCGTCGACGTCGGCGTGTCCACGACGACGCACCTGCACGCCGTCGCCGACGCGGCCCGTCTGCTCGGCGTACCGGCGATGGTGCAGCTCAAGGCGGACACCGGGTTGTCCCGCAACGGGGCCGCCGGGGACGACTGGCCCGAGTTGGTCGGTTGGGCCCGCAAGTACGAACGAGAGGGTGGGATCCGGGTGCGCGGGGTGTGGTCCCACCTCGCCGACGCCGACCTGCCGGGCGCCCCCGCGCTCACCCGTCAGGTGGCAATCTTCGAGGAGGCGCTGCGGACCGCACGGTCGGCTGGCCTGAACCCTGATCTCGTCCACCTGGCCAACTCGGCGGCCGCGCTCTCCGCACCGCGAACCCGCTTCGACCTCTGCCGGATCGGGATCGCCCTCTACGGCGTGGACCCGTTCGGCGTGAGTGGTCCGGGCGAGTTCGGGCTGCACCCCGCGATGACCCTGCGGACGAGCGTGGTCAACGTCAAGCGGGTGCCGGCCGGCACCGGCGTCTCCTACGGGCCCGAGCACGTGACCGGCGCGGCGACCACGCTGGCGCTGCTGCCGCTCGGCTACGCCGACGGGCTGCCCCGGGCCGCGGGTGGCCGCGCCTCGGTGTGGCTCGCCGGCCGACGGTGCCCGATCGTCGGGCGCATCGCCATGGACCAGTGCGTGGTCGACGCCGGGGATCTTCCGGTGACGATCGGCGACCCGGTCGTGGTGTTCGGCCCGGCCCAGGGCGACCAGCACCCTCCGACGGTGGTCGAGTGGGCGCGCTGGGCCGACACCAACCCACACGAGATCTTGACCGGCATCGGGGCCCGGGTGGCCCGCGAGCACCTCCATGGAAGGGCACGGAACTCATGACAACCCGACTGGCAGTGCTGTACGGCGGGCAGAGCGGCGAGCACGAGGTGTCCTGCCGCTCGGCGGCGAGCATCCTCGCCCACCTGGACGGTGGACGGTACCAGGTCACCGAGGTGCTCATCGACCGCGACGGCGGGTGGCACGTCGGCGGCCGACCGACGCCCCTGCCTGCGGCGTTGCGCGTCCTGCGTGCCCAGGACGTGGTGTTCCCGGCCCTGCACGGCCCGTACGGCGAGGACGGCACCGTGTCGTCGCTGCTGGAGTGGCTCGGCGTGCCGTACGTCGGCAACGGCGTCTTCGCCAGCGCCGCCGGCATGGACAAGGGGGTCACCAAGCGGCTCCTCGCGGCGGAGGGCCTGCGGGTCAGCCCGGGGGTGACCCTACGTCCCGGCGAGGCCCTGTCGCCCGAGGACCAGCGTCGGCTGGAGCTGCCGGTCTTTGTCAAGCCGGCCCGCGCCGGGTCGAGCCTGGGCGTCTTCAGGGTGGACGACTGGGCGGGAGTTCCCGCCGCGCTGGAGCAGGCCCGCCAGGTCGACCCGAAGGTGCTCGTCGAGCAGGGAGCGCGGGGACGCGAGATCGACGTGGCCGTCCTCCAGCACCCGGACGGCCGGGTACAGGCCGGCCCGCCGCTGGAGATCCGGGTGACCGGCGCCGGATTCTTCGACTACGACGCGAAGTACGACGGCGGGGCGATCTTCCAAATTCCCGCCGCACTCGACGCGGCGACCACCGAGGTGCTGCAGGACCGTGCGATTCGCGCCTTCCAGGCCCTCGACTGCCGTGGGCTGCTGCGGGTCGACTTCTTCCTGCCCACCGAGGGGTCGCCCGAGCCCATCGTGAACGAGGTCAACACGTTCCCCGGCTTCACCGCCGCGTCCCAGTTCCCGCAGATCTGGCAGCAGGCCGGCATCGAGTTCGCCGCACTGATCGACATCCTGATCGCCGGTGCGCTGGCCGACCAGGACCACGGCCACCACAGCGGGTTGCCCCGGCCGGCCCGAGCGGTCGACCACCTGGTGTGAGCGCCGGTCGGTGCCCGGTCACCTGATCGGGCACGCCCGGGGCGGTCGGGCGCCGTCGGACCCGACGATGGTGACGGTGGTGGCGGCGTTCGCCGCGCTGACCTGCGCCGCGGCGGCGACCGTCGTGCAGATGATCTGGTCGACCGCGCGCCCTGACAACGCCTGCGCGGCGATGTTCGCCCGCACCGTGAGGTCACCGGACCGATCCGCGCCCGCCGTCACCGTGACCGGGTCCAGGCCGGCCGGAACGTCGCTGGTGAAACCCTGGGCGCGTTCGTTCTCCTGCGGACCGGCTGCGAGCAGCGAGAGCGCGGCGGCGGGCGACGGGTCCGTGTTGACCGGGCGGAGGACCAGCACCAGTTCGCCCTGCGCGAGCAGGTAGAGCCAGCTGCCCTGGGCGGGGCCGCTGATCGGCGGACGACCGGTGATGACCGCACTGGGTCGTACCCCACAGCCCGCCGCGAGCAGCGTCAGAAGCAGTCCGCCGGCGAGCAGCGCACGGCCCGTTCGTCGGCCGGTCACCGGGCACCTCCGGTGTCCGCCGTTTCGCGGGGCAGGCGGAGGGTGAACACCGCGCCGCCGTGGGTGCCGTTGCCCGCTACGAGACTCCCCCGTCGCTCGCCGTGGCGGTGCAGACGCGCGTTCTCCCAGGAGATGGCGAGGCCGAGGCCGCTGCCCTCGGAGCGGGTTCGCGCGGTGTCGGCCTTGTAGAGGCGGTCGAAGACGTGTGGCAACACCTCCGGGTCCAGTCCGGGCCCCCGGTCGGCCACCTCGATGGTGACCCAGCCCGGGTCGGCGCCGAGTCGTACCGACACCGGCTCGGCACCGTGCCGGAAGGCGTTGCCGACCAGGTTGGCGACGATCACGTCCAGTCGGCGGGGGTCGAGCCGGGCCACGATGCCGGGTGGCAACTCCGTTCGTACCCGGTCCAGCCAGCCGCGGATCCGCAGGGTCGCGGTCACCGCCGCGGCCACGTCCACGTCGTCCAGGGCGAGCCGCGCGGTGCCGGAGTCGAACCTGCTGATCTCGATGAGGTCGTTGACCAGTTGGGTGAGGTTCTGCGTCTCCTGGCTGACCAGCCGGGCGGCCCGGCCCGCGTCCCCGGGCAGGTGTTCGGCCTCCTCGTCGAGCACGTCGGTGACCGCCGTCATCGCGGCCAGCGGCGTCCGGAGTTCGTGCGAGACGTCGGCCACGAAGCGGCGGGCGTCGGATTCCATCCGCCGCAGCTCGCTGACCTGCCGCTCCAGCGTGCCCGCGGTGTCGTTGAAGGTCCGCGCCACATCCGCCAGCTCGTCGGCGCCCCGGACCGTCAACCGGGTGCTCAGGTCGCCCTCACCGAGGCGGCGCGCCGCCCGACTGAGGTCGCGGACGGGTCGCAGGACGCCGCGGGCGGACAGCAACGCCAGTAGGACGGCGAGGATCAGAGACAACCCGCCGGTCAGCCACGCCCGGGTGGCGAGCCGGTCGATGCTCTGCTGCTCGGGCACGAGATTGCGCACCGAGTAGACCTCCACCCCGGACGGACGGGACGTGCCGTCCGCGCGGTCCAGCGCCAACTGGGTACCGATGAGCAGCGCGGGCTCTCCGGCGAGTGAGACCCGCTGCCAGGCGATGCGACCGTCACGGACCTCCTGCCGCAGCTCGGGGGTGAGCGGGTCGGCGAGCTCGGAGCCGCCCTGTGCCCGCATGTCCCGGTAGACGACCACCGCGAAGCTCTCCCGGTCGCTGAGGCGCTGGGCCAACAGTTCGAGGTCGTCCTGGGTCGGCGGAAGCTGGGCGATCGGGTAGACCTTGGTGAGCTGGTCGGTCAGCGACATCACCGCGGCGTCCTGCGCCTGCTGGAGGATGACGGTCCGAGCCTGGAAGTAGCTGCCACCGGCCACCGCCACCGTCGTGGTCACGCCCAGCAGCGCGAACGCCAGGAGGAGCCGGACCCGTAGACCCGAGACCCATGCGCCGACCCGGCGCCACTGTGTCACAGCGGCCCGAACCGGTATCCGAAACCACGTACCGTCTGGATGAAGACCGGCGCCGACGAATCGGCCTCGATCTTGGCGCGTACCCGCTGGACGCACGCGTCCACGAGTCGCGAGTCGCCGAGATAGCCGTGCTCCCACACGGCCTCCAGCAGCTGCTGGCGGCTGAGCACCTGGCCGGGCGTGTGCGAGAGTTCGAGCAGCAGCCGCAGCTCCGTCGGGGCGAGGCTGACCGGCGTTCCGTCCTTGCTGACCACCAGCGCGGCCCGGTCGATTGTCAACTCACCGTGCTGTTCCAGGCCGGTCCGGTCGCCGCCGCGCCGCGAGTCGCCACCGGTCCGTCGCAGCACCGCGCGGATGCGCGCCTCCAGCACCCGGGCCTGCACGGGCTTGACCACGTAGTCGTCGGCGCCGGCCTCCAGGCCCGCGACCACGTCCATGTCGTCGTTGCGGGCGGTGAGCATGATGATCGGCAGGTCGCCGAGCTGCCGGATCCGGCGGCAGACCTCGAACCCGTCCATCCCGGGCAGCATGAGATCGAGGACCACGACATCGGACGGGGTCGCGCGCAGCCGCTCCAACCCCTGCTCACCGGTGCCCACGGCGTGCACGGTGTGGCCCTGTCGGGTGAGCGCCAACTGCAGTCCGTCGCGCACCGTCTGGTGGTCTTCGATCAACAGCACCTGGGACATGTCGTCAAGTATCCCATCATTAGATCTTTCGGGTTTCGGTCGTTGGCGGTGGCTGCGCTCGGCTCCGCGGGGAGGGCGGCACCGCGAACTCCGTCGAACGCACCAGGAACACCACAGCGCCCACCAGGAACATCGTCGACGCGGCTGCGGCCACGATGGCGATCAACAAGCCGCGCTGCACCGACGCGGCCAGACCGGGCACGACCACCAGCAGCGCCCAGACCAGTACAACCAGCCCGACTGCGGCCTCGGCCAGCCTGCGCCAGAGGCTGCCACCGTCCGAACCTCCGGTCGTGTCGCGGCCGTCGGACCAGGCCGCCAACGCTGCCGCCGCCAGGCAGAACAGAGTCGCCCCGAGCAGTACGCCACCGAGCACGTCGCTGAACCGGTGCCAGCCCGCGATCATCGTGGCGGCGGCGATCACCGAGACACCCGCCGCGCCCGGCGCCGCCAGCCAGCGCCGGGCCCACCCGGGCAGGACCAGCATGAACGCCAGCAGCAGGGCGGTCGCCGCCGCGACATGGCCGCTGGGGAAGCTGTTGTGGGTGGTGGAGCTCAGGATCTGGAGATCCGGGCGGGGCAGCTCCGACTTCACAGCGCCGGCCAGCAGCACGGCGCAGACGACAATGCCCACACCGACCACCCCCGCCACCAGCCGCCGGCGGAGCACACCCACCAGCAGCACCACACCGAGCAGGGCCGCGATGAGGCTCGGGCTGCCGAAGGTGGCCAGCACGGTCTTGGCCGGGCCCACCAGCACGGTCTGCTGCTCGTACCCTCCGCCCCGCTCGGCGCGCGGCAGGAGCACCCCGTCCAGCCACTGCCCGGGGTACGTCCGGACGAAGACGGCGGCGGTGAGGGTCAGGGCAACCAGACCGGACAGCGCCGCCACGAGCAGTCGAAGCCCCAGCGGCACCGCCGCGCGGGCGTGGGGCAGCGGTCGCGCCGGACCGGGCGTCGACCGCCCGACGGAGTACAACGATCCGATGGACATGGCGACCATGCTCGCCCCGAAAGGTCCGTACCCCATGCTCGGATTGTCTTGGTTCTGTCACAACCACCCACACCGCTTCCGGAAAAGCGGATCGTCGGCGGTGGGCCGGGTGGACCTGGACGGCGCGGCGGGATTCACATGCTTACATGCAACGATGTTTTACCCAGCCGAGATCAGCCACCACTAGGGTCAGGACGCCGATCGATGTTTCGGTCGGCGGTGCGAAAAATCCATCCGGAGTGAGTTGGGGAACCGGAAGGTGTTGGCAAATGCAGGGAATTCCAGTGGCCAGCCTGGTCATCGGCATCGCATCCTCGCCGGCCGAGCGGCGACATCTGGCCCGACTGCTCGGCGGCAGTGACGCCTTTCTGATCGTCTCGACAGTCGAGCAGGCACGAGGGTTCCTCGGGGTGGTCGAGGCGCCTGCCGCCCCGGCTCCCCCGACCGCTGTGGCGCTCGCCGAGGTGGCGCCGAGCCCACAGCCACCGCCACCGGATCTGGCCGTCGACTCCGACCGCCGGGTGCTGCGCTGGCGCGACCAGGAGATCGACCTGACCCGGCTGGAGCACGACGTCCTACTCTGCCTGGTGCACGCGCCCGGTCAGGTCTGGACCTACGAACGCCTGCACCTCGAGGTCTGGGGCAACCGGCACCTCGGCCGGGGCTCCGACATGCACTCGGTGATCCGCCGGGTGCGCGGCAAGCTCGCCAGTCTCAACGCCACGGCGACGATCCACTCGGTACGCGGCGTCGGCTTCCGGCTCGCCCCCGTCTGATCACCCCGGGCGCGGTCCGGCCCGCCTGGTCGGGGACCAGGCGGGCCGGACTTCTTCGGCTAGTGCTCGGGCGTCAGCACTTGATGGGCGCCAACCCGAAGTTCTCCACCGTCGGAGTGGCGGTGTCGATCCTGGTCTGACGGGTCTGCGGCTTCCAGCCGTCCTTGGCCACGATCATCGTGAGCGGGTTGTTGCGGCGGTCCACCCAGTAGGCGTACTTGCCCTCGGCGTCGGTGGCGAAGGTGTACGACGCCGCCCACGAGTCGACCTGCACTACCGCGCCGGTGAGCGGCGAGGTCGCACCCTGGCAGCTGGTGCCGGTGACCGTACCCATGAGCTTGCCCCAGGTCTTCGGGGGGTTCGCGGTCATGGTCACCGCGACCGGCGCCACCGAGTACGGGGTGTTCTCGGAGATCGCGACCGCGCCGGAGTAGGTGCCCGGCTGGTCCACGTTCGCCGTCAGACCGACGGTGACAGTGACCTTCGCACCCGGCGCGAGGGTGACCGCCGACTTGTCGATGGTCATCCAGCTGACGTCGGCCGCCGACTCGGAGCATCCCTCGAAGCCCGGGAGCACCTCGCTGTCCGGAGCCGCGTTGAAGCTGCCGGACGAGCCGCCGATCTTGTAGAAGCCGCACGCCGCGCCGCCGCGGTACCGCGCGGTGTTGGAGTTGGGCAGGTTGGACCACGAACCGGCGGCCGGGTCGAAGGCGAAGCCGGCGTTGCTGATGGCCCCACCCTGCGAGCCACCGACAACCAGGAGCTTGCCGCTGGCGACGGCGTACGAGCTGGCCCAGTTGTCGGCCGGTGCGTCGGCGATGGCGGTCCAGGTGTTGGCGCCCGGGTCGAAGGCGTAGCTGGACTTCTGCGCGGCGGAACCGTCGTTGCCGCCGGTGCAGTAGAGGACGCCGTCGATCCCGCCGCAGGAGGCGAAGGCCACCGACTTCGGGTAGTTGGCCATCGTCTCCCACTTGTCACCGGTCGGGTCGTACCGGACGACGCTGTTCGACATCGGCAGACAGGCCGCCGTCGTGCAGCCACCGACGGCGTACAGCTTGCCGTCGACGACGGCCTGACCGGCCGCGGCCCGCGGTGCCGGGTTGTCGGCCAGTTCCGTCCAGGTGTTGGCCCCCGGGTCGTAGGACCAGGTGGCGGAGTCCGGGCCTGCGTCGCCCCAGCCACCGCTGACGATGATCTTGCCGTTCACCACGCCCGCGGTCACCGCGTTACGCGCGCCGGGAAGGTCGGCGATCGCCGTCCAGGTCTGTGCGGCCGGGTCGTAGGCGTAGTTCTTGGTGGTGGATGCCTCACCGTCGCCACCACCGAGCGAATACACCTTGCCGTCCAGGTTCACCACCCGGTTGTCCATGATCGTGGCCGGGTAGTTGGCGATGTCGGTCCACGGCGCCGCCTGCGGGCCGACCGCCGCGGCAGCGGCCTTGGCCTCCTTGCCGGACGCCTTGGCGGCGAACGACGTCGGTACGGTGAGCCGCTGCTCCGGCGCGCCGCTGGACCCGAGCACCTGCTGGCGGGTGACCTTTGAGCCGTCCGCCCGCAGGAGTTCGAACCCGTTGTCCCGCTCACCGAACTTGACCTCGACCGGCGCGCCGCCGGTGTTGGTCACCGTGAACGACTTGCTGGTCTTGCCGTTGGGCATCTGGAGCGTCGCGCTCAACTGCGTCGGCGTCACCGCCAGTCGACCGGCCGCGAGCTGGAAGTTCGCGGTGGTCGCCCAGTCGGCCTCGACGTCGACAGGCTTGGTCTGGCTGACGTAGTTGCCGGCGGTCGCCGTGAACGGGTGCTCGCCGGTGAGCGACGAGTAGATCCAGTAGAAGCCGTCGGCCAGCCCCGGGTCGTCAGGGGTCGCCACGGTGACGGCCTTCTCGGCGGGCCGGTCCTTGCTGGTGACTGTCGCGCCGTTGACGTAGCTGTCGTCGTTCTTGTCGCGGACGTTGCCGACGACCAGACCGCCGTCGACCGGCACGCAGGTGACCTGGCTGCCGATCAGGACGTTGTCGACCTCCCACCACCACTCGTACGAGGCGTCGTAGTAGTGGAACCGAACCTGCACCTGCGCCTGGCCGGCCGCCTGCGGGATCGGAATCTCGGTCAGCTTCGGTCCCCGGACGTCGGTCTCCTGCCGCAGCACGTTGGTCCAGGTGGCGCCGCCGTCGATGCTCAGGTCCACGTCGGCGGTGTCGTCGTTGAGCTGGTTGAAGTCCTGGTTGAACCGGATGACCGGAGCCGTGACGCTGGTCAGGTCGACCACCGGGCTGACCAGGGAGGTGTCCTGGCTGGTGCCGGCACCGTAGTTGTCGCTGTCGATCATCGCGAAGTTGCCGGTGCCGCCGGTCAGGTTGCCCCGGTCGCCGTCGTCGGTGAACTTCCAGACCTGACCGCTGCCCGCGTCGTCCACGACGGTCCAGCCGGCCGGCGTGGTCGTGGCGTCGAAGGTCTCGTACTCACCGTCGGAGCCGGTCGCGTATCCGGGCGCGGTGGTGCAGACGCTGCTGTCCACCGGCACGGCGACGTTGGCGGTGGCGTTGCCCGAGCCGACCACGACGTCCTTGGTGACGGTCTGGTAGCCCGGGTACTGCGGCTCGTACTTCAGGGTGTACGTCTGCCCGGCCGGCAGCTTGATGCTGTAGCGGCCGTTTGACGGGGTGGTGTAGTCGTAGACGCCGGACACGCCGGTCACTGTCACCTTCGCGTACAACGGCCAACCGTGGCCGGAGCCGTCGGTGACCGCTCCGGTGACGTTGACACTCGGCACCGCCGTGAGGGCGACGTTGAGCGTCGTGGTGGCGCCCTTGGCGACAGTTGCCGTCTTGGTGGTGCTGGCGTAGCCGAACGCCGCGACGGCGACCTGGTAGTCGCCGGTGGGGAGCTGGGTGGAGAACGTGCCGTCGGCACCGGTGGTCAGCTCACGCTCGGAGGCGCCGGTGAGCGTCAGTGTCGCGCCGGCGATCGGGGCGCCGGAGGTCGCGTCGGTGACAGTGCCGGCCAGCGTGCCGACGTCGCCGGTCGGGGCGGCGTTGAGCAGCGCGAGGGCGTCGAGTCGGCCTTCGCCGTAGACGTTGTTGTCGGCGGCGGTGCCGCCACACTGGTCGTCGGCCTTGTCGATCGCGGCGCCGTTGAGCAGCGCGCGGGTCGCGTTGACGTCGCCGACCAGCGACGGCGCGGCCGAGTACAGCAGCGCGATCGCGCCCGCGAGGTGCGGTGAGGCCATCGAGGTGCCGCTGATGCTGCCGTAGGCGCTGCCCGGGATGCTCGACCGGACGTTCACGCCCGGCGCCGAGATGTTGGGCTTGATCTCGCCGTTCTGACCGGCGCCGCGGGAGGAGAAGCCGGCGACGTTGTTGTTGCTGTCGTACGCGCCGGTCGAGTAGTTGCTGACGAGGCTGCCCGGCGAGCCACTGGTCTGGCAAGCAGGCCCGCTGTTGCCGTTGGACCAGGCGCCGAAGATCCCGGACGCGGCCCAGGCGTTCGTCACGTCCTCCATGAACGGCTCGTTGGACGGGTCCCGGGTGCCCCACGAGTTGTTGATGATGTTCGGTCGCTTGCTCGCGTCCGCGTTCTGACCGTTGAGGTCCAGCGGTTCGAGCATCCACTGACCGGATTCGACCAGAGCGGCGTCACTGGGGCAGCAACCGTTCGCCGCGATCCACTTGACCCCGGGGGCGACACCGATCTGGTTCGCGCCGTCGGAGCCGGCCATGGTGCCCATCGTGTGCGTACCGTGGCCGTCGCCGTCGCAGGGGGCGGTGGCGCAGGCCCCGGTCGCGTTGGCGGCGTTGAACCAGTTGTAGTTGTGGTCGAACGTCCCGTCGCCGTTGTTGCCCCGGTAGGAGTTCACCAGCGCCGGGTGGTTGAACTGCACCCCGGTGTCAATGTTCGCGACGGTGATGCCCTCGCCCTTGACGCCGTACTGGGACCAGACGTCGTCGGCGTTGATGTTGGCGATGCCCCACTCCAGGGCGTTCACGGTCTTCTCGTCGGTGCCCTTGGTCGTCTCCGGCACCTTGTACGCGACCGGCGCGTAGAGGCCCTCGACCTCCGAGTGCCCGGCGAACTTCTGGGCCATCGCCAGCGAACCGCTGTTCACCTTGATGGCGTTGGTGGCCCAGAAGGTCTGGTATTTGGTGCCCGAGCTGTCGAGGTCGGCCCGGATCTTGCCCTGGCTCGCTGCGGCGGTCTTGCGCAGCGCGTCCGCCACCGCCGTGCCACGCTTCGACCAGTCCTTGATGGCGCTGGCCTTGCTCAGGTCGGCCCGGTCCTTGAACCGGATCCAGAAGTCCCCTTCACTCTTCGCCTGGAGCTGCTTGGCGAGCTCCGGTCGGATCTTGTCCCCGGTCTGGGCGCCCGCCCCCATCGCACCGCCCGGCGCGGCCTGCGCGCCCGAGCTGATCGTCGCCAAGCATGTCGCGGCGAGGATCGTCGCCGCGCCGGCGCTCACCAGTGATCTGGCCGCGCGCCGCCATTGTGGACGTCTGAACATCGGTGCTGCCTCCCTCAGAACGACCCAGGGTGTAATGGGCCATGGTGGACCTCCCCCATGCACCGCGCGGGTCACGCCGGTTGCCCGAGTGGACACTATGATCGAGAAGAACGGACGATCAAGAACTTGCCGTGAGCAACTTGTCGCTAAGAGTTGCCCTGGCTGGCGGCACGCTTGCCAATCATTGTCAGAACCGTGACGAGAGCTGGGCAGGGATGCCCATCGATCCCGGGTGGTGCGGTGGCCGAGGACGAGGCAACGGTGAACAGGGGTGATCCGGCCGACGAGCCGTTCCCACTGCTGATCGCGGTGACCCCGTCGCCGGCCGAGCGCATCCGGCTCGCGGAGCTTCTCGACGGCATCGCACCGCTGCTGCTGGTCGCCGACCTCGACGAGCTGCGCCGGCTGATCGCCGCCCCGCAGCAGGCAGCCGCCCTGTCCGAACCGACGCCGGCCGCCGCCCTGGTGATCGACTCGGCCCGCTCCAGCGCCCGCTGCGGGGAACGTGAGGTCGACCTCACCCGCCTGGAACACGACCTGCTGACCTGCCTGATCACCGAGCCGGCCCGGGTCTGGAGCTACGCCGAGCTGCACCGGTCGGTCTGGGGTGACGAGGGGCGCGAACGCAAGGCGGACGTGCAGTCGCTGGTCAAGCGGCTGCGCCGCAAGCTGCACGGCCTGGGCACCGGGGCCACCATCGATGTCGTCCGCGGTGTGGGGCTACGGCTGACCGATCACCAGCAGGCGCGGGTCGAACGGGCCTGACAGCGACGTCGCATGAACTGATCTCGCCCGGGGTACGCCAGGAAGATCAGCATCAACACAGGCGACGAAGAGCGCTGGTAAGGAGAGTCAGGATGGCATTCCCCAATCCCTCGACCGTGTCCATCGGGCTGAAGAAGGCCGCACACGTCGGGATCGCGGTGAGTGACCTCGACCGCTCGGTCGCGTTCTACCAGGCCCTGCTCGGCGCGGAACCGGTCGTTCGGGACGAAAGCATGCACGGCGCCGGTTTCGCGCAGTCACAGGGGTTGCCGACGACGAAGCTGCGGTACGCCACGTTCAACCTCGACAACCTCGGGATCGACCTGATCCAGTTCCAGGAGCCGGTCGGCGACACCGCCCAGGTGGCGGCCAACCGGCCCGGCTCGATGCACCTGTGCTTCCACGTGGACGACGTACGCGCGGTCTACGGCCGAATGAGCGAGGCCGGGTTCGAGTTCCTCGGACAGCCGTACACGTTCGCGTCCGGCGAGGTGGAGCCGCCGGCGGCGGTCGGCACCGCTGTCGCGTACTTCAACGACCCGGACGGGACGAACCTGGAGATCATCGCGCCGAAGGGTGGCTTCGCCCGCAGCGAGTGAGCCACACGGACGGTGTGGGGTCCGGCCGGGGACGGCCGGCCCCATGCCGCTCACGCCAGGGGGACAACGGTCAGATCAGCCCGGCCCGGGCCCACAGCAGACGCCCCGGCCCAGCCACCAGGCCAACGCCCGCCAGGTGGTCGTGCACCCGCGCCGCGGACCAGCGCAGGGTGGCACGCCAGTGCGGGTTGGTGTGGGCGGCGGCCCGACCGACCGCCGGCGGAATGCCCACCGCCGCGTACACGCCGGGATGGACCAGGCGGTTGGCGATCGTGTAGGCGGCCCGACCGACCAACAGTCGGGCGTACGCCATGCCCACCGGACCGGTGGCCGCGACCGCGGCGGCCAGTTCCTCGCGGGCGAACCGGACGTGTCGCGCCTCCTCCACCACGTGGATGCGGGAGACCATCCGGATGAGCGGCTGGAGCGACTCGTCCGCCATGATCTCGCGCTGGAACGCGTCGAGGATCTCCTCCGCGATGAGGATCGCGGCGTACATCCGGGGGCCGCTGGCGGTGGCCTTGAGAAAGCGCCCGAGGTGGTGGTCCACGGTGCTCGCGCGATAGACCGGACAACCCGTCGCCTCGATCAGCCGGCCGAACATGATGGAGTGCCGGCACTCGTCGGCGACCTCGGTCAACGCGTACTGTGCCTGCCGGCTGGTCGGGTCGGCACGGTAGTACCCCCGGATCAGCATCTGCATGAGGATCGTCTCGAACCACAGCCCGGCGCTGGCCGCGCTGGCAACCTCGTGCTTGGTCAGCTCGACGCGCTGCTCCTCGCTGAGCTGCTCCCACAGTGGCGTGCCGTAGAGGCTGCTGCGCTGTGGCGGGAGCCAGTAGGCGCCGGTGGTGTGCGGGGCGTCCCAGTCGATCTCGACGGTGGGGTCGTAGCTGGCCCGCAGCGAGGACGTGAGTAGGCGCTCGGCGACTGCCGCACGCCTGGTTTCCGCCGCCTCCATGGCTCCTCCATATTGACGTGACGACCAGTAACTGTTACGAGTAGTAGCATGCAATCGCCGCTCACCGATGTCAATGCGCCCGACCCGCCGGCCACGCCCTCCGACGCCAGCCCGAAGGCGAAGGGCAACGGCCGCCGAGACCGCTGGGCAGACCATCGTGAGCAACGACGGCAGCAGTTGGTCGGCGCCGCGGTGCAGGCCCTGCTGCGGCACGGGCCGACTGTCGACATGGAACAGGTGGCCGCCGCCGCGGGTGTCAGCAAACCGGTTCTGTACCGCTACTTCGCCGACAAGTCGCAGCTCTGGGTCGCGGTCAGCGAGGTGGTGGCGGCCCGGGTGGTCGACGCCATCGCGCCCGCCGTCGAACAGGTCCGCGAGGAACGTGGCCTGGTCGAAGCGACGATCGACGCCTACCTGGGCGTGATCGAGTCGGAGCCGAGGCTCTACCGGTTCCTGATGCACCAGTCCGGCGACCCCGGCATCCACCAGGTGATCGCCGGCACCAGCCGGCAGGTGGCCGCCGGGCTCGCCCGGGTGATCGGCGACCGGCTACGCACGCTGGGCCTGGACGCCGGTCCCGCCGAGCCCTGGGCGTACGGCCTGGTGGGTTTCGTGCAGGCGGTCGGCGACTGGTGGACCACGCACGGCCAGCCGATCAGCCGGGCCGCCCTCACCGACTACCTGACCGCCCTGCTGTGGAGCGGCATCGAGGGGGTGCGGGCCAGCGCCGACCTGCCGCACGAGCTGACGCGCGCCCACGAGCGGATCGTGCCGTGAGCTACAACGGCCCGGCGGGTGTCGAGGGCAGCGCGGTCCGGGTGCACCTCAGCGGGCGGTGGGAGCCGGTCGACGGCCGCTTCCACTGGGGCGGACGGATCGAGCCCGAGCCACGGGTGGCCCACCTGCTGCGCTCCGGCCGACGCGACGTCGAGTTGCGCATCGCCGACCGCGTCCGGGCGGCCCGACTGGCCGAGGTCGATCCGTGGGGCGGCGTACGAATCACCGGCGTGGGCGATCCGCCCTGGCCGCCAGTGGCCGACCCGACTCGCACGCCCGAGCTGACGGAGGAGTGAATGGAGACAGACGTTGCCATCATCGGCGCCGGCTTCGGTGGCCTGGGCGCCGCCATCCGCCTACAGCGGGCCGGCTTCACCGACTTTCTCGTCTTCGACCGGGGTGAGGACGTCGGCGGCACCTGGCGTGACAACAGCTACCCGGGCTGCGCCTGCGATGTCCCGTCGCACCTCTACTCGTTCTCCTTCGCCCCCAACCCCGAATGGTCGAACACGTTCTCCGGCCAGCCGGAGATCTGGGACTACCTGCGCGGCTGTGTCGACCGCTTCGGGATACGCCCGAGGTTGCGGTTGCGCCACGAGGTGCGGGAGGCAAGGTGGGACGACCAGCGCCAACGCTGGCTGTTGCGCACCTCGGGCGGCGACCACAGCGCCCGGGTCCTGATCTGTGCCGCCGGCCCGCTCAGCGACCCGGCCATCCCCGACCTGCCCGGGATCGACGAGTTCGCCGGCACCGTGTTCCACTCCGCCCGTTGGCGGCACGACCACGACCTGACCGGCCGGCGCGTCGCGGTGATCGGCACCGGCGCCTCGGCCATCCAGTTCGTGCCACAGATCCAGCCGACGGTCGAGAAGCTGACGCTCTTCCAGCGCACCCCTGCCTGGATCATGCCGAGGTTGTCGCGCCGGATCAGCGGCGTCGAGCAGGCCGCGTTCCGCACCGTGCCCGGTGCGCAGCGGGCCGCCCGCGCAGGGCTCTATCTGGTACGCGAGAGCATGGGCCTGGGATTCCTGCACCCGGCGGTCAACCGCCTCGCCTCGCGCCTGTCAGTGCGTACGCTGCGGCGTCAGGTCCCCGACCCGATCCTGCGGGACAAGCTCACCCCCCGCTACGCGATGGGCTGCAAGCGGGTGCTGATCTCCAACGACTACTGGCCGTCGCTCACCCGGCCGAACGTCGACGTGGTCACCACCGGCATCGCCCGAATCGTGCCGGACGGTCTCGTCACCGACGACGACGTCCACCACCGGGCGGACACGATCATCCTCGGGACCGGCTTCCACGTCACCGACTCCCCCGTCGTCCGACGCATCCACGGTCGGGGCGGGCGCAGTCTGGGTGACGTGTGGACCCCGAGCATGCGCGCGTACCGGGGCACGACCATCGCCGGCTTCCCCAACCTGTTCTTCCTGCTCGGCCCGAACACCGGGCTCGGGCACACGTCGGTGGTGCTGATGATCGAGGCGCAGCTGCATCTGGTGCTCTCGGCCCTGCGTCACATGCGGGCCCGGGGCGTCCAGGCCATCGAGCCCACCGCGCGGGCGCAACGACGCTGGACCGAGCGGGTCGACCAGAAGATGACCGGCACCGTATGGCAGACGGGCTGTTCGAGCTGGTATCTCGACGCCACCGGCCGCAACACCACGATCTGGCCGGGCTTCGCCACCAGCTTCCGGATGCGGCTGCGCCGGTTCCGCCCGGCCGACTACCAGATCGCCTCGACCGGCAGCACCCCCAACGAACCGGAGCGGGAGCACGCCGATGCGGTATGACCTGGCGGGCAAGATCCTGCTCATCACCGGCGCGGCGCGCGGCATCGGGGCGCAGCTGGCCCGCGAGGCCGTCGCCCGCGGGGCCCGGGTCGCCCTCGTCGGTCTGGAGGGCGAGCTGCTCGAGCGGCTCAGCGCCGACCTCGACGCGCACTGGTACGAGTGTGACGTCACCGACCAGGTGGCGTTGGACGCCGCAGTCGCCTCCACTGTGGACCGCTTCGGTGGCATCGACGTGGTAGTGGCCAACGCGGGCATCGCGAACCTCGGCACCGTCGCCGTGGGACCGGTCGACGCGCTGGTCCGTACCGTCGAGGTGAACCTCTGCGGCGCGATCCGCACGGTCAGCGCGGCGCTGCCCCACGTCACCGCCGCCCGCGGCCACGTCCTGATCGTCTCGTCAGCCGCCGCCTTCACGGCAATGCCCGGCATGGCCGCCTACTGCGCGTCCAAGGCCGGTGTGGAGCAGTTCGCCAACGTGCTGCGCCTGGAGACCCGCCCACGCGGTGTCACCGTCGGCACGGCGCATCCGATCTGGATCGACACCGACCTGGTCCGCGACATCAGTGACGACCTGGCATCCTTTCGCACCACGCTGCGCCGGTTGCCGTGGCCGCTGTCCACCGTCGTACCCGTCGAGCAGTGCGTCGAGGCCCTGCTCCACGGCATCGAGCGCCGCAGGCGCAAGGTGTACGTGCCACGGTCGCTCGCCCTGGTACAGGCGTTGCGGCCGGTGATGCTCAGCGGCCTCTCGGACGCGTTGATCACCCGGTTCGGCGGCCAGACCATGGTCGGCCAGATGGAAGACGAGGTACGCCAGCTCGGGCGTTCCTTCGGCAGGACGTCGGTGGGAGAGCGGTCATGAGCATTCATTTCCGACGTGCGGGCAGCGGAGAGCCGCTCGTGCTCATCCACGGCATCGGTCACCGTCATCAGGCGTGGGAGCCGGTGTTCGACCGGCTCACCGCTCACCACGAGGTGATCGCGCTCGACCTGCCCGGCTTCGGGAACTCCCCCGTGCCCGGCACCGGCATGCCCGCCGACATGGCCGCCACAGTGGCCGGGGTCCTGCCGGCGTTTACCGAGTGGGGGCTGGAGCGTCCGCACGTCGCCGGCTACAGCCTCGGTGGGGCGATCGCCCTGGAGCTTGCCGCCACCGGGGCGGTCGCCTCGGCCACGGCCTTCGCCCCCGCCGGCTTCTTCACACCGGCGGAGCGCCGCCGGGCGCTGGCCATCCTCCGGATGCTGCGGGCCAACTCGTACCTGCCCACCACGATCATGCGGGTCGCGCTGCGCTCGGCGTACCTACGGGCGTTGTGCTTCGCGCCGCTGATGGCCCGCCCGACGCTGCTGGATGTCGAGCGCGCGCTGGGCGACGCGCTCGCCCTGCGCCGCGGGGCAGGCTTCAACGCGGTGGCCCGAGCCGCCCGCGACTATCGCTTCGACTGCCTCCGGTTGTCCGACGCGACGGTGCCGGTGACCATCGGCTGGGGGGACTGCGACCGGATCTTCGGCGTCCACCAGGCCGAGCGCGCCCGCGCGGGCCTGCCGGCGGCACGGGTGGTGACGCTGCCGCGTTGCGGGCACGTCCCGATGAGCGACGACCCGGACCTGGTCGCCGCGCTCATCGTGGAGACCACCGGCGCCATACCCCGCACCGAGCGACCGGATCCGTCGGTCTCCGCCCGGGTCACGAGTCAGGAAGATCACTTCACACTCTAAAAACTTGCAGGCTGCGCAAGTTCGCTCCTAATCTCGCCGGCGTGACCGACATCGACCACGCCGCGCCCGGACGTCGCGACCGCAAGAAGGCGCAGACGCGGGCCGCGCTGACCGCCGCCGCGTTGCGGCTGGTCGCCGAACGCGGCCTGGAGCACGTCACGGTGGAGGAGATCAGCGAGGCCGCTGACGTGTCCTCGCGGACCTTCTTCAACTACTTCACCTGCAAGGACGAGGCCCTCACCGACGATCCGGCACTCGACGGCAACCCGGTCGTGGCGCGACTGGCAGCCGCCCCGGCGCAGGTGTCGGCGTTGCAGGCAGTGCGGGCCGCCCTCGACGAGTCGGTCGACTCGATCCAGGCCGACCGGGAGTTGTGGCGGCTGCGACTGACTGTCATCGCCCAGAACCCCGCGCTGCTGCCTCGGCTGGTGGCCGGCAACAGCGCGACCGAGCAGGCCATGGTCGCGGTCGTCGCCACCCGCCTCGGCGTCGGCCCCGACCACGGCCACCCGCCGCTGGTCGTCGCTGTCGCCGGTGCCGCCTTCCGCACCGCCCTGCTGCGCTGGGCCGCCGGCGACGACGCCCGGCCCCTGCACGACTTCGTCGACGAGGCGTTCGCCGCGGTCGCCGCCGGCCTGCCCGATCCGCCGTCCCCCTCCTGACCCGCCAGTCCGTGCCCCGCCACATCAGCTCCGGGGCCAGCCACTGGGCCACAAACCCGACAAGGGAGCGTCAATGACCACCACCGTCCCGCCCGCCGACACCGCCGACGTCGGCACGCGCATGTCGCGTCGGGAGGTTCTGCAGGCCCTCTCCGGCCTGATGGTCGGCATGTTCGTGTCCATCCTCGCCTCCACTGTGGTGGCGAACGCGCTGCCGCGGATCATCGCGGATCTGAACGGCAGCCAGACCGTCTACACGTGGATCGTCACCAGCGAACTGCTCGCCATGACGGCGACGGTGCCGCTGTGGGGCAAGATGGCCGACCTTTACAGCAAGAAGCTGCTGATCCAGTTGTCGCTGGGACTGTTCGTGGTGGGTTCACTCATCGCGGGCTTCACGCCGAACGTCGAGGTTCTGCTGCTCAGCCGGGTCGTCCAGGGCATCGGCGCCGGCGGCATGACAGCGCTGGCCACGATCGTCATGGCGGCGATGATCCCGCCGCGTGAGCTGGGCCGCTACGCCGGCATCTTCGGCGCGGTCTTCGGTGTGGGCACCATCGCCGGCCCGCTGATCGGCGGCCTGCTCGTCGACACGTCGTGGCTGGGCTGGCGGTGGTGCTTCCTGATCGGCGTCCCGTTCAGCATCGTCTCCATCGCCCTGCTCCAGCGCACCCTGCACCTGCCGGTCGTCCGCCGCAAGGCGAAGATCGACTGGCTGGGCGCCCTGCTCATCACCTCGGGTGTCTCTACGCTGCTGATCTGGTCGTCCCTGGCCGGCAACAAGTTCGACTGGGCCTCCGGCTGGACGGCAGTGATGGTCATCGGCGGGCTGGTTCTGCTGGCGCTGGCCGTGGTCGTCGAGTCGCGGGCGGCGGAGCCGATCGTCCCGCTGAGCATCTTCCGCAACCGCACGGTGTCCCTGGCCACCATCGCCAGCGTGCTGGTCGGTGTCGCGATGTTCGGCGGCACCGTCTTCCTGTCCCAGTACTTCCAGATCTCGCTGGGCAAGTCGCCCACCGTCGCGGGCCTGATGAGCCTGCCGATGATCTTCGGTCTGCTCGTCTCGTCGACGGTGGCCGGTCAGCTCATCACGAAGTACGGCCGGTGGAAGGCGTACCTGGTGGCCGGCGCCGCGGTGATGACCGTCGGGATGCTGCTGCTGGGCACCATCGACGCCAACACCAGCGTCGTCGTGCTGTCGATCTACATGGCCGTGCTGGGCGTCGGCGTCGGCATGCTCATGCAGAACCTCGTGCTCGCCGCGCAGAACGACGTGCCGGCCCACGAACTCGGTGCCACCACCTCCGTGCTGACGTTCTTCCGCAGCATGGGCGGCGCGATCGGAGTCAGCGCCCTCGGCGCGGTCCTGGCAAGTCGGGTGACCTCGCTGACGACCGACCGGCTCGGCCCGGCGGCGACCGCCGGCGGTGGCTCCGCCGAGGTGCCCGACCTGTCCACCCTGCCCGAGCCTGTGCTGCGCATCGTGCAGGACGTGTACGGCATCGCCACCGCGGACCTCTTCCTGGTCGGCGCGCCGATCGCGCTGCTCGCGCTGATCGTCGTGCTGTTCATCAAGGAGAAGCCGCTGCACACCCTCAGCGGGGACGAACGACGCGCCCAGGAGGAGGCGGCCGCAAAGACCGCGGTCCACTGAGCCGTACGCCAGCAGAGCGGGGGCGGACCGGTTGGCCCGCCCCCGGTTCCGCGTTTCTCGGTAACGACATGGCGTGAACCCGTTGCCACGTAACGTGAGATCGAGCCGGTCAACGGCTGACGCCAGACGTGCGCCGAGCCGCCACTGCGGCGGCGCCCCTCGGCCAACTGCCGGGTCGGACAGCTCGGCAACGTCGCGGCCCACTCAGCCGCAGGAGGTGTGGACGATGCCCATGCTGTCGGTCTTCGATCCTCGGCACACCGTCGCTCCCCCGGGATACAGCCGCTGGCTCATCCCGACCGCGGCACTGGCCGTGCACGTCTGCATCGGCCAGGTCTACGCGACGAGCGTCTACAAGAACTCCCTCATCGCGCACTTCGACGTCAGCCAGACGGCAATCGGGGCGATCTTCAGTATCGCCATCGTCATGCTGGGCTCGTCGGCGGCGGTGGGTGGCCGTTGGGTCGAGCGGAACGGACCACGCCGGGCGATGTTCGTCTCGGCGTGCTTCTGGGCCGTCGGGTTCCTGGTCGGCGCGCTCGGCATCGCGACCCAACAACTCTGGCTGCTCTATCTCGGGTACGGCGTCATCGGCGGCATCGGGCTCGGCATCGGCTACATCTCGCCCGTCTCCACACTGATCAAGTGGTTCCCGGACCGCCCCGGCCTCGCCACCGGGCTGGCCATCATGGGGTTCGGCGGCGGCGCCCTGGTCGCCGGCCCGCTCGCGCGCCAACTGCTCTCCCTCTACGACTCCGGCTACAACCCCAACAACCCGGCGGCCGTGGCGTCGGGCAACGCCCTCGTGGCGCTCTTCGTCACGTTCGGCATCGGCTATTTCGTGATCATGATGTTCGGCCCGTTCAACGTCCGGGTGCCGGCGCCGGACTGGCGGCCCGCCGGATTCGACCCCGCGAGCGTCGCCGCCCGACCTCTGGTGACGACGGCGAGCGTGTCGGCGTCGAACGCCGTGCGTACCCGGTCGTTCTGGTTGTTGTGGATCGTGCTGTTCTGCAACGTCACAGCGGGCATCGGCATCCTGGAGCAGGCAAGCCCGATGATCCAGGACTTCTTCCGGGACAACGGGACCGCCACCACGGTCTCGGTGACGGCGGCGGCCGGTTTCGTGGGAGTGCTGTCGCTGTTCAACATGGCTGGGCGGTTCGTCTGGTCGACGACGTCCGACCTCATCGGCCGCAAGCCCATCTACATGGTCTACCTCGGCGTCGGCATGGTGCTGTACCTGCTGCTCGCCGTGGCCGGTCACTCCGCGACAGCGGTCTTCGTGCTGATCGCCGCCGCGATCATCTCCTTCTACGGCGGTGGCTTCGCCACCATGCCCGCCTACCTGCGTGACCTGTTCGGCACCTTCCAGGTCGGGGCCATCCACGGCCGGATCCTCACCGCCTGGTCGGCAGCGGGTGTCGCCGGCCCGCTGATCGTCAACGGGATCCTCGACACGCAGGGCAAGCCCGGCACGCTCACCGCTGCGGCGTACCGGCCCGCGCTGTTCACAATGGTCGGCATCCTCGCCATCGGGTTCATCGCGAACCTGCTGGTGCGTTCCGTGCCCGAGCGGTTCCACGAACCGAACCGAGGACCGACCTCGCCCGTGGCGAAGGCCACCGTCACCGAGCCGGTCGCTCTCGGGCGGGACAGCCAGCCGCCCGCGCCGCCGCGCGTCGGTAGCCAGACCGGGCGGCTCTGGTTGTCGTGGCTGCTGATCGCGGTGCTCCTCGGGTACGGCATCGTCCAGACCGCGATCACCGCCGCGAAGCTGTTCACCGGCTGACCCGCGGCGGCCCACCGCCGCCAGACCTCTTGCACCGCTTCGGAAGGCGCCCCCTTGACGGGGCGCCTTCCGTTGCGACGATCCGCTCAGAGCCGGGTCGCCGACCGCTTCTCGTCGAGCCGCTCCCGCTGTGGCACCACCGTGTACTTCGGATCGCGGGCCGACACCCGTCCCGCCTCGAAGACGCCGAACCGGGTGGCGACAGACGATGCCACGAGGGCGGCGCCGGAGATCGCCGCCAGGACCCGGCTGCGTCGGCTGACCAGCGCGGTGGCGGCACCCACGGCGAGCAGAGCGCGTCCCGCCTTGACCAGCCGGCCGCTGCGTCCGTGCGTGTAGGGCTCGCTGGTGAGGCCCTGCCGCTCCAGCTGGTGCCCTCCGCCGAACTCGATGGCCGCGGCGGCCAGGGCGAGTCGTCGCAGTGGGGCGGCCTCCGCGGCCGGTGCCGCGATCAGTCCGACCCCGGACGCGGCGGCGAGCGCGCTGCCGGCGAAGACGAACGGCAGCGACGGGTAGGCGTCGTGCCACGACGGCACTGCAGTGTCGGCGAGCAGCACCCCCGTGTACGTGGCCAGCGCCGGCGCGGTGGCCGCGGCGGCCAGGCCGGCGACGTTGCCGATGGGCGGTGCGATCCGACGGGCGAGGCCGAGCACACCGTGCTGCGGGAGCAGCGGCGCGAGCTCGGCGACCGCTGCCACACCGGCCAGCGGGCCGAACGCGGCGAGAATCCAGGTGCCGACCGACATCGGCGAGGTCACCTTGGCCACCCGGAGCATGTGATGGAACCGGGCCGGCCGGCCGAGGTCGTGCACCAGCAGGTACGTGCTGGCGGCGACACCGCCGAGGGCCGTCCAACGGCCCACCTTGCGCAGCCCTGTTCGTCCGGTCAGTTGGGCGCCCGCGCCGATCAGCGCACTTCCGGCGGCGAGGCCTCCGGTGAACAGGTAGCCGGCGATGTCGTACTTCCACACCGGCGGCTTCAGTACCGGTCGGCCGTAGTAGGAGGCGAAGTCGGCCGGCGGCACCGTGAGCTGTTCACCGCCGCGGGTCATGGCCGCCTGCCCAGGAACGCGACCGCCGTGGCGACCGCCATCGTCATCGCCGCCAGGCCGGCACGCCTCCACATGGCCGGCAGGTCGCGGGTGGTCACAATCGGGTCCGGTGGCAGGCCGTACACCTCCGGCTCGTCGAGCAGCAGGAAGAACGCACCATCACCACCGACGCCGTCGTTCGGGTCGTGCCCGTACAACCGCGCCTCCGGCACGCCCCGCTCATGCAGCTTCGCCACCCGCGCGGCGGCCCGCTCCCGCAGCTCGTCCAGTTCGCCGTACTGGATCGACTCCGTCGGACACGCCTGGGCACACGCCGGCGTCATCCCCACCCCGAGCCGGTCGTAGCACAGCGTGCACTTCCACGCCCGACCGTCGTCCTTGCGTTGATCGATGACGCCGTACGGGCAGGCGGAGATGCAGTAACCGCAGCCGTTGCAGATGTCCTCCTGCACCACCACTGTGCCGAACTCCGTCCGGAACAGGGAACCTGTCGGGCAGACATCCAGGCAGGCCGCGTGGGTGCAGTGCTTGCACACGTCCGACATCATCAACCAGCGGAAATCCGTCCGCCCCTCCGCGCCCGAGCCCCGCCCCGGCGGCTGCGCACCCGGCATCCCCAGAAACTCCGGCCCGCCCGACATGCGGGCCGCCGCGGCGGGCGAGCCCGTGTCGAGGCCGGGGTCCGTCCCGGTGTCGGTGCTGGTACGCGCGCCGGCCGCCGCCGTCACCGGGCTGATCGCCGGCCCGTCCGGGTCCCCCGCGAACGCCGGAGTCGCCCAGCCGGCCGAACGGGGCTGCTCCACGAACGCGACGTGTCGCCACGAGTTCGCGGTCAGCGCGCCGGTGTTGTCGTACGACATGCCCAGCAGGTCGAGCCCACTCTCGGGGACGCCGTTCCACTCCTTGCAGGCCACCTCGCACGCTTTGCAGCCGATGCAGACGCTGGTGTCGGTGAAGAACCCCATCCGCGGTGGCGGGTTCTCGTAGCCGGCGTCCGGCGCGGGGTCCAGCGGCCCGTACAGGGCGTTGGCATGGGGCATCGGTCAGGCCTCCTGGTCGCTGCTGCTGTCGGCGACGTCGGTCGTGACCATCGGCGGGTAACGGTGGACGAGGTTCCCCGACCGCCGCCGGTAGTCGACGACGAGGTCCACCAGGTCCTGTCCTCTGGGGCGTCGTCCGGGCCGGACGTCGCACGTGCCGACCTTGCTCTCCTGAATCAGGACGTTGGGGTCGAGGGTGATGCCGAACAGGTCGTTGGCCGAATCGCCGGTCACCAGACCCTCGTAGCCGAAGTGGTACGGCAGCCAGACCTGGTGGATGATCCGGCCATCCACTCGCAGCGGCGTCACGCGGTCGGTCACCAGCACCTTCGCCTCGACTGCCGCCCGGCTGGTGACCAGGTGGGCCCAGCCCAGGTGACTCAACCCTCGCAGGGCCGCCAACTCCGGCGACACCTCGACGAACATCTCGGGCTGCAGCTCGGCCAGCGGTGACACCGTCCGGCTCATCCCACCGGCGGTGTGGTGCTCGGTGAGCCGGCTGACAGTGAACACGTACGGGAACACCTGGCTGTGCTCCTGCGGCGGGCTCGGGTTGAGCGTGTTGATCGGGTGGGTGTAGACCTTGCGGGTCGGGTTGGCCTGCTGTCGGTAGAGCGGGTTGCGCACCGGCGACTCGACCGGCTCGTAGTGGGTGGGCATCGGTCCGTCGAGCACGCCCGTGGGCGCGTACAGCCAGCCCTTGCCGTCGCCCTGGAGGATGAACGGGTCGTCGCCGGCGATGCCCGCCACACCCGAGGCGTCGTGCGCCGGTCGGTAGGACGGCGGTTTGGTCTTTTCGAAGTCCGGCACGTCGTAGCCGGTCCACTCGCTCTTGTCCGCGTCCCACCAGACGTAGCGTTTGCGCTCACTCCACGGGTTGCCGTCCGGGTCCGCGGAGGCACGGTTGTAGAGGATGCGCCGGTTCGCCGGCCACGCCCAACCCCACTCGGGCGCCACCAGGGACTGCTCCGAGCCGGGTTTGCGGCGGGCCGCCTGGTTGACGCCGTCGGCGTACACGCCGGTGTAGATCCAGCAACCGCCGACTGTGGAGCCGTCGTCCTTCATCTCGGTGAACGACGCCAGCGGCCGGCCGGTCGCCACGTCGTACCCGTTGATCTCGCGCAGCACCGCCTCGGCGCTCGGCTCGGCGGTCGGGCCGTGCGTGGGGTAGTCCCAGGCGAGGTCGAGCAGCGCACGGTCGCGCGGCTTCGTCGACGTCGCCAGCCGTTCCCGGATGACGCGACCGAGGTGGTAGAAGAACCAGAGTTCGGAACGGGCGTCGCCTGGCGGCTCGACGGCCTTCTCCCGCCACTGCAACAGCCGTTGGGTCTGGGTGAAGGTGCCCTCCTTCTCCACGTGGGAGGCGGCCGGCAGGAAGAACACCTCGGTGCGGCACCGCTCGGGCGCGATCTCGCCGGTCTCGATCTCCGGCGCGTTCTGCCAGAACGTGGCGCTTTCGATCATGAAGAGGTCCCGGACGACGAGCCAGTCGAGGTTGGCCATGCCGAGCCGCTGCGCCCGGCCGTGCGCCGAACCGACCGCCGGGTTCTGCCCGAGCAGGAAATAGCCCTTGATCTTGCCGTCGATCATGTCGAGCACCTGCTGGTAGGTGCCGTGGTCCCCGGTCATCCGCGGCAGGTACCCGTAGCAGTAGTCGTTGTCGGCGGTTGCCGCATCACCCCAGTACGCCTTGAGCAGGTTGACGCCGTAGGTGCGGGCGTTGCCCCAGAAGCCCTTCTGCCCGGGGTGCGCGATGCTGTCCACCCACTCGTCCAGGGTCGGGTGATTGGCGTGGTGCGGCATCGGCAGGTAGCCCGGAAGCAGGTTGAACAGCGTCGGGATGTCGGTGGACCCCTGGATGCTGGCGTGCCCGCGCAGGGCCATCACCCCGCCACCCGGGCGGCCCACGTTGCCCAGCAGGAGCTGGATGATCGCGCCGGTCCGGATGTATTGCACGCCGACGCTGTGCTGCGTCCAACCCACCGAGTAGACGAGCATGCCGGTCCGGTCCCGGCCGGAGTTCTCCGTCCACGCCCGGGCCAGTTCGAAGAACTTCTCCTGCGGGATGCCGCAGACCCGTTCCACCATCTCCGGGGTGTAGCGGGCGAAGTGCCGCTTGAGGATCTGGTAGACGCAGCGCGGGTGCTGCAACGTCTCGTCCCGTTCGGTCTCGCCGCCGACGGGCGCACCGTGTGACTCGTTCTCCAGCCCGGCCGCCGTCTCCCGCTGTGTCTCGCTGTCGCGGGTCGTCTGGTTCTGCGAGTGGCCCTGGTAGCGCCAACTGGCCTGGTCGTAGGTGGCGTTGTCGTCGTTGAAGCCGGAGAAGAGGCCGTGCATGTCCTCGGTGTCGGCGTACTCCTCGGTCACGATGGTCGCGGCGTTGGTGTAGGCGACGACGTACTCCCGGAAGTCCAGCTCGTTGTCGAGGATGTAGCGCACCACCCCGCCGAGCAGCGCGATGTCGGTGCCCGCCCGGATCGGCAGGTACGAGTCAGCCAGCGCGCTGGTTCGGGTGAACCGCGGGTCGACGTGGAAGACCTTCGCCCCCCGACGTTTGGCCTCCATCACCCACTGGAAACCCACCGGGTGCGCCTCGGCCATGTTCGAACCCTGGATGACGATGACGTCGGAGTTCGACAGGTCCTGCTGGTACTGGGTAGCGCCGCCACGACCGAAGCTGGTCCCCAGACCGGGGACGGTGGCGGAGTGTCAAATACGGGCCTGGTTCTCGATCTGGAGCGCCCCCATCGCGGTGAACAACTTCTTGATGAGGTAGTTCTCCTCGTTGTCCAGCGTCGCCCCACCCAGACTGGAGATGCCCAGCGTCCGGTTGAGCGCTCGACCCTCGGCGTCGACGTCCTCCCAGGTCTCGTCCCGGGCGGCCAGGACCCGATCGGCGATCATATTCAGCGCCGTGTCGAGGTCGAGGTCCTCCCACTCGGTGCCGTACGGCCGGCGGTAGCGGACCGTGGTCTGCCGCAGCGGGCTGGTGACCAGGCTCTTGCTCGCCGAACCCTTCGGGCAGAGCCGACCCCGCGAGATCGGGCTGTCCGGATCACCCTCGATCTGACTGACCCGCCCGTCCTTCACGAACACCCGCTGACCACAACCCACAGCGCAGTACGGGCAGACCGAACGGGCCACCGAATCGGCGGTATCGGTGCGGGCGGTGAGCGCGCGGGACCCGTCGGACTTCGCCGCGGCGCCCCGGCCCAGCGGGTCCGTGCCGGTGAGCTGGCGATAGACCGGCCAGCCCTCGAACCAGCTGCGCACCCCCATCGCCGCACCTTCCCCACCAATCCCGCCAAATATGAACACTCTGACGTTAGATGAGGTGCTGGCCCGGTCGCAGCGAGATCACCAACAGTCATGCCTACCCCAGCTCTTCGCTGCGGGCCGGGAGAGGCATGGAGTACGACGCTGGTCAGTGCGGTTGCAGCTGGCCGATGTGCTGATGTGCTGATCGCTGAAGCTCCGGTAGCGGCGCAGCTCCCAGAACAACCAGCCGATGCTGATGATCGCCAACACGACGAAGACCAGCGAACCGGAGAACGTGTCCCACAGGGTGTGCAGGACGACGACACCCAGGAACGTGCCGATGAACCCGAAGAGCCGAGCGACGCTCGGGCTCGCCAGCAACGCCCAGAGCGCACCGGCGGTCAGCCCGGTCCAGGCGGTGTGACCGGCGGCGCGATGCCGATGATCAGCCCGTCGGAGGGCACCCGGCGACGACGCTGGGCCACCACCGTGAACAGCAGCACCACCGGGACGATCAGCTTCGCCGACTCCTCGATCAACGCGACGAACAGCATCGGCAGAGTGCCGAGGCCGGCACCTGCCACCGCCCGGTCCGGGCCTGCGCGAACGTCAGGAACGTCAACGGCACCAACGTCGCCCCGAGCAGGATCAACGCCGGTATCAGCATCACAGAGATCACTGGTGGCGAAGCTGACATCGTGTCGCCGGACCAGGCGGACGGATCTTTCAGCTCCTCAGTCATGTCCACAGCATGCCGGACAGCATCCACTCCCATGGCTACGACCCAACGAGTACCGCCACGGCTTCTCGTCGTGCGTAGGCTCGCGGCTGTGCGCCCGTTGCTGATCGCCGAGACAGTGGTGACGCCGCCGACCTTCGTCGAGTGGCTGACCGACACGGGGCTACTGGCGTGGAGCCATCGTTCGCTGCGCGTATCGCACTCGGACCTGACGGTCGCGCTGGCGTGGGCGTCCTCCGACGCTGACCCGATCCTGGCCGTCGGTGTGGCTCCGGACCGGTCGCGGTTCGCGCTCGTGGGACCTCGACAGGTGCAGGTTCGCAGCGCCGACGGCCGCGTCCGGTGGACAGTCGAGCACGGCAGGGTCTTGTCGACAGGTTGGCCACGGCCGAGCTGTCACCTGGCCGGGGACGATCTTCTCTGGCTGTTTCTGCCCGACGGTGCCGGCGACCAACTCGTCGTGTTGGACACGTCCCGAGGCGGCACCGAGGTGGGCCGGCGCCCCCTTCAGACAGTTGAAGGCTCCGCCACCTTCGTCCTGGACGCCAATCGACAGCACGTCGGGCTGCACATCGCGGTGGGACCGGAAACCTGCCTCAGTTATCGCTGGACGACGGGCGATCGGCGGCTGGTCGCCGGGCAGATCCTGAACGGCTGCCTGGCCGACACGAACGCCAGCGGGAGCTTCTATCTCTCCATGCCGCACGGCAGCGGCTGGATCGCGATACGCGATGGTGCCGACGACAGTGTTCGGATAGAGCGCCGCTACGACGACATCCCGGAGTTCGGCGACTCCGACGACTACCGGATGTACGAGACCGGGGCCGTCGTATCCGACGACTGGGTGATGGTCGGCGTCGCGACCGACCAGGGTGACGCCGAGCAGCATCTCCTGCTTTCCACCCGTACGCTGCGCCCGCAGACCGTGATGGACTACGGCATCGACATGCCCCAGAACTCGATCCTGTCCGCCGGTGGACACGGACGGTGGATGACGCATGACGCCCGCCTCGGGGTGGTCCGCCTCTGGCAACTGCGGGAGCCACACACGGACGAGGTCGAGGGCCAGCTCGGGCTGTGGTAGAGCTGTGGCTCAGGAGCCGCCGGGTTGCGGTCGGCGATCCCACAGCACCAGGCCGGTGAGCAGCATCGCGACGCCCAGGCCGACCATCGCCAACCCCATGGCCGTGTGCGCGCTCCCGCTCAGGTGACCGGCCACGATCCACCCGCTGTCGATTCCGAACGCCAACGGCATCAACCCCTGCGGGATCACCGGGATCCACCCGACCGTCAGCAACCCCAGCGCCCAGGCGGTCGACGTGTTCTCCCGATACCACTGCAGGTCCCAGGTCAGCGGAAGCACCGTCTCCGGAGGCCGGCTCCGCTGACCTGCCGCGGCGAGCACCGTCGTGCCGCGCCGGGCGAGCCGCTCGTCGGCCAACCACACGCCACCCCACCAGGCTGCGGCGCCTCCGAGCAGCCCGACCAGCGGCAACAGCGGCGCCACCTCCGACGGGCCCCAGATCACCAGGGCGAGCACCGGCGCGGTGGCGAGCAGCCCAGCCGCGGTGGCGACCAGCACACTGACGATGTCGGTCGGGTTGTCGGCCGCGGTCGGATGCCGCGGGTCGGCCACCGGGCGTACGCGCAGCAGCGACACCCACACCGGCACCGACGCGCCCGCGCCGAGCAGAGCCGGCAGGGTGGAGAGCGCGGCCAGCGGGTCGACGTCGGGCGCGAGGATGACACCGGCGACGGCGAGCAGCACCCCGATCGGGGTGACCAGCACCAGCCAGGCCAGGGCCCGGCCCCGGACCTCGGCCCGTTCGCCGCCGGGCGTGGTGAGCGGCAGCCACAACGCGGTGCCGTCCAGCCCGACCAGCCCGGCCGACATCGCCGCCGCGCCGAGCACGGCGAGCGGTCCGGCCCACGGCAGCAGCAGGTCCACGTCGGACAGCAGCGGCAGGCCGGCGAGCAGCGCCCCGTACACCACGGCGAACGCCAGATACTGCAACCGCAACGGATGCCGCGTCCAGGCCCGCAGCTCACGGCCGACGACCGCCCGCGTCGCGGCCGGCACCCACGCCCGCCAGCCGCGCTGCGCCTGCCCATCTTCGGCCGGTGACGCCGCCGTGGTTCCGCGCCGCGCGGCCAGATCGTCGCCGCCGCGCCGCACGAGCGGGAGCGCTGTGGTCCGGCGCGGCCGGAACGGCACGCCCGTGGCGATCACCCTTCGGACGAGCATGATGTACGCGGCGGCGCAGAGCGCCACGATGCCCACCAGGGTCGCCGTCAGGCGCGCCCCCTGCCCGGTCGGCCCGGTCACGGCGGAGAGCGGCCAGGCGCTCGGCACGTACGCCATGGCCCGGACCACCTCCTCCGGCGCTGCCACGAGCAGGACCGACACCCACGGGAAGACCGCCCAGAGCGACCCGGCGACACCCATCGCCGTACCGGTGAAGACGCCGGTGAGCAGCGCCCCGGCCGGACCGCCGGCGTGGCCGACGACCTCCAGCGCGATCGCCGAGCCGATCAGCCCGAGCAGCCAGAGCAGCACCGCGCCGCCGGCGGTGACGAGGACCGCGACGGCGCCGTACCGGGCGGCGTGCACCGGCAGCGCGGCGAGTGCCACCAGCGAGACGGCCGGGCCGATGCCGATCGCCGACGCGGCGAGCAGACCGACTGCGGCCGGGATCCCGCCGATCGGCTCCAGCCGCAGGTGGGCCGGGCGGACCCGGCCGCGCCCGCCACCGAGCAGCAGCGGCAACACGATCCAGCCGAGGACCCACGCCCCGGCGAGCAGGCCGAGGGTGTGCTGGTCGCCGCGGAGCGCGTACCGGATCAACCAGGCGGCGGCGAGCAGACCGACCAGGCCGGCCACTGTGGGCCCGGGGTGCTCGCGCAGCGAGCGACGCAGCATCGTGGCGCGCATCCGGGCCGGCACCGCGATCGCGCCGAGGGTGCCGCCCAGCCGGCCGGGGGCGCTCAGTTCCGTGCTCATCGTGCCCCGGTCAGCCAGGCCAGACCGGCGCTGCCGGAGGCTTCGGCGCCGACCAACTCGACGAACCGGTCCTCCAGGCTGCGGCCGGCGGCGACCTCGGCGACCGACCCGGCGGCGACCACCCGGCCCTGATGGATCACGGTGACCTCGTCGCACATCTGCTCGACGAGCAGCATCGAGTGGGTGGACAGCACGCAGGTGCCGCCGCCGGCCACGAACCGGCGCAGCACCTGGCGGATGGTGGCCGCGGAGACCGGGTCGACCGCCTCGAACGGTTCGTCGAGCACGAGCAGCCGGGGCGCGTGCAGCAGCGCCTGGGCGAGGCCGAGCTTCTTGCGGGTGCCGGTGGAGCAGTCGGCCAGCGGGGTGCCGGCGCCCTTGGTCAGGCCGAGCACGTCGATCAGTTCGGCGGCACGGTCGGTGGCAGTGGCGCGGGGCAGCCCGCGCAGGCCGGCGCTGTAGCGCAGCAGTTCGGCACCGGTGAGGCGTTCGGGGAAGTCGAGGCCGTCGGGCAGCACGCCGGTCAGCGCGCGGGTCTGGCGGCGGTCGCGCAGCGCGTCGTGGCCGAGGATCCGGATCTGCCCGGAATCCGGGGTGACCAGGCCGACGGCCATCCCGATGGTGGTGGACTTGCCGGCGCCGTTGGGCCCGACAACGCCGTGGAAGGTGCCGGGGTGGACGGTCAGATCGATGCCGTCCACCGCGCGATGCGCCGCGAAGGTCTTGACCAGGCCACGGATTTCGAGTGCCGGGGGGATCACGCGCCGAGCATAGGTGACCTTGTCAGGCGGCGCGGCCCGCCGCTCAACAGTCCACAGTGGGCGGAAGTGCTCAGACGACGTGCACCAGCCGGAAGCGCTCGGTCACCACCAGGGTGTCGTCGTCCACTGTGAACAGCGCTCCGGCCGTGGATGGTCAGCTGTCGGTGGCAGCCACCTGGTGTCCGGACACGCAGTACACGTCGCCGGAGTTCGCGGCGTGCGGCAGGTCGTGCAGGTGCGTCGCCAGGTCGGTCGCGGACATCCACCGTCGGAACGTCATCGACTTGTCGTCGCCCACCGCGACGTCGAAGCCGTCGAAGCCCAGCGCGGTCAGGCGATCGAGACACCGGTCGGCGACCGCACGGGCGATGGTGGTGAACTCGAACGACAAGGCGGGCAGTGGGCGGCTCAGGCCGGCCAGCACCTCGTCCTCGAAACCCTCAACGTCGATTTTGGTGAAGGTCGGCACGCCGTACGTCTCGATCAGCGCATCGACGGTGACCACCGGGACCTCGATGTCGGTGTCCCACACCTGGCCCTCCCACCCGCCCGCGCCCCTCGCCGCGCGGACGAAGTCCGGTGAGGCGGTCGAGACGGTGGGGTTGGCGGAGTTGACGTGCAACCGGGTGCGCCCAGGGAGCGCGCCACACGCCGCGTCGACAAGGGTCACCTGGTCGTCGTCGGCGTAGATCGCCCGCAGGACGCGCAGACACAGCGGCTGCGGTTCCACAGCGACGACCCGGGCACCGAGGCGACGGAAGCTGGCGATGTGGTCGCCCACGTGGGAGCCGATGTCGAAGACGAGGTCCCCGCCGCCGACGAAGCGGGAGTAGAAGGCGTCCATCCTCGCGTCCCGCTCGGGATCGCCGTAGTAGACGTCCAGCGACCGGTGCAGCAGGGACAGGGCCGGGTCGGTCCGGAGCGCGGCGATCCTGGTGTCGGTGGTAGCCGTCATCTGTCTGGGGTCCAGTCCGTGAGAGAGGTGGCCGGGTTACGGTCCGAAGGCGGTCAGGAACCGGTCCCGGAAGGCGTCCATTCGCCAGACCGGCGCCTGCGGTCCGGGCTTCAGCCCGTCCTGCCAGCCCCACCCGGAGATCCGGTCCAATACGGCCCGATCACGGGTGATGATCGAGATCGGCACGTCGTGGCTGGCGTTCTCGCCGGTGACGACGGCGGCGGGTTGGTGGTCACCGAGGACGATGAACACGAGGTCGTCGTCTCCGTAGGTCCGCACGTAGGAGATGAGCGCGCCGAGGGTGTACTCGATGGACTTTCGGTAGTCCGCCCGGATCTGGCCGGTGTTGCGGCGCTTGTCGTCCGACCTGCCCGCGCCGGCCGCACGGTAGACCGCGCCGTCGCCGACGTCGGCCCAGTCGAGCAGCGGCGGCACGGGCGTCCAGGGCGCGTGACTCGACACCAACGCCAGCTCGGTCATCACGTTGCCGTCGCGCTTCGCCTGCTCCAGGTGCTGCCACCTTGCCAGGGTGTACTGGTCGGGCGGGGTGCCGAAGCTGAACTTCGGGCCACGGTACGCGAGCGCCTTGGCGTCGTAGAACCGGTCGTAGCCGAAAAAGGAACCCTCCGGCCACGGCCTGGTGACGGCGGGCATCACGCCGACGGTCTGCCAGTTCGCCCGCCGGAAGGCGCCATTGAGGGTCATCCGGTCACTGGCCAGCAGGGTGCGGTGCCGCTGGTCGTTGTCGATCCAGAGGCCGGAGAGCAGCGTGTCGTGCGCGAGCCAACTGCCGCCGCCGAAGGTCGGCGAGGTGAGGAAGCCGCTCTGCGCGGCGAAACCCGCCGCGCTCAGCTCGCTGGCGCCGCGGTCGAGGACCGCACCGACCTGCGGCGCGAACTCCGGATCCTCGACGGCGTCCCGGCCGTAGCTCTCCACGAAGGCGACCACCACGTTCTTGCCACGCAGCGCGGTCAGTAGCTGGTCACCCGGGGTGTCGCCGAACCTGTCGTCCTCGATCAGCGCGCCGAACGTCTCGCGGTCGTCGAGGCGCAGGCGCACCTGGAAGCCGTGACCGTTGGCCAGTGTGGTCGCGGACGTGTCGGCGACCGGCACGCCCTCGACCACCCGCACGTTGAACGCGGCGCAGGCCACCCAGACGACCACCAGCGCGGCCACGATCCGGGTGGTCCCGGTGCGGTGCCGGACCACCAGCCGCCGCAGTCGCCGCATCGACAGCGTGACCAGTGTGGGCAGGCCCACGGCCACCACCGCCAGGCTGATGGCGACGCCGGTGGCGGCGGGTCGACCGTACGACTCGCTGAGGAAGGCGAACCCCTCGTCGAGCAGCGCCCAGTCGAGCACCGGGTCGAACGCCCGGCTCAGCGAGGCGGTGAACCCCAGGTCGAGCAGCTTCAACACTCCGAGCAGGCCGAGGGCCACGCCGGCCAGCGTCGCGACCAGTCGGCTGCCACGAGACGGCAGGGCGAGCAGGAGGGCCACGACAAGCAGCGCCTCCAGGGGGATCCGCGCGAACGCCGCCGGGCTGAGCCGGCCGAAGTCGTACGGCACGGTGAGGACGAGCAGCACGAGCAGCGCGGCGAGCACTGTCGACAGCCGGGCGGCGATGGAGCGTTTCGGCCGATCCTCGACGTCGGTGGTGCCGTCCGAGACCTCGTCCCTCATCGCCCTCCGTCCCTGGTTCGGCAGCTGACGTACGCGCGTCAAGAGCGACAACCCGGGCATCCTTCCATGATCTTTGTTGGGCGCGGCATCCGGGCGGATCAGACGCGGGCGATCCCCCGTCGGGCGACGGCGACCGTGGGACGGTCCGACCACGGCAGCCCGTCCGTCCGGCCCGAGCCCAGCGCCGCTGCGGCGCTCGGGGCACTGTGGCTGACCGGGCTGCTCGCGTGGACCATCGCGACCGGGGCGTCGTGGATGTCCGGGGCGTGTCGGCTGCCCGCAGTGTCGTGGATGACGGTGCGGCGGAGGTGACGGGTCGTCCACAGCCACGCGACGTCACGCCCGAACGACTCGACCAGCAGCGCCAGTGACGCCAGCAGCACGACTGTCGTCAGCGGCCCGGGCAGCGCGTCGCCCATCGCCACCGTCAGCACCACGCCCTGGATGGCGGCGACGACCTTGCGCCAGTAGCGCGGCGGCAGGGATCCGCGCATCCACCCCACCACCCAGCTGGCGGCGACGAAGACGTACCGCATCGCGCCGATCACGAGCACCCAGCCACCCACCGCGGGGGCCACGTGCAGGCAGAGGACCAGGACCAGGAAGGAGTCGATCTCCATGTCGAAGCGCGCGCCGAGCTCGCTGGTGGTCCCGGTGCGGCGGGCCGTGTACCCGTCCACGGCGTCGAGGGCCAACGCCACGCTGGTGAGGACGACCATCAGGGTGACCGGCGCCGACCGGCCGAACGAGTCGGCGGCCAGGGCCGTCACGCCGCCGACGAGGATCGCCCGGCTCAGGGTCACCCGGTCGGCCGGGCTGAGGGCATCCGCGCCCGAGCGGGACATCCCCCGGCTGAGCAGGGCGCACAGGACCACCCCGTACGCCAGCCCCGCCGCCCAGCCCGCCGCGCCCAGACCGACCGTCTCGGCCAGCACCGCCAGCAGGGCGATCTGCACGAGCAGTCCGATGAGCGGACCAGTTCGAACCGTTGACATCGTGCCTCCGTGACTCTGGTGGGTGACCCTGACCGTCATCACGGAAAATATGACCGATCGGTTCATTCTGAACGCGACCCGGCAGGGTGCCACGGAGGGACGTGCCCCTTCGGCGGCCGGTTAATCGTCCACGGTGGGCGGCACGGCGTCGGCTGAGCGATGAGGGCGTCGACAGTGCCGTACGGGTCAGGACGTCGGCAGGGTGAGCACGTCCGCGCCGTCGTCGGTGATGGCGATGGTGTGCTCGCTGTGCGCCGTCCGGCAGCCCGTCGCGCTGCGGAGGGTCCAGCCGTCGGCATCGGTGACGAGCGTGGCGGTGTCCGCCATCACCCACGGCTCCAGCGCCAGCAGCAGCCCCGGGCGTAGCCGGTAGCCGCGACCGGGGCGCCCGGTGTTGGAGACGTGCGGGTCCTGGTGCATCGTCGATCCGACGCCGTGGCCGCCGAACTCCGTGTTGACCGAGTATCCCGCCGCCTTGAGAACCGAGCCGATCGCGTGGGAGAGGTCACCGATGGGAACGCCGGGGCCGGCGGCGGCGATCCCCGCCTGCAACGCGCGCTCGGTCGCGTCGATCAACGCGAGGCTCTCCGGGGGCCGCACGTCGCCCACGATGAAGCTGATGGCCGAGTCCGCGACGACTCCACCCTGGGAGACGGCGAGGTCGAGCGAGAGCAGATCGCCGTCGGCGAGCGGGTAGTCGTACGGCAACCCGTGCAGCACGGCGTCGTTCACCGACGTGCAGATGTAGTGGCCGAACGGCCCGCGCCCGAAGGAAGGCTCGTAGTCGACGTAGCAGGACTGCGCCCCGGCCTCGGTGATCATGGCCTGCGCCCACCGGTCGATGTCCAGGAGGTTCGTGCCGACCACGCAGCGGCTCTTCAGCGTCTGCAGGATGCCGGCGACCAGCGCGCCGGTGTCCTTCGCTCGCAGCACGTCGGCGGGGCTCAGGATCTCGATCATGCAGCGCCTTCCTCGGGAGACCAATAAGTATCCCGGCCATATTATCCCGGTACTAGAATCGGGGCATGGTCAGGTTGCCGCTCACTCCCGAAGAGCTCGAACGCGGACAGCGCCTCGGCGCGCTCCTGCGTCGAGCCCGTGGAGAGCGTTCGATGCTCCTCACCGCGCTGGACGCGGGCGTCTCGCCAGAGACCCTTCGAAAGATCGAGTCCGGCCGGATAGCCACCCCCGCCTTTCCGACCATCGCGGCGATCGCCGACGTCCTCGGCCTCTCCCTCGACGCCGTCTGGTCGGAGATCAACACGTCGGACGGCAGCGCCGAACTCCCCCGGCCGACGCGCACCCCGCGCGAACGGTTGGCGTCCTAGCGCGCGACGGTCTGCCGTCAGGGCGAAACGCCAATGCGGTCAGGACCCGAATGATCTGCCGGCTGTCACCGCGCTGCCGGCAAAGCGCTTCCCACGATAGATAACCTAACAGCGCCTCATCCCGATCGGTATCGGGCAGACGCCCGACTGCGCAGGTCAGTGGGGGTGGCTAGTTTCGCCCAATGCCCACCAACATGATCAGTGCGGAATCTGCGGGTACCTGGACGCTCGGCGACCTGAGCGTCAATCGGATCGGATTCGGCGCAATGCGCCTGACGGGTAACGGCGGCGCGCCGAGCGATCGCGCGCGGGTCATCGGCCTGCTACGCCAAGCGGTCGACCTCGGTGTGAACCACCTCGACACGGCGGCGTTCTACTTCTCGCCGCTCCGGTCGGCCAACGAGCTGATCAACAGTGCACTGTCGCCGTACGCCGACGACCTGGTCATCACCACGAAGGTCGGACCGGGCCGCGACCCCTCGGGAGAGTGGCTGCCGCTGGCCCGGCCGGATCAGCTGCGCGGACAGGTCGAGGAGAACCTGCGCCAACTCGGCCGCGACCATCTGGATGTCGTGAACCTGCGCCAAGACGGACTGGACTCGGTGGCGGAGCACTTCGGCGCGCTGGCCGAGCTACGTGACGCCGGACTCATCCGGCATCTCGGCCTGTCCAACATCCGTCCGCACCACCTCGCGCAGGCGCAGGCGATCGCCCCGGTGGTCTGCGTGCAGAACACGTACGGTGTCGACACCCGACGTACGCAGGATCAGCTCGTGCGCACCTGCGGTGAACAGAACATCGCATTCGTGCCGTTCTTCGCGATCGCCGGCGACCGACGTGAGGCCGGCGGCGTAGCCACCAACACGGCAGTGGAGGCCATCGCGCGCACGCACGGCGCGACGCCGGCGCAGGTGCGGATCGCCTGGACCCTCAGCCGCGGCCCGCACCTGCTGGCCATCCCCGGTACCGGCAACCCTGATCACCTGGTCGAGAACCTGGCCGCCGGGGCGCTGGCCCTGTCGCCGGACGAGTTGGCCAGCCTCGACTAGCGGCCCCGGCGGGATTTCAGCCCCGCCACGACCTCGACGGAAGGTCGGTCACCGTGCAGGCAGCGACAACGCCCGATCCAGCGTCCCAGCTGACCGGGCTCAGCGGAGGCCGTCCGGAGACCGGCGAGAGCTGGTCCCGGTCGACGAACGACCGGGACCAGCGGGTGGTGCGCTCAGGAGGCGGCGATGCCCTCCATGCCGATGCCGTCGGCGAACTTCGGCAGACCCTCCACTGTGGTGACGAGATTCAGCGACCCGTCCTCGTGCACCTTGTAGCCCTGCACGTTGCCGGCGGTGGCGTTCTGCACGTACAGGAAGCCGTCGCTGGTGGTCATGTCGATCGACCCGCCGTTGGTGTCGGCGGCGACGTTCTTGACGAGTTCGAGCTTGCCGTGGTCGTCGACCCGGTAGGAGCTGATGGTGGAGCTGCCGGCGTTGGCGACGAAGAAGTAGTCGCCGACGCGCTGGATCCAGCACGTCGCCTGCTGGCCGTTGGGCACCGACGGGCCGACCTGGTCGAGCGCGCCGTCGTCCTCCAGTTCGAACCGGCTGACCGCGTTCGCACCCGACTCGGTGACCAGCAGCGAGTCCTCGGTGTCGAAGGTGAAGCCGAACGGGGTGTTCCCCGCGTCGCTGATGACGGGGTTGCGGGACAGCTTGCCGTTGCGACCGATCTCGTAGCTGAACATGACGTTGGCGGCCTTCGTCGACACCAGGACGAACTCGCTGTCCGGGTCGATCTTGACCTGGGCCGGGGCGGTCCCGAACGCGGGCGGGTTGCCGTTGTGCAGTCCGAGCGACCGGTTGGCGTCCTCGATCCGCGACAGACGCCCCTTGTGCAGCTCGAAGCCCTGCACCGAGCCCTCGCCGCCGGCGTTGAGGACGTAGACGAGGTCGCCACGGGCCGCGACGCTGACCGGCAGCAGGCCGCCGGACCAGATGACCTGGAGCTTGTGCAGCTTGGTGCCCTCGACGCGGAAGACCGTCACGGTGTTGCTGCCGGCGTTCACCGCGAACAGCAGTCCGCGGTGGTAGGTCAGGGAGCCCTGCGAGGCCAGCGCGTCGAGCGGCGCGCCGATGGTTAAGCCGCCCAGCCCGCCGGTCTCGTACTCGCCCGCCTTGGTCAGACGGCCGTCCTCGTCGCGGTCGTACACCTTGATGGTGTTGCCCTCGGCCTTGTTGGTCTGGACGAAGACCGCGCCCTCGTCGCCGTGGTGGTAATCACCCCCCTTGCGGTCGTCGTGGTACCCGGGGCCACCGCCATCGGCGAAGGCGGCCCCGGGGATCGATCCGATGCTGGTCAGACCTGCCAGGAGGGCTGCCGCGAGCGCGACACTGCGCTTCATCACTGACTCCTTGTGCACCCGAAGGGAGGATTATGAGTTTTCCTCTCCTTCGAAAGCTATCGGAGCAGCTAGGTGCGTTCGCCTTACTTACCCTAAAGCGGTAATTTTGCGCCGTTCCGTGGAATGGCGAGACGTACGCGCGAATATGACCTACTGGGAAGCGGACCTTCGTCGCGTCAGGGGCAGGAACTCGGCGGTCAGACTGATCAGCGCACGGGCGCGTTCGAGGGTCCTGACCGCGGTCCACGCCCGATGAGGCGCGGAGAGGTCCGGGGTCAGCGCGGGCCGGGCCACCACGGTTCGAGGAGGGTGGGGTCGGCGACGTACTGCGCCACCTGCGTCCGCTGCTCCGAGGTCAGGGACAGCGCCTGGAGTCGGGCGCCCCACTCGGGCACCCGATCGGCCTTGTCCAACGCGGTGGCCAACTCGATCAGGCCGGCCAGCGCCATCGCCTGCTCGACCACCGGCGCGTCCTCGGCGCGGCGGCGCATCCCCGAGTCGAGCGCCCGATAGGCCGCCCGGTCGTCCATCTTGAACTCCCGCAGGATCCGCGCGTTGTCGAGCACCCGGGCCAGCCCGTCAAGCTGCTTCGACCCGCCGTACTCCACGTCCTCCGGCTCGTCCCGCTGGATGAAGACGATGGTGTTGCCCGACGGGTCGACGATGCTGAACCGCGACGCCCCGGCGCGGTAGCGGGTCATCCGGGGTAGCCCCTTGACCAGCACCTTGCCGTAGCTGCGGCGCATCGCATCGGCGAACACCGCGTGGTACGACGCCACCGCGTCCACCATCACCAGGCAGCCGCCGGAATGCTCCTTCGCCGGGTCCAGGTCTTTGGGCGCCGGGCCGTAGTGCAGCTGGAACCCGCTCCAGGTGAACGCCAGATACACATATGGCTTGAGTTGCTCAAAAGCCACCTCGAACCCGAGAGCCCGCCAGAACGCCAGGGTCTCCTCCGGGGCCGCGCAGTGCAGCAGCGGCACTGTGGTCTCGTTCGGTCGGACCTGGTCCGCACTGACCTTCATGATTCGATCCCCGTCCGGTCGGCAGGCCGGCCATTGTGCCAGCACCACCCAGCGGCCTCGACGGGTTTCGTCTCCTACCCGGGGAGGAGGCGCGCTCCGACCACCGGCCACAACCGGGGCTCGGGGTCGGACGCGATCGGCGGGAGCGGCCACGAGCATCTACAGACATGACTACCGTTGTGCGCCGGGCGACGCGCTGGAACCGCCCACTGATGGTCCTGGTATCCGTGATGGCGGTGCTCGGCGTCGTCGCCGTCGTCGGCATCCTCGTCGACCCGCGGGTCCTCACCGGGGCGCCGATCTGGCTCAAGCCGTTCAAGTTCGCGGTGTCGTTCGTGCTGTACGGCGCGACGCTCGCCTGGATGCTCTCCCTGCTGCCGCGACGCAGCCGGGCCGTCGAGTGGGCGGTCGTCGTCATCGTCGCGGTGGCGGTCGTCGAGAACGTGTGGATCGTTGGTCAGGTGATACGCGGGCAGACCAGCCACTTCAACGACAGCACCCCGCTGAACACCGCGCTGTTCGCGACGATGGGCGCGGCGATCATGGTGCTGTTCTTCGCGCACCTCGTCATTGGGATCGTGGTCCTGATCCAGCGGATCCCCGACCGCGTCGCCGCGACCGCCGTCGGGTGGGGGCTCGGCCTGTCCTCGCTGGGCATGCTCGCGGCGGTGCCGATGGCGTTGCCGATGCAGGACCCGGGGATCGAGGGGATCAGTGGGGCGCACAGCGTCGGCGTGCCCGACGGTGGGCCGGGGTTGCCGATCGTCGGCTGGAGCACCACCGGCGGTGACCTGCGGATCGGGCACTTCGTCGGGCTGCACGCCCTCCAGGCGTTGCCGATCCTGGCGATCCTGCTGAGCCGGTTCGCGACCCGGTTGGACGAGCGCACCCGCGCCCGGCTGCTGGTCGTCGCGGGCGGCTCGTACGGCGTACTCACCGTGCTGTTGACCTGGCAGGCCCTGCGCGAACAGCCGCTGCTGCGGCCGGACGCCGTCACGTTCGTCGCGGTCGCGGCCCTGGTGGTCGCGACGGCGACCGCGACCGGACGGGTGCTGGCCCGGCGACGTCGCCCGGAACTGGCGCTGGCCGCGTGACCGCGACGCTGTTCTCCCTGACGTTCGCGGTGGCCGCGCCGTTCTGGGCGCTGATGATCCTGCTGCCGCGCTGGTCGTGGACCGCCCGGATCATCGCCTCGCCGCTGATCGTGCTGCCGGTCGTGGTGATCTACGCGCTGCTGGTGCTTCCGGCGTTCGGCGACGTGCTGCCGGCCGTGGCGTCGCCGACCCTGGCCGGGGTGCGCGACCTGCTCGGCACCTCCGCCGGGGCCGCGGCGGGTTGGGCGCACATGATCGCGTTCGATCTGTTCGTCGGACGGTGGGCCTGGTTGGACAGCCGCGATCGGGGGGTGCCGGCGCTGGTGATGGCTCCGGTGCTGCTGCTGACCATCCTGCTCGGACCGCTCGGCCTGGCCGCGTACCTCGCGGTCCGGACCCGGTGGCGGCAGTCGCCACCGGCCCGCAGCACCTAGGCTGACCACCGTGAGCTGGCCGGGGCGACTGTTCGACATGCGGGACGCGCTCGTGCGGATGGCGCTGCTCGACCTCGCCGGGCTGGGCTACCTGTTCTTCGTCCCGCACTCCGCCAGCACGCCCACGACGACACAGTGGATCCTCGCGGTCCTCGCGTTCACCGTGGGGCTGGCGGTGCACCGCTGGCCGGTGGTCAACCTGCTGGCGCAGGCCGCCCTGCTGACGGTCGCGATCCGCCTGCTCGACGACCTCACCATCAACCAGGTTGGCGCGAGTTGGGCCCTGCTCGAGGTCACCATGCGGGCGCGCAGCCCCCGGACCATCTGGATGTCCGCCGCGCTGCTGGTCGTGGTCGACCTGACCGACTCGGTCGGCGACGCGGTCGGCCAGGTCGCCTCGGCCGTCGTCGGGCTGGCCCTGGAGGTCGGTGTGCCGGTGCTGCTCGGTCTCGTCATCCGCACCAACCGGGAGCTGAGTCGGCAGGCCGTGGAGCGGGCGGTGGCCGAGCAACGCCAGCACGAGTCGGAGAGTCGTGCGGCCCGCGCCGACGAACGCAGCGCCATCGCCCGCGAACTGCACGACGTGGTCGCGCACCACGTGGCGTCGATGGTCCTGCGGGTCGGCGTGGCCCGGCACGTGCTCACCGACCTGGACCCGCGGGTGGGCGAGGTCTTCGACGACGTGCACGGCACCGGCACCTCGGCCCTCGCGGAGCTGCGCCGGCTGGTCGCGGTGCTGCGCAACCCCGACGGGGTACGCGGCGACGCGGCGCTGACCGCTATCGAACCGTCGGCGCTGCCGGCGGCGATCGGCGCGTCCATCGACCGGGCCCGGCAGGCGGGTGTCACTGTGGAGGCCGATCTCGACCCGGCGATCGGTTCACTCGACGCGGTGCGCGGCATGGCGGTGCTGCGACTGACCCAGGAGGCGCTGACAAACGTGGCCAAACACGCGGGGACGTCCGCGCTCGCGCACCTCGTGGTGGCTGTCCGGGACGGCTGCGTGCACTGGGAGGTCACCGACAACGGGCGCGGTGGGGTGCCGGCGGGCGTTCCGGCCGGTGGCGGGCACGGCATCACCGGGATGCGGGAACGCGTCGAGGTCCTCGGCGGCCGGCTGGACGCGGGCCCGACCGGCGCCGGGTGGCGGGTGCGAACCGTCCTTCCGGCCGTGGCCGCCGCGCCCGCCGACGCGCCGGTCGGGTCGGTGCCCCGCGAGCGGGAGGCGTCGGCCGGGTCGCCCGCGCCGGAGCCGGCGTGATCCGGGTGCTGCTGGTCGACGACCAGCACCTCATCCGGGCCGGGCTGCGCATGCTCTGCGACGCCCAACCCGACATCGAGGTCGTCGGCGAGGCCGACAACGGCCGTGAGGCGATCCCGCTGGCCGGGCGGCTCCTCCCCGACGTCGTCGTCATGGACCTGCGGATGCCCGGTGTCGACGGGATCACCGCTACCAGCCGGATCCTCGCCGAACGCCCCGCCGCCCGCGTCCTGGTGCTGACGACGTTCGGCGACGACGACCACCTCTACCCCGCGCTGACCGCGGGAGCGTGCGGGTTCCTGCTCAAGGACGCGCCCCCGACCGAGCTGCTGGACGGCATCCGCCGGGCCGCCGTCGGTGACAGCCCGTTCAGCCCGGAGGTGCTGCGCCGCCTCGTGCAGCGCGCGGTGCACGCCCGCCCCGGGTCACCACCGGCCCTGCCGGGCCTGACCGCCCGGGAACGGGACGTGCTCAACCTGGTCGCCGAGGGCCTGTCCAACACCGAGATCGCCGACCGGCTCCACATCGGTGTCACCACCGTCAAGACCCACATCACCAGCCTGATGACCAAGACCGACAGCCCCAACCGGGTACGTCTGGCCCTGTTCGCTCGCGGTGTCTGACGCTCAGGTCCGCATCCGCGCGGACACGGCGACGACGAGCACCAGCGGCACTATCAGCAGGGCCGGGGCGACGACAGGCAGGTGCAGGGCGACAAGGGCGCCGACCGCCGCGCCGACCATGAGGGCCAGCAGCACCTGAGCCTTGGGTCGCAGGCTGGCCCAGGGGCTGCGCGCGGCGACCCCGGCGATCAGGCTGGTGAGGGTGCCGGTCAGGTACGTGGAGGACAGGCCGGACACGCCGAAGCGTTGGATGGCACTGCTCTGCACGCCCAGCGCGACCGCGGACAGCATCAGCAGCGCCAGGTGGACACCCGCGTCCGGGGTGTGCAGGGTGACCTCCCAGACGACGGCGAACACCACGAACACCGACAGCTCCAGGACCAGCGCCCAGGTGACCCGCCGGGGCCAGACGGGATCGTCGGGCTGTGCCGAGCCGACGACGCGGGCGCCCGCGAGGACACCGACGATGAAGCTGACGATGGCGCAGCCCGACGTCAGAGCCAGGTCGGCTTCGCCCCGGCCGGCGGAGAGCCCGAGCAGGACCATGTTGCCGGTCATCACGCTGGCGAAGGCGCCGCCGAGGGCGAGGAAACCGAGAGCGTCGGCGCTCCCGGTGAGGAAGGTGAGGACGACGACGAGCACCTGCCGTCGCCGCAGCAGGCGCTCGTCTCGGCGCGGGGTGACGTGGGGGTGGGTGACGCGGGGCGCTGTGCTCGACACTGTCGGCCACCTTCCAGTAATTGTTCTTCGTATACACTTTGTCCGGACACGTTCACGGAGAGGCGACCAGGTGGCTGAAGACCTACGGGACAAGCTCGGCGCGCAACACCTGCCGCTACGCGATCAGGTCCTCGCCGCGCTGCGGACCGCCATCATCGACGGCGACTACCTGCCCGGGGAGCGGCTGACCGAGGACCGGCTCGCCGAGGACTTCGGCGTCTCCCGCAACCCCGTCCGGGAGGCGCTGCGCGTCGCCGAGGCGGAGGGGTTCGTCGTGATCCTCCCCCGCCGGGGAGCGGTAGTCGCCTCACCGAGCAGCGGGACCATCACCGACATGTTCGCCGTGCGCGAGCGCCTGGAGGCGCTGGCCGCCCGGCTGGCCGCCGAGCGGGCCACAGCGGCCGACGTGGCGTCCCTACGGGCCCTGCTCGACCAGGGCCGCGAGGCGACGCAGCGCCAGGACCTGGCCCGGGTCGCCGAACTGAACAGCACACTGCACCTGCGCATCCTCCAGATCAGCGGAAACCCCTGGCTGTCGTCGATCGCCAAGTCGCTCTACCTCCATGTCCAGTGGGTCTTCCGGCTCGGGGCGGCCGAACGCGCGCCACACTCGTGGGCCGAGCACATCCAACTCGTCGACGCCATCGAGTCAGGCGACGGTGACCGCGCCGAGCGGGCCGCGCTCGACCACCTCGACGCGGCATCCGCCGCGGCGTACGAGAACGCCGAAGGCGGCTACGGCACGCGCTGACGGGCACCCGGCTGCGGCATGCGCTACCGGCCGCACGCGTAGCCCTGCATCCCCCGGGGGTTCGCGCCGGCCGCCAGCACTCCCGTCGCCGGGTCACGGGTCACCGCGCAGAGCCGACCGAGGCTCCACCCGTCGGTGACCCGCACCTCGTGCCCGTACGCCCGCAGCGCCGCCAGCACACCCTCGTCGAGCCGGTCCTCCACCACCAGGACACCGGGTTCCATGTCGCGCGGATAGAACGACCCCGGCAGGCTGACCGTGTGCCACGCCGGCGCGTCGATGGCCTCCTGAATGCTCTGCCCACCGACGAGGTGCCGCAGCAGGAACGGCAACTGCCACTGGTCCTGCTGGTCGCCACCGGGGGTGCCGCAGGCCAGCACCGGCTCACCGTCGCGGTGCACCATCGTCGGGCTCAACGTCGTACGCGGGCGACGGCCCGGCGCCAGCGACGAGGCGAGCCCCTCCTCCAGCCAGAACATCTGCAGCCTGCTGCCCAGCGGAAAGCCCAGCTCCGGGATCGTCGGGGAACTCTGCAACCAGCCGCCGCTGGGCGTCGCGGAGATCATGTTGCCCCAGCGGTCGACCACGTCCACGTGACAGGTGTCGCCCCGGGTCACCCCGTCCGACTGCACTGTCGGCTCTCCCGTGGTGGCATCCGTCGGCCCGGTACGCCGACCGGCACCGGGTCGAACGTGGGCGGGCAGGCGCGGCTGCGCCCCGTCCGGACGCCCCGGCCGCAGCTCCGCCGACGCGCGATCGCCGATCAGGGCGGCCCGCTCCCGCGCGTACTGCGGCGACAGCAGCGCCTTGGCGGGCACGTCGGCCCCGTCGCCGTACCATGCCTCCCGGTCGGCGAAGGCGAGCTTGAGCGCCTCGACCTGGGCGTGCACACCCGCCGCGGTCGCCGGGTCGTACGCGCCCGGGTCGTCGAGCGCGTCCAGTGTGGCCAGGGACTCCAGCAGCACCGGGCCCTGACCCCAGAAACCGGTCTTCGCCACCGAGTAGCCGTGCCAGTCGAGGGTGGCGGGCGGCTCCCAGCTCGCCGAGTACGCGGCCAGGTCGTCGCCGGTGACCAGCCCGGCGTGCGGGCGGCCACTGGAGTCCTGGAACGGCCGTCGGCTGAACGCGTCGATCGCCTCGGCGACGAAACCCGTGCTCCAGGCCCGGCGCGCGGCCTCGATCTGGGCCTCCCGGTCGGTGCCGGCCGCCCGTCCCGCCTCGACGAGCCGGCGCAGGGTGTCCGCGTACGCCGGGTTGGTGACCAACTCCCCGGCGGCCGGTGGTCGGCCGCCGCGCAGCCAGAGCGCGGCGGAGGTGGGCCAGTGTTCCTCGAACAACGACCGGACGGCCGCCACCGTGTCACCGACGCGGGCCACCAACGGGTGCCCGGCGCCGGCGTAGCCGATCGCCGGCTCCAGCACCTCGGCGAGGGTGAGCGTGCCGTGCTCGCGCAGCAGCAGGAGCCAGGCGTCCACCGCGCCGGGTACGGCCGCCGCGAGCGGCCCGGCACCCGGGATGAGGTCCATCCCGAGGGACCGGAAGTGCGCGATGGTGGCGCCGGCCGGCGCCGGCCCCTGCCCGCACAGCACCTTCGGTCGGGGGTCCCGTGCGGTGGCCACGATGGCCGGCACCTCGCCGCCCGGCCCGTTCAGGTGCGGCTCGACGACGTGCAGGACGAACCCGGCGGTGACAGCGGCGTCGAAGGCGTTGCCCCCGCGTTCCAGGATGCCCATCGCCGCCTGGCTGGCGAGCCAGTGGGTGGAGGACACCATGCCGAAGGTGCCCTGCAACGTGGGTCGGGTGGTGAACGTCATGACAACACCTCACTGGGGTCTGCGGTACGAACGTCGGGGCCGGTGCCGTCCGGCCGGACCAGGTGGCACGCGGCCATGCCGTCGCCGACGGCGGTCTGCGCCGGCACCTCCGTCGCGCACCTGTCGAAGGCGAGCGGGCACCGGGTCCGGAACCGGCAACCGGACGGCGGGTCGAGCGCGGACGGCAGGTCGTCGCCGAGCAGCACCGGCTGACGGTGGCGCTGACGCACCGGGTCGGCCACCGGCGCGGCGGAGAGCAGCGCCTGCGTGTACGGGTGGGCGGGCCGGGCGAAGATCCGCTCGCGGCTGCCCGTCTCGACGAGTTGACCCAGGTACATGACCGCGATGTCGTCGGCCAGGTACTCGACGGCGGAGAGGTCGTGGGTGATGAAGAGGCAGGCGAACCCGATGTCGCGTTGCAGGTCGGCGAGGAGGTTGAGCACCGACGCCTGCACTGACACGTCGAGCGCGCTGGTGGGTTCGTCAGCGATGAGCAGCATGGGCTCGGAGATCAGGGCCCGCGCGATGCTGACCCGTTGACGTTGCCCGCCGGACAGCTCGTGGGGATAGCGACGGGCCACCTCTGCGCGCAGGCCCACCCGTTCGAGTTGGGGGGCGACGCGGGCGTCCCGCTCGCGCCGTGAGATCCGCTTGCCGGCCAGCCGCAGCGGCTCGGCCACGATCTCGCCCACCAGCATCCGCGGGTCCAGTGACGCGGCCGGGTCCTGGAAGACGATCGACACCGCGCCGCGATGGGGGCGCAGTCGCCGTCGGGACAGGTGGGTGACGTCAGTGCCCGCGATCCGGACCGTTCCCGCTGTCGGTTCGACGAGCCGCACCACGCATCGGCCCACTGTCGACTTCCCGGAACCGCTCTCCCCCACCAGGGCCGTGACCCGGCCGCGCGGGATGGTCAGGGACACCCCGTCCACGGCACGCACCGGACCGAAGTGCATCACCAGGTCCGCGATCTCCAGGGCGTTCGGCTGCGGCGTCATCGGTTCGCCTCCTGAGCTGCCGTCGGTGCCGTCGGTGCCGTTGCGCAGGGGTGCCAACAGGCCGCGACGTGGTCGGTGCCGCAGACATCCTCCAACGGCGGGGCGGCCGCCCGGCACCGCTGATCAGCGGCCGGGCACCGATCCGCGAAGGTGCAGGCGTCGGGTTGGCTGGCCAGGACGGGCACCAGCCCGGGGATCTCGGTCAACCGGTCGGTCCCGGCGTGCCGGCCCGGCTGCGGTGACGCCGACAGGAGCCCTGCCGTGTACCGGTGCCGGGGGTGGGCGAACAGGTCGTCCACCGGCGCCCGTTCCACCACCCGGCCCGCGTACATGACGACGACGCGGTCCGCGATGTCGGCGATCACGCCGAGGTCGTGGGTGATGATGAGGACGCTCGTGCCGAGCCGGTCGCGCAGGTCCCGCAGCACCTGGAGGATGCCGGCCTGGACGGTGACGTCCAGCGCTGTGGTCGGTTCGTCGGCCACCAGCACCTTCGGGCCGCAGGCCACCGCCATCGCGATCATCACGCGCTGGCGCATGCCGCCGGAGAGTTGGTGCGGATAGTTGTCGACCCGCTGGGCGGCGGACGGGATCCCGACGAGCGTCAACAGCTCCATGGCGCGGGCCCGCGCCGCCCGTCGGGACATCCGCTCGTGAACCTGGAGCACCTCCCCGATCTGCCGCCCGACGGTGAGCACCGGGTTCAACGAGGTCATCGGTTCCTGGAAGATGTAGGCGATCTCCCGGCCACGGACCCGGCGCAGGGCCGACTCGCGGGCCCCGACCAGCTGGGTGCCGTCCAGGCGCACCGAACCGGTGACCCGGGCGCTGCCCGGCAGCAGCCCGGCGAGGCTCATCGCGGTGACGCTCTTTCCGCATCCCGACTCGCCCACCATCCCGACGATCTCCCCGGCTGCGAGGTCCAGGCTGACCCCGTCGACCGCCGAGACGGTGCCGGTCTCGGTCGGGAACGACACCGACAGGTCGCGGATCTCCAGCACGGGCGCGGAGGCGGTGGTCATCGCCGGTCTCCCTTCGGGTCGAGGGCATCGCGCAGGGCGTCACCGAAGACGTTGAACGCCAGCGCCAGACCCATGATCACGACGCCGGGGAAGACGGCGGCCCACGGTGCGCGGGCGGCGAACTGCTGGGCGGTGGCCAGCATGGTGCCGAGACTGGGTGCCGGGGGCTGGATGCCGAGGCCGAGGAAGGACAGCACCGCCTCGCCGAGGATCGCGGCCGGGATGGCGACAGTGGCCTGCACCAGGATCACCGAGGTCGCGTTCGGCAGGATGTGCCGGGCCAGCACCCACAGGTCGCTCGCGCCGTCCACGACGGCCGCCGCGACGAAGTCCAGCGACTTGAGGCGCAGCGTGTCCGAGCGGACGACCCGGATCACCCCGGGGATCTGGGCGATGCCGATGGCCACCGCGGCGTTGCCGAGGCTGGCGCCCCGGATGGCCGCGAGCCCCACCGCCATGATCAGAAACGGAAACGCCAGCAGCAGATCGGTGAAGCGCGAGATCACCGCGTCCCAGGCCCGGAAGTAGCCGGCGGCGAGCCCGAGCGGCACGCCGATGACCAGCGACGTGGCCACCGCCAGGAGCCCGACCTGCAATGACGCCCGAGCGCCGAGCATGATGCGGGAGAGGACGTCCCGGCCGAGGTCGTCGGTGCCCAGCAGGTGCCCGGCGGTGCCGGGAGGTGCGAACGTACGGGCGAAGTCGGTCTGGTCGACCGAGTAGGGCGCGAGCCAGGGCGAGAGCAGCGCGATGACACCCGCCAGCGCGAGCACGACGAAGCTCACCACGGCGAGCGGGTTGCGCCGCAGCCGCCGCAGCACCCGGGTACGCCTGGTGATGCTGGCGGTGCCGGTCTCCGCCATCGGTACGGTGAGGACGCTCATGCCGGATCTCCCGTCACCCGGATGCGTGGATCGATGACCGAGTAGAGCAGGTCCACGAAGAAGTTGATCACGATGTAGGCGGCCGCGGTGAGCAGGACGACGGCCTGGATCACCGGGTAGTCCCGTTGGAACACCGCGTCGATGGTCATCTTGCCGAAGCCCGGCAGCCCGAAGATCTGTTCGGTGACGACAGCGCCCGAGATCAGCCCGCCGAGTTGGAGACCCACGACGGTCACCACCACGATGAGGCTGTTCCGCAGGGCGTGTCGGGTGATGACGGCGCGCGGTCGCAGGCCCTTCGCCTTCGCCGTGCGTACGTAGTCGGAGGAGAGCGAATCCAGCATCGCCGACCGGGTCTGCCGCATGATGATGGCGGCCAGGCCGGTGCCGAGGATCACGGCCGGCAGGATGATGTGGTGCAGGTTGTCCACCGGGTCCTCCAGGATCGGCACGAAGCCGGAGGCGGGGAAGAGCCCGGTCGCCACGGACAGGTAGAGGATCGCCAGCAGTCCCAGCCAGAAGTGCGGCACCGACAGCCCGATCAGGGCCAGTCCGTTGGCGAGCCACTCCGCCGGACGTCCACGACGGACCGCCGCGAGCACCCCGGCGGCGACGCCGAGCGCCGCCGCGATGAGGATCGCCAGGACGGACAGCTCGACGGTCACCGGCAGGGCGGTCGTGAGCATCGACGAGACCGGCGTGCCGGTGCGGATGGACACCCCGAAGTCGCCCTGCGCCATGCGCTCCACGTACTGGGCGAACTGCACCGGCAGCGGCTGGTCCAGCCCGTAGTGCCGACGGATGGCCTCCAGCGCCTCCGGCGACCGGTCCTCCCCGGCCAGGGCGAGGGCCGGGTCGCCGGGGAGCGCCCGTACGCCGACGAAGACCACGATCGTCGACAACAGCAGGGTCAGCGCCGACTGCCAGGCGCGGGTGAGCAGATACCGGGCCACGACGGCCTACTTGCCGAAGCCGGCGAAGGCCGCCCGGATCACGCCGTCCGGGTAGACCTGGAGGCCCTGGATCTGCTTGCTGACGGCGGTCAGGTTGCGCTGCCGGTAGAGGTAGATCAGGGCGTCGTCCTGCTGAAGCAGTGTGACCGCCTGCCCGTACAGCTTCCTGCGCTCCTCGACGTCGCCGGCCTGTCGGGCCTGGGTCAGTAGGGTGTCGAGCTGCGGGTTGCTGTAGCCGGCGACGTTCTGGCTGGCGCCGGTGCCGACGAAGTTCGTGATGTTGGCGTCCGGGTCGATCCGTCCGCTCCAGCCCAGTTGCAGCAGCTCGAAGTTGCCGCGGTCCTGCTCGTCGAGGAGCGACGAGTACTCCACCGGGTTGATCTTCAGGTCGAATCCGCCGTCCTTGACCATGGACTGCAACGCCTGCGCGAGGCGCAGCGTGTCGGGGGTGTTCGAGGCGAGCATCGTGACCGTGTACGGCGTCTGCACGCCGGCCTCGGCCAGCAACTGCTTGGCCTTGGCGGGGTCGTGCGCCGGGCAGGTCTGCGCCTCGGGGGACGAGAACGTGCTCGCGGGTGAGATCGGGGAGCAGGCGGCGGCGTGCAGACCGTTGAAGACCGCGTCGACAAGGGCCTTGCGGTCGATGGCGTGCTCGAAGGCCTGCCGCACCTTGGCGTTCTGGGCGAGGGGGCGGTTGATGGGCTTGGCTGTGGTGCCGACGCCGTCGACGTTGCCGACGTTGATGGTCAGGCCCTGGTAGCCGAGGGACTGCGACTGGAGGACGGAGACCGCCGCGTCCTGCCGGAGCGAGGCGACGTCCTGGGTGGAGACCGAGTCGGCGACCTGCGCGTCGCCGGAGCGCAGGTTGGCGGCGCGGATGCTGGCGTCGGTGAGGATCCGCCACGAGATGGCGTCCAGGTGCACCTTGCTCGCGTCGTAGTAGTTGGGGTCCCGCACTACCTCGATGGAGTTCTGTGGCACCCGCTTCGCGAACTTGAAGGGGCCGACGCAGACCGGCGCGGAGGCGAAGTCGTCGCCCTTGGTCCGCAGCGCCTGCGCGCTCATGATCATGCCGGCTCGGTCGGCGAGGGCCCCGAGCAGCGGTGCGAAGGGCTGCTTCAGCCGCAGGACGACGGTCTGCGCGTCCGGGGTGTCGACGCCGTCGATGGGGCCGAGTTCGCTCTTGCGGGCCGACCGGGCGTTGGTGAGGTGGCGTTGCAGGGTGGCCTTCACCGCGGCCGAGTCGAACGCCGTGCCGTCAGCGAAGCGCACGCCGGGCCGCAGTGGAATGGTCACCGTCCGGCCGTCGCCGCTCGTGGTGGGCAGGGCCGTCGCGAGCTGCGGTACGACCTGCGCCTGCTCGTTGACGTCGTAGAGCTTCTGGCACATGGCCTGGAAGACGTAGCGGGAGTAGAGGCTTCTCGACAGCGTCGGGTCCAGCGCGTCGGGCTCGGCGGAGAGGGCGATGACCAGCTTGCCGCCCTGCTTCACGGCGGCGGGGTCGGCGGGCGTGCCGAAGGAGTCCTGGCCTGCCGACTGGCCGCCGCCGGACGGGTCGCCGCCTTCGTCGTTCGACACCGGTGAGCAGGCGACGACAGTGCAGACGACGACGGCCGCCGCCACGGCGGCCCGGAGCACCCGGCGGCGGGGCAGGTTCGTGTCGCGGACGGAGAGGTTCGTCATGGAGAGCTCCTCAAGTGGGCGATTCGGGGAGCGTATGTTGTATACGATGACCGCCGCAAGACCTCCATGACTGGCTCATCAAGCGCCCCGCGGGCCCTGAACAGGCCCGGCCGGTGATCAGCTCGCGGGCCGAGTCCGGCCGCCCCGAACCAGGCTGAGCAGGACGACCAGCGCGAGCACCGCCACCACCGCACTGAAGACCTCGCCGGCCGGGCGCAGACCGATCGTCTGGATCAGCAGACCGACCCCGACCGCTGGCACACCGAGCATGGCGAACAGGATGGCGAAGAAGGTCGACACCGCCTCGGCCCGGTGCTGCGGTTCGGTCTTCATCGTGATCGTCGCGATGCCGTCGCCGACCGCCACCCCGGACGCGACCCCGATGATCGCCGCGCTGATGAGCAGCGTCGCCAGCAACGCCATCCACATGCTGAACGCGAGCAGGCCCGCCCCCACGACCAGGCCGGCGCAGGCGCTGGCCAGCGCGGCGCGCGAGGACAGCAGGCGGGTCAGCAGTTGACCGAACGCCGCGCCGGTGAACGCCACGAAGACCACCAGCGCGGCCAGCGTGTGTGAGGTCTCGTGCAGGACCATGCCGAGGAACAGCCCGCTCACCGACGTGAGCACCCCGAGGGCGGCGAAGCCCGCCCCGGCGGTGAGCGCCGAGCGGACGAAGTCCCCGCGGATGGTCGCCGGCACGTGCAACCGCTGCACCCGCAGGGTCACCGGCGAACGTTCCCGGACCGTCTCCGGCACCCCGCGCAGCGCGATGATCGCGACCACCGCCAGGATCAGCACGATCACCCAGGGCAGCCGCAGCGGCTCGGGTGCCAGGTCCGACACGATCCCGGACAGCAGGGTGCCGGCGGCCAGGCCGCCCAGGTTCGCGAAGATCGACACGGTGGCGGCCCGCTTCGGGTGCCGAGGGTCGATCAGCTCCGCCAACGCCGCTGTCGCCGCGCCGATGATCAGCGCGGCGGACAGCCCGGCGAGGATCCGACCCACGATGATCATCGCCAGGTCCACAGCGGCCAGGAACACGGCGTCGGCGGCGACCGAGAGCAGCAGCGCGATGAGGATGACCGGGCGTCGGCCGATCTGGTCGGAGAGCCGACCGAAGACCAGCAGCCCGACCACGACTCCCAGCGCGTACAGCGCGTAGACCACTGTCACTGTCAACGACGAGAAGCCGAACTCCAGCTCGTAGAGCGGGTAGAGCGGGGTCGGCACTGTGGTGCCCACGAGCGTGATCCAGAACGCGAACGCGACCCGCACCGCGCCGGACGGGGACCGTGTCACACGTACAGCATGAATCTCGGTCCCGAGCCGAGGTGCGGTAACGGACCTTAAACGCCCGCATCGGGTGGCAGCGCACGGGTCCACGGTGGGAGGCGGAGCCGTCACGGCGCCGCCTCCCACCGCGTACTCCTAGGAGTTGTACGCCTGCGCGGTCACCGTGACCTGGCGGGCGAGGCCCGGCCTGGCCGGCCAGGAGATCCGCACCTCGCGGCTCTCCCCCGGCAGGAGCCAGAAGTAGTTGTCGTCGTAGCGGGCCGGCAGGACCCGCTCACCGCCGTGGTCGCGCACGGCGAGCCGCACCAACGCGGCGACCGTACGGCCCTGGTTGCGGACCGTCGTGGTGACGGTGTTGCGCCCGTCCACGACGCGTACGGTGCTCGACGACGTCGACAGTCGGGTGCTCGGCACGTCGTTGAGCGCCCGCAACTGCTCGGCCTTGTCGTAGCGCCAGTAGGTGTTCTCCGCGAGCAGCCGGTCGCGGCTGTCGCGCAGCTCCAGTCGCACCAGGTGCAGCCCGCCGCCGTCCGGCGCGGCGAGCGGGAAGGCCGCCGTGGTGGCCGAGCGGGCCACGTCCACCCGCTGACGCTGGGCCGAACCCAGCGACCGGCCGCTCAGGTCGTACCGTCGGGCGCTCACCGTGACCCCGCTCAGCGGCGCGGCGGTGTGGTTGACCACCCGGACCTGCCAGGTGCCCGGGTCGGCCTGGACGTGCACCGGCTCGCACCCCTTGCGGGCGCCGTAGTAGGCGCCGTTCACGTCGAGGTCGTAGTCGTAGGTCTGCCAGACCGTGCTGTGCCACGCCGGGTGCGACATCCACAGCAGCAGACCGGTGGCGTCCTGCCACAGGTTGGCGTTCCACGCCTCGAACATCGCGCGGTGGCTCTCGTAGTTGACGAACTGCGCCCGGGTGGCGAACTCGTCGAGCGAGTCGGACTCACCGAGCCGCGCGTCGATCGCGGCCTGGTACGTGCCGACACGCTGGTTACCGATGGTCGACCAGTCGTGGTAGTTCCACACCTCACCGATCGGCCACTCCGGCGCGTCACCGACGAGGTTGCGCATGCTCTCGGTCACCGACACCACCGGCATGCCGATCTCGGTGTGGAAGCCGAACGAGTCCGCCTCGTAGATCGTCTTGTCGGTGTAGGTCGTCGGGTCGACCCAGCCGTACGGCCCACGCCCGCTCACGATGCCGCTGGCGGAGTTGGGGATGTAGAGGATCTCCGGGTGCTCGATGGAGACGGCTTGCTTGAGCCCGGCGTCGACGATCGGCGGCGGGTCACCCTCGTTCGCGCCGCACCAGACGACGATGCTCGGGTGGTGGCGGAACCGCCGGATCGTGTCGGCGGCGATGTCGACGTAGCCGGGCGGGTTGGGCAGGAACGCGCCCGCCTGCCAGAAGTCGTTCCACACCAGGATGCCCTGCTCGTCGCAGGCCTGGTACAGCTCCTCGCGGTTGCTGCTGCCGAGCCAGTTGCGGATCATCGTGAAGTTCATGTCGCGGTGCATCTCGACGGTGTCGGCCAGCCGGTCGGGCAGCACCCGACGCAGCAGCTCGTCCCAGCCCCAGTTGCCGCCCCGGGCGAACACCGGCACACCGTTCACCGTGATCTTCAGCTCGGTGATCTTGTTGCTGACCGCCTTGACGTCGGTCCAGCGCTGCCCGTCGTCGGAGACCTGGATGACGAAGTCGCGGGCGTACGCCTGCTCCCAGACGATGGTGATCTGGTCGAAGCTGACCGGAGCGCCGAGGTCGACCTGGATCCACTGGTTGTCCTCGAACGTCGACGACCAGCGGGTCCGGGGGTCGCCGTCGACGGCCCGGTCCGGGCCGTTCGAGTCGCCGTCGGACGACGACGCGGTGGCCGTCCGGCGCAGGGCCAGGTCCACGTCCGGCTCGGCCTGACGCTGCACCGAGAGCGCCCACATGGACACGCCCCACGAGGTCACCCGCGCGCCGGTCTGGATGCGCAGGTGCTGGGCGGTCTGGCTGGCGAACGTCTCGACCTGGGTGGCCCGGCTGCCCAGCGGGGTGTCGTTGCTGACCGAGGTCACGTCGCTCCAGGCGTCCCCGTCGGCGGAGACCTGGACGCGGTAGTCCAGCGCGTACGCCTGCTCCCACACGATGGTGACCCGGTCGAAGTCGACAGCCGCGCCGAGGTCGACCTGGATCCACTGGTCGTCCTCGGCCTGCGAGGCCCAGCGGGTCGCCGCGTCGCCGTCGACGGCCCTACCGGGACCGTTGCCGTCGTTCTCCGAGGACGACGCGGTGGCGTCGCGGCGCAGGGCGAGATCCGGGCCGGTGCCGTCGGCCACCGACAGCGAGAACATCGAGATGCCCCAGCCGGTGGCGCGCTGGCCGGCCTGGACGCGGACGTGCCGGGCGTGCTGCCTGTCGAACGTGACCGTCTGGGTCGCCGCGCCGTCGACGAACTCCAGGGCGGGCTTGCCGGGCGGCGAGACGACGATCGGCTGGTGCCAGTCGTAGGCGAACTCGCGGACACCGAAGCGGAGCGCACGCCGGTCGCTGACCGAACGCTTCACTGTGGCGGTGAGCGTGAGGTCGTACAGGTGGGGGTCGCCGTAACCGTTGGGCCACCAGAGCCGGGGGTTGCGCAGCCGCAGCGCGCGGAAACGCTCCGGCGTGAAGGTGACTGTGGTGCTCCCGCCGGCGGGAACGGTCACCGTGGACTCGACGCGTACCCTGTCGAACTCCGCGCGGACGGTGACAGTGGTGGCGCTGGTCGCCGCGTTGCGGACCGGCACCCGGATGGTGACCTCGGCGGTGTCGGTGTCGGGCAGGTCGGGCAGCGTGGTCTGCACGTGCGGGTCGCCGATGACCACGGCGCCGGTGCTGCGTAGCCGGACGTGGTCCCAGAGGCCGGTGACCCGGTCGCGGACGGCGGGCATCCAGTCCCACCCGGACACCGCCAGGTAGGTCGGCGCGTCGAGGTAGTGGTGGGCCGACTGGAGGAAGGTACGACCGTCGGGGCCCTTGTCGCCGGGGGTGCCCGGGTGCGGCATCGGGGTGACCCGGACGGCGAGGACGTGCTCGCCACGGTGACCGGCCAACGCGTCGGTGATGTCGAAGGCGGCCCGCGCGAACGGGTGCTTGACGCTGCCGACCTGCACGCCGTTGACCCAGGCGGTCGCCTCGTGGTTGATCCCGTCGAACTCCAGCCAGATCCGTCGGCCGGCCGAGGTGTCCAGGTCGCGCGGCAGCCGCAGCGCGCGCCGGTACCACCAGGTGTGGCGGGACAGCGCCTCCGGGATGCGCATGTTGTTGAAGCCGGCCACCGGGTCGGGCAGGTGACCCTGCTCGACCAGTGTGCCCAGCACGGTGCCGGGTACCGTCGCCGGCAGCCAGGACCGGACGTCGACGCCGGCGCGGGAGAGTTCGGCGCCGTCGGCGGTGCCGGCGAAGTCGTCCATCGTCAACGACCAGCCCGACTCCAGCGGCACCGTGCCGTCGGCGGCGACCCTCAGCTCGGGGGCCGGGCCGGTGTTGCCGCCCTCCCAACTGGTCCAGCCCTCAACCTTCGGCCGGCCGGCCAGCGGCACGCCGTAGACCTGGAAGCCGTTGAGGCCGACCGGGTTGCTGTTCGAGCGCTTCGTGGCGGTCATCCGGATCCACCGGGCGGTGACCGGCTCGGGCAGCTTGATGGTCTGCGTGCCGCCCCGGCCCTCGCTGGTCTCGTACACCGACCGCCAGGCACGGCCGTCGGTGGAGACCTCGATCCGGTACGCCGTCGCGGCGCTGGAGAGGATCTCGTCGCCGTCGGTGTCGGTGTAGTTGCCGTCGAACGGTCCGTCGGTGAGCGTGGCCTCGAAGACCAGGCAGACGGCCTCGATCCGGCACGGCGCCTGGAGGTCCACCGAGATCCACTGCGGATCGCCGGCGGCGGCACGCCATCCACTCCCCCGGACGCCGACCTGCGGCAGGCCGTCCACGGCGAAGGTGGCCGGCGTCGGCGCGTAGTCGGTCGAGGAGACCGTCACCGGGCGGTACCGGGCCAGGTCGGTGGCGGTGGGGGTGGCGGTCGGCGCCGGCACGGCGGCGGACGCGAGGGCGTCCGGGAGGGCCGCGGTCACCCCGACCGACGCCAGCAGCGTCGCGCCGGCGGAGAGGAAGGTACGCCGGGAAACCGGCGATGGCTCGGACATCTTGCCTCCAGAAATGACAACGTTGTCAGATGGCGGGGGTCTGTGACAACGTTGTCAGATGGTGGCCCGATGTTTCCCGAGAGTCAAGGGCCCGAGTCCATCGTGATTCCCCGAACACGTTCCGCAGCTGTTCCACTTCGGACATCGACGCGCGGGCGGACCGCCGGGGTCACTCCGGCTGCACGCTCAGCCCGTCCAGGGCGACAGTGAGCACGTGATCGCGCTGGTCGGCGCGGGGAAAGTGTCCGGAGGCAATGGCGCTGGTCAGGCGCATGACGTCGTCGATAGTCACGTCGGCGCGCACCTCGCGCGCCCGCTGGGCCCGCTCCAGCAGCGGCCCACCGGCGGCGTAGAGCGCCCGCCGGCACTCCAGGTAGGCGGTGGACTCCCGGTTCAGGCCGGCGGCCAGCGGTTGCTTCGCCCCGATGTACTCCACGAAGCGCCGCAGCCACGCGTACAGGCCGTCACGCGGGGCGAGGCTCTCAGCCTCCCCGGCGGTCGCGCACACCGCCTCGACCTCGGTGACGTAGACGTTCTCGATCAGCACTTCCCGGGTAGGGAAGTTGCGGTAGAGCGTCGCGATGCCCACCCCGGCGCGGCGGGCGATCTCCTCCAGCGGAGCCTCCGCGCCCTGCTCGGCGAAGGCGACCCGGGCCGCCGCCAGGATCGCGTCGTAGTTGCGGGCGGCGTCGGCCCGGTGCGGGCGGGCCACACGCAGGTGGGTGAGGGCCGTCACGATGCCGATGTCTCCCAGCGCCAGCAACCGGAGGCCGGCTATCACTAGAGTGATTCTTCGCCATGGTGTACGCCATCCGGCCCCTGCAGAACCGGCTCGGCCGTCCCCTCCTGCTGGTGGCGTCCCTCGTTCTCGCGCTCGTCGGCATGGCGTGGCTGTCGCGCATCTCGACAGGCTCCAGCTACTTCCCGGACGTGCTGCTGCCGCTGCTGGTGATCGGAATCGGCCAGGGCATCGCGATCATCCTGATGACCCAGGGCGGCGTGGCCGGAGTCGAACCGCAGGACGCCGGCGCCGCGTCCGGCCTCGTCAACGTCGCCCACCAACTCGGCGGCTCACTCGGCATCGCGATCCTCACCATCGCGTACACCCGTGCCAGCTCCGCCACCGACCCGACGGCGGGCTTCCACGCGGCCTTCGCTGGCGCGGACGTCTTCTTCCTGATCGCCCTGGCCCTCGCGGTCGTCGTGGCCGTCGCCGGCCGCCGCGCCAGTCGGCTGGCCGCTCTCCCCGCCGCCTGAACGCCCCGCGCTGCCTGGGGCCGCGAGTGCTGCCGGGCTCCCGGCGGGCCGGGCTGGGGCGTGCGGGGCTGCGGGGCTGCGGGGCT
>NZ_JBEYUF010000030.1:0-71184 GCF_040643355.1 Micromonospora sp. NPDC047187
ATTGTGCCCCCGGTCTGTTTCCCCTCTTCGAGGGCTCCGTTGGGGGGCAGCGTGTGCGGGGGGGGGGGGGGGCCCCCCCCCCCCCCCCCCCGCCACGTCGGCTATTGCAGGTAGCGCTCCACCTCGGGCTTGGGGCGTTCGCCCTGGGCGTCCGGATCGCCGTGGGTCTCCCGGGCGGCCCGTCGGCGGCGCAGCAGGTCCCAGCACTGGTCGAGGGACTCCTCCAGTGCGCGCAGTCGTTCGCTGGTCTCGCCCTCGGTGCCCGACTCGTGGGCCTGGGCGTCGGCACGCAGCCTGTGTTCCTCGTCGACCAGCTCGGAGATCCGGTTCAGGATGGTCTTGTCGTCCATGTCACAGAGCCTGGCACAGGGTGCCGGGCATCGCCCGGATTCGGGGGTACCGGTGCGTCCCATGTCACCGACCCGCACCGGCCAACCCGGGGCCGCCCGTCCGGTGCCGATGCGGCGGTCAGATCGGCGGCACGCGGCCGCTTCGTCCAGCGCGCGTGGTCGTCGGCGCACCCGGCCTGGTGTCGTTCCTGAATATCCACTCAGGATCTGCGTGCGGTGAAAACATCGATGAGTGTGCGTGCGCTTAGATGGAAATTGCGTCGTCCGCAAGTCTGGAGGTGCCCCTCGTTTGGTGAGATGCTTCCGTCGGCCCAGAAGGTGAAAGTTTCATCAACCTGCCCGACCGAAGTGGACCGCTGCGGTCGGCGGGACGACGAGGAGATGTGGTTCGATGTCACAGGTGTCCGAGGCACGCCCCGCCACCGTCAGCACCGAGCCCCGGACAATCCCGTTACGACGCGCTCTGCCGGCACTGGTCCGCGATCCGCTGGGCGCGCTCGTCGACTTCGCGCAGGACGCCGACGGCGACGTCATCCGGCTCAACCTCGGCTCGTTCCGCCCCTATCTGGTCAGCCATCCTGAGCACCTGCAACGCGTCCTGCGGGACAACGTTGCCAACTACACCCGGGACGGCGACGGGTTGCTCTGGCGACCCGTGCGTCGAATCGTGGGTGACGCCATCCTGGTCGCCGAGGGTGAGATCTGGGAGTCCAGCCGAGGCGCGCTGCAACCGTTGTTCACCGCCAAGCGGGCCGAGACGCTCGTCGACAAGATGGCCGAGGCGATCAACGAGGCGGTCGACGAGTGGCTCGAACCGGCCCTCGCCGGTCGCCCGATCGACGGCGGCGCCGAGCTGACCCGGATCGTCCTGCGCACCACAATGCGGGTGCTTTTCGCCGACCGGATCTCGGTCTCCGATGCCCTGCGGGTCAGCGCCGCGCTGGACACCGTCACCACCGCGATGCTCCCCCGGCTGCTGATGCCCGCCGTGCCGTACGGGGTGCCGATGCCCGGCGACCGGCGCTTCCGCGACGCGGTACGCGCCATCGACGAGGTGGTGCTGCCGATCATCCGGGAGGCCCGGGCCCATCCCACCGACGGCGACGACATCATCTCCACGCTCTGCCGGCCGCGCGCCGACGGCAGCGAACCCGACGAGTACGCGATCCGCGGCGACGTGGTCGCGATGTTCTCCACCGCCACCGAGACCACCATCGCCCTGCTCTCCTGGCTCTGGCCGGTCCTGGCGTCCCGGCCCGACGTGGCCGAGCGGATGACCGACGAGATCGAACGGGTGGTCGGCGTCGAACGGGTCGGCCGCGAGCACCTGCCCCAACTGCGCTACGGCCGGATGGTGCTCGACGAGATGCTGCGGCTCTACCCGGCCGGCTGGATGATCCCGCGCACCGCGGTCGGCGACGACGTGTTGGGCGGGGTGCGGATCAAGGCCGGCGGCACCGTGCTGGTCAGCCCGTACGTCACCCAGCGGATGTCGACGTTCTGGACCGACCCGGCGCTCTTCGACCCGGAGCGGTTCGCGCCGGAGCTGCCCCGGCGCCGCTACCGCTACTCCTACTTCCCGTTCGGCGGAGGCCCGCACCAGTGCCTCGGGCAGTACCTGTTCCTGCTGGAGGCACAGCTCATCGTCAGCACCGTGCTGAGCCGCTACCGCTTCCGGCTGCGCGAACCGGTCGACCTCACCCCTCGGATGGGCGCCTCGCTGCAACCCAAGCAGCGGGCCGAGGTCATCCTCACCCCGGTCGAGCGCCCGGTCGCATCGTGACGGAGACCCCGCGACCGGCGCGAGCCGGTCAGGACGCGGTCGCCGAACAGGGCCGGGTGTGTGCGCTCGCCGTGCGGGGCGTACGCGACCTCCAGGACGTCACCGCCGCTCACCCGGAGCTGTTCGACGCCGCGCCGTTCGACCCGGCGATGCTCAGCTCGGTGGCCACCGCCATCGCCTTCACCGCGCCGTGGCACACCGCCGCGGAACTGCGGATCACCACGCGTACCCTGCTCTGGGTCTTCGCGGCCGACTGGCAGGTCGACTACCTCGCCCGGTCCGTGGACGACGTCCGGCACGTGGTGAACGACTGCCTGGCGGTGGCCGACGGCGCGGTGCCCCCACCGGGGCGACACCTGGCCCGGCTGCTGGCCGACCTGCGCGACGAACTGGCCACCGTGCCGGCGTTCGCCCGGCTGCGCCCGATCTGGCGCGACGAGCTGGCCCGGATGCTCGCCGCCGTGGCGCGGGAGTGGGACTGGAAGCACCTGCCGACCGACCCGACCACCGGCCGGCGCCTGCCGGACCTGAACCGCTACCTGGACAACGCCGACAACCTCGCCTGTTCCTTTGTCAACGTCACCCACTGGATAGCCACCGGCGACGAGAAGACCCTCGCCCAGTTGACCGACCTGCTGGACGCCGGACGTGGCGTGCAGCGGGTGCTGCGGCTGGTCAACGACCTCGCCACGCAGAAGCGCGACGCCGAGTGGGGTGACCTGAACGCCCTCTCGCTGGTCGACGACCCGGCGCAGGTGCACGACCGGTTGGCCGAGCTGACCGCCCGGTCCCGCGGGGACTTGGCCGCCCTCGCCGAGCGGTGCCCCCGCCAGGCGGACTACCTCAACCGGCAGATCTCCTTCACCGGCGGCTTCTACCAACTGTCGGACTTCTGGGGGGCGCGCGATGAGTGAGCGCGCCACCCGGGTGCTCGCCGCCGACCCGGTCGCCGAGGCCGCCCGCGAGTTGATCGCCGGCCTTGGTCTGCGGCCGTGGGGGCAGGTCGCCGCGTCGGTGTACGAGACCGGGCGGCTGGTCGCCGTCGCGCCCTGGCTGACCGGGCACCACCAGCGGATCGCGTTCCTGCTGCGCAGTCAGCGCCCGGACGGGGCGTGGGGCCCACCCGAGGGGTACGCCCTGGTGCCGACGCTGAGCGCCACCGACGCGCTGCTCGCGGCACTGGCCGACGGCAGGGCCGGGACGGAACTGCTCGCCCCGGTGGCCCGTGGGCTCGGCGCGCTCGTCGGCACGCTGCTCCCCACCGACGCCCGGACTCTGCCGGACACCCCCGCGCTGGACCTCATCGTTCCGGCGCTGGTCGACACGATCAACGACCGGCTCGCCGGGCTGGAGCGGGCCACCGCCGCCCAACTGCCCCGCCCGCCGTTGCCGCTGCCCACCGGGCTCAAGCGGGACCGGCTGCGCGCGGTGCGGTCCGCTGTGGCCGCCGGAGCGACGCTGCCACCGAAGCTGGCCCACTTCTACGAGATCCTGGACGCGACACCCACCGACGCCGGCCCCACGCTCACCGCGGTGGGCGCCTCACCCGCCGCGACCGCGGCCTGGCTGACCGCGGCCGGCCCGGCCGCCGGCCCCACCGCGCACGCCTTCCTGCTGGCGTTGATCCGCGACGGAGGCGGCCCGGTGCCCTGCCCGGCACCGATCACCGTCTTCGAGCGGGCCTGGGTGCTGAGCGGCCTGCGTCGCGCCGGGATCGCTGTCAACCCGCCGGCCTCCGTCCTGGAGAGCCTGACCGCTGCCACCACCGGCCAGGCAATCGCCACCGGCGACGGACTGCCGACCGACGCCGACACCACATCGGTGTCCCTCGACGCGTTGGCCCGGCTCGACCGTCCTGCGGACCCGGCCAGCCTGTGGGCGTACGAGACGACTGACGGTTTCTGCACCTGGCCGGGGGAGGACGGCTTCTCGGTCACCACAAACGCCCACGTGCTGGACGCCTTCGGTCAGCACCTGACCCGGCACCCGGACGCGGACGGGCGCTATCACCGGGCGGTCGACCGGCTGAGCGCGGTGCTGACCGGGCATCAGCGCGCTGACGGCGCCTGGCAGGACCGGTGGCACGCCTCGCCGTACTACGCCACCGCCTGCTGCGTGCTGGCACTGGCCGAGTTCGGGCGGGGCGCGGCCGCCGCCGAGGCGGTGGATCGGGCGGCCGGTTGGGTGCTGAGCAGCCAGCGCGCGGACGGTTCGTGGGGGCGGTGGGACGGCACCGCCGAGGAGACCGCGTACGCCCTCCAGGTGCTGCTGACGGTGCCGACGACGGTGCCACGGGTCGACGACGCCGTGGCGCGTGGGCACGCCTACCTGCACGAATCCGCCGACCGGGAGCACCCTCCACTGTGGTACGGCAAGGAGCTGTACTGTCCGACCGTCATCGTTCGCGCCACTGTGCTCGCCGCCTGCCGACTGGCCGGCGTTCGTGCCTCGGGCGTGGACCGATCGGTGGTGGATTGCGGTTACCAGTCAACAAAAACAGCAACTTGAGGGGTTGTGTGGACACTGCTAGCGTACGCAGAGCCTCAGCCCGGATGCCCCGCTGTGGTGGGACGTCGCCCCCTCTGATCATTCGTTGATGAGCTGAGTCAACGCCCAGCCTGGGACGGTTCAATGCGTTCTCGCGGTACGAGTATCCGCACCAAGGTTGTCGCCCTGCTGCTCTCCCTGGTCGCGCTCTGGATGTTCGCGGCGTGGGTGACCCTGCGTGACGGGTTCAACCTGCTCGGTGTCCAGTTGCTCAACAGCAAGGTCTACACGCCGAGCGAGCCGCTCTTGCAGGAGCTCCAGGTGGAGCGGCGATTGACCCAGGCGTACCTGAGCAACCCCGAGGCCGCGCAGCGGACGGCGCTCGAGGCCGAGCAGCGCAAGACCGCGCAGTTGGCCGCCGACTTCGCCGCCTCGGTGCGCAACTGGCAGGTCGACGTCGCCGGCAGCTCCGCACTGGACACGCAGCTCGGTATGACGATCGCCCAGGTCAACGGGTTGGAGCGGACCCGCGCGGAAGTGCTGGACCGCAAGATCGACCGGATCGCCGCCGCCGAGGCGTACACCGACACTATCGAGTCGATCTTCCAGATCTACGACGTGACGGGCAGCCTGGACGACAAGCAGATCGCCGGCGAGGCCGCTGCCCTGATCCAGCTCAACCGGATGAAGGAGCTGATCTCCCAGGAGGACGCGCTGCTCAGCGGCCTCTTCGGCAACGGTCGGATGAGCGGCGCCGAATACGCCCGCTACGTCGCGCTGGTGGGCTCGGAGCGGTTCCTCGGTGAGGAGACCCGGGTCCGGCTCGCCGACGCCGACCAGCGCCGTTACCAACAGCTCGTCGAGGGTGAGGCGTTCACCCGGCTGCGCGCCGTGCAGGACAGCATCATCCGCGAGGGCCGGCCGTCGACCCAGCTGCCGGTCGGTGCCGAGCAGTGGCGGGGCACTGTCGAGCCGGCGCTGGCCGAGGTGAACGACGTCGTGACCGCCGGCGGTGAGGGCATCGTGGACCGGGCCACCGGCGTCGCCGTGATGGTCGTCGTCCGGCTGGTGCTCGCCACCGGCCTCGGCCTGCTCGCCGTCATCGCCTCGGTCGTCGTCTCCATCACCACGGCCCGGACCCTCCTGCGCCAGCTCGAGCGGCTGCGGCAGGCCGCCTGGCAGCTCGCCGACGAACGGCTGCCCCGCGTGGTTGAGCGGCTCGGCCGAGGCGAGGAGGTCGATGTCGCCACCGAGGCACCCCCGCTGGAGTTCGGCACCGACGAGATCGGCCAGGTCGGCAAGGCGTTCAACGCGGTCCAGGAGACCGCGCTGCGCACCGCAGTCGAGCAGGCCGACCTGCGTCGCAACGTCCGCGAGGTCTTCCTGAGCCTGGCCCGACGCACGCAGGCACTCGTCCACCGCCAGCTCACCCTGCTCGACGCGATGGAGCGCCGCGAGCACGACGCGGAAGAACTGGAGGACCTGTTCCGGGTCGACCACCTGGCCACCCGGATGCGGCGCAACGCGGAAAACCTGATCGTGCTCTCCGGCTCCACCCCCGGTCGGGCCTGGCGGCGCAACGTCCCGGTGGTCGACGTGGTACGCGGCGCCGTGGCCGAGGTGGAGGACTACACCCGGGTCAACGTGCTTCCGCTCGGGCCGGTCTCGCTCGCCGGCCGCGCGGTCGGCGACGTCATCCACCTGCTCGCCGAGCTGATCGAGAACGGCCTTTCGTTCTCCCCGCCACACACGACAGTCGAGGTCCGCGGCCAACTGGTCTCCAACGGGTTCGCCATCGAGATCGAGGACCGGGGCCTCGGCATGAGCGAGGAGGACCTGGCCGCGGCGAACCACCGGATCGTCGACCAGTCCGAGTTGAACCTCGCCAACGCCGCCCGCCTCGGGCTCTACGTGGTGAGCCGGCTGACCGAACGGCACGGCGTGCGGGTACGGCTCAAGGAATCCGCGTACGGCGGCACCACAGCGGTCGTGCTGATCCCGCTGGAGCTGGTCACCGAGGCCGGCGCCTCCCCGGAGGACTCCGGCTCGTTCCGGACCGGCTCGGCCATCGCGATGCCGTCGGCGCCCGCGAAGGACAGCGGCCGGCCGGCGACCCTCACACCGGTCGCGCTCGCCACACCGACGACCACCGCTTCGGAGGCGGCGGTGACCTCGGTGGCGCCGATGCCGGCCGACACCACAGCGCCGGCGACGGACGAGGAGGCCGAGGCGGACACCGTTCTCCCCACCCGACAGCGGACCACCCCGGCAACCGGCACCCCCGACCTGCCCACCCGCGCCCGGCGCGGGCCGGCTCAACCAGCCCTGGAAGCCCCGACCGTGCCCACCGGCCTGCCCGCCGTCGACCGCACCCGCCCGGAGACCCCCGACGGAGAGCCGGCCCCGGCCGGCGACGGTGGCCCGGCGCCCGCCCGCGCCGAGGCGGAGCGGACCGACTCCGGCCTGCCCGTCCGGGTCCGACAGGCGAACATCGTTCCCGAGTTGCGAGACGACCCGGCGGTGTCCGAAACCGACGACGAGGATGTGGTGCGCCCACCGGAGCAGGTTCGCCGGATGATGAGCTCCTACCAGACCGGCACCCGGCGTGGGCGGACCGACGCGGCTCGGCTGCTCGGCGGCGCCTCCGGCGCCCCGGCGGCGACGCCGTCCGAGCCGACCGACGAGGATCCACAAGCGACCTGACCGAGCACCGACGACGCGGGTTGCCGCGCGGTGTGACGGTCGAGCCCCAGACGAACAACGGCGCACAGCCGGGCGAGAAGAGGACGACGAAGTGACCCAGAAGACGGCTTCGAGCGCCGACCTGACGTGGTTGCTGGATGACCTGGTGGGCCGGGTGAAGCAGGCCGAACACGCGGTCGCGCTCTCCACCGACGGCCTCTTGATGGCCTCCTCCCAGGGGTTGAGCCGGGACGACGGCGAGCACCTCGCAGCGATGGCGGCCGGCATCCAGAGCCTCGCCCGAGGCGCCGGCAAGCGCTTCGGTGGTGGGCAGGTGCAGCAGACCATCATCGAGATGCAGTCGTCGTTCCTGTTCGTCACCGCGGCCGGCCGCAACGCCTGCCTGGCCGTACTCGCCAGCGAGGACGCCGACGTCGGCCTGATCGCCTACGAGATGGCGATGCTGGTCACCCGCGTCGGCAAGTACGTCGCGTCGCCGTCGCGCGGCACCGATCAGCAGGTCGGCGAGAGGTAGCGGCGATGACGGTCCAGGGGGAGTCCGCAGACCATCAGTGGGTGGATGACCACGCGGGTCCGGTGGTGCGTCCGTACGCGATGACGCGTGGTCGGGCCCGCCCGGTCACCGGCACATTCGACCTGATCTCCCTGGTCACGGCCACCCGAGCCGAGGTCACGCCCGAGGTCGGTCTCGGTCCCGAGCATTTGGCGATCGTCGGGCTGTGCCAACGCATACAGTCCGTCGCCGAGATCGCCGCCCATCTCGACCTGCCGGTGGGCACCATCCGGGTGCTCCTCGGTGATCTGGCGGCCCGCAGCCTGGTGCAGGTCCGCGAGCCGCAGACCACGGCCGGTCTTCCCGACAACAGCATCTTCGAGGCGGTAATCAATGGACTACGGGCACTCTGACCGGCCGGCGGGAGCGACGCCACTGCCCACCGCGATCAAGATCCTGGTCGCGGGCGGCTTCGGCGTGGGCAAGACGACAATGGTTGGCGCGGTCAGCGAAACCCGGCCGTTGCGCACCGAGGAGGTGCTGACGGAGACGGGGGTCGGCATCGACGACCTGTCCGGGGTGGAGGGCAAGACCACCACCACCGTGGCCATGGACTTCGGCCGGATCACCATCAGCGACGACCTGGTGCTGTACCTGTTCGGCACGCCGGGGCAGGACCGGTTCTGGTTCGTCTGGGACGAGCTGGCGTTGGGGGCGATCGGCGCTGTGGTGCTGGCCGACACCCGCCGGCTCGCCGACTGCTTCCCCTCGATCGACTACTTCGAGGGTCGGGGCACACCCTTCGTGGTGGCGGTGAACTGCTTCCAGGACGCCCGGAAGTACCGACTCGACGAGGTGCAGGCCGCGCTGAACCTGGACCCGGGTGTGCCGGTCCTGCTCTGCGACGCCCGGCAGCGTGAGTCCAGCAAGGAGGTGCTCGTCACGCTGATGGAGCACGCCATGAAGACCCGCGAGGCCCGCCGCCGCGCCGCCAGCGGAGACTGACCAGAGTTTTTCGGGGGAGGGTGTCCGGAACGCCGCCCGCCGATCGTCATGCTGGCGACACCCCGAGAAACCAGGGAGCGACCAGATGAAGTACATGATGTTCGTTTGCAGCGACACCGAGCCGGACACCGACCCCACCGAGCTACCCGACATCGAGAAGTGGGTGGCGGAGAACGACTCTCGGGGCCGCCGCCTGACCGGCAACGTCTTCGCGTCGCCCAGCGCGGCCACCACCGTCCGTGTTCGCGACGGTGAGCTGCTCGTGTCCGAGGGGCCGTTCGCGGAGACCGCCGAGGTGATCGTGGGCTTCGACCTGCTCGACTGCGCCGACCTGGACGAGGCGATCGAGGTGGCCCGCACCCACCCGATGGCCCGCGTAGGACGACTGGAACTGCGTCCGTTCGCGGACCTGTCCGACTGACGAGGTTGTCCACCCCGCAGCGCCGGCCGGTGCGCAACCCGGCACCGGCCGGCGCGGCGGCGGCGGAGGCCGTCGCGGCCGCCAGCGTCGAGGCGTACCCCCGGATCGTCGCGACCCTGATCCGGGTGACCGGGGACTGGGCGTTGGCCGAGGACTGCGCCCAGGAGTCGTTGACCGTCGCGCTGGAGCGTTGGCCCACCGACGGTGTGCCGGCCAACCCGGGCGGCTGGCTCATGACGGTGGCGCGCAACCGGGCGATCGACGTGCTGCGTCGGGCCACAGTGGAGCGGCGCAAGCTGCACGACCTGGCGTTGCTCACGCCAGACGAGGCGCAGCCCGAGCCCGAGGCGGGGCAGGACGTGGTGGACGACCGGCTGCGTCTCATCTTCACCTGCTGCCATCCGGCGCTCGCGATCGAGGCCCGGGTGGCGTTGACGCTGCGAACGGTCTGCGGTGTGCCGACCGCCGACATCGCGCGCCTGCTGCTGGTCAGCGAGTCGACGATGACCCGCCGGTTGACCCGGGCGCGCACCCGCATCACCCAGGCCGGCATCCCGTACCGGGTGCCGAGCGGGCCGGCGCTGACCGAGCGGCTGCCCGGCGTCCTCGCCGTGCTGTACCTGCTGTTCACCCGGGGCTATGTCGCCGACGGCGAGCCGGCTTTCGCCGACGAGGCGGTCCGGCTGGTCCGACTGCTCGACCGGCTGATGCCCGACCAGTCCGAGGTCGCGGCGTTGCTGGCGCTGTGCCTGTTCCAACACTCCCGTCGGGACGCCCGCCGCGACGCCGACGGCAACCTGCTCACCCTGGAGCGGCAGGACCGCGACAGGTGGGACCGTGCCGCCATCGCCGAGGCCCTGGTCGCCCCTCGATCGGGTACGCCACGACGGGCCGTACGCGTGGCAGGCCAGGATCGCCGCCTGTCACGCCACCGCGGCCTCGGCCGACGACACCGACTGGTCGACGATCGCGGGAGCCTACGACGCGCTCGCCGACCTCCGCCCCTCGCCGGTGATCGCGCTCAACCGCGCGGTCGCGCACGGCTACGCGTACGGGCCGGCTGCCGGGTTGGTTCTGCTCGACTCGGCGCGCGCCGGCGGCGGGCTGGACGGCTATCCGCTCGCCGTGGCGGTGCAGGCCGACCTGGTGGCCCGGCAGGGCGACCGGCGGCGTGCGGCAGGACTCTTCCGGGAGGCGGCGGCAGCTGTGGGCTCAACCGCCGAGCGTCGTGCGCTGCTCGACCGGGCCGACGAACTCGCCCGGTAGGGCAGTGGGGGTCAGCCGCGCTTGGCCAACACCAGGAACCGGGCCCAGGCCGCCGGGTCGAAGGCGAGCGCCGGACCGGCCGGGTCCTTCGAGTCACGTACGCCGATGACACCCGCGAGGTTGTCGGCCACCTCGACGCAGTCGCCGCCGTTGTTGCCACTCTTGCTGCTCTTGCGCCACCGAGCGCCGGTCAGGTCCATGATGCTGCCGCTTCCCTGATGAGATTGAGGGACTGCGCCCGCGACAGGGCGCCGTCGCGAATGCGTTCCCACCGTCGGTCGAATGTAGCAACGTCGGCAACCTTGTCGATGAGTTGCGCCTGCGCCTGGCTGTCGACGTGTGCGACCCGCGCCCCGTCCGGCATCTCTGCCACTGTGAACGGGCCACCGAGGCCTGGATACATGCCGACGTCGGCGGGTACGACGAACAGCGACACGTTCGGCAGCGCGGCCTGCTCGGCCAGCCGCTCGCACTGCTCCCGCATCATGGCCCGGTCGCCGTCGAGGGTGCGCCGCAGGACTCCCTCGTCGAGGACCGCGACGAGCAGCGGCGGGCGTTCCCGGCGCAGGATGGCCTGCCGGCTCAGCCGCGCCTCGGCGAGGTCGTCGGCCTCGGCCGGTGTCAGCGCCTCACCGACAAGCGTCGCCAGCGCGTACGCCTTGGTCTGAAGGAGACCCGGTATCCACGCGAGCTGAAACGACCGCAGCGACAGTGCCTCGCGCTCGATCTCGGCCCAGGGCCGGAACCAGGCCGGCGTCCGGCGCTTCAGCGCGTCCGGCCACAGCTCGTCGACGTTCCGGCCGAGCAGCTCGGCGACCCGCGCGCGGTGACGCGTCTGCGGAATTCGTCCCGTGCTCGCCCACTTGGCGGCCGTCTTCGGATCGACACCAATCTGCGCAGCGAGACTGTCCGCTGTGTGGCCCCTCTCGGCCATCGCCGCCTGTACGGCTCGATTCATCTCCAGACCCTCCAGAACGTTCCAGACGTCGGAAGGAAATACTTCTACGCGGTGTGATCGGTAGGGACTGGCCCTGCCCGGTGCTGCGAGCGACCCCGACGGACGCGGCCCGTCGCGCGACACTGATCCCCGAGTTCTCCCGGATCACCCGCCGGGCGATCCGCGACCTGCGCGGCCAGCCCGGCAGACCCGACCCGGTCGCCATCGTCCGCCGTTTCCTCTGGTTCCTGCCCCTCACCGACGAGGAAGCACGGGCGGTCGCACTGCGGCTGCGCTGAGCTGGGGCCTGCGCTGCTGACCCGCCCCTCGCACCATCCGGCCCGGCGGTGCAGGTGCTCCTCGTGTCCTTTGCTCTGCACCCGCCCACGCGCCAGTTACGGGCCGTTCGTGGTGCGCGGGCGGGTGCAGAGCAAAGGACGCACCTGAACCGGGCGGCGGGCCCGGCTGACCACCGAAGGCGGCGACAACCCGTGCGGCCCGGCGCCACGACCGGGCCGATGGAGGCCACTGCTGAGTCGAGAGCGAGGAGAAACGAAAGGGCCGCCCCCCGCAAGCGCGGAAAGCGGCCCTTTCGCCGGACGTCGGTACGTCAGTTGGCGATCATGCGGCGCAGCACGTACTGCAGGATGCCGCCGTGCCGGTAGTAGTCCGCCTCACCGGGGGTGTCGATCCGCACCACGGCGTCGAACTCCACGCCGGTGTCGGTGCTGACCTGCACGGTGCGCGGGGTCTCACCGTCGTTCAGGGCGGTCACCCCGGTGATGGTGAACGTCTCGGTGCCGGTCAGGCCGAGCGACTCGGCGGTGACGTCCACCGGGAACTGCAGCGGCAGCACGCCCATCCCGATCAGGTTCGAGCGGTGGATCCGCTCGTACGACTCGGCGATGACCGCCCGGACGCCCAGCAGCATCGTGCCCTTGGCCGCCCAGTCCCGCGACGAGCCCGAGCCGTACTCCTTGCCCGCCAGCACGACCAGCGGGATGCCGGCCTCCTGGTAGGCCACCGAGGCGTCGTAGATCGAGGTCTGCTCGCCGGTGAGGTGGTTGACGGTGAAGCCGCCCTCCACCCCGGGCACCAGCTGGTTGCGCAGCCGGATGTTGGCGAAGGTGCCCCGGATCATCACCTCGTGGTTACCCCGGCGGGAACCGTACGAGTTGAACTCGTGGCGCGGCACGCCGTGCTCGGCCAGGTACGAGCCGGCCGGGGAGTCCGCCTTGATCGCGCCGGCCGGCGAGATGTGGTCGGTGGTCACCGAGTCACCCAGCTTGGCCAGCACCCGGGCAGCGGAGATGTCGACGACCGGGCTCGGCTCCTGCTGCATGCCCTCGAAGTACGGGGGCTTGCGCACGTAGGTGGAGTCGTTCTCCCAGGCGAAGGTGTCGCCGGTCGGGGTCGGCAGCGACTGCCACCGCTCGTCGCCGGCGAAGACGTCGGCGTACGCGGCGCTGAAACCGGTGGCGCCGATCGCCTGGGCGATGACGTCCTGGATCTCGGCGCTGTTCGGCCAGATCTCGCGCAGGTAGACCGGGTTGCCCTCGGTGTCCTCACCGATCGGCTCGTTGGCCAGGTCGATGTCCATGGTGCCGGCCAGGGCGTAGGCGACCACCAGCGGCGGCGACGCCAGGTAGTTCATCTTGACGTCCGGGTTGATCCGGCCCTCGAAGTTCCGGTTGCCGGAGAGCACCGAGACCACCGACAGGTCGTGCTCGTTGACCGCGGCGGACACCTCCTCGGGCAGCGGGCCCGAGTTGCCGATGCAGGTGGTGCAGCCGTAGCCGACCAGGTTGAAGCCGAGCTTGTTCAGGTACGGGGTGAGGCCGGCCCGCTCGTAGTAGTCCATGACGACCTTCGACCCGGGCGCCAGGGTGGTCTTCACCCACGGCTTGCGGGTCAGGCCCTTCTCCACGGCGTTGCGGGCCAGCAGCGCGGCACCGATCATCACCTGCGGGTTGGACGTGTTGGTGCAGGAGGTGATCGCGGCGATCACCACGGCGCCGTGGTCCAGCTCGTACTCGACGCCGTCCGCGCCGGTGACCCGAACCGGGTTGCTGGCCCGGCCACCCGCGCCGACCGCAGCGGTCTCCAGGTCACGAGGCTCGTCGGCCGGGTCGCTGAACTCGTTGGCCGGCGGGTCGCTGGCCGGGAAGGACTCGGCGCTGGCCTCGTCGGCCGGGCCGTTGGCGCCACGCGGCAGCTCCTCGCGGGGGACACCCGGCTTGAGGTCGCGCTCACCGACGGAGTCGTCGGCCACGTAGTCGGTCAACGCGGAGCGGAACAACGTCTTCGCGGCACCCAGCGGCACCCGGTCCTGCGGGCGCTTCGGGCCGGCGAGCGACGGCTCGATGGAGCCGAGGTCCAGCTCCAGGCGCTCGGAGTAGTCCGGCTCGGCGTCCGGGTCGTGCCAGAGGCCCTGCTCCTTGGCGTACGCCTCGACGAGCGCGACCTGCGCCGCGTCGCGGCCGGTCAGCTCCAGGTAGCGGATCGTCTCCGCGTCGATCGGGAAGATCGCCACGGTGGAGCCGTACTCCGGGGACATGTTGCCGATGGTGGCCCGGTTGGCCAGCGGCACGGCGCCCACGCCGGGGCCGTAGAACTCGACGAACTTGCCGACCACACCGTGCTTGCGCAGCATCTCGGTGATGGTCAGCACCAGGTCGGTGGCGGTCGTGCCGGCCGGCATCTCACCGGAGAGCTTGAAGCCCACCACCCGGGGGATCAGCATGCTGACCGGCTGGCCGAGCATCGCGGCCTCGGCCTCGATGCCGCCGACGCCCCAGCCCAGCACGCCCAGGCCGTTGACCATGGTGGTGTGCGAGTCGGTGCCGACCACCGTGTCCGGGTACGCCTGGCCGCCCCGCTCCATGATGGTGCGGGCCAGGTACTCGATGTTGACCTGGTGCACGATGCCGGTGCCCGGCGGGACGACCTTGAACTCGTTGAACGCGGACTGACCCCAGCGCAGGAACTGGTAGCGCTCCTTGTTGCGCTCGTACTCCAGCTCGACGTTGCGGGCGAACGCGTCCTCGCGGCCGAACAGGTCGGCGATGACCGAGTGGTCGATGACCAACTCGGCCGGGGCGAGGGGGTTGACCTTGCTGGCGTCGCCGCCCAGGTCACGCACTGCCTCGCGCATGGTGGCCAGGTCGACCACGCAGGGCACGCCGGTGAAGTCCTGCATCAGGACCCGCGCCGGGGTGAACTGGATCTCCACGCTCGGGGCGGCGGTGGAGTCCCACCCGCCGAGCTGGCGGATGTGGTCGGCGGTGATGTTCGCGCCGTCCTCTGTCCGCAGCAGGTTCTCCAGCAGGATCTTCAGGCTGTACGGCAACCGCGCGTGGCCGTCCACCTTGTCGATCTTGAAAATCTCGTAGCTCGCGTCTCCGACGCGTAGCTGGGTCTTCGCACCGAAGGTGTCGAGGCTCGCCACGTCGTACTCCTTCACACCAGCGACCGTGAGTAGTCCTGAGCAGTCTGTCGCACCGGTCGGGGTGCCGCCGAGGTTAGGTGACACTTACCGCCCGATTCCGCTTCCAACAAAACCGTACGTCCGTCTTGCTATATGCGCAACCCGGCGTCACGGGTCGGGTGACCCACGACCACGCCGCGCCGTCGGGTCGGCGGGGTAGGGTCGGGGCCGATTCGGAAGGGGTGCCGAGTGATCGACGTTCAGCACTGGCTCTCGGCACTGCCTCCGGGCGTGGTCTACCTGCTCGTCGCCGGCGTGATCGGCGTGGAGAGCATGGGCGTCCCGCTGCCCGGCGAGATCGTCCTGGTCAGCTCCGCCCTGCTCGCCGCCACCGGAGTGGTCGAGCCGGAGTGGGTGGCCAGCGCGGCGGCGTTCGGCGCCATCGTCGGCGACTCCGTCGGGTACGCGATTGGCCGACGCGGCGGTCGTCCGCTGCTCGCCCGGCTGGGCAGACGGTTCCCCAAGCACCTCGGCCCGGCACAGCTCGCCCGCGCCGAACAGAGCTTCGCGCGGCACGGCGTCTGGGCGGTCTTCTTCGGTCGGTTCGTGGCACTGCTGCGGATCCTGGCCGGGCCGCTCGCCGGGGCGCTGCACGTGCCGTACCGCCGCTTCCTGGTGGCGAACGCGGCCGGCGGGTTGGTCTGGGCCTTCGGCACGACGTACCTGCTCTACTCCGTCGGCCGGGCGGCCGAACACTGGCTGAAGGACATCTCCTGGGCCGGGTTGGTCCTCGCGGTGCTCGCCGGGCTCGGCAGCACCTGGTGGCTGCGCCGCCGCGCGCACCGCGTCACGTCGGCCGACGGCGCCGCTGACATGACGGCGACCGAGGTGCCTTCCGGCGTGGAGACGGCCCAGGTGGCTTCCGGTGGTCAGTCGGCTGCGGTTGCGCCCGGTGTGGAGTCGGTGCGGGCGGGCAACGAGCACTGACCTGGGCGTGCACGAAGGGCCGGACCCTGGTGGGGGTCCGGCCCTTCGGTGTGTGCTGGGTGTGTGTGGTCAGCTGGTGGCGTAGCCGCGGGTGGCGATCCAGTCCGCGAGGTGTTCGGTGCTGATCCAGTAGGAGGCGGTGTTCGCATCGGCGGAGTCGGCGATCTTGACGGTGTTGCCGTTGTCGCGGTAGCCGACGACGCTGATGTAGTGCCCGCCCTCGTAGGAGTGGGTGACGCCGTCGGTGTCGGTGCTGGTGCCGGCGATGTTGGCGACCACGGCCCGGCCGTCGTCGACGGTGCGGACGATGTCGGCGCGCAGGGTGTCGGTCTGCTTGGTGTCGGCGTCGCGGGTGCTGATCTCGACGGACCGGTAGGCGTCGTTCTTACCGGTTTCCTTGTTCAGCACGGGGGTGATGTCGTTGATGGAGTTGGTGCCGGCCTCGGTGGTGCCCATCTCCTTGGCCATGTCGTCGACGTTGATGTTCTTGCCCTGCACGGACAGGGCGTTTCGGGTCGCGGCGGGCCCGCAGTAGTAGAAGTTCGGCTGGGCCTCGTAGCGCACGCCGAGCTCTCGCTCGCCGTGGCCCTTGCGGTCGGTCTGGGTTTGCGCGGCCGGGGTGCTGGTGGTGGGTGCGGCGAACGCGGTGGTGACGGGGCCGGCGATGGCGCCACCGGTGAACGCGAGACCAGCGGCGGTCAGAGCGGTCTTACGGATCAGATCGGTACGCATGATGGCGTGCTCCTCTGCATCGGGGGTGCCCGCACCACACCCGGGGGTGGATGGTGCGGGAAAGTTCGTGGCGACGCCGGCGATCCGGGGGGACCTGCTCGGGCGTTGCGGGGGATGTAACCGGGGCGGCCTGCCGGGTGTTCCCGGCGGCTGCCGCGCCCCACGACCGGGACAGTCGCGGTGGTCTGCCAGGTATAACGACCCGGCCCGGCCCACGATTCCGCGACCGGGGTGGCCCCCGACCACCCGACAGGCGGGGTCAAACCAGACAACCCGCCCAACCGTCCAGCCCTGCCCACCGGACGGAGCCGACACGCGGCCGTGCTGTCATGATCCATTCGGTTTCACGGAGGTGTCCCGGTGCCGGGGGATACCCCGACTTCAGGAAAGACGAGTGGATCATGCCTGGTTGCGCTGGTCGGGGATCGAGCACGATCATGCGGAACCGGCCGCTGACGAGTCGAGTACCTGGTCCACGACGCACTGCCATGAGGCAACATCTAGGCTCTGACCGAGAGGGGTGGATCATGGACGCTGCAACATGCCGGGCTCTGGCTCCTTCCCCGCCCGGGGTTGGCCGATGAGCACGATGGCATTCCTGAACATCGCCATGCACGGGCACATCAACCCGACATTGCCCGTTGTGGGTGAGCTTGTGCGTCGTGGTCACTCCGTCACCTATCACACGACGCCGGCCTACGCCGAGCAGATCGCGGCCACCGGGGCACGGGTTTTCCTTTACCCCGGGGACGACCTACCGCTCTCCGGCCCGCCGACGCCCGTCACGGTGATGGAGCAGCTTGCGCATACCGCCGTACGCGTGCTGCCCGCCGTCCTCACCGACCTGCGGGGCGTCCGGCCCGATCTGATCGTGCACGACTCCCTCTGCCCGTGGGGGCCGGTGGTCGCCCGGGAACTCGGCGTGCCGCCGGCATCGTCGTTCACCACGTTCGCCTTCAACCGGTACGTGCCCAGCCCGACCCGTGGCTCCTGGGAGCTGCTCAGCGCGGCCGCGGCCCTTCCCCGCTCGACCGTCGGGTACCTGAGATCGCGGTGGGAGCTGCGCCGCCGGTACGACACACGCGCCTTGCCCCTGATTGACCTGGCCAACATCCGTCAGCCGCTCAACCTGGTCTACACCTCGCGGGCGTTCCACCCCGAGGCGGACAGTTTCGACCAGTCCTATCAGTTCGTCGGACCCAGCATCGGTGCCCGTCGAGCGGACTCGTCGTTCCCGGCCGATCGATTGCGGGACCCGGTGATGTACGCCTCGATGGGCACGGTGTTCGACGCCCCGCAGTTGCTGCGCACCTTCGCCGATGCGCTGGCCAGGCTGGGTGGCACCCTGGTCATTTCCACCGGACACACCGATCCTGCCGCGCTTGGCCCGCTACCGGGCAACGTGCTCGCCTACCGTTCCGTCCCGCAGTTGGAGGTGCTGGCCCGTGCGGCGCTGTTCATCACCCACGGCGGGGTGAACAGCGTCAACGAGGCCCTGTACGCCGGCACCCCGATGTTGGTGGTCCCGCAGGGCGCCGACCAACTGCTGGTGGCTTCCCGCATCGTCGAGCTCGATGCCGGCCTGTCGATCCGCACCGAGGACGTCACGGTGGAGGCGGTGCGGGCCCTCGCCCAGCGCCTGCTCGACGAGCCTCGATTCCGGGCCGCCGCGAGCACCCTGCAGGTCGCCCAGCGTCAGGCGGGCGGCTATGCGCGTGCCGCCGACGTACTCGAGCACTTCGTGCAGCAGACCGGCTCGGTCACGCAGCCGGGTCTCGCCGATCTGCCACCACAGGGCTGACCGATGTCTTCCGTCGTCGCCATCCTGCTGCTTGTCGCCGGGCTGTCCGAAGCCGCCGGGCGTCTCCTGCCGGTGGTGGCACGCCTGTCCGGCGTGTCGCACGTGAGAGTGGTCAGCCTGTTGCTGGCGGGCGCGATCGTTGACGGCGCGGTGTTCGCGCTCTGGCCGCTGTCCGCGTGGGCCGTTGCCGGTCTGGTGCTGCCCACCGCACCGTCCGACGCACTGATCTGGACACCACGGCTGGCTGCTCCGCTGGTGCTTGCCGGGGTCCTCGCGTTCCCGCTTCTTGGGCCACTGTTGCACCTGTTGCTCATGGTGGGAGTGGGCGCCGGCCTCGCCGGTGCACTCGCCACGGCGGCCGGAGTCGGATGGTGGGAGGCCGCCGGCTGCGTAGCGGTCGCGGGAGTCGGGCTCGGCGTCTCCGTCGAGGCCGTCCGCCGCCTCGTCGTGAAGCTCAACACCAGACGAGCACCGGAGTCAGTCGCGTGATCGGACTGGCGCTCCTGGTGCTGCTCGGAGGGCTGGGACTGGTGCTGATCGCCGAGGCCCTGCTGGCCCGCTACGAGGTGCTGGTCTACGCCGCAGGCTGGCGCACACCCACCATCTCCCGCCCCGAGGGCATGTCCTACGCCCGCGGGGCGGATCCAGACCGCCCTCCGGACGCCTACCTGGTCTATCTCGACGGCATCGGGAAGCGCCGTTTCCACGACACCCGCGATGGTGGCCGACTGGTCAAGGCCCTGATCAATCGAGCGCCGGAGCTGCGGGTGCTGGGCCAGGTGCAGCCCTACTCCCCGCTGGCCGTGCCGCTCGCCGACCGGCCGGTCTGGACCTGGGTGCGCCGCCGCGTCGGGCTGCTGCTGTTCCTGCACAACGTGATGCAGATCTTCGTCGCCGCCGACCGCCGCTACCGCCCCCTCTACAACCGCGCCGTCGGTGCGCAGATCGCCACCGAACTCCAGGTCGCCGGCTACCGGCCGGACAGCGGTATACCCGTGGTACTGCTCAGCTACAGCGGTGGCGCCCAGGTCGCCAGCGGTGCGGTGAACGAACTGTGGTCCGAACTGCGTACCCCGCTCTGGCTGATCACTCTCGGCGGGTTCCACAACGGTGCCAACGACATCACCCACGCCCAGCACCTCTACCAGCTCACCAGTGCCGGCGACTGGATCGAGCGAGTCGGCACCTGGATCTTCCCGCAGCGGTGGCGGCTGTTCCGCTGGAGCGGATGGAACCGGGCCGACCGCGAAGGCAAGATCACCGTGCACCGGCTCGACCCTGCCACGCACATCGGTCCCCGCAGCTACATCGCTCCGGAGGCTCGCCTGCCCGACGGGCGCAGCCACCTCGACCGGACCACCGACACCGTGCTCGCGCTGATCCGGGACCGCCTCAGCCGGACGGCGGAGACCGACGGCCCGCTGCCCTGAACGCTCACACGTCGGCGTTCAAACCGGCCTGCTGGTTCGCCTCCGGCTGAGGGAGCCCGGAGATCTGGAGCAGTTGACTGACGACAACGCGCAGTTGCGAGACGACGACAGCCCCGGAGGACCCGACACCCTCGGCGCATGCCTCGTTGATGTCACTGATCACCTGTAGCGCTCGCTCCCGCGCGCGGTCCGGCTCCCGTCCGGCCAGGAAGTCACGATGCAGGAGCCTGAACGCCTGGCCGAAGTGCTCGATCGCCGTGGAGAGGCCGGCCGGCAGCGTCTCCCGGGCGTGTAGTGCCGACACCGCCCACTGCACCATCTCGCGGCTGCTGGTGTAGGCGAGTTCAAGGTGCTCGGCCGCCCGCGCGTACCGACGCATGATGCCCAGCCGTCTCCGCCGCCAGGGTGAAAGAATTGCGACTTCGCATGCTGCGGCGACCACGTCGGCCGTGTTTCGTCGCTGCGCCTCTGCCGCACGCAGTCGCTGTAGGGCATCCTCGGCCTGCCGCACGTCGTGGTGAGACAGCGCACTGGCGATGGCTGTCATCTCCCGGGCGATGGCATCGACTGTCGGACCAGCGGCGCGGCGCACGATCCGCACCGGATTGAGCGGCAGAATCAGCAAGGCCACCACGATGGCCACCGCCACACCGACCAGCGCATTCGCCGTGCGGGGCACGGCCAGGTCCGGCCGGTCCGGAGACACCGTGCCGAGCAGGACGGCGGTGCTTCCCGCCTGCACCATGACGGCTCCGGTGCCGCGAAAGACGGCTGCCGCCGAGATGGCCAGTGCCACGACCACACCGGTCTGTATCGGTCCCGCCCCGATGAACCGTATGATCCCGTTTCCGACCAGCACTCCCAGGAACACCCCGGCGAGAAGTTCGAGAGTTCGACGGGCCCGATTACCGACGGCCGCCGCGATGGTGCCGACCGCGGCGGCGGGTGCGAACAGCGGCTGCGGATTGTGCAGCACGTCGCTGGCGACGAACCAGGCCAACCCGGCGGCCACCCCCGCCTGCACCGCGAGGATGAGGTAGGTGCGAAGCCGTTCGTAGGCCTCCCGGCCCTCGCGCAGCGCACTCTCCGCCGGTCGGGCACCCCGACGTCTGCTGCGCACCTCTCACCCCCGCCATCGACCGGCTCTCTCACGATCGTCGTACGACGGCGAACGTCGGGTGCGAGAGATCCCCAATCTGATGCGGCACCGACGGAAGCCTGCGCCTCCGCGCGCGGAGGGGTATTCGGCCGGCGCAGTGGGTCAGCCGGCGCCGAGCAACTCCAGGACCGCGTCGCGGGCCGCCAGGACGGCTGCCTCGGATTGCGGGCCGTGGTTGAGAATGTCGAAGGAGTGCTGGCCGTCCGGCACCTCGATCATCCGCATCGGCCAGCCCTGGGCGGTCGCTGCGGGGAGGAACGCGTCGATGCCGGCCAGGACCGGCGGGATGTCCTGGCCGGCGCGGGTCAGCACCAGTGGCACGCCCGTGCCGGAGCTGAGTGCCTCGACTGGCAGGAACCGGGCGTCGACCTCCCAGCCGGGGAACGGGACGAGCAGCGGGTACGTCAGTGCGATCCCGCGTAGCCATGGCGGCGGGACGCGCAGCCAATCGGCCGCGAAGAGGCCACCGCCGGAGAAGAACCACAGCACCACCCGCTCGGGGTCGACTCGCGGATCGGCGCGGACCTGCTCGACCATCGCCGCGATGTCGTCGGCTGCGGCGGGCAGCGCCGACAGGTCGGACACCTGGTAGCTGACCAGCGCGCCGACCACGCCGCTCGCGGCGAGCAGCGCGCCGTAGCCGCGGTAGAGCAACCAGTCGCGGGGGTCGGGCGCGTCGGGTGGCAGCGGAGCGCCGTGCACCACCACGACGGCCGGCGAAGGACCGGTGTGGGTGGGCAGGTGCAGGTCGACGTTGCCGTGTCGCTCGACCGGCGCGGCCGGGGTGGACAGGACGAAGGGCCGTTGTGCGACGGGCGTCGTCATTGCCTCATCGTATCGATCATCAACCTGCCCGGCTGCCCCAACGATGATCTACAGAGGACCGTGGATCAGGTCGGATCGCCGGGTTTCGCGGCGTCGCCGGCCTGGGCGTGCCGCTCCAGCAGCCGCCGCCGGATCTCCTCGGGGGTGTACGCGCGCCGACGCCGTTCGGCCCGCGCGATGACCACACCGGAGGCCGCGACGCCGGCGAGCCCGGCCAGCCCGAGAACCTTCCACCACCGCATTCGTTGCCGCATCGGCCTAGGCTAGTCCCTCATGAGCATCAGCCTGGATGAGGCCGTCGAGTTGACCCGCACCGGTGACGTGTGGGTGTTCCGGGGTCGCAGCGTGCCGGACCGGGCGATCCAGTTCACCACCAACAGCCCGGTGAACCACGTCGGGATGGCGGTGGTGCTGGACGACATGCCGCCGTTGATGTGGCACGCGGAGTTGGGCAGGTCGTTGCCGGACCTGTGGTCGGGCGGCCACCAACGCGGCGTCCAGCTGCACGACCTGCGGGACGCGGTCTGCGTCTGGGCCAACCGGTACGGCCAACGGGCCTGGCTGCGGCAGCTCGACCCGCCGGCCGACGCGGAGATGGAGCGGGCTGTCCTGCGGACGATCGCGCGGTTGGACGGCACGCCGTTCCCGTCGACCGCCCAGTTGGCGTGGCGCTGGGTGCGGGGTCGGGTGCCGGCGCTGCCGCGCCCCGGCCGGCTTCCCGCGCTGCCGCACCTCGGTCGGCTGTCGGCGCTGTCACGCCTCGGCCAGCCGACACCTCGCCCTGACCCAGCCGACCAGGCCGACCGCCCCACCCCGGCCGACCGCGCCACCCCGGCCGACCGCCCCACCCCGGCCGACCGCGCCACCCCGGCCGACCGCCCCACCCCGGCCGACCGCGCCAACCCCTCCGGCCCGGTCAGCTCGGCCCGATCGGCGGGGGAGCGGGACCGGGCGCTGGAGACGGCGTACTGCGCCGAGGTGGTGGCGGTGACCTATGAGGCGATGGGGTTGCTGCCGGCGGGTCGGCGTCCGAACTGGTATGACCCGGGGCGGTTCTGGAGCGGGGACGACCTGGGTCTGGCCGCCGACGCCCGGTTGGGTTCCGAGATCGAGGTTCAGGTACCGCCGCGCTGAGGTTTGACCCGTGCGGTGACCGGCAATTGCTGTGACCGTGAACGCCTCCACGGATCTTGACACGTTGGCCGACTTCTTCGACCGGTACGGCGTGGCGTTGACCTCCGGCGACCTGCCGGCCATCGCCGGCTGCTACGCCCTGCCGGGGCTGGTGGTGGCCGACACCTACAGCTTCTCGTTCACGTCCGCGGCGGCGGTGGCGCTGTCCTTCGTGGGCGCCGCACCCGACTATCAGGACCGGGAGTTGGTGGCGGCCCACGCCCGGATCGACGACGTGCAGCCGGTGTCCGCGCTGTTGACGATGGTGGCGGTGGAGTGGGAGTTCCTGGACAGTCGGGGGCGGCAGGTGCCGGGGGAGCGGTACCGGTACCTGCTGCGCATCTCGGACGACGGACCACTGATCTGCACTGTCGTCCGGACGGGCTGACCGACGGGGGCCGGTCGGCCCGATCCGTACCCGCCCGGTTTCTGGTCCGGGCGGCGCTGGCTACGCTGTCGCGTCGGTGGGGACGAGGGGAGACCTGATGGCGGTGCGGCCGGACGGTGCGGCAGATTCGCGGGCGGCGCGGCTGTTGGTGTCGGTGCCGTGGATCGTGGTGCTGCTCGGTGTGTGCGCGCTGGTGGTGCTCCTGGTGATCGCGCTGTTGTCGTTTCGGACCAGGGAGCGGGACGCGCCGCCGCAGGCTGCGCCTCCGGCGTTCCTGCCGACCGTGCCGGCCGCCGCGTCGGCCACCGGTGGGCCGACTCCGGCCGCTGTGGAGCGACGCTCGGTGTCGCCGCGACCGTCGCGCAGTAGTCGGACGCCGTCACCGCGGGCCAGCGTCACCGGCTCGCCGACTCCCGAGCGGACGGGCGTCCTGATGGCGCCGTCGGCGGACGACACTGTCAGCGCCCGGTACGAGGTCGGTTCGAACGGCTGGGACGGGGAAGCGGCGGTGCTGGCGATCGCCAACGAGTCGAGTCGGTCGATGGACTGGCAGGTGGAGCTGGTGTTCGACGACGACACGTGGACTCTGCGAGTAAGTGATGACTCGGGCGTCTCGGTGCGGGGGCGCGGGCACGGGGAGTTCGTGTTGCGCGGCACCCGTTCGCTGGATGCGGGTGACTCGCGGACGGTGCGGCTGCGCGTCGGCTGGGGTGACTCGGCGCAGCGACCGGCCAAGTGCACTGTCAACGGGGTCGCCTGCCGGATCGGCTGAGCCAGCACTCCGCCGCCAGACCGCCGACCGCCCGCACCGCTAGACCGCCGCACCGCTAAACCGTTGCACCGCTAGAACGCCGCGCCGCTGGACCGCCGCGCCGCCAAGGCTTTCCGGGTCGGGCCGCCGATCGCTACGCTGCGCGGACGGTCCGCTGAAGGAGGTACATGTCCGGCATGCGCCGTGTTCCGCGCCCGCCACACGGTCCGGTGGCGATCGCCACGTCGCCCTGGATCGTGGTCGGCGCCGGTGTCGTCGTGATGGTGGTCCTGCTCATCGTGGCCCTGGGCGCGTACCGGGGACGTAGCCCTGCGCCGGACGGCGCGCAACCGCCGGCACTGCCGGTGCCGTCCGCGGTGGTGGCGCCGAGCGCGCCCACCTCGGTGCCGTCTCCAGCGCCGGTGCTGCCAGGGGTATCCGGCCGTGCGAGCGGGCTGCCGCCGAGCGCCGCGGCCGGGTCCGGGTCACCGTCGGCCGACCCGACTGGCGGTCCGATCGGGAGGCCGTCGGCGACGCGGTCGCCGAGCCGGGCGGCGCCGGGGCAGCCGGCGATGACCGGGCGGTACCGGGTGGTGCAGAGCTTCGACGGCGGTTTCATCGGCGAGGTGGCGATGGTCAACACGTCCACCCGGAGCCGTGGTTGGACGGTGCGGTTGGAGTTCTCCGGTGGACGGCTGGTGACCGCCTGGGTGGAGGGCGTCCCACAGGGGACGATCCGTCAGTCCGACGACGGCTTCACGTACGTCAGCGGGGTCGACGTGTCGCCCGGCGGTTCGGTGTCGTTGCGGTTCCACATGGAGCGGGCGTTCCACACGCCACGGGAGTGCAGTGTGGACGGGGTCCGCTGCAACGGACTCTGAGCGTCGATTCCGCAAGGATGCTGCTGTGTTGCGACCATGTTTGCAAGGTATTGCAGAATGTTTCGGCAAGGGTTAGCGTGCGGCCAATCAGCGACCAGAGGAAGGCGTCGATGAAACCCCCGCCGATACCGCGCACTGCCCTGCTGGCCCTTGCCTCCCTGCTCACCGTCACGCTCGTCGGCGCTCCGGTCGCCGTGAACCCCGCCGCCGCGGGCCCCCGGCCGTCCGACGGCGCCACACTCGCGATCGGCGGCGCGACCCAGTGGCGTGCCGAACCCACCGCCGAGGCGCTGCTGAAGGCCGGCGGCAACTCCGCCCGAGCCGAGCAGTTCTACTTCGTCCTGCCGGACCGGTTCGCCAACGGAGACCCCCGCAACGACCGGGGCGGCCTCACCGGCGACCGGCTGCGGACCGGCCTCGACCCGACCGACAAGGGCTTCTACCACGGCGGCGACCTCAAGGGCGTCATCGACAAGTTGGACTACATCCAGGGGATGGGCACCACTGCCATCTGGCTCGCCCCGATCTTCAAGAACCGGCCGGTGCAGGGAGCCGGCAACGACATCTCGGCCGGCTACCACGGTTACTGGATCACCGACTTCACCCAGGTGGACCCGCACTTCGGCACCATGGAAGAGATGAAGCGACTGGTCAAACTCGCCCACCAGCGCGGCCTCAAGATCTACCTCGACGTGATCGTCAACCACACCGCCGACGTGATCAAGTACGCCGAGGACAAGTACGCGTACGTGGACAAGGCGACAGCGCCGTACACCGACGCGCAGGGCCGGGCGTTCGAGGACCGCAACTACGCCGACGGCTCCCGGGCGTTCCCGCCGGTCGACAAGGAGTCCTTCCCGTACACGCCGACGTTCGCCGAACCGAAGGACGCGAGCGTCAAGGTCCCGGCCTGGCTGAACGACGCCACCATGTACCACAACCGGGGTGACTCCACCTTCGCCGGCGAGAACAGCGAGTACGGCGACTTCTTCGGCCTCGACGACCTGTGGACCGAGCGTCCCGAGGTGGTCCGGGGCCTGACCAAGGCGTACGGGGACTGGATCGGCGCGACCGGCGTCGACGGCTTCCGACTGGACACCGTGAAGCACGTCAACATGGACTTCTGGCCGCAGTTCAGCCAGGGCATCGAGCGGGCCGCGGAGAAGGCCGGCAAGAAGGACTTCTTCATGTTCGGCGAGGTGTACAGCGCCGACCCGGAGATCAGCTCCAGCTACGTCCGCCAGGGTGGCCTGCCGGCCACCCTCGACTTCGCCTTCCAGGAGGCCGCGCGGGGCTTCACCGCCGGCGCCGGCTCCGCGAAGGCGCTCGCCGACGTGTACGCCCGCGACGACCTCTACGCGGCCCGGGACACCGACGCGGGCCGGTTGACCACCTTCCTCGGCAACCACGACATGGGCCGGATCGGATCGTTCATCGCCGGTGGTGGCAGCGACCCGGCCAGCCACCTGCGTCGTGACCAGCTCGCGCACCAGTTGATGTTCCTGACCCGTGGTCAGCCGGTGGTCTACTCCGGCGACGAACAGGGCTTCACCGGCCCGGGTGGGGACAAGGACGCCCGCCAGGACATGTTCGCGTCGAAGGTTCCCGACTACCTCGACGACGACCTGCTCGGCACCGACCGCACGCACTCCAGCGACCAGTTCGACCCGACCCACCCGCTGTACCGGACCATCGCCGACCTGGGCCGGCTGCGCCAGGCCCATCCGGCGTTGCGCGACGGCGTGCAGGTCACCCGGTACGCGGCCGACGGGCCGGGCGTCTTCGCCGCCTCCCGGATCGCCCCTGCCGACCGCACCGAGTACGTGGTGGCCGTGAACAACGCCGACACCGCGCAGACTGTCACAGTGGACACCTGGTCGGCCGGCGCCACCTTCACCGGCATCTACGGCGGCTCGGGCGACGCGAAGGCCAGCGGTGACGGCGAACTGACCCTGACCGTGGCGCCGCTGTCGGCGGCGGTGTACCGGGCCGGCAAACCCATCGCACCAGCGGCCGACAAGCCGACCATCACCATCACCAGCCCGGTTCCGGACGCGGCGGTCGCCACCCGCGCGGCGGTCACCGCCCGGGTGACCGGCGACCCGCTGGCGACCGTCACCGTCGCGGCGCGGGTGGCCGGCGGCCGGTGGACGCTGCTGGGCAGCGCCGACCACGCCCCGTACACAGTGCAGCACGACCTGACCGGCCTGGCCGGCGGCACCCGTGTCGAGTACAAGGCGGTGGTCCGCGACGGCCGGGGCCGTACCGCCACCGCCCGGTCCACCGCCGCCGTGGGGACCCCGGCGCAGGGCAGCTCCCGGGAATGGGCGGTGGTGCACTACCAGCGCCCGGCCGGGGGGTACGACGACTGGGGGCTGTACGCCTGGGGAGACATCGACCCCGCGTACGTCACCGAGTGGCCGAAGGGGCAGCCGTTCGCCGGGGAGGACTCCTACGGCCGGTTCGCCTGGGTGAAACTCAAGCCGGGCGCGACGTCGGTGAACTTCCTGGTTGTCGACAAGGCTGGCACCAAGGACGTCGCCCAGGACCGCAGCATCGACGTCACCGAGACCGGCGAGATCTGGCTCAAGCAGGGCGACCCGGCGATCTACCCGAGCAGGCAGGCGGCCGTCGGTGAACCGGAGCCGCCGGTCGAGGAGGGCACCGCCGTGCTCCACTACCGGCGGGCCGACGGCAACTACGACGGCTGGGGCCTGCACGTGTGGGACGGTGCGGCCAACCCGACCGAGTGGTCCGCGCCGCTGAAGCCCACAAGGACTGACGCGTTCGGGGCGGTGTTCCGGGTGCCGCTGGCGGCCGGCGCCACCGGCCTGAACTACATCATCCACCAGGGCGACACCAAGGACCTGCCCGACGACCAGCGGCTCGACTTCGCCAGCGCCGGCCGGGAGGTGTGGCTGCTCGCCGCCACGCCGGGGCGCCTGCTGCCGTCGACGGCCACCACCGCCAGCGGAGACACCGACATCGCCAAGCAGAAGGCGCACTGGATCGACCGGTCCACAGTCGCCTGGCAGACCCCGCCGACCGACGGCAAGACGTACGCGCTGGTCACCGCCCCCACCGGCGGGGTCAGCGTGGTCGACGGCGAGCTGACCGGCACGTACACCACGTTGCCGCTGCGGGCGCAGCGCAACGGGCTCACCGAGGCCCAACGCGACAGGTTCCCGCACCTGTGGTCGTACCGTAGCTTCGCCCTGGACCGGGCGGACCTGGCCAAGGTCCCGGCGGCGTTGCGGGGGCAGCTGCTGGTCACCGAGCGCGACGCCGAGGGTGCGCTGCTCGCCGCGACCGGCGTGCAGATCCCCGGCGTGCTCGACGACGTCTACTCCCGGGCGACCGACGCCACCCTCGGGCCCACGTTCGCGGGGCGGACGCCGAGCCTCGCGCTGTGGGCGCCGACCGCCCACAGCGTGCGCCTGCACCTGTTCGACTCGCCCACCGCCGCACCGAAGACGGTGCCGATGCGCCGCGACGACCGCACCGGCGTCTGGTCGGTGCGCGGCGACCACACCTGGACCGGCAAGTTCTACCGGTACGAGGTGCGGGCGTGGCAGCCGGCGGCGCAGAAGGTGGTCACCGCGTCGGTGACCGACCCGTACTCGGTGGCCCTCGCCGCGGACTCCACGCACAGCCAGCTCGTCGACCTGAACGATCCGGCGCTGGCACCCCCCGGGTGGCGCACGCTGCGCAAACCGGCACCGGTGCCGGCCGCGAAGGCGCAGATCACCGAGCTGTCCGTGCGGGACTTCTCCATCGCCGACGACACGGTGTCGGCCGAGCGGCGGGGGACCTTCCTCGCGTTCACCGATCCGAAGACCGCCGGCATGACCCACCTGCGGGCGCTCGGCGACGCCGGGGTCACCCACCTGCACCTGCTGCCGGCATTCGACTTCGCGACGATCCCGGAGAAGCGGGCCGACCAGCGCGAGCCGGCCTGCGACCTGGCGGCGCTGCCGCCGGACTCGGCCGAGCAGCAGAGGTGCGTGGCGGCGGTCGCCGAAACCGACGGCTACAACTGGGGGTACGACCCGCTGCACTACACGGTGCCCGAGGGCGGTTACGCCGTCGACCCGGTCGGCGCGGCGCGGACCACCGAGTTCCGGCGCATGGTCGCCGGGGTGAACGACGCCGGGCTGCGGGTGGTCATGGACGTGGTCTACAACCACACGTCGGCGGCCGGCACCGACGCGAAGTCGGTGCTCGACCAGATCGTGCCCGGCTATTACCACCGGCTGCTGGAGGACGGCACCGTGGCCAACTCCACCTGCTGCGCCAACACCGCCCCGGAGCACGCCATGATGGGCAAACTGGTGGTCGACTCGCTGGTCACCTGGGCCCGGCAGTACAAGGTGGACGGCTTCCGCTTCGACCTGATGGGCCACCACCCGAAGGCGAACATCCTGGCCGTCCGGGCGGCACTGGACCGGCTCACCGTCGCCCGCGACGGCGTCGACGGCAAGGCGATCATGCTCTACGGCGAGGGCTGGAACTTCGGCGAGGTTGCCAACGACGCCCGTTTCGTCCAGGCCACCCAGGCCAACATGGCCGGCACCGGCATCGGCACCTTCAACGACCGGCTGCGCGACGCGGTGCGTGGCGGCGGACCGTTCGACGCCAACCCCCGGGTGCAGGGTTTCGCCTCCGGGCTCTACACCGACCCGAACGGCGACGCGGTCAACGGGTCACCGGCCGAGCAGAAGGCCCGGCTCCTGCACGCCCACGACCTGATCAAGGTGGGGCTCACCGGCAACCTGCGCGGCTACCGGTTCACCGACACCGCCGGGCGTGAGGTCACCGGGGCGCAGGTGGACTACAACGGCTCCCCGGCCGGCTACACCGCCGCGCCGGGCGAGGCCGTCACCTACGCCGACGCGCACGACAACGAGATCCTGTACGACGCGCTGGCGTACAAACTGCCGCAGGCCACGACGGCGGCGGACCGCTCACGGATGCAGGTGCTTGCGCTGGGCACCGTGGTGTTGGGACAGGGCACCGGGTTCGTCACCGCCGGCACCGAGCGGCTGCGGTCGAAGTCGTTGGACCGCAACTCGTACAACTCCGGTGACTGGTTCAACCAGATCCGCTGGGGCTGTGAACGGGGCAACGGGTTCGGCGCCGGTCTGCCGCCCACGCCCGACAACGAGGACAAGTGGTCGTACGCGAAGCCGCTGCTGGCCGACCCGGCGCTGGTGCCGGACTGCGCGGCGATCAACACGACCGACGCCCGGTACGCCGAGTTGCTGCGCATCCGGGCGTCGTCGCCGGTGTTCGGGCTGGCCACCGCCGAGCAGGTACAGCGGAGGGTGGCGTTCCCGCTGTCCGGCGCGCAGGAGACGCCGGGTGTGCTGACCATGACCCTGGACGCCGGTGGGCTGGGCGGGCCGTGGAAGTCGCTGACCGTCGTCTTCAACAGCACCCCGTCGGCGGCCGACCAGACGGTGACCGGACTGCGCGGAGCGGACGTGGCACCGCACCCGGTGCTTGTCGACTCGGCCGACCCGGTGTTGCGTACCGCCTCGTTCGACCCGGCGGCCGGCACGTTCACGGTACCGGCGCGCAGCGTGGCGGTCTTCGTCCAGAAGTGACATGAACCGGCCCCCCTCCGCGTCTCGCGGAAGGGGGCCGGTCCGTTGTGCTGGTGCTACGTGATCGATCAGGCGAAGCAGTTGTCGATCGTGCCGCCCGGGATGGCCAGGCAGTTGGTCGGACGGTTCGCGGTGATGGCGGACTTGTCGTCCACGTTCACGTCTCCGAAGAAGCTGAAGACACCGCCCGGCTCGAAGGTGGAGAAGTTGTGGGCGACCTTCGTCTTCGACAGGTTGACCTCGCCGAAGATGTTGAAGATGCCGCCGCCGACCCCGATCGGGCCCACGGCCCGGTTGCCGACAACCTCGCTGTCGCGCAGCGTGGTGATGCTGCCGGCGTTGAAGAGCCCGCCGCCGAAGAAGCCGGCGGTGTTGTCCTTGATGCTGCTCTTCTCGAAGGTGGCCACGCTGTCGAAGGCGATGGCCACACCGCCACCGACACCGGCGGTGCTGTTGCGCTCCACAGTGACGTGGTGCAGGTTCAGCTGGCTGTCCGCCGCAGCGATACCGCCACCGGCGAGAACCGCGGTGTTCGAGACGAACTTGGTCTCGTACGCCGTGGTGTTGCCCTCGATGTCGAGGTAACCGCCACCGAAGCCGAGCGTCTCGTTGTCGGTGATCTCGGCCTTCTTGAGCTCGACCGTTCCGCCGTTGACGTCGTCGGTGAAGATCTCCGCGGCACCGTTGGAGATACCGCCACCACCGATGACGGCGGTGTTGTCCTTGATCTTCGACTCCTCGACCTTGAGCAGCCCGGCGTTGAAGACGCCGCCACCGAAGAAGAAGGCGGTGTTACGGGTGACGGTGCTGTGCCAGATCTTCGTGGTGCCGAAGTTGGCCACACCACCACCGTTGCCGCCCGACTGGTTCAGGACGACCTCGGACTCCAGGATCTCGGCGGTGCCACCCGGCTGAACCAGGATTCCGGCGCCGTCGTTCTCCTCCGGCTGCTCGACGAGCGGCGTGACGACGCCCGGCGTGGCCTTCGGGGTGACCTTCGGCGCGGCCTTCAGGCCCGCCTTCGGGTTGGCCTGCCGCGCGGTGAGCGCCTGGGCCAACGGGGTGCCCGCCTTCACCTGCGCGGCGAGCGCCTCGGAGTCCGAGTAGGCAGCCCAGACCGCGGCCGGCTCCACGCCGTTCTCCAGTTCGAGGGTCTGCCCGCCCTTGATGGTCAGGCCCTTGATGGTGAGGTGACCACCGGCGCCGACGTTGAGGATGCGGAAGTAGTCCGCCGTGGCTTCCCGAGAGATCGTGGTGTGCTCGCCCTTGAGCGTGATCCGTTCGGTGATGACCGGCAGGCCGTTGCCCTCGTAGTCGTTGCGGGTCAGGTTGTAGGTGCAGCCCTTGGCCAGCTCCAGCACACCGCCGTGCTTGTTGTTGGCGAACACGATCGCCTGAATCAGCTTGTCGGTGTCGCAGGGCACCTCCTTCCCGCGCTCGTGGTCCTTGTCCCGGTCCTTGTCGTCCCGGTTCTTGTCCTTGTCCCAGTCGCGTCCCTCGTCACCCCGCTGGTCGCCGTCCTTGCTGACCTGCGCGGTGTTCCAGTTCAAGCCGACCGCTCCGGCGCTGCCCGCGACGCCCACCGCCGCGAGACTGATCACGCCCGTCAAACCGGCCACGCCACTGGCGAGCCAGAGCTTGCGGCGGCTCTTGGCCGTCGCCCGCCCGGAGGCTTCGTTGTTCGTTAGGTAGTTGGACATCGGAGCTCTCTGCCCTCTCCTCGTACCAGACAGGGTCGCCGCCGTCAGACGGGCGTCCCCTGCTACAAATCGGTTGTAGCTCCCAAAACCACCGTATGAGAAGGTTCCTCGCCTCGCGGGCTTATCCGAGAGAAGCCCACATTCGGTTCATGTTGCCCCCAGCGGGGGCCGGACCGACACAGGGCCACCCAAGCCGGCCTGCACGCTCCTGACCTGCCCAAATGGGTACGCCCCTCCGAGCCGGTCACGGCTCGGAAGGGCGCGCCCTCTTCTATGTGGTTCAGCCCCACCCGATCAGGCGAAGCAGTCCAAAACGTTGAAGCAGTTGGTCGGGCGATTGGCGGTGACGGCGGACTCGTCGTCCAGCGTCACTTGGCCGCCGAGGCTGTTGAAGATGCCCCCCGGCTCAAGGGTGGAGAAGTTGTGCGCCACCTTCGTCCGCTGGAGCGTGACCTCGCTGCCCTCGGTGTTGAGGATGCCGCCGCCACGGCCGAACGGACCGACGGCCCGGTTGCCCACCACCTCGCTGTCGCGCAGCGTGGTGACGCTGTCGTCGTTGAAGAGGCCGGCGCCGGAGAAGCCGGCGGTGTTGTCGTTGATCCTGCTGTTCTCGACCGTCGCGACGCTGTCGAAGGTCACCGCCAGGCCGCCACCATCGCGAGCGGCGCTGTTCTTGACCACCGTGGCGTCCTTGAGGGTGAGCTGGCTGTCCGCCACCGCGACGCCACCACCGTCGAGCACCGCGGTGTTGTCACTGACCGTCGTCTGGTGCAACGTCGTGGTGCCCTCGACATCCAGGACGCCGCCGCCGAAGCCGAGTGTCTCGTTGTCGGTGATCTCGCTCTTGTAGACCCAGACCGAGCCGCCGTCGACGTCCTCGGTGAAGATGTCGGCAGCGCCGTTGGAGATGCCACCGCCGCCGATGATCCCGGTGTTGTCCTTGATCTTCGACTCGTCGACCTGGAGTACGCCGGCGTTGAAGATGCCGCCGCCGAAGAAGAAGGCGGTGTTGTGCGCAACCGTTGTCTTGCTGAGCCTGGTGCTGCCGAAGTTGGCCAGCCCGCCGCCGTTGCCACCGGACTGGTTGTAGAGCAACTCGCTGTCCAGGATCTCCGCGCGACCACCGGGCTGCACCAGCACCCCGGCGCCGTCAGTGAACCCAGGCTGCTCGACCAGCGGCACTACCGCCGTACCGGCACCCACCGGCTTCGCCGCTGCGGCTACCGGCTTGGCGGCTGCCGGCGTGGCGGCGGCGGCCTTGGTGGCCGTCGGCGCGGCCTTGGTCGCTGCCGCCGGGGCCTTGGCTGGTGCTGCTTTGGCGGTGGCCTTGGCGGGCGCTGCCTTGTTTGGCGCCGCCTTGGCGCTGGCCTCGACGGCGGGCTTGGCGACCGGCTTGGCAGCGGTAGCTGCGGGCTTCGTTGCTGCTGCCGCTGCCGGCTTGGCGCCGGGTGTGGTCGCGGCCGCCGGCTTGGCCACTGTCGAGTACGGCGCCCAGACCGTCGCCGGGTCGGCGGTCATCGGGAACTGAAGGGTCTGGCCACCCCTGATGCTCAGGCCCTTGAGAGTGAGGTGCCCGCCCGCGCCGACGTTGAGGATGCGGAAGTAGTCGGCAGTGGCTTCGCGGCCGATGGTGGTGTGCTCACCCTTGAGGGTGATGTGCTCGGTGATCACCGGGAGGCCGTTGCCCTCCTGGTTGCGGGTCAGGGTGTAGGTGCATCCCCTGGCCAGTTCCAGCACGCCGCCGTCCTCGTTGTTGGCGAACGTGATCGCCTGGATCAGCTTGTCGGTGTCGCACGGGACCTGTTTCGTGCGGTCCTTCTCGTCGTGCTTGCCGTCCTTGCGGTCCTTGCCATCCTTGCCGGAGTGGTCGTCGAAGCCGCTCCAGTCGTCGCCGCTCCACTCGTCGTCCTGACCGCCGTCGTCCTTTGCGCCGCCCTTGTCCGCGCCGCCGTCGTCGCTGACGTTCTGTCGGTTGGTCGACGGCTGCGCGTCCGACACCTGGTCGGACTTCGGCTTGTCGTCCCGAGCGGCGACGCCGCCGAGAGCCGCCAGGCCGACCACGCCGGTCAGCCCGGCCACGCCGGCGACCCAGAGCGCCCGCCTTCGCCGTGTTGGCGGAGCTGTCGAGGCCCCGCCGTCGGTACTCGTTACGTCGTTGGACATCAGAGCCTTCCGCCCTTTCCTGCTACCAGACGGGATCGCACCGCCCGAGGCGCCACGACCAGCTACAAATGGGTTGTAGCCTCTGATCCACACCGTATGAGAACCATCTTCGCGATGCGGACTTATCCGAGACAACCACGCATTCGGCGCAGGTCAGGTGAGGGCGGCCAACCGGTCCGGGCCGGTGGAAAGGGTCCGTGCAGCGCAGGTACCGATCGCTGCCGGCCCCCGGGTGGATCACAACAGAAACCCCTGGCCGCCAGCCCTCAAGAAGGGGCGGGCGGGCCAGGGGTGGACGGGCCAGGGGCGGGGGATTGATCCACCAGCCCCTGCAGACAGCCGGCTCAGCCGGGCAGGCGGGGGCCGGCTTCGCGCTGCTCGGCCAGCCAGGTCTCCACCTCGTCGGAGGTGCGGGGCAGCCCAGCCGACAGGTTGACCGCGCCGGTCGCGGTGACCAGCACGTCGTCCTCGATCCGAATGCCCACACCGCGCAGCTCGGCGGGGACCAGCTCGTCCTCCGGCTGGAAGTACAGACCAGGCTCGACGGTGAGCACGTAGCCCTCGCCCAGCGCGCCGTCGCGGTACGTCTCCTTACGGGCGTTGGAGCAGTCGTGCACGTCGATGCCGAGCATGTGGCCGAAGCCGTGCAGCGTCCACCGCCGGTAGACGGTCGACTTCTCGTCCATCGCCTCGTCCACGCTCACCGGCAGCAGACCCAGCTCGGACAGGCCCTCGGCGAGCACCCGCATGCAGGTCAGGTGGACGTCCTTGAACTTCACCCCGGGACGGATGGCCTCGATCCCGGCCTGCTGCGAGGCGTACACGATGTCGTAGACCTGGCGTTGTAGCGCGGTGAACCGGCCACTCACCGGCAGGACCCGGGTGACGTCGGCGGTGTAGAGGTTGCGGCCCTCGACACCCATGTCCATCAGCAGCAGGTCACCCGGTCGGGTGGCGCCGTGGTTGTGCACCCAGTGCAGGATCGTGGCGTGCTCGCCGGCACCGACGATCGAGCCGTACCCGACGTCGTTGCCGTCGTGGCGGGCCCGCAGCGCGAAGACGCCCTCCAGCAGCCGCTCGGAGACCGCCCGGTCGGCCGGCAGGATCCGGGCGACGTCCTCGAAGCCACGTACTGTGGCGTCGATCGCGTCCTGGAGTTGGCCGATCTCCCACTCGTCCTTGACCAGCTTCATCTCCGAGATGGCGATGGCCAGCTCACGGTCCCGGGCCGGCTGGCCCTCGGTGCGGGGCCCGTCGTAGGAGCGGACGGCGGCGTCCACCTGGGCGTCGAAACCGCGCAACACCCGGGTACGCCCCGGAGCCAGGTCGGCGAGCGTCGCCTCCAGACCGGTCAGGTCGGCGGTGGGCAGGCCCAGCTCGGTCGACTTCTCGCCGAGGGTGTGCCGCCGGCCCACCCACAACTCGCCGTTGCGGCTGCGGAAGAACTCGTCGGTCTCCCGGGAGGACCGGGGCCGCATGTACAGCGTCGCGTCGTGCCCCGAGCCGTTCGGGCGCAGCACCAGGACGCTGTCGGCGTCGTGGTCGCCGGTCAGGTAGGCGAAGTCGCTGCCCGGCCGGAACGGGTAGTCGGTGTCGTTGGCCCGGACCTTCTCGGTGCCGGTGGGGATCACCAGCGTCTCGCCGGGGAAGGCCGCCGAGAGGGCCGCCCGCCGCTTGGCGTAGTTGGGCGTCTCCGGGCGGGGCGTCACGGGGAGCGCGGTGTCGCTCCAGCCCTGCCGCATGAAGGACAGGAACGCCTCCGGGAAGTCCGGATCGTGCGATTCCGTACCGTCCGTCGGCGTACCGTCGGTCTGTCCCTCGGTCATTGCGCCGCTCCCTCCGCTTCGTTGCTGGTCCCGACGGTACCGCGCGTCCGGTTGGCGGTAACGCCCCCTGTGAGTCGGGTGGATCGACGGACGGCTGCAAGGGCCGACAGCGCGCGTGGAAAGATGGCCACCATGTGCGGACTTCTGGCCTTCTTCAGCGCGAACGGCAACGCCGCAGCGCATCGCGACCACATCGCCGGAGCGTTGGAATGCCTGCACCACCGCGGCCCCGACGAGACAGGGGTCGAGGTGGTCGGCGACGCCTCCGGCCGGTACGCGGACGGCGTGTTCGCCCACAAGCGGCTGGCCATCATCGACGTCGCGTCGAGCCACGAGCCACTGCCCTACGCGAACGGCCGTTACCTGCTGACCTTCAACGGCGAGATCTACAACTACATCGAGCTGCGCGAGGAGTTGATCAGAAACTTCGGTGCCCAGTTCGCCACCGCCGGTGACGGCGAGGTGATCGTCGCGGGCTACCACTTCTGGGGTGAGCAGGTGCTCACCCGGCTGCGGGGCATGTTCGCCTTCGTCATCTGGGACCGGCAGGAACGCCGGGCGTTCGGTGCCCGCGACTACTTCGGCATCAAGCCGATGCACTACCTGGAGACCGCCGACGGCCTCTACCTGGCCTCGGAGAAGAAGGCGCTGCTGCCGTTCGCGCACAGCAACTACCAGGGCGACGCGGGCGTCGACACGGCGAACCTGAGCCACTACCTGACCCTGCAGTACGTCCCCGAGCCCGGCACCCTGCACAAGGGCATCAGCCGGATCGGCTCCGGGGAGTACCTGAACTGGACGCCGGGCGGGCGGATCGACGTACGCCGGTGGTACCGGCCGGTGTTCCGGCCGGCCCCGGTCGACGACGAGCAGAAGCTCTACCACGAGATCCGCGAGACGCTGCGGGAGAGCGTGCGCATGCACATGCGCTCCGACGTGCCGGTCGGCTCGTTCCTGTCCAGTGGCATCGACTCCACGGCGGTGGTGGCGCTGGCGCGGGAGTTCAACCCGAACATCCTCACCTTCACCGTCGGCTACGACGTGCCGGGTTACTCGGAGATCGACGTCGCCCAGGATTCGGCCCGGCACCTCGACGTCACCACGATCCCCACCAAGATCGGTCCGCAGGACATGATCGACGCGCTGCCGAAGATCGTCTGGCACCTGGACGACCCGGTGGCCGACCCGGCGCTGGTGCCGCTCTACTTCGTGGCCAAGAAGGCCGCCGAGCACGTCACCGTGGTGCTCTCCGGTGAGGGCGCGGACGAGTTCTTCGGCGGTTACACGATCTACCGGGAGCCGCTGTCGCTGGGCACCGTCAACGGTCTGCCCGGCGGTGTGCAGAAGGGGCTGCGCGCGGTCTCCAAGGCGATCCCGCAGGGGGTCAAGGGCAAGAGCTTCCTGGAGCGCGGCACCACCCCGATCGAGGAGCGCTACTACGGCAACGCCCGGATGTTCACCGAGGAGGAGAAGCAGCACCTGATGCGCCGCTACGACCCCTCGGTGCGCTACACGGACGTCACCGCCCCGATCTACGCCGAGTGCACAGAGCTCGACGACGTCACCAAGATGCAGTACGTCGACCTCTACACCTGGCTGCGCGGCGACATCCTGGTCAAGGCAGACCGGATCTCGATGTCGCACTCGCTGGAGGTGCGGGTGCCGTTCCTCGACCGGGAGGTCTTCGACGTCGCGGCGAAGATTCCGGTCGACCTGAAGTTGCCGCCGCGCTCCGACGCCACCAAGTACGCGATGCGTCAGGCGTTGCAGGGTGTCGTGCCGCCGGCCATCGTCAACCGCAAGAAGTTGGGCTTCCCGACCCCCACCCGGGTCTGGCTGCGTGGCGAGATGTACGAGTGGGCACGGCACGTGCTCAGCACCTCGGGCGCGGGTGACCTGCTCGACCTGTCGTACGCGCTGCGCCTGCTCGACGAGCACAAGCGGGAGGAGGCCGACCACTCCCGCAAGGTGTGGACGGTGCTGATCTTCTGCATCTGGCACGCGATCTTCGTGGCAAAGACCCTCGACCCGGGTATCCAGCGCAACCAGTCCGCCCTGCTCACGAAGCCGGTGGTCGGCTCCATGGTCCGCTGACCCCTGCCCCACCTGTTGACTCCTGCCCCACCTGCTGACCCCTGCCCCACCTGTTGATCAAGAGGTTTGCGTCATTCGGAGCGGTTCCGGTGACGCAAACCTCTTGATCATTTCAGGGTGGTGGTGGGGTGGTGGTCAGCGGCGGGCGCAGGTGACTGTGGGGAGCCCGTTGGTTCCTGTGGAACTCGCCAGGAAGCCGAACGTCGTGGTGCCATTCGGTGCGACTGTGCCGTTGTAGGCGACATTCGTCGCCGTCACCGTCGAGCCGGACGATGTCTGGGTGGCACCCCAGATCTGACTGATCGCCTGCCCGTTGGGCCAGGTCCAGCTCGCTGTCCAACCGGCGAACGGCGTACTGCCGTGGTTCATGATCGTGACCTCGCCCTGGAAACCGCCCTGCCAGGCGCTGGACACCTTGTAGGTGGCCATGCAGTCACCGCCGGACGGCGGCGGGGTGGTCGGGTCGGTCGGCGGATCCGTCGGGTCGGTCGGCGGATCGGTGGGGTCGGTCGGCGGATCGGTCGGCGTACCGCCCGGACCCACACCGGTGACCTGGCCGCTGCCGCCGTCGAAGGTCACGTCGGAGCAGCCGAAGAAGTTCTCCTGCGAGTCCGAGCGGACCCAGCGGGAGTAGATGATGTGCCGGCCACTCTTACCCGACGGCAGGTTGCCGCTGAAGTAGTAGTGCCCGTCGTTGCTGCCGACCGAGCCGCGCTGCGGCGGGTTGGTCACCGTCAGGAACGGCTCCTCCAGGTCACTCCAGGCCAGGGCCCGGGTCGGGCTCCAGCTGTTCTTCGTGACGTAGAAGTAGAACGTGCCCGGGTGGTGCGCCCAGTTGCTGTACTTGAAGTCCAGCCGCGCCCCGGCGGTCAGGTGGGTCAGCGGCCAGTCGGTGCGGGGCAGGTCGTAGCCGCGGAAACCGGTTGCGCCGCCGCTGCACAGTTGCCCGTCCGGGATGAAGCCGGTGGTCCGGCCACCGGCGTCGGAGCGCAGCACGCTGAACCAGTTGTACAGCGAGTTCGCCCCGCTCTGCGCCACGGCCGCGGAGCACGCGGGGTTGTTCGGCCTGATCTCACCGGTCTGGCTGCGGCCGTCCTGCCAACACAGGTAGGTGCGGCTGCCCGGCGTCATCGCCGCGCCGTGCGCGGCGGCCGGCTGAGGATTGGACGCCAGGGCGACAACGCCCAGCGCGAGGGTCATGGCCGCGGTGAGCAAGGCGGCCATACGGGAACGGTTCACGGGTTCTCCTGACTCGCGAGGGGCGCTGGCTGAGCCGCCCCGCCGCAATCGGGTGGGATGTGGCGTGATCGCCCCGCTGTCGTGAGCGGTGCGACGATCACGGCGACGTGCCCCGGCGGAAAACAGCCAGTGGACGTGCGCCGTCGACGGTCCTGTCCGGGACCGGTGCCCTCGCGTCTAACCAACCCGGCAACCGGGGGGCGCCCGCAGCCCTCGCACCGCCCGGTACGCGTCATCCCACCACGCCGCAGCGGCCGAGCGCAATAGTCGTTCCTCGATGCATGAGAAGACCCGCCGATCGCCGTTGAACGCCATATCCTGCGTACGGGGAGCGGGAACGGAGAGGCGGCAGTCGGTGCCGGACGTGTTCGACGAGGTGCACCGCCGGTGCCGCGACCGCGAGCCGGTCGCGCTGGCCACAGTGGTGGCCACCTGGCACTCCGCCCCGCAGCCACCCGGCACCGCCATGGTGGTCGCGACCGACGGCACTGTCATCGGCAGCGTCTCCGGCGGCTGCGTCGAGGCCGATCTCTACGAACGCGCCCGCCGTGTGCTCGACACCGGCCAACCCGAGCTGTGCCGCTACGGGATCAGCGACGACGACGCGTACACAGTGGGCCTGACCTGCGGCGGCATCCTCGACGTGTTCGTGGAGCGCGTCGACGCGAGCACCCTGCCGGCGCTGGACGCGGTCGCCGCCGCCCGCCGCAGCGGCCGACCGGCGGCGATCGTCACCTGCGTCGCCGCCGACGTCGGCACTTCTCCGGGCACCGGGCCGATCGACCCGGCCCGGCGGCTCGGCCGGCGGCTGGTGCTGACCGGCCAACGGTCCGTCGGTTCGCTCGGCGACGACCGGCTCGACGACGCGGCCAGCACCGACGCCCTCGGGCTGCTCGCCGCCGGGCGCAGCGGCATGCTCCGGTACGGGTACCACGGGCAGCGCCGGGGCGGCGGCGTCAGCCTCTTCGTGACCGCGTACGCCACCCCGCCCCGCATGATCGTCTTCGGGGCGATCGACTTCGCCGCCGCGGTGGCCCGGATCGGCGCGTTCCTCGGCTACCGGGTCACCGTCTGCGACGCCCGGCCGGTCTTCGCCACCGCGCGGCGCTTTCCCGAGGCGGACGAGGTCGTGGTGCAGTGGCCGCACCGCTACCTGCGTACCGAGTTGGCGGCCGATCGGCTCGACGAGCGGACGGTGCTGTGCGTGCTCACCCACGACCCCAGGTTCGACGTGCCGTTGCTGGAGCTTGCGCTGCGCCACCCGCTGGCGTACGTCGGTGCGATGGGTTCACGACGCACCCACGACGAGCGACACAAGCTGCTGAGCGAGGCGGGGCTCAGCCCGGCGCAGCTCGCCCGGCTCGCCTCCCCGATCGGGTTGGATCTCGGTGGTCGTACCCCCGAGGAGACCGCCGTGAGTGTGGCCGCGCAGATCGTCGCGGCCCGGTGGGGCGGCACCGGACGCCCCCTCGCGGTACTCGACGGGCCGATCCATCAGCCGGGGTAGCGCGCACGTCGGTGCGTGGCCTTCGGTGCCCATCGGGCCGTGCGCTGTGCCAGCCTGGTGCCACGGCGACCGGCTCGGCGAGCGGCGGCCGGTGGCGACGACGAGAGGATCGGCATGGGATACGCGGTGGTGCTCGGCGAAGCGCTCGTCGACCTGCTCGACAGCGAACTCGACGGGGAGCGGGTCTACCGGCAGGCCATCGGCGGCGGGCCACTGAACGTCGCCGTCGGGGTGGCCCGACTCGGCGGTGCGGCACAGTTCGTCGGCTCGCTCGGTGACGACGCGCTGGGCGGCCGGATCCGCGCCTTCCTCACCGCTGCCGACGTCGGGGTGGCCGGTGCGATCACGGTCCCGGCGCCGACCACGCTCGCTGTGGTCACGTACGCCGGGCCGGAGCCGGACTTCCGTTTCTACGGCGAGCCGGCCTCCTACGGACTGTTCGGCCCCGACGATCTGGACCTGGCGTTGCTGGAGGGCGCCGACGTGCTCTACTGCGGCTCGATCGTGCTGCTCCGACCCGACACGCTGGCCGCCGCCCGCCGGGCCTGGTCGCTCGCCACCGGCCTGCGGGTCTTCGACCCGAACGTACGCCCCCGGCTGCTGAACGGGCCGGCCGCGCTGGAAGGGCTGCGCGAGGTGGTGGCCGAGTTCGCCGCCGGCGCGCACCTGGTCAAGCTGAGCGCCGCCGACGCGGTGCTGCTCTATCCCGGTGAGCCGGTCGAGGGGGTGGCGGCGTACCTGCGTGAGTTGGGGGCGGCCACTGTGGTGGTGACGCTCGGCGCGGCCGGTGCGGTGTTGGCCGCCGCCGACGCCGACCCGGTCCGGGTGCCGGCCCCCAAGGTCGACGCGATCGACGCCACCGGCGCGGGCGACTCCGTGATGGCAGCGCTGATCGCCGACCTGCTCGTCGACGGCGAGCCGGAGGGCCCGTCGGGCTGGGTCGACCGCGTCGCCTTCGCGCTGCGGGTTGCCGGCCTGGTCTGCGAATCCCCGGGCGGCGCCACCGCCATGCCCACCCGCACCGCCGTCCAAAACCGCTTCAACACCTAACCCCCCCGCCCCCGCCCCCGCTCCCCACCCCCGCCCTCGGCGCCGATCTTGCAGTTTCGGTCGACGTTTGGTCCGCTTTGCTCCTCTTTGGCACCGCAGAAAGTGCAAGATCGCGGCGGGGGTGCGGCGGGGGTGGGGTGGGGTGGGGGTCGCGTGTGGGTTGACCTGGGGGTTTTGTGAGCGTTAACATCGACGATGCACGATGGAAACGTGAGTGCCGTCGGGGAGGCTCTGATGCGGGTGGTTCTGGTACCTCTGGCGTTCCGCCGCGTCGCGGCAGTACTGGTCGTGCTTCTCGTGGCTGCCGGGATGGTCGTCGCCGACCCGCCGCAGCGGGCGGTCGCGTGGGACAACGGGGTGGCCGACACCCCGCCGATGGGGTGGAACAGCTACGACTCGTTCAACTGGAGCGTCACCGAGGCCGACGTCCGGGCCAACGCCGACTACATGGGCACCAACCTGCGGCAGTTCGGCTGGGAGTACGTGGTGATCGACTGGGCCTGGTACTACCCCGGTCGGCACAACAACAGCCCCAACCAGGACGCGAACCTGCAACCCCGGCTCCGGATGGACGCCAACGGACGGCTGCTGCCGGACACCACCAGGTTCCCCTCCGCCGCCGGTGAGAACGGGTTCAAGCCGCTCGCCGACTACGTCCACGCGAAGGGGCTGAAGTTCGGCGTCCACCTGATGCGAGGCATTCCCCGCCAGGCGGTCGCCGACAACGTCCCGATCCTCGGCACCACCTGCCGCGCCAACCAGATCAACAACACCACCACCGCGAACTGGCTCAACCTGATGTGGGGCCTGAACATGTCCAACCCCTGCGCCCAGACCTACCTGGACTCGATGTTCCAGTTGCTGGCGTCCTGGGGGGTCGACTACGTGAAGGTGGACGACATCGCCGCCCCGACGTACCGGCAGTCGGAGGTCGAGGGATACCGACTGGCCATCCAGCGCAGCGGCCGCCCGATGGTGCTGAGCCTGTCACCCGGCCCGACCTCGCTGGCCAGCGGCGCACACGTCCAGGCCAACGCGCACATGTGGCGGATCGTCAACGATCTGTGGGACAACTGGTCGTCGGTGGACGCGCTCTTCGACCAACTGCGCAACTGGACCCCGTACCGCGCCACCGGCGCCTGGCCCGACGCCGACATGATCCCCATCGGCCGGCTCTCCAAGTACGGGCCGGTCGGCTCGCCGCGGTACTCCAACCTGACCCCCGACGAGCAGCGCAGCCTGATGTCGCTCTGGGCGATCAACCGGGCGCCGCTGATGTGGGGCGGCAACCTGGTCGAGAACCGCGCCGCGGAGTTGGCGCTGATGACCAACGCCGCGGTCATCGGGGTCAACCAAAACAGCACCAACAACCGTCAGCTCTACGGCGGCAGCCGGCAGGTGTGGATCGCCGACGTGCCGGGCAGCAACGATCGGTACGTCGCCCTGTTCAACCGGGACGGCAGCGCGGCGCAGGTGTCGGTGAACCTCGCCGACCTCGGGATCGGGTCGGCCGCCGTGACCGACCTGTGGTCCGGCGCGGCCCTCGGCACGGTGACCGGCACCCTCACCCGGTCGCTCCCGGCCCACGGAGCGGGGCTGTACCGGCTGACCCCGGACACCACGGTGCCGGTGCCGAGCACGTACACCCTCGCCGCGCGGCACAGCGGCAAGCTGCTGGACGTCTACAACAACGCGACCACCGACGGCGCGGAGATGGTGCAGTGGGCCGCGAACGGTCAGCCCAACCAGCGGTGGCGCTTCCAGGACGCGGGTGGCGGTTACCAGACGGTGGTCAGCGTGCACAGCGGCAAGTGCCTCGACGTGTACGGCGGCGCGACCGCTACCGCCGACGGGGTCCGCGTGATCCAGTGGAGCTGCAACGGCGGCACCAACCAGCAGTGGCGCGTACAGGATCTCGGCTCGGGGTACGTGCAGCTCGTCGCCCGGCACAGCGGCAAGTGCCTGGAGGTGCTCAACGCCGCCACCACCGACGGTGCCCGCCTGGCGCAGTGGACGTGTGGCACCGGTACCCACCAGCAGTGGAGGCGTACCCAGGTGTAGCCGCGCTGGGTGGGTCAGGCCGTGCCGGTCAGTTCCAGGTAGCCGCGGTGGGCCGCGACCAGGGCCGGGCGGGCCCCGAAGGGGGCCTCGGCGGCCACCCGCTCCGGCGGGGCGCTGCCGGTGTGCGCGGCCCGGATCAGCCAGGCCAGCTTCGCCAGCTCCGCGTGCTGGGCCCGGACGAAGTCGACGTCCACCAGGTCGCCGTGGCCCGGGATCACCACAGTGCGCGCGGTGGTGAGTCGCAGCAGGTCCGCGACCGCGTCCGGCCACTGCAAGGGGTACGAGTCCTCGAAGGCTGGCGGGCCGCTCTGCTCCACCAGGTCTCCGACCACCAACACGTCGGCGTCCGGCACGTGCACCACCAGGTCGGCCTCGGTGTGCCCCCGCCCCGGGTGGCGCAGCAGCACCCGTCGACCGCCCAGGTCGAGGACAGTCTCGACGTGCACTGTGTGCGTCGGGGCGAGCAGCGGGGTGTCGGCCAGCTCGGCGGCGAGCGCCGGGTGCTCCGTGCGCAACTCCTCGTACGCCTCCCGGCGCAGCCGCTCCGGCTCTTCGCGCAGGGCGGTGGCGGCCAGTTCGTGCGCGTACACCGGGCGGGGTGGGTCGCCGGCCAGGACGGCGTTGCCGAAGCAGTGGTCGTAGTGGTGGTGGGTGTTGACCAGCGTCAACGGACGGTCGGTGACCGCCCGGACTGCCGCGGCCAGCTCGGTGGCCTGGGCGGCCGAGGAGAGCGTGTCCACCAGTAGCGCCTCGTCGTCGCCGACGACCAGTGTGACGTTGACCCGCAGCAGCGGTTCGGCCAGCACGTGCACCCGGTCGGCGACCTCGACGAAACCGCCGTTCACGACGCCCGCCCAGCCCGTTCGACGAAGCGTCCCCGGTCGACCAGGATCCGGTCCACCCGGCCCCGGGCCACCGTCTGGTCGCCGTCGCTGACAGTGACCTCGAACGACAGCCGGCGACCGTCGACGGTCGCCAGCAGCGCCTGCGCGCGGACCGTCCGGCCGACCACTGTCGGCGCGAGGTGCTCCAACTCGACCCGGGTGCCTACTGTCGTCGTACCGGGCGGCATCCCGGTCGCCGTCGCCGCGACGGTGGCCGCCTCAGCCAGCGCCAGCACCCGGGGAGTGCCCAGCACCGGTACGTCCCCGGAACCGACCGCCTGGGCGGTGTCCGCGTCGGTGACGGTCAACTCGACCTGGGCGGTCAGACCCGGCGCGAAGGCCGGCTCGGGCTGCTCCTGCATGGTCGTCAGCCTAGGTGCTCGCCGGACGCGTCGAACACGCGCCCGACGATCCGGGCGCCACCACCCCCGACGGCCAACGGGTGGTCCCCGTCGGTCGATGCCGTACCCGTCGTTAACCTTGACCCCGATGGCCGTCGTGACTGACCCCCAGCCCCCCGCCCGGACCGACCCGCCCGCGTCCCCGGACGGGGGTCGTCGGCGCGTCGTCGCCATGACCGTCTGGGCGGTCGCCTTCGTCGCCGCGTGGCTGGCCATCGGGCTGCCCACCGACCCGGCGTACGCCTTCGTCTGGATCTGGCTGGCGACCATCGCATGGAACAGCGAACGGCCGTGGCGTAGCCACCTGCGCTTCGCCCGGGACTGGGTGCCGGTGGTGCTGCTGTTCGTGATCTACAACCTCTCGCGCGGGTTCGCCGACAACGGGGCCACGCCGCACGCGATGGAGCTGATCGTCGCCGACCAGTTCATGTTCGGCTGGGCCACCGGCGGTGAGGTGCCCACCGTCTGGTTGCAGCAGCACTTCTACCACCCGCAGGTGCACTGGTGGGATGTCGCGGCGAGTTGGGTGTACTTCTCCCACTTCGTGGTGGCGCTTGCCGCCGCCGCGGTGCTCTGGCTGCGCGACCGGCACCGCTGGGCCGCGTACATGAGGCGGTGGGGTTTCCTCTGCGCGGCCGGCCTGGTCACCTACTTCATCTACCCGGCCGCCCCGCCCTGGTGGGCGGCGCAGAACGGCCTGCTCACCGAGGTCGCCCGGATCTCGACCCGGGGTTGGAAGGCGTTCGGCATGCACGGTGCCGGAAACGTCCTCAACGCCGGTCAGATCGCCTCCAACCCGGTCGCCGCGATGCCGTCGCTGCACACCGCGTGGGCGTTGTTCGTGGTGTTGTTCTTCCTGACCGCCACCCGTCGTCGCTGGTGGCCGCTGCTGCTCGCGTACCCGCTGGCGATGACCTTCACCCTGGTCTACTCGGGTGAGCACTACGTGATCGACGTGCTGGTCGGCTGGGCCTACGTGGGTCTGACCTTCCTGGTGGTCGGTCTGGCGGAGCGCGGCTGGACGGCGTGGCGGGCCCGCCACCCGAGCGCCAAGGCGGCACGGCCCACGGAGCAGCCCGCCGACCCCACGGACCCCACCGATCCCCCGCCCGGCCAACCCGAGCCCCCAACGCCACGGGAACCAGACACCACCACCCACCCCGCAGTCCCCGCCGACCACTAACCCCCCGGCCCGGGCCCGGACGGGGTGGGGGTGGGGTGGGGTGGGGGTCAGGGTTGGGTGCGGGCTTGGTGGGCTCTTGTGGTCAGGTCGGCTGCCAGGGCCCAGGCCTCTGCCAGGTCGCGGTCCTGGGCGGTGGCGCCGGAGCCGCCCGCGGTGTCCGCGTGGACGGTGGCCAAGCCGAGACGGCGCTGGATGGGCCCCTGGACCACTCGCACGCTCTGGATCCGGGCGTACGGCACGATCACCAACTGTCGGGTGAGCCGTCCGGACCGGGTGGCGAACACCCGCTCGAACAGGCCCGCGCCGAACGCGGCACGGCCCAGCGGGTGCAGCCAACGGGTCCGGCGCGGCGGCGGGCTCAGCGTGAGCGCGTCGAGGCGTACCCCCGGAAGCACCTCGGCGACGATCATCGTCGCCGTCGGCAGGTCGCCGACCGGCAGCAGCCGGTCGGGCCGGTTGCGGTCGTCGGCCTCCGCGACGGAGTAACCGGCCACCTCCAGCCGCAACCGCAGCCAGCCCTTCATCCGCCACAGCAACGGCCAGGTGGCCCGCACGGTCTGCACCCGCTCCAGCGGCACGGTCTGCGCCCGCGTCTCCAGCAGGCCGTTGTGCACCCGCAGCGTGGCGCCGTCGCGGGCCAGCCGGAAGTTCCAGTCGTCGAGGACCCGGCGGATCGGTTGCAGCAGCACACCCGCCATCGCGGTCAGGGTGCTCGCCACCGCGACGAACGACCACGAACCCGCGGTGAGGAACTGCACCACGACGAAGGCCACACCGAACGGGAGCAGGAACGCCTGCGGGGTGAGCAGTTGGCTGATCAGCAGGTTCTGGTTGCGTACCGCGTGCAGTGGCCGGCCCGGTACGGCCGCCGGTGGCGCCGTCGCACCCGGGGCCACCGGGGCCGCCGCGTCGCCGGGCGCGGGCTGCTGCGCCACCCGCCCGGCCAGCGCCAGCAGACGCTCGCGCAGCAGCGCCGCGTCGGCCACCCCGAGGTACGCCAGTGGCGCCTCGGCCTTGCCTCCGCCGACCACTTCCAGGCGCAGCTCGGCCAGGCCGGTGAGCTGGGCGAGCAGCGGTCGGACCACTTCCACGGCCTGCAACCGTTCCAACGGGATGGCCCGGGTACGCCGCCAGAGCAGCCCCTCGTACACCCGTAGTTCCCGGCCGACGACGTGGTAGCCGGTGTTGTACCAGCTGATCACCGACAGCACTGTCGCGCCGAGCGCCAGCACCGCCACCATGGCGGCGAACCAGCCGAATCCCACGCGCGAGAGCGTCGACCAGGACAGCCCGGCGATCACCACGACCAGGGACTTGGCGCCGTGCAGCACCGGGCTGAGCGGGTGCAGTCGCTGCCGGGGTTCGCCCTCGCCGCCGCCCGGTGGTGCCGGCCACGGCGCGGGCGTGCCGGGCGGCACCGGCCCGTCAGGTGCCGCGCCAGTTGGCACCGGCCCAGGCGGTGCCGCGCCAGCGGGTGCCGCGCCAGCGGGCAGCACCGGCCCCGGTGGCGTCGGGCCGGTGGGCGGCACGGTGCTCGGCTCGGCTGGCCCGTCGCTCATCGGAGCGGCCCTCGGCGCGGTCGGCGGCTGCGCGCGCGGGTGCTCACAGCCCCTCCGCCCGGTCCTCGCCGAGCGCTGTGAGTCGATCGCGCAGCCGGGAAGCCTCCGCCGGACGCAGTCCGGGCACCCGGGCGTCGCTCGCGGCCGCCGCGGTGTGCAACTGCACTGTGGCCAGGTCGAAGGCGCGCTCCAACGGCCCGGCGCTCACGTCGACGAACTGCATCCGCGAGTACGGCACGATGGAGAGTCGACGGACCAGCAACCCGTGCCGGACCAGCAGGTCGTTCTCCCGCTCGGCATACCCCCAGGCCCGGACCGCGCGGACGATCGCGACGGCCCGCCACGCGCCGAACACCAGCACGACGGCCACGGCGAGCCCGAACAACGAGTGACCGCTGAGCGCCCAGCCGACCCCGGTCACCGCCAGCCCGATGGCGACCACGATCGCCAGCCGGATCAGCTCCACCCAGATCAGATCGGTGGAGATCGGCTGCCAGTTGACAGTGTCCGGCCAGGGCTCCAGTGGACCCCGACCACCCGGCGCAGCCGTCAGCAGCGCGCCGGGCTCGGGCGGCAGGAGGCCGGGGGGCGGTAGGTCGGGAGCGCGCTGGTCGGCGGCGGGTGCCGGCCGGTGACCGGGCGGCAGCGCGCCCGGTGGCAGCGGGGCGGGCGTCGAGGCGTCCGGCGCGGTGGGCTCCGGGCCGAGCGTGCCGGGTGCCGGAAACGCGCCGGGCGGCGGGTCGACGCCGGGTGGTGCGGTGGCCGGGGTGGGCGGCCAGGACGGGGAGGTGGGGCCGGGGGAAGCCGGAGGGTCGCCGCTCACAGGTCGAGCGTAGGCGATCCGGGCACCGGAGTGACGGCACGCAGGAAGCCTCGAGCGTCGAGGAAGTCACCGAGGCTGCCCCGGTGCGCGGCGCAGGCCAGCCAGGTCTTGCGCCGATCGGCGTCGTGCAGACGGGGATTGTTCCACTCCAGCACCCAGACGGCGGCGGACCGGCAGCCCCGGGCCGAACAGACCAGGGCCTCGTCGGCGGGGGAGGGGATGCTCATCCCGGCCAGTCTAGGGCGGCGGGACGGAGAGCTTGAGCGCCGGGCGACCACGGGGGGAGTCGCCCGGCGACGGGGTGAATCGTACACGCGGCGGGCCGGTCCGTGCACACCCTCGATGCGTGATTCGGCCGCCGGGGACGGCGCGGTCAAAATCGGCTTCTCCCCACCTCGACACTCAGCAAGGCGTGCGAGTCTTGATACCGCACGAGCCGCGACGACCGACAAACGCTGTGGAGGACCGGTGGCCCAGCCGACCATGCCCGACGCCCCGACGCCGAACGGAGCGGCACCCGCCCCGGTGACCACACCCGCGCAGGACGCCACCCTGCTGGAGAAGGGCCTGTTCGAGATCAAACGTGTGATCGTCGGGCAGGACCGGATGGTGGAGCGGATGTTCGTCGCGCTACTCGCCCGCGGTCACTGCCTGCTCGAAGGCGTGCCCGGGGTGGCCAAGACCCTGGCGGTGGAGACCCTCGCCAAGGTCGTCGGTGGGTCCTTCGCCCGGGTCCAGTTCACTCCGGACCTGGTGCCCGCCGACATCATGGGCACCCGGATCTACCGGCAGTCGAGCGAGAAGTTCGACGTCGAGCTGGGCCCGGTCTTCGTCAACTTCCTGCTCGCCGACGAGATCAACCGGGCGCCGGCGAAGGTGCAGTCCGCGCTGCTGGAGGTCATGAGCGAGCGGCAGGTGTCCATCGGTGGGGAAAGCCACCGGGTGCCGGACCCGTTCCTGGTGATGGCCACCCAGAACCCGATCGAGCAGGAGGGCGTCTACCCGCTGCCGGAGGCGCAGCGGGACCGGTTCCTCATGAAGATCGTGGTGGGCTACCCGACCGACGCCGAGGAACGGGAGATCGTCTACCGGATGGGCGTGACCGCGCCCGAGCCGACCGCGGTGTTCGACACCCCGGAGCTGATCGCCCTGCAACGCAAGGCGGACCAGGTCTTCGTCCACAACGCCCTGGTCGACTACGCGGTGCGGTTGGTGCTGGCCACCCGGGCCCCGGCCGAGCACGGCATGCCCGACGTCGCGCAACTGATCCAGTACGGGGCCAGCCCGCGCGCCTCGCTGGGTCTGGTCCGGGCCACCCGCGCCCTGGCGCTGCTGCGCGGGCGTGACTACGCGCTGCCGCAGGACGTGCAGGACATCGCGCCCGACATCCTTCGGCACCGGTTGGTGCTCAGCTACGACGCGCTCGCCGACGACGTACCCGCCGACCACATCGTGCAGCGGGTGATGTCGACGATCCCGCTCCCGGCGGTCGCTCCCCGGCAGCAGGCCACCCCGCCGTCGATCGCGCCGCCGCCGGGCGCTGGCTGGCCCGGGCAGCGCCCGTGACCTCACCCACCCCTCGTCCGGCTCCCCTCGCCGACCGTAGCGAGGCCGTGCTGTCCCGGCTTCAGCTGCTCGTCACCCGCAAGCTCGACGGTCTGCTCCAGGGCGACTACGCCGGCCTGCTGCCCGGACCGGGCAGTGAGGCGGGAGAGTCCCGGGAGTACCGCCCCGGCGACGACGTGCGCCGGATGGACTGGCCGGTCACGGCCCGGACCACCACACCGCACGTGCGGCGTACGGTCGCCGACCGGGAGTTGGAGACCTGGCTCGCGCTGGACCTCTCCGCCAGCCTGGACTTCGGGACAGGTCAGTGGCTCAAACGGGAGGTGGTGGTGGCCGCCGCGGCCGCCATCACCCACCTGACCGTGCGCGGGGGTAACCGGATCGGCGCCGTGATCGGCACCGGCGGCGGGGCGTCCGCCCCGGCCCGACGCTGGCGGGGCGGACCACCGCCGGCCGGGCCCGGGGTGCTCACCCGGCTGCCGGCGCGCTCCGGGCGCAAGGAGGCGCAGGGCCTGCTGCGTGCCGTCGCCGGCACCGCCATCCAGCCCGGCCGTGGTGATCTGGGCGCCCTGATCGAGATGCTCAACCGTCCGCCCCGCCGTCGCGGGGTGGCAGTGGTGGTCTCGGACTTCCTCGCGCCCGCCGAGCAGTGGGCGCGGCCGATGCGCAAGCTGCGCGTCCGCCACGACGTGCTGGCGATCGAGGTGGTCGACCCGCGTGAGCTGGAGCTGCCTGACGTGGGAGTGTTGCCGGTGGTCGACCCGGAGAGCGGCGAGCTGCACGAGGTGCAGACCGCCGACCCGCGGCTGCGGCAGCGCTACGCCGAGGCCGCCACCGCCCAACGGGCCACCATCGCCGCCGCCCTGCGCGGCGCCGGCGCGGCCCACCTGCGTCTGCGTACCGACCGAGACTGGCTGCTGGACATGGTGCGATTCGTGGCCGCGCAGCGGCACGCGCGTACCAGGGGGACGACACGATGATCCGTTTTCTGCAACCGTGGTGGCTGCTGGCTGTGCTGCCGGTCTTCGCCCTCGCCGCGTTCTACGTCTGGCGGCAGTTGCACCGCCGGGCGTACGCGATGCGGTTCACCAATGTGGACCTGCTGCGTACTGTCGCGCCGAAGGGCCTGGGCTGGCGTCGGCACGTCCCGGCGACCGCGTTCCTGCTCTGCCTGCTGGTGCTGGCCACCGCGCTGGCCCGTCCCGCCGTGGACACCAAGGAGCCGCTGGAGCGGGCCACAGTGATGCTCGCCATCGACGTGTCGTTGTCGATGCAGGCCGACGACGTGGCGCCGAACCGGCTGGAGGCGGCCCAGGAGGCGGCCAAGCAGTTCGTCAGTGAGCTGCCGGAGAGCTACAACCTGGGCCTCGTGTCGTTCGCCAAGGCGGCCAACGTGCTGGTGCCGCCGGGCAAGGACCGGGACGCGGTGACCAGTGCCATCGACGGGCTGGTGCTGGCCGAGGCGACAGCGACCGGCGAGGCGGTGTTCACCTGCCTGGAGGCGATCCGGTCGGTGCCGACCGACGGCGCGGCGGGCATTCCGCCGGCACGGATCGTGCTGCTCTCCGACGGTTTCCGGACCTCCGGTCGGGCGGTGGAGGAGGCGGCGGCAGCCGCGCAGGCCGCGAACGTTCCGGTCTCCACCATCGCCTTCGGCACCGACACCGGGCAGGTCGACATCGGCGGGCAGTTGCAGCGGGTGCCGGTGGACCGGATGGCCCTCGCCGAGCTGGCCGAGACCACCGAGGGTTACTTCTACGAGGCGGCCTCGGTGAGCGAGTTGAAGCAGGTCTACCAGGACATGGGCAGCTCGATCGGGTTCCGCACCGAGCCGCGTGAGGTGACCCAGTGGTACGCCGGGGTGGCGTTGCTGCTGGCGCTCTGTGCGGGAGCGTTCAGTCTGCTCTGGTCGTCCCGGATGCTCTGAAGCCGGCTCAGGGTTTCATCAATGGGTCCAAGGCCAGGCGGGCGGGCAGGCTGAGCGCGGCGCGGGCCAGGACGGGTGGCGTGGGCCGGCGGGTAACCAGGTGAAGTATGAGCCGACCCGCCACCGCTACGGCCCCGACCCGTTCCTGCGGTTCGGCGTAGGCGAGGCCCATTCCCCGGGGCAGGACGACCGGGCACCGCAGCAGACGGCCCATTCGTACGGCTGTTTCGGCGGTGGCTGCCGCGCGTGGTCGAGCACCCAGTTCGGAGAGCCGCCGGTGCAGCGCAGCCGTGGACAGGTCGTAGGTGTACGCGATGACGTCGAGTCCGGCGAACGGCCGACGTCCGGCATGGAGCGTCACGTCCGGCGGGGTGAGTACGGCCAGCCTGTCGGCGCCGATGGGCAGCGCGCTCACGGTGCCGGGCAGCCGCATCTGATTGGCGATCGCGACGAAGGCCGCATCCAGTGAGCCCTCGCCGACCCAGTCGACCAGTCGGTCGCCATGGTCGGTGACCTGGTGCACGTTTCTTCCGGCCAGCAACTCCTCCAGCGCCGGAAACAGCCAGGGGGCGAGGCTGCCGAAGGTGCCGATCGTGAGCGTCCCGGTGTGCGCTGCCACCCGGGTGCGATCGAAGATCTCTGCCAGATGGGCGAGGACGTGTGCCGCCTCTGCCGCGAGGGCCCTGCCGGCCGGGGTGGGCCGCGCCCCGGTGGTGTCCCGATCAAAGAGCCGTTCGCCGATCCGCCGTTCCAGCGCCGCCAGCCGGTTGCTGGCGGCCGGCTGGCTGATCAGCAGTTCCCGCCCCGCCGCTCCGAGCGAGCCGTGTCGAGCGAGCGCCTCGACGAGCCGAAGGTCCTCGACCGATGGCGATGAGTTCATAAGCCAAGGTTATGAGCTACTCCGCCGATCCGCGATCTACCCGACGGTGCCAGGCAAGATCAGGATTGGTTCCATGACCGCTCGACGTGACATCGCCGTCATGCTGACGACGACATTCCTGACCTGGATGGGGCAGCGTACGACAGCCCTCGCGCTGCCCCTCGTAGCGCTCGCCGAGACCGACTCCACCTGGGCCACCGGGCTGGTCGGCGGGGCGGTCGGGTTACCCATGCTCACCTCGGCCTGGTGGGCTCGCCGCATCCGGCAGCGGCTCACCACCGGCCGGGCGCTGGCCGGCGTGCTCGCCGTCCAGGTGATCGGGCTGTTGGTAGTGCCTGTCGGCGCCGTGCTCGGCACCGTCGGCCCGATCCACCTGATCGCCGCGGGCCTGATCACCGGCTGTGGCACCGCGCTCAGCGGCCCGGCCCAGCGGGCGTTGCTCGCCGACATCTGCGACGGACTGGGCACCGAACTCGCCGCCCGGATGCTCGCCTGGCAGGACTTCGCCCATCGCGCCACTATGATCCTGGCACCGCCGCTGGCCGGCTGGGCGATCACGCTTGACGGTCCGTTCCGGCTGCTCTGGGCCGAGGCGCTCGGCGTCGGGATTGGTGTGGTCGCGCTGCTGACCGTACGGGGCCGCGCCCCCGTCGCCCCGGGTGGGGCAACGGGCGACGCTCCTGCCCTGCGACACGTCCTGTCCCGACATCCCGATGTGCGTCGCGCTGTGGTCATGGGTGGGGTCGGAGGGCTCGCCTGGTTCGCCTTCACGCTCGGCCTGGCGATCCTCGGCGCCGAGACAGGTCGGCCGGGCCTACTCATCGCGGCCGGTATGACCGGGTACGGTGCGGGCTCCGTCGTCGGCGCACTGCTCGCGCCGATGCTCGTACCCCGGCTGCCGCCACTGGCGACCATCGCCGCCGGTTGGGTCGTTCTCGGTGCGACCTTCATGGTTCTGCCGCTGTTCACCGCGTCGCTGGCGTCGATCGCCTACCTGGCGGCGGTCGGCGGCTTCGCCATGCCTCTCGGTATCGCGGCGGTGAACCGGTTGATCAGTGTCCGCACCGACGGCGCGGAACGACGAGCGGCCTTCGCCGCAGAGAGCTTGGTGCACGACGGGGCTGTGTCGCTCGGCCTGCTCGCCGGCGGAACGATCATCGGCCTGCTCGGCACGGGAACAACGCTGGTCGTCGCTGGCGTCGCGCAGATCGGCGTCGCGCTCCTCGCCGGGCCCTGGCGGATTCCCGCACCGTTACGGGTCAGCCGAGCAGGCGCCCGCGGCGACGGGACACCTCCTGCCACGATTCGCCCCAGGTGGGCAATCGCGCGCAGGAGTCGTGGGTGAGCAGGCGGTCCAGATACTCCCGGCGCTTCGTGTCGGTGACCAACTTCTACGCTTCGATGGCGGTTGCGGCGCACCCACGCCGGCAACCGACAACCTCGGACGAGCGACGGTCAGTGACCGCCACCGGCGAGCACGAAGACGATGGCCACCCAGACGGCGGCGAGGGTGAAGCCCAGCGGGGCGACGTAGCGGCTCATGACGGCTCCGGGTGGCGGCTGGACGGTCCGCGTGCGGGGGCGGACCGCAGGGGGTGGGGACGCGCACACGAAGTCGTGACCGGGCGGCTCCCGGCGACCGCCCGGGATCGGGCGGCGCGGCACACTCACCTCGGCAGTTGCCGACGTGGTGGGGAGCGGAGCGGGGTCAGCTCACCAGACTGAGTCGTGGCTCAGCGGGACTGACCATCGGCCCGGCCACGACTGGGAGGATCGCTATCTCGCACAGCGATCACCTCCTGCAAGTCGGGCGGGCCGGAACGTCGATGATCGTACACCTGCGGTGCCGGCGGAACGCACTCGGCCGACCGGCCGGAGACCCCTCCACCGCCCGGTTGGCGACGCCGCTCGCCACCAGCGCGTACGCCTCGGCGGAACGACATCGGCTGCCCCACCCGCACCACGGTGACCAGCACCACGGCGAGCAGCGGCAGCCAGCAGCAGCGCGCCAGCACCCACCCCGGGCCGTCCGGGGCGGTGTGCAGACCGGGCAGGGCCAGCCCGCTGCGGGCGGTGAGCGCGGTCACCGCCACCAGTACCGGCTGGTGCCACAGGTAGATCCGGACGGCGGACCGGTTCACATCGGTCACCGCTCGACCCGGCAGCGGCCGGGTCACCAGCCGGTGCAGTGCCGGCCGGGCGAGCAGCCCCAGCCCGACCTGGGTCACCGCCAGCGCCACGACCAGCAGCGACGGCGGGTTCAGGTTGGACACCCCCGCCCCGGGCACGCCGACCGCGCTCGCCGGGTAGCCGAGCGCCAGCAGCGCCGCCAGCGCGACCGCCCCACCGGCCGCCAGTGTGCCGCCCGCCCGCCGCCCGTCCAGCCACCCCTCGGCGTGCGCCACACCCAGCAGGTACGGCACCGACCAGGCCGCCAGCACGGTGACCGGGGGCAGGTCGGTGCCGGCCGGCAGCAGCCGGACGGCCAGGTCGACAGCGGCCACCACGGCCACCGCCGGCGCACCGCACCGCGCCACCCCCCACCGGCGTACGGCGACGCGCAGCGGGCCGGTCACCGCGACCAGGATCACCAGCGGGAGCAGGAACCACAGCGGGCTGACCGCCAGCCGCAGCGCGACGGCGAGCGTGTCGTCCGAGGTGCCGACGACGGTGGCGGTGAGCAGCACTGCGGCACCAACACCGAGCAGCGCCACGGTGGGCAGCAGCAGGCGGCGCAGCCGACCGGCCAGCCAACCGCCCGCGCCGCCCGGGTAGCGGGCCAGCGACCGGGTCGAGCCGAACCCGGCGGTGAAGAAGAACAACCCGAGCGTCTGCAACACCCAGGTCACCGGGGCCAGGTCGGGCAGGGCGGTCAGCGGACTGGCCTGGTGCAGCCCGCCGTCGCCGGCCAGCACCAACCCGGTGACCAACCAGTGCCCCAGCACCACACCGCCGACGGCGTACGCCCGGAGCGCGTCGACGGCACGGTCCCGGCTCATCGGGCCTCCCCGATCCGATCGGTGTCGACGCCGCCCAGCACGACCGCCGCCACCGCGACCAGCGCGGCGCTGCCCGGCGCGAGGTAGCCGTCGTGCCCCGCCACCCCACCCACCGGCAGGGGGCGGGCGCCGAACGCCGGATCGCCGGGTCGCCGGCCGAAACCCAGGCCCGGCAGCCGCACCGGCGGTACCCGACGGATCCAGTCGGTCGGCGCCTCCGCCGCCCAGAACCGCCGCCCGCCGGGCAGGTCGTCGGCGCGCTGCACCCCGGCGCCGACGCCGCCGAGGCTGACCACGTCGGTGACCTGGGCCGGGGCCTGCGCCGCCGCCAGCGACACCACCAACGACCCGTAGCTGTGCCCGACCAGCGTGATCGCCGCGGCCGGACGCCGCCCGGCCAACTCCCTCAGCAGCGTGGCCAGCCCGGCCGCGCCGCGCCGTGCGCTGACGCCGCCGGCGGCGGTCAACACCCCGTCGGGCGGGTCGTAGCCGAGCCAGGCCAGCACCGCGACCCGCGCCGTCGGGTCGGTCGCCCGCAGCTCCCGGTAGAGCTGCCCGGCCTGCACCGCCGGCGCCCGCCGGGCCACCCCGCCCAGCCCCCTGTCGAAGTCGGCGAGGGTGCTGCCGACCCCCGGCACCAGCACCGCGATCCGGTCCGCGTCGGCGAGGTCGCCGAACACCTCGACCGCGCGGCCGTCACCACGCCCGTCGAACAGCAGGAACCGGCGTCCGTCGGCCACCCAGTCCGCGTACGGGGGGCCGGCCGCGCGCATCGCCGCCGCCATCACTGGGTACGCCTCGACGAACCCCGCCACAGTGGCCGGCTCGGGTCGGGTCGGCAGGACCAGGTTCACGCCGAGCAGCGCGGCCATCGCCACCCGGCTGGCACCTCGTCGTCGCATCACGTTCTCCCTCCGGAATGTCGTCCGGAGGGAGAGTGCGCCCAGGGGCGAGGCCCGGTCGTCGTCCCGCAGAGCCGTTCCCGGGCTGGCTCCACAGGGCTACTCGCCGGCGGCCACCAGACCCGTCTCGTACGCCAGCACCACTGCCTGGGCCCGGTCCCGCAGACCCAGCTTGGACAGGATCCGCCCGACGTGCGTCTTCACCGTCTGCTCGGCCACCACCAGGTCACCCGCGATCTCCGCGTTGTTGCGACCCCGGGCGATCAACCGCAGCACCTCGGTCTCGCGGGGGGTGAGCCCGGCCAGGTCGGTGGGGCGTGGGCGGCGGCGGTCCGGACGGGCCGCGAACTCGGCGATCAACCGACGGGTGACACCCGGGGCGAGTAGCGCGTCCCCGGCCGCCACCACCCGCACCGCCTGCACCAGGTCGGCCGCCGGGGCGTCCTTGAGCAGGAACCCGCTGGCCCCGGCGCGCAGCGCCTCGTACACGTAGTCGTCCAGGTCGAAGGTGGTGAGGATGAGCACCCTGGGGCGCTGCGCCGACCGGTCACCGAGCAGCTTGCGGGTGGCCTCCAGCCCGTCCATGACCGGCATCCGCACGTCCATCAGCACCACGTCCGGGTCGAGGTGGCGGGCGGCGGCCACCGCCTGCGCGCCGTCGGCGGCGTCCCCCACCACCAGCAGATCCGGTTGGGCGGCGAGCAGCGCGCCGAAACCCTGTCGGACCATCGCCTGGTCGTCGGCGATCAGCACCCGGATCATCGGTCCCCGCCCTCCACGTCGTACGGCAACTCGGCCACCACCGCGTAACCCCCGTCGGGCAGCGGCCCGGCGGTGAACGTACCGCCCAGCGAGGTGGCCCGTTCCCGCATGCCGGTCAGCCCGTGCCCGGAGCCGCCGTCGGGGGTCGGTCGGACGTCGACCGGGGAGTTTTCGACGCGTACCCCCAGACCAGACCGGCCGACGCGGACGGTGACCCGCACCGCGGCGCCGGCCGCGTGGCGGGCCGCGTTGGCCAGGCCCTCCTGCACGATGCGGTACGCGGCCAGCCCGACCGGCGCGGGCACCCGCCCGTCCTCCACCGGCTCGGCGTCCACTGTCACCGGCAGCCCGGCCCGGCGTGCCGCGTCCACCATCGCGCCCAGGTCGGTGAGGTCCGGCTGCGGCGCGGTCTGCGGCCCGGTCGTCTCGCTGCGCAGCACCCCCAACAGCCGCCGCATGTCGGTGAGCGCGTCGCGGGCCGACGCGGCGATGGCGACGAACTCCGCGGCTGCCGGGGCCGGCACGTCCGTCAGCCGGTACGGGGCGGTCTCCGCCTGCACCGCTATCAGCGACATGTGGTGGGCCACCACGTCATGCAGCTCCCGGGCGATCCGGGTGCGCTCCTCCAGCACCGCGCGGCGCTCCTGCTCCCGTTCGCTCAGCTCGGCCTGCGCCGCCAGCGCGTGCCGGGACAGCCGGTTGCGGCGGATCAGGTCGCCGACGATCGCCAGCGCGCCGAGCAGCAGCAGGACGGGGACCCGGTTGTCGGGGTGGACCAGGGTGAGCACCGGCACCGTGCTGATCGTCACCACCCAGGCCAGCACCGGCCGGTCGACCCGTGCGACGACCACCGCCAGCACCGCGATCGACCCGAGCGCCAGCGGCGGGGTCCACGGCCAGGCCTGGTCGGCCGGGGCGTTGAACGTGCAGATCAGCAGGGCCAGCACCGTCAGCCGCCAGGCCAGCAGGGGACGCCGGGGCAACGCCAGCAGCGGCGCCACAGTCATCGCCGCGAAGAGCATCGCGATCGGTGTCGGCAGCCCCCATTCGCTCTCCACCGTCAGCGTGATCAGGAAGATACCCAGCGCGGCGAGCAGGCCGACCGGCGCGGCGTAGCGGGCCGGCCCCGGCCAACGGGCCAGCAGCGGCCGCTCGGGCCGGGCGTCCGGGCCGAGCACTGTCTGCCGCAGGGCCCTCAGGGCCACCGCGATCGGATGCCGGTTCACCACCCGGAGGCTACGGGCCGACCCCGCCACGAGGCGTGCCACCAGGGGTTGATCCCGGTGTGGTACCCCAGTGTGACGCGACTCCCGTTAGCGCTTACCTGCCGGTAACGCCTAGGCTCCGACGCGTCCGTGCTGACCATTCGCAAGGGGGAACAGTGGCCCGAACCGTGCTGGTGACCGGGGGTAACCGAGGGATCGGCCTGGCCATCGCGCAGGCCTTCGCCAAGCAGGGCGACCGGGTGGCGGTCACCCACCGTAGCGGCGAGGCACCCGACGGGTTGTTCGGCGTCCGCGCCGACGTCACCGACGCCGCCTCGATCGACGCCGCGTTCGCCGCCGTCGAGGCCGAGCTGGGGCCGGTCGAGGTGCTGGTCGCCAACGCCGGCATGACCGCCGACACGCTGCTGCTGCGGATGTCCGAGGAGCAGTTCACCGACGTGGTGGACACCAACCTCACCGGTGCGTTCCGGGTCGCGAAGCGGGCCTCCGGCAAGATGCTCCGCGCCAAGTGGGGCCGCATGATCTTCATCTCCTCGGTGGTCGGCCTCGCCGGCGGCGCCGGGCAGGTCAACTACGCCGCCAGCAAGGCCGGCCTCGTCGGCGTCGCCCGCTCGATCACCCGGGAGCTGGGCAGCCGCAACATCACCGCGAACGTGGTGGCGCCCGGCTTCATCGACACCGACATGACCGCCGGCCTCACCGGCGACCGCAAGGCGGAGATCCTCAAGTCCATCCCGGCCGGCCGGATGGCCAGCCCGGACGAGGTCGCCGCCGTGGTCACCTGGCTGGCCTCGGACAGCGCCGGGTACGTCTCCGGCGCCGTCATCCCGGTCGACGGCGGCCTCGGCATGGGCCACTAACCCTTTTGACTACGGAGGAAATCAGCGATGTCCGGACTGCTCGCCGGTAAGCGACTGCTCGTCACCGGTGTCATCACCGACGCCTCGATCGCCTTCTCGGTGGCGAAGCTCGCTCAGGAGAACGGCGCGCAGGTCGTGCTCACCGGCTACGGCCGGCTCTCCCTGGTCGAACGGATCGCCAAGCGGCTCCCCGAGCCGGCGCCGGTCATCGAGGTGGACGTCACCAACACCGAGCACCTGGCCGGCCTCGCCGACCGGGTACGCGAGCACGTCGACGGCCTCGACGGTGTCGTGCACTCGATCGGCTTCGCCCCGCAGAGCTGCCTCGGTGGCGGCTTCCTCGACGCGCCCTGGGAGGACGTGGCGACCGCCCTGCACGTCTCCACCTTCTCGTACAAGTCGCTGGCCATGGCGGCGCTGCCGCTGATGTCGCCCGGCGGCGCGGTGGTCGGCCTGACCTTCGACGCGACGAAGGCGTGGCCGGTCTACGACTGGATGGGCGTGGCCAAGGCCGGCCTGGAGTCCGCGTCCCGCTACCTGGCGCTGCACCTGGGCAAGCAGGGCATCCGCAGCAACCTGGTCGCCGCCGGGCCGCTGCGCACCATCGCCGCGAAGTCGATCCCCGGCTTCGACCAGTTCGAGGAGGCCTGGGCCGAGCGTGCCCCGCTGGGCTGGAGCCTCACCGACCAGGAGCCCGCCGCGCGGGCCTGCCTGGCGCTGCTCTCCGACTGGTTCCCGGCCACCACCGGCGAGATCGTCCACGTCGACGGCGGCTACCACGCCATCGGCTCCTGACGCTTCACCCCGACGCCCCCCGGTCACCGTCCGCGTGATCTACGCGTCCGGACCAGGGGGCGTCGCCGGGACGTCCCGGCCGAGGGGCAAGAATGACCCCATGTCGTACGACGCGGTGGTGCTGGTGTCCTTCGGCGGGCCCGAACGGCCCGAGGACGTGATGCCGTTCCTGCAGAACGTGACCCGGGGCCGGGGTGTGCCTCCCGAACGACTGGTCGAGGTCGCCGAGCACTACCAGCACTTCGGTGGGGTGTCCCCGATCAACCAGCAGTGCCGGGACCTGCTGGCCGCCGTCCGCGCCGACTTCGCCGCGCACGGTGTCGACCTGCCCATCTACTGGGGCAACCGCAACTGGGACCCGATGCTCGCCGACACCGTGACCCAGATGCGCGACGACGGGGTCACCCGGGCGTTGGCCTTCGTCACCAGCGCGTACGGCGGCTACTCGTCCTGCCGGCAGTACCAGGAGGACATCGCCGCCGCCCGCGCCGCCGTCGGCCCGGACGCCCCGGTGATCGAGAAGCTGCGTCAGTTCTGGGACCACCCCGGCTTCGTCGAGCCGCACGTCGACGCGGTTCGGGCGGCGCTGGGCCAGCTCGACCCGGCGAAGCGGGACACCACCCGGCTGGTCTTCACCGCCCACTCCATCCCCAACTCGATGGCGGCGAACGCCGGCCCGCACGGCGGCCGGTACGAGGCGCAGCTGCACGAGACCGCCCGGCTCGTCGCCGCGGCCGCCGCACCCGACCTGGGGTACGACCTGGTCTGGCAGAGCCGCTCCGGCCCGCCGCAGGTGCCGTGGCTGGAACCGGACATCAACGACCACCTGGCCGCCCTCGTGCAGGGCGGCACCACTGGTGTGGTGGTCAGCCCGATCGGGTTCGTCTCCGATCACCTGGAGGTCGTGTGGGACCTGGACACCGAAGCGCTGGAGACGGCGAAGCAGCTCGGCCTGGACTTCGTCCGGGCCGGCACGCCGGGCACCGACCCGCGTTTCGTGACCATGGTTCGTGAGCTGGTCACCGAGCGAACCGACCCGGACGGCGCGCAGCTGCGCCGCCGCCTGGGCGAGCTGCCCATGTGGGACACCTGCGCCACCGTCTGTTGCGTACCGACCCGTCGCCCCTGACCTCTGAGGATCATCATGCAGGACCGTAAGCCCGTGCAGAGTTGGCTGACCGACATGGACGGCGTGCTGGTGCACGAAGGCCAGCCGGTGCCCGGCGCACCGGAGTTCATCAACCGGATGCGCGCCTCCGGCAAGCCGTTCCTGGTGCTGACCAACAACTCGATCTACACCCCGCGGGACCTGACGGCCCGGCTCAGCCGGATGGGGCTGGACGTGCCGGAGGAGTCGATCTGGTCCTCCGCCCTGGCCACCGGCCAGTTCCTCGCCGACCAGCGGCCGGGTGGCACCGCGTACGTCATCGGTGAGGCCGGGCTGACCACGGCGCTGCACGCCGTCGGCTACGTGCTGACCGACTTCGCCCCCGACTACGTGGTGCTCGGCGAGACCCGCACCTACAGCTTCGAGGCGATCACCAAGGCGGTCCGCCTGATCAACGACGGCGCCCGGTTCATCTGCACCAACCCCGACGTGACCGGCCCGTCCGTGGAGGGCGCGCTACCCGCCGCCGGCTCGGTCGCCGCCATGATCTCCAAGGCGACCGGGGTGGAGCCGTACTTCGTCGGCAAGCCCAACCCGATGATGATGCGCTCGGCGCTCAACACCATCAACGCGCACTCGGAGAGCACCGCGATGATCGGTGACCGGATGGACACCGACATCCTGTGCGGCCTGGAGGCTGGGCTGGAGACGATCCTGGTGCTCACCGGGATCAGCAGCCGCACCGAGGCGGAGCGCTACCCGTACCGCCCGTCCCGCATCATCAACTCGGTAGCGGACCTGCTCGACGAGATCTGATGCTCGTGGCGGTGCTGTGGCGCCCTCCGGTCAGGGGCGCAGGGGGGCGTTGCAGGCGGCCACCAGCGCCTGCCGGCAGGCGGCGGTCAGGGGGCGAAGTGCCGCGTCCCGTTGCTGCGCCTCGTAGTTGTTGATCGCTCCGCCCGGGGCGGCGTGCCCGGCCAACGCCAGCACCCGGTCGAGCACCGCGGCCCGGGCGAAGAGTCGGCGGGCCCGCGGGTCGAAGCCCGGTGGGAGATCGGTGGCGCCGTCCGGGCGGCGGAGTGCGGCCAGCGCACCGGCCAGCTCGGGCCGCCACTGGGCGACGTCGAGGCGGGTCAGCACGGCGGTCGTCTCGGCCAGCGCGGCGGCCAACTCGGCCTCCGCCTCGGCGGCGCCAGGCAACGAGAGTGAGGCGGCGGCGGCGTTGGCCGGCAGCGGATAGACCCGCCAGAGCACCGTCTCGAAACAGTCCCCGGAGCCGGAGGTGTGCAGCCGCACCTGGGGGATCAGCCCGAGCCCGCCGGCGACCACCGCCTCGCCCGTGACCAGCGCCGCACCGGCGAAGTCGCCGGGGCCGGGCAAACCCCTCGGGTCGCCCGGCGCGGGCAGCACCAGGCGGATCTCGTCCGGGGAGAGCTTGGCCAGGGTGGGCAGCGCGGCGCCCAGCGGGACGTCGGTCCAGGTGCCCGGGGCGTCCGCAACGAGGTGTTCCTCGTCGCCGGCGATGGCGTCGGCGACCTCGTCGTAGGGCACCAACCCGGCGCGCCACGCGCGCACCCAGGCAACGAACCGGCTGGACCGGCGCGGCGCGAGTGTGGCCGCGCCCGTTGCGGGGGTGGACATGCCGAAAGGGTACGTGGTCACGACCGGCCCTGTCTCGGCTGCCGCTCCGGTCGCCCGGCCTGCCCCCAACTGCCCTGTTCGCCCCAATCCCCGCCCCCTGTGGTCGGCGGTCAGAGCGCGGGGCGGTGTGTCGGGGGCCGGGGTGGGCGCGGGCTGGGTTTAGCGTGATCGACATGGCGGGGCGATACGGCGAGGACGTGTTGGCGGGCGATTGGCGACGGCGCAAGGTCACCCCCGAGGTGGACGCCGAACCGGATCTCGTGGTCGAGGATGCCGATTCCGGGTTCTGCGGAGCGGTGGTGGGCTTCGAGGCCGGCGCTGTGGTGTTGGAGGACCGGCACGGTAAGCGGCGCAACTTCCCGCTGCTGCCGGCGGCGTTCCTGCTCGACGGCAGCCCGGTGACGCTGCGCCGCCCGACCCGCGCCGCGGTACCGGCGGCCCGTCGGCGGACCGCGTCCGGTTCGGTTGCCGTGGACAATGTGCGGGCCCAGGTGGCGAAGGCCAGCCGAATCTGGGTGGAGGGCATCCACGACGCCGCGCTGGTCGAGCGGATCTGGGGCGACGATCTACGGATCGAGGGCGTGGTGGTCGAGCCGTTGGACGGCATCGACGCCCTCGACGCCGAGGTACGCGACTTCGGCCCCGGCCCGACCCGACGACTCGGCGTACTCGTCGACCACCTGGTGCCGGGCAGCAAGGAGAGCCGGATCGTCGCCCGGGTGAACTCGCCGCACGTGCTGGTGACCGGGCACCCCTACGTGGACGTGTGGCAGGCGGTCAAGCCGGCCGCGTTGGGCATCGCGGCCTGGCCGGTGGTGCCGCCGGGGCGGCCCTGGAAGGAGGGGGTGTGCGCGGCTCTCGGGGTGGCCGAGCCGGCCGACATGTGGCGGCACATCCTGTCCCGGGTGAACAGCTTCGCCGACGTGGAGACCCCTCTGATCAACGCCATGGAACGCCTCATCGACTTCGTCACCGAGCCGGCCTGACCGCCTGGTCCTCCGGTCCGCCCGGCATGGGTCAGGGAACCTCGTCCGGGCTGCGCGTGAAGACGAACGTGGCGATGTCGACCGCCCGAGCCCGTCCGTCGTCGTCGCGCAGCACCGACAGGATCTCGCCGTTCTCCGGGCCGGACCGTCCCCGCCAGCGGTCCGTCCCCTCGGCGGTGAACCGGCTCACCCGCTCACCGCGTACGTGGGCCACCAGGTCACCCGCGTCCCAGCTCAGGTCCAGCGGAGTGCCCATCCACCACCAGCGGCCGGTCAGCTCGGCCAATTCGGCACCCGGGGCGGCGGGGGCCGGCCGCCACGGCTGCGGGAACGCCGGCTCGGCGTCCAGCACCGTGGTCAGCAGTTGACGGCCGAGTCCGGTGATCGGGAAGCCGTACGAGTTGGCGAAGCCCACCACCGCGGTGCGGGTGGGCCGGTGCACCACGAGGGCGGCCACGTACCCGGGCATCGAGCCGCCGTGCCCGACGTACACGCGCTCGCCGTCGCGGTAGAGCTCCAGCCCCAGGCCGTGCCCGCCGGTCCAGGAGTCGGGGTCGCTGATCACCACGGGGGCACACATCTCGGTCAGCGTCTCGGCGGCCAGCACCGACGGGTCGGGGTCGGCCAGGAACGCGGCCCAGCGGCCCAGGTCCTCGATCGTCGACCAGAGCTGCCCGGCGGGGGCCATGGCGCCGGTGTCGGTGCGGGGTTCCTCGCGCAACGTGCCGTGCCAGGGGTGGACGACGTAGCCGCGGGCGTAGGGCTCGGTGGCCGCGTAGGTGGTGCGGCGCAGGCCCAGCGGGGTGAGGACCCGTTCGTCGAGCAGGTCGGCCCAGTGTGTCCCGGTGAGCCGTTCGAGCAACCCGCCGAGCAGTCCGTACGCCAGGTTGGAGTAGTGGTACGCGCGGTGCGGCGGGTAAGCGATCTTGTCGGCGTCGACCTCGGCGAGCAGGGTGGCCAGGTCGACGCCGGCCGTCCGCTCCCACCAGTCGCCCTCGGGTTCGCGTTGGATGCCGCTGGCGTGGCCGAGCAGTTGGCGCACTGTGAGCGCGCCCACACCGGTGCCCGGCAGGTGCTGCTCCAGCCGGTCGTCCAGGGCCAGTCGGCCGGCGTCGCGCAACTGCATGATCAGGGTGGCGGTCATCGTCTTGCTGATCGAGCCCACCCGGTACTGCAGGTCGACATCCGGGCGGGGGTGATCGCCGGCGACGGCCACATGCGCCAGCGTGCCGTCGCGGACCACGCCCAGCACCAGCGACGGGGTGTGACCGTCGGCCTGTGCCCGGGCGACCCGGGTGTCGATCTGTCGGGCGGTCTCGGGTAGCAGGATCAACGGGATCTCCTCGGGTCGGGCCGCCGATTTGTGGTGTTTTGACGGGCCGGAAAGGGTCTCGCAGAGCCTACTGATCTTCGCGGGGAGGCCGCGCGTGCATTTGCGTGTCACGATCGGGGGGTGGACGCCGTGGTGTGGATCGTTTTGGGTGTGCTGCTGGCCGTCGCCGAGATTTTCACGACGACGCTATTTCTGATCATGTTCGGGGCCGGTGCGTTCGCCGCCGCCGGTGCGGCCGCCCTGGGCGCGCCGGTCGCCGTGCAGGCGCTGGTCTTCGCTGTGGTGTCGGCGTTGAGCCTGGTGGTGGTCCGACCGGTCATCCGGCGGCACAGCCGCTCGGCGCTGGAGAGCGGCGAGCAGCCGTTCGGCGTGGAGGCGATCGAGGGCTCCACGGCGCTGGTGCTGGAACGGGTGGACGCCGAGCAGGGTCTCGTCAAGATCGACGGTGAGTTGTGGAGCGCCCGGTCGTACGACACGACACAGGTCTACGACCCCGGTCAACGGGTTCGGGTGATAAAGGTCCGGGGCGCTACCGCCCTGGTGTGGCAGGACGATGTTTCTTCCGCCGGCGAGCTGCCGGAATCGAGAGGGTGAACGGGATGACCTTAATCGGGGTGGTGGTGATCGCGGTGGCATTGATCGCCGTGATAACGCTGGCCAAGGCGGTGCGGATCGTGCCGCAGCAACGCCAGGACGTGGTGGAACGGCTCGGCAAGTACAAGCGCACCCTCAGCCCCGGCCTCAACCTGCTGGTGCCCTTCGTCGACGCGGTCCGTACCAAGGTCGACATGCGGGAGCAGGTGGTCAGCTTCCCGCCGCAGCCGGTGATCACCTCGGACAACCTGGTGGTCTCGATCGACACGGTCCTCTACTTCAAGGTGGTCGACTCGGTCCGGGCGACCTACGAGATCTCCAGCTTCCTCCAGGCCATCGAGCAGCTGACCGTCACCACGTTGCGTAACGTGATCGGTTCGCTCGATCTGGAGCGCGCGCTGACCAGCCGGGACGAGATCAACAGGCACCTCTCGGGTGTGCTGGACGAGACCACCGGGCGCTGGGGCATCAAGGTGACCCGGGTCGAGATCAAGGCGATCGAGCCGCCGGCCAGCATCCGCGACTCGATGGAGAAGCAGATGCGCGCCGAGCGGGACCGTCGCGCGGCGATCCTCACCGCCGAGGGGCACAAGCAGTCGGTGATCCTCACCGCCGAGGGTGACAAGCAGTCGGCGGTGCTGCGGGCCGACGGTGACCGGCAGGCCCGGATCCTGCAGGCCGAGGGTCAGGCCAAGGCGATCCGTACGGTCTTCGACGCGATCCACCAGGCCAACCCGAGCCAGAAGGTGCTGGCCTACCAGTACCTGCAGGCTCTGCCGCAGATCGCCCAGGGCAGCGCCAACAAGGTCTGGATCGTCCCGGCCGAGCTGACCAAGGCCCTGGAGGGGATGGGTGGCGCGCTCGGTGGGCTGAGCCAGATGGTGGGGGATCTGCCCGCTCCGGAGGCGGCCGAACACGCGAGCCAGGTGGAGCGCGAGGCCGCGGAGGCGGCGCAGGCCGCGGCGGACGCCGCCCAGCAGATCCACGACGAGGTACGCGTCGCCGAGGCGCAGGCCACCGGCGGCAACAAGCCGCAGGGGCTGCCCGCACCGGAGCCGGTGTCTCCGGCCAGCCTGACCGAGGACCCGGCCGACCAGCGCGAGCGCGGCTGATCCGGTACGCCGGCCGCCCGGTCGGCTAAATACGAGAAAGACTCATGGGGCGCTCCGACGCCTGCCACGATCGGTCCTAGGACGGGTGGTGACCAGGCAATCGGGGCGCCCCGGCGCGTCGGTGCACCGCTCGACGACGAGCGAGGTGACGCATGAAGGATCCGGCGAATCGGATGTGGTCCTCGGCCCCGGTGCCCGGCGCACACGACCCGGTCGCCCCGCTGGGCTCCCGGCGCAGCGGTGGCGGGTTCGGCGTACTGCCCTTCGTCGGCGAGCCGACCCCGGGCGCCCCCGCCACGAACGCCAGTTGGGCCTGGTCGGTACGTCGGTTCGCACGGGCGGCGGTCTGGCTGCTGCCCGCGTACGCCATCCTCTACGGCGCGGTGGCGATGGCCAGCGACGGAGGGGTGGGCAACGACCCCTATCCGGCCGACGGCCGGGCGGTGTACCTGATCGGTTGGGTGGCCGCGGTCTGGCTCGGCCTGCTCGCGCTGTTGGCCCTCACCGGGCTGCTGGCCGCGACCCGCAGCCGCCGGGCGGCCGCCGCCGGGCTGCTGGTCAGCATCGCCGGCACCGTGCTGATGCTGCCGTTCGCCGGGTTCGAGGAGCAGACGCCGGTCTTCGGCGCCACCGCGCGGTCGCTGGTCCTGCTCGGCGCGACGTTCTACAGCGCGGGCTGGTTCCTCACCGGGTGGGCGGTGGCCCGCTCGGGCACCTTCAGCCTCGGCGACGGCGTCATGCTGATCATCGCCGCGCCGCTGCTCGGCCTCGGTGGTGCCCTGATCGGCTCGTTGCAGACCTTCGGCGCGATCTTCGTGCTGATCGCGGGCATCGGCATCGGCTACCGCTCCGGCCGCCTGATGCCCCGCGAAACCGCCAGAGACGCCGCCACCGCCAGCCTAAGCACGCCCAACCCCTAACCCACCCCGCCCGGCCTCGGCCTCGGGCCTGCCCCTCGTCCGTTGATCATGAAGTTGTTGCGCTCGGCCTCGGCGTGTCATGGCAACAACTTCATGATCAACGCGGGTCGGGGTGGGGGTGAAGTTGGTGACAATTGGGGGGTGGGGGTGGTCGGTTAGCGGCTTTCATGGCAATCCTGGGGAGCATGGCCGCCCCCCGCTCGCCGCTGTCGCGGCTGTTCACAGTGCTGCTCGCCGGCGTGTTGGCCGGGCTCGTCCTGGCAGTCGCCGCGCTGCCGGGCAACCTGCTGCTCGGGCTCACCGCCCGCTCCGCGCTCGGGTCGTACGCCGCGTTGCCGGCCTCGCTGAAGACCCCGGCCACGCCGCAGCGCTCGTACCTCTACGCCAACGACGGCAAGACGCTGATCACCACGTTCTACGACGTGAACCGCACCGACGTCCCCCTGTCGGAGATCGCCCCGGTCATGCGGCAGGCGATCGTGGCGGCCGAGGACCGGCGCTTCTACGAGCACGGTGGCGCGGACCTGCGCGGCCTGGCCCGGGCGCTGGTGGCAAACGTCAAGGGTGGCGGCACCGAGCAGGGCGGCTCGACGCTGACCATGCAGTACGTCCGTAACGTGCTCAAGACGGACCCCACCCGCACCGCCGAGGAGCGCGCCGCCGCCACCGATCCCACGGTGGGCCGCAAGATCCAGGAGATCCGGTACGCGAGCGCGCTGGACAAGAGCCTCGGCAAGGACGAGATCCTCGACCGGTACCTGAACATCGCCTACTTCGGCTCCGGCGCGTACGGGATCGCGGCGGCCAGTCAGCGGTACTTCGGCAAGCCTCCGGCGCAGTTGACCCTCGCCGAGTCTGCCCTGTTGGCCGGTCTGGTGCAGTCCCCGGACGCGTACAGCCCGATCAGTGGCGACAAGGACGAGGCACTGAGCCGCCGGTCGTACGTGTTGGACTCGATGGTCGCCACCAACGCGATCACCGCCGCGCAGGCCGCCCAGGCCAAGGCCGAGCCGCTGGCCCTGCGCCCCACCGCCCAGCCCAACGGCTGCACCGCCGTCTCCCAGGGCCACGACGACTGGGGCTTCTTCTGCGACTACCTGCGCCAGTGGTGGCTGACCCAGCCGGCCTTCGGGGCGACCGTCGCGGAACGCGAGCAGGCACTGCGTTCGGGCGGCTACACAGTGGTCACCTCGCTGGACCCGAAGATCCAGGCCACCGCGCAGCAGCAGGCCACCAAGGTCTACTCCTACGACAACAAGCGCGCCCTGCCGATCGCGGCGGTCCAGCCGGGCACCGGGCGGGTGTTGGCGATGGCGGTCAACAGGCACTACAGCCTCGCCGACAACCCGGCCGGGCAGGCGAACTACCCGAACACCGTCAACCCGTTGATCTCCGGCGGAGCCAGCGTCGACGGGTACCAGGCAGGCTCCACCTTCAAGCTGTTCACCATGCTCGCCGCGCTGGAGTCGGGCCGTACCCTCTCCACCGGTTTCGACGCGCCCGCCAAGCTGCCCACCCGGTACGCCGCCGAGGGCCCGGGAAGCTGTGACGGCCAATGGTGCCCGGCGAACGCCAACCCGGACTGGATGGACGGGTACCGGATGATGTGGGACGGCTTCGGCCGCTCGGTGAACACCTACTTCGTCTGGCTGGCCGAGCAGGTCGGCCAGGACAAGGTGGTCCAGATGGCGCAGCGGCTCGGCATCACGTTCCGCGCCGACTCGGACGCCGCCTTCGCCAAGAACAACGCCGCGAACTGGGGTTCGTTCACCCTGGGCGTGGCGGCCACCACCCCGCTGGACCTGGCCAACGCGTACGCCACTGTGGCCGCCGAGGGCACCTACTGCACGCCGGTGCCGGTGGTTTCGGTGACCGACGCGGACGGCACGAAGGTGCCGGTGGGGCAGCCCTTCTGCAAGCGGGTGCTCGACGCCGACGTCGCCCGTGCCGCGACGGACGCGGCGCGCTGCCCGGTGGGTCAGCAGTCGGCGTTCGGGCAGTGCAACGGCGGCACCGCCACCGGCGTGAACGACATCCTCGACGGCCGGCCGGTGGCTGGTAAGACGGGTAGCTCGGAGGAGAACTCCACCGAGACGTTCGTCGGCTTCACCCCGCAGATCGCGGTGGCCGGTATCGCCGCCAACCCGGACGACCCGGCCGACTCGGTGGGCTCGGCGGTGCAGGCCAAGGTGATCGACGCGGTCGCCCGGGTCATCGCCACCGCTGTCAAGGGCCAGCCGGAGAAGGCGTTCGCCGCGCCGAGCCACGAGTTGGCCGGTGACCCGCACCGCCCGGTGGAGCGTCCGACGGTCCCGAACCGTCGACAGGACCCCACCACCGACGACCCCCGCTCAGCCCTCCAACGCTGGCTGGACCGCCGAGGCTGACCACCCCCCCCCCCCCCCCCCCCCCCCACCCCCCCCCCCCCCCCCCCCCCCCCCCCCCCCCCCCCCCCCCCCCCCCCCCGCGGGGGCTTTG
>NZ_JBEYUF010000031.1:0-70102 GCF_040643355.1 Micromonospora sp. NPDC047187
TGAGCGCGTCTTCCACGGCCACGGGGTGCCGATGGTTTATCTCAGCTTCGCTGTTGGTTTGTTTTGACGCACGCCCCCCCGGATCTGTGGGGGGGCCCGTCCGTCAATACGGAGGCGGCGGTCAGCCGCCGGCGAAGGTCGTGTCGACGCCGCACTTGGCGTTCTGGTTGAGGCACGACTTCACCAGGTCGCCGAGACGCTCCGGCTCCCAGGCGTTCATGAAGTCGCCGTGCATTGACGACGGCTTGCCGGAGGAGAGGCTGAGGCCGTCACCGCCCAGCGACTCGTAGTTGACCATGAAGGAGAGATCCGGCACGGCCACCGGGTACTTGCCGGTGCAGACGCCGTTCACCGGGTCGCCCATGTGCGACTTGTGATCGGGTGAGTCGATGTTCTTGCCGTCCCAGCAGTCCTTGAACACGAGCTGGAAGATCAGGTTGCCGCCGGGGGCGCACCTCGGCCAGTTGCCGTCGGCGCTGCGGCCGATCTCGGCGCTGCCCGCGCACCAGAACTGGTTGCTGCCGGCGTTCTTCGGAGTGTCGACCTGCCGCTTGGCGTCGCCTTCGACCACCACCAGGCCCGGCGGGAAGGGCTTCACCGTCGACGGGTCCTTGACCCGCGAGCCGTAGTAGACGCGCATGCTCTTGATTGGCACGGCCTTGCCGTCCTTGCGCAGCTCCGGGGTCCAGTAGGCGCTCTTGTCCCCGGGGGCGTTGCAGGTGTTCACCGCGGCGAACAGCTTGTCCGTCGTGGTGAAGGCGTCGATCTTCGGGCCGAAGAAGGTGTGCATGTGCGAGGCGCCCGAGAGGTTCGGCAGGACGATCGGGTCGTCCGGGGCGGAATTCGCGACGCCGCAGTCGGTGTGGAACTCCGGCACCCGGGTGGTGCCCGGCGGCACCGCCTTCGGCCTGATGGCGTTGAAGGCGGCCAGTTCCCTGCTCCACTTGGCCTGGTCGACAGGCACCCAGCCGCCGGCCGGTGCGCTCGGCGGGACGGACGTCGACGGGGACGCGGACGCGGTGGAACTCGGCGTGGCCGAGGGGGTGGCCGACGTGCTCGGCGTGGCCGAGGCGCTCGGCGACGTGCCCGTCGCGGGGCCGAACGTGAACCAGTTCAGGTTCACGAAATCCGACGTCGAGGTGCTCTTCATGACCGCGAAGACGGTCTGCGCGCCGGCCGGCACGGCGGGCGCCTTCGCGGTGACGGTCGTCCATTTCTGCCAACCGCCGGTCTGGGTGATCGGGAAGCTGGCCAGCAGTGGGCCGTTCTGCGCGCCGAGGCGCAACTCGACGGTGCCGCCGGCGGCGTTGTGCGAGGCGACCCGGGCCGTCAGGTCGACGCCCGTTACCGACACACCGTCGAAGCGCAGCCAGTCGCCGCTGGCCAGCCAGCCAACGTTACGGCCTCCGTCGGCGTCGCCGGTGCCCTCGGTCTGTGCCCCGGACTGTGCCGCGAAGCCCTCTGCCTGCACCCGGCCGGGCACGGCGACCTCTTCGGCCTGGGCGCCGGCGATGTAGATGCCGCTACCGGCCAATGCGGCGACGACCGCAGAGGCGAGCGTGATGCGAGTGAGGCGACGACGCTTTCGTGCCCGATCCGGCGGTGCGACGTGCGCGGGGGGAGTCCGCATTACCAGTGGTTTCCTTCGAGTCGACGATAAAGCTCTGTCGGAAGGAGTATGTGCACGTCAGGGGCCTGCATCAACTCGCGGGGAAAGAATTAAGGAGGCCGGTCGACAAGTGCCCTGGCAGCCAGCGCGGCGGCCCCCGATGACAGTTTTTCGCTCGTACAGCCTTAAGTTTCTTTTAAGTCCCGTCGCCCCGTTCTGGTTCGATGATTACAGATTTCGCGTAACGAATTGTGGCCGAATTCTCGACCTCAGTCACTGACCGGTTCGACGCGGATGGCCGGCGACAGCGCGCGCAGGAAGTCGGCCGCGTCGAACATCTCGCCGGCGGAGGCGACGCCGCTGGTCCTCGTCCGACCATCGAGGACGCGCCCGACCGCCTCCACGGCCAGGGGCGCGCTGACGGCGTAGATGTCCCGGCCACTGGCCACGACACGGCGGCGCACGTCGCCGCGACGCACTATGACGTCGACAGTGAACGTCTGCGCGGACCGGCCCAGCCCGTCGACCGCGACCGGTGCCGCCGCGGCGCCCAGGTCGGTGGCGGCGTCGACGGTCATGTAGGTGCGAACCTCGGGAATGGCCAGGTGGCGGGGGATGGTGACGACGTCGGCCATGGTGAACTCCCCGAGGACGGTCCGCCGGCCCAACGGCGCGGGGAAGTCCCAGTCCACCCTCGGCAGCTCCCCGCCGGACTGGTACTCCAACCGGCCGCCGGTGTAGCGGACCCGGCGGCCGGCGCGGCGCTCGCGGGAGACGACGCCTGCGGCGACCGTCCCGGCCGTCGGGTGCCAGCTGCTCAGTCCGTACGCGACGTGCGCCTCGTCGGCCGACGTCCAGTCGCCCATCGCCGTCGTCGCGAGCAGGTCACCGAGCCCGCCGAAGAAGGCCATCGCCGGGACCACCGCGACACCGGCCGCCCGGGCGCGTTCGGCGAAGTGCGTGAACGTGTCGAGGTTGGCCTCGATCTCGGCCGCCACGTCCACGTACGGGATCCCGGCGCGCAGCGCGGCATCGATCACACCGGCGGCGGTGGACGCGAACGGGCCGGCGCAGTTGATGACCGCGTCCACGCCGGTCAGCGCCGCGTCGAGCGAGGCCGGATCGTCGACCGACGCCACCCGGTAGCCGGCCCCGAACGCCGCCAGCCGGCGCGGGTCGCGGCCCACCGGCAGAGCACCGAACCCGCGCTCGCGCAGCTCCGCCATCACGAACCGTCCGGTGTGCCCGTACGCCCCGAACACCGCCACGCTGTGGCCCATCGTTGCCCCCTCGAAGATCGACTGGGCCCAGTCTTTCGCAGCTGCCGACGACCGACCAGTGTCGGGAACGCCAATCCCCGTACAGTTTCGGACATGGCCCTTGTCGCGATCGCCGCCACCGACGGGATGCTGCACTTCGAGCTGGCTCTTGCCTGCGAGGTCTTCGCCCACGACCCCTCTGGCCTGGCCGACCCCTGGTACGACGTGGCGATCTGCGGCCCCGCCCCGGTCCGGATCGGCCGCTTCCTGCTGGCGCCCGACGACGGGTTGGACCGGCTCGCCCGCGGCGACACCGTGATCATCCCGTCGGTCGAGGACGTCGACGCTGACGTACCCGCCGACCTGCTCGACGCGGTCCGCGCGGCCCACCGGGCGGGCGCCCGGATGGTCTCGCTGTGCACCGGCGCGTTCGTGCTGGCCGCCGCCGGGGTGCTCGACGGGCTGCGGGCCACCACGCACTGGGCGCACGCCGAGGCGCTGGCCGCCCGCTATCCGCGGGTACGGGTCGACCCGGACGTGCTCTACGTCGACAACGGCACCGTGCTCGCCTCCGCCGGGAAGGCCGCCGCGATCGACCTGTGCCTGCACCTGATCCGCCGCGACCACGGCTCGACCGTCGCGAACGCCGTCGCCCGCCGCCTGGTCGTGCCACCGCACCGCGCCGGTGGTCAGGCCCAGTACGTCACCACCCCGGTGCCCGCCCGTGACGACCACCCGCTGGTCACCCTGTTTCCCTGGGCCCTGGCCCGCCTGGACCGGCCGCTGACCGTCGAGGACCTGGCCCGGCAGGCGAACATGAGCTCACGCAACCTGGCCCGCCACTTCCGTTCGGCCACCGGCACCACACCACTGCTGTGGCTGTCGACGCAGCGGATCCGCCGCGCCCAGGAGTTGCTGGAGCAGACCGACCACAGCATCGACGCCATCGCCGAGGCGGCCGGCATGGGCACCGCCGCGACGCTGCGTCGGCACTTCCACCGCACCGTCGGCGTGCCCCCGGACGCGTACCGGCGTACCTTCCGCAGCGCCTGAGCGCACGGCCTCCCCGGCCGCCCCGAGGAATGGGCGGCCGGGGAGCCCATGGTCAGGCCAGCGCAGGCTGACTCGCTCAGACGGCGGTGCGGCCACCGTCGGCGTCCAGAATCACGCCGGTGACGAACCGTGCCTCGTCGCTGACGAGGAACGCGATGACGGCGGCGATGTCCTCCGGATCGGCGACGAAACCCAGCGGGGCCTGTGCCGCGAGCTGTTCCAGCACCTCGCCCAGGGCCGCGGATCCGGGAGTGCGGGTCGGGCCGGGGCGCACGGAGTTCACGCGCACTCCCGCCGGGCCGAACTCGGCTGCCCAGCTCTTGGTCAGCAGGTCCAGGGCGGCTTTGCTGGCGCCGTAGACCGACAGGCCCGGGAGGGCGACTTCGGCGGCGAGGGTGGAGACGTTGACGATCGCCCCACCGCCTCGTGCCGCCATGGCGGGTGCAAGGTTCGCGACCAGATAGAACGGCGCCTTCAGGTTGGTGCCCAGTACCGCGTCGAAGGTCGACTCCTCGGTGCCCGCGGTCGGTCCACCGGCCCCGATCGCCGCGTTGTTGACCAGGATGTCGAGGCTTCCGCCCGCCGACTCGGCGGCCTGGGTGGCCTTGGCCGCGAGTGCTACAGCGGATTGCGCGTCGCGGAGATCGGCGGCGACGAAGTCGGCCTCTCCGCCCCCGGCGCGGATCTCCTCCACCACTTCCAGTCCTCGTTCGGCGTTGCGCCCGGAGACGATGACACGGACACCAGCGCGAGCGAGCTTGAGTGCGGTGGCGCGGCCGATTCCGCTCGTCGAGCCGGTGATGAGGGCAGTCTTGGTTTCCATGGAAACTCCTTGCTGGGCGGTCTCAGATGGGCTTGATGGGTGCGACGGTGCGGCGCGGTCCAGGTTTGAACGTGGACGCGTCACAGGTTCTTCAGGAAGGTGATGCGGTCGGCCATGGCGCTGCGTGCCACCCGGGACTCAGTGCAAGGGTGTGCCCGTCCGCGGACGGCACTGTGAAGTCGACGACGTCGACACTGTTGTCGGGTGTGACGGCGGCCGCCAACCCGCCATAGACGGCATCGATGGTGGCCCGTCGAGTCCTCCAGTCACCGACGACGGGTGGTGTCGGTGGGGCGGCGGCGGCGATCGCGCCGACCGCCTCGAGAAGTTCGTTGTCGATGCTGAGCACTCGGATCCTCTACCTTCCAACGTCTGATACGTACAACGTACGTAAGCGTGACTCGCGTACGTTGTACGTGTCAAGTGATGTCGAGCACGCCGCTGTCGAGGGCTGGTCGGAGCAGCGCGGCGGGTTCGACGGTGTGGGGCCGCGCGCGCTTCAGAGTCGGTTCGCCAGGATGGCGACGCCGCTGCCCGACAGGTTCGGGATGGCGTGGTGTCGACCGGCGAGAACGGAGATGATGCTCTCGGCGGTGCCGACGACTTCGGGGGCGCCGGCAGATGAACGCGACCAGTTCGTGTCGGTGGTGCGGAACGCGATGCCGTTGGCCCGCGCGACCGCGGGGATGAACGGGTTGGGCACGCGTGTCTCGACGGTGAGGACCGCGTCGGCCACCGGCGGCGCCAGGACGCCGGACCGGCCGAGCGTGAATGCGATGTCGAGGTGGTGTACGACGTGGTCGCCGAGCAGTAGCGGTGCCGGCAGTAGACGTCCGATACCTCGTGGACGCGCCCGGAAGCGGTCGAACACGTCGATCAATTCCGGGGCGGTGCTTTGGCTGGCGTACTCGCGACTCAGGAGGTCGTTCGAGGCATCGAACGACCAGCGCCGCCGCCCCATTGTCAGCAGCAGCCGGGATGGCGGCAGGTGCAGGCCGAGCGCGAGGTGGGCGAGCACAACCTTGTTGGTCCAGCCCGCACAGAGGCTGGGCCGCTCCCACTCTTCATCGGTCAGAGTGCGGGCGAAGGCGACGAAGGCGTCATCCTGCTGCTGAGCCAGGTCACGCCATCCCGTTCCCGTTTTCCGGCTGGCCCGGAATGTCGGGCGCTCCGAGTTTCTAGTGATCATGAATCTCCTCCGGCATGCGTACGTTGTACGTATAGTACCGTCTGATACGTACGCCGTACCCTCCGGGAGAGCAGCCAGCATGAGAGCCCGTTTCACCCTCACGGACATCCAGCAACACGCGCTGGTGATCGTCGACCGGGATGGCTTGGCCGGGCTCACCATGCGCTCCCTCGCGGCGTCGCTGAAAACCGGCGCCATGACTCTCTACAACTACGTCGACAGCCGCGAAGCCCTCGAGGAACTCGTGGTCGACGCCGTCGCCGCCCGAGTCCAGATACCGAAGCCGACCGACGATTGGCTGGCCGACACGCGTGCCGTGGCTACCGCCATGTGGCGGACCTTCCGCGCGCACCCGGCGGTCATCCCGCTCATACTCACCCGCCGCACGTCTTCCCGAGCCAGCCTCGCTCCAGCCGAGGCGCTCGCGGCAGCACTTGCGCGCGGAGGCTTGGACGGCGTCGACCTGTTCGTCGCGTTCCGCGCCGTCTCGGCGTTTGTCACGGGTATTGCGCAGAACGAGCTGGCCGGTGCGCTCACGCGCGAGAAGGATCCCGCCTCCGCCGCCCGTCGCGTCGAAGCGCTTGCGCACGGTGCTCTGCCGACCCTCGCCGAACTGGCCCCGGTCGGGGCCGTGTACACCGGCCAGGAATTCGAGCGCGGACTCACGCTCATCCTCAACGGCATCACGCACACTCCCCGCCCGTTCAGCCCTCACGATCAAGCAGGCCACGGTGGCTAACGCTGGTCGGGGCGTTGGCGGGCGAACGCGTCGCGCTTGCCCCAACGGCCGGGGATGTCCAGGAGCGCGATCCGCCCGAAGGTGCTGGGCAGCGCGGGGTCCACGGCCAGGTGGTCCTCGTGCGGGTTGATACCGAGCATGGTGCGGATCAGCAGCATGCAGGCTCCGCTGGACCACGCCTGCGGACTGCCGGCGGTCGGGTACCGGATCGGGAACCGGGTGGTGTCGCGGTCGAACCCGCCGAACGCCTCGGGTAGCCGGCCCTCGAAGTAGGTGGCGGCGGAGAGGATGCCCTCGGCGATGCGGGCCGCCTCGTTGCCGAAGCCGTAACGGCGCAGCCCCCAGGCGATGAACGAGTTGTCGAACGGCCAGACCGTGCCGTTGTGGTAGCCGAGCGGGTTGTAGCGGCGCTGCCCCTCGGCGAACGTCCGCACCCCCCAACCCGAGAAGAGCGCCGGCCCCATCAGGTGCTCGACCACCCGCGCAGCCCGCTCCGGTGGCACGATGCCGCTCCACAACAGGTGCCCGATGTTGGACGACAGGCTGTCCACGGGAGTGCCGTCGTGGTCGAGGGCGAGGGCGTAGAAGCCGCGGTCCTCAAGCCAGAAGTCCCGGTTGAACCGGTCGTACAGGGCCGCCGCCTCGCTCTCCAGCCGCTCGGCGTAGGCAGTGTCGCCCCAGAAGGTGCGGGCCAGTCGTGCCCCCCGGATCTTCGCGTCGTAGGCGTACCCCTGGGTTTCGCAGGTGGCCCTCGGGAAGCCCGGCAGCCGGCCGTCGGCGTAGGAGATGCTGTCCCAGGAGTCCTTCCAGCACTGGTTGTCCAGGCCGGTGGCGCGGTTGCGTCGCTGGTACCAAACGTAGCCGGTGGAGGTCAGGTCCGCGTACAGGTCGATCCAGGCCAGGGCCGCTCGGGCCTCCTGCTCCAACTCCATCACCAGCGCGGTGTCGCCGCTCCACCGCTCGTACTCGTCGAGCAGCACCACGAACAGCGGTGAGGCGTCCACAGTGCCGTAGTACGGGGAGTGTGGCTGCTCCTCGAACGCGGCCGACTCCCCGTAGCGCAGCTCGTGCAGGATCCGGCCCGGGTCCTCCTCCAACACGTCGTCGGTCCGGGTGCCCTGCAACGACCCGAGGATCCGCAGTGTCGGTGGGGTCAGCGACGGGGTGATCGGCAGGGTTTGCAGGCAGGTCAACAGGCTGTCGCGACCGAACAGGGTCATGAACCAGGGCAACCCGGCCGCGGGCACACTCGCCCCGCCGAGCGAGAGCGGGGCGAAGCGCAGCGCCGCCAGGTCCACCAGGCTGCGGCGGTAGACCTGCTGGAGGCCGACGCTCTCGGTGTCCAGGGTCGGGGCCGCCGCGACCCAGGCCTGCACGCTGGCAGGCAGGGTGGAGTCGTCCGGCCGTAGGGCCCGCAGGGCGGAGCGCAGGTCGACGCCGTCCGGACGCAGCGCCAACATGACTGCCTGCAACCGGGTGGACCACTGCTGCCCGGGGCGCAGTCGGACCGCGAACCGGAGTCCGCCCGGGTCGAACTCCGCGGGTTCGCTCGCCGACACGACGACCTCACGTCGGTAGGTGGCGCGCCGGTAACCCAGGCGCAACTCGTTCGGGCCGACGTGCGTGTAGTGCTCGCCGGACTTGTCGCCGATGTCGAACTTGATCTCGAAGATGTCGGCGAAGTCGGCGGCCACCTCCAGACGTACGTCGAGCGTCATGTCCCGCTCGCCGTAATTGAAGATCGTCAGCGACTCGGTGAGGTCCGGGCCGATGCGCCTGCGCCGAATGGCCGACACGTCGGCCTCCACGTAGTCCACCGCCGCGCCGGGCACCGCGAAGAACGTGACCTCGAAGTACTGGCTGTCGTCCACCGACAGCGCGGTCATGCACTCGCCGTTGACGGTGAGCCTCCAACGGGACAGGAAGCGCGTGTCAGCGGCGAAGAGGCCGACCGGGGTGCTCGGGGACGACTGCACGTCGCCGCTGGCGTCGGACACCATGAAGGTGTTCCCGTCGATGCACGCCACAGTGCCCGCGATGTCCCTCATCCGTCACGTCCCACTGTCGGGATCCTCGCGCTGAAGCCGCCCGGCCTCTCGCGGAAACAGCCGCCCGATACGCAACGCCAGGGCGAGATCACCGTCGACCATGATCTCGCCCCGGGTGATCGCCGCCAGCCCGTTCACCTCGCCCCGCGCCATCGCCTCCGCGACCTGCGCGGACACCTGGATCACAGTGGTGGCGGGGGCATCGCTTCGGGTAACCCGCATCCGGCCATGATCGATGTCCAGCCGCCACTGCTCCACGTTGCCGTCGTCGCGGATGTCGAATCGCACGCTGCCACAGACCTTGCTGAACCGTGGATCCTGGCCAGCGACCGTCAACCGCTCGAAGAAGGCGCTGGTCTCCGACATCCCACCTCCTCCGGGCGCTGGTAAGAGCGGATGCCGGCTACCCGCTGCCGCGCACTCCTAACGCCGGGGTGGTGCCCTTGTTCAGGGTGCGAGCGACAAGCGGGTCCCGAGGTTGAAGTCCACCACGACCGGCGCCCGGCGTACCCGCACGGCAGTCGCGGCGTCGAAGCCGGCAGCGTCCCGGTGCCAGACCGGCGGGGTGTACGCGCAGTCGCAACGTAGCTTCACCCGCTGCCCGGGGAGCAGGCGCAGGGCGTAACTGTCACCCACGTCCGCGACGCCGGCCAGGTCCCCGGTGGCCGCGTCGAACGCGATCACCTGGGCGTAGGTGAGCAGCTCGTCGACCCGTACCGCCCCGGTGAGCGGCGTCCCCGCCGGCAGCGCCTGGTTCAGCGTCGCCGTCTGTTGGGCGCGGACCCGCACCGGCCGCGCCTGCTGCCGACCGCCCACCCCACCGGACCACACCGTGGCCAGCCCGGCGGCGGCGAACTGCACGGGCCAGTGGTACGGGCCGAGGCCGGTGATCGTGTAACGGCCCTCCTCGTCCGTGGTCGGGCCGTGGTCGCCGTACTTCGGGTGCGGCACGTAGGGCACCACCATGACCAGCGCACGGGGGACCGGCGCGCCCGTCGCCGCGTCGGTCACCACTCCGACGACGGTGCCCGGCGGGTCGAGCCGGATGACCGGCGCGCTGGTCACCACGCCGGGCCGCACCTGAATCACCTGTGCCCGCTCGCGCTCACCGGTGCCGCCGCGCCGGCCGACCCATTGCAAGCCGTGCTCCGTCGTGTCGTAAGGGCTCACCAGCAGCCGGTACCTCCCCGGGGCGACGTCCCCGGTCACCAGGACGCCCTGCTCATCGGCGCAACCCCCGTAGCGTCCGAGTTGGTCCTCACCGATGCTGACCGCAGACAACGCAGCGGCGTCCACCGGGACGAGCGCCGCGCAGGCCCGGGGGACCGGTGCGCCGGTCGCCGCGTCGCGCACCACGGTGCGGACGCCGCCGGGCGCGGACGACCCGGGGGTACGCGCGGCGGCCGGGGCGGCGGCCTCCCCGACGAGCAGTGCGACGGCGATGGTGGCGGTCAGGTGGCGCAGCAGAGCACGGCTCATCGGGATGTCCTTCCGGCGGCGCGGCGGTTTGGGCAGACCGTAACGGCGTTCAGGTGATCCAAATCGGTCAATGTCGCGATGCCGACCGTCGCCGCACGGCGTTCCCACCCCACACCGACCGCAACGGACGTTCTGCCCCGAACCCGGCGCATGTGGCACTGGTAAGACATAGCGTCACGGGGGCGGGGACCACCGCCGCCCTCGCTGCGGACCGGCGGCGACGCCCACCGGAAGGGACCGGACATGAGTCGTGTCGACACTGTGCTCCTGCCGGAGCTGGACGGGCCGGTGCCGGCGACGCTGCCGAGCGCGCTCGGCCTGCTGAGCCTGGCCCTGGGAGTGGGCGCGCTGGTCGCGCCCGGTCCCCTCGCGCGACTGACCGGGGTGGACGACTCCCCGGCCGCGCGGTCCGTGCTTCCGGCCATCGGCCTACGGGAGTTGGGCAGCGGCGCCGGCCTGCTCAGTGGCCGTCGCCCGGCCGGCTGGGCCTGGAGCCGGGTGGCCGGCGACGCCATGGACCTCACACTGCTCGGGCGGGCCCTCGCCGACCGCGACGGTGAACGCCGCCGCCGGGTCGCGCTGACCACCCTCGCCATCGCCGGCATCACCGCCGTCGACGTGCTCGCCGCCGTACGCGTCGGGCGCGCTCGACGGGCCCGCGCCCGGGTGATCAGGATGCAGATCGCGGTGACGGTGAACCGGTCGCCCGCCGAGGCGTACCGGTTCTGGCGGGACATGGAGAACCTGCCCCGATTCATGGCGCACCTGGAGTCCGTCCGCGCCGACGACCTGCGCCGCTCGCACTGGATCGCCCGTGGCCCGGCCGGGCACCGCGTCGAGTGGGACGCCGAGATCATCGACGACCAGCCGAACAAGTCGATCACCTGGCGGTCGCTGCCGGGGACCCGGGTGCCCAACGCCGGCCGGGTCCGGTTCGTGCCCGCGCCGGGCGACCGGGGCACCGAGGTACGGGTGGAGCTGCGCTACGCGCCGCCGGCCGGCGCGCTCGGACGAGCGGTGGCGAAGCTCTTCGGTGAGGAACCCGAGCAGCAGGTCCGCGACGACCTGCGCCGGTTCAAGCAGGTGCTGGAAACCGGCGAGGTCGTCCGCTCCGAGGGCAGCCCCAACGGCATCTCCGTACGCCAACAGGCCATGCAGCGACCCGCCCAGCCGCTGCCGGCGTCCCGCCGCTGACCGCCCGAGCTCTCCGAAAGGGACCGAGAATGAAGGCCACCGCCTGGATGGGCACCGACAGCGTCAAGGTCATCGACGTACCCGACCCGAAGATCATGAACGCCCGGGACGCGATCGTCCGGATCAGCACCACCGCGATCTGCGGCTCCGACCTGCACCTCTACCACGGCTACATCCCCGCGATGCGCAAGGGCGACATCCTCGGCCACGAGTTCATGGGCGAGGTGGTGGAGGTGGGCCCGCAGGTCCGCAACCTCGCCCCCGGCGACCGGGTGGTGGTGCCCTTCCCGATCGCCTGCGGGCACTGCTCGTCCTGCCAGCGCGGCCTCTACTCGGTCTGCGAGAACTCCAACCCGAACGCCGGCATCGCCGAGAAGATCATGGGGCACTCGCCGGCCGGCATCTTCGGCTACTCGCACCTGCTCGGCGGCTACGCCGGTGGCCAGGCCGAGTACGCCCGGGTGCCGTTCGCCGACGTCGGCCCGGTCAAGGTGCCCGACGAGATCAGCGACGACCAGGCGGTCATGCTGGCCGACGTGTTCCCGACCGGCTACATGGGCGCCGAGATGTGCGACATCAAACCCGGGCAGGTGATCGCCGTCTGGGGCGCCGGGCCGGTCGGGCTGCTCGCCGCGGCCAGCGCCCGGCTGCTCGGCGCGGAGCGGGTGATCGTCATCGACCGGTTCCCGTACCGGCTGCGGCTGGCCGAGGAGCACATCGACGCCGAGACGATCAACTACGAGGAAGTCGACGTGCTGGACACCCTCAACGAGATGACCGCCGGCCGGGGCCCCGACGCGTGCATCGACGCGGTGGGCCTGGAGGGCCACCACGGCAACGCCGCCCTGTACGCGTACGACCGGGCCAAGCAGGCCGCGCGAGTCGAGACGGAACGGCCGTTCGCGCTGCGGCAGGCGATCCTCGCCTGCCGCTCCGGCGGGGTGGTCTCGGTCGTCGGCGCGTACGGCGGTTTCGTCGACAAGTTCCCGATGGGCGCGTTCATGAACCGCTCGCTGGTCATGCGGACCGGTCAGTGCCACGTCCAGCGCTACACCCGGCCGCTACTGGAACGCATCCAGCGCGGCGAGATCGACCCGAGCTTCATCGTCAGCCACCGGATGCCGCTGCGTGACGCCCCGAAGGGCTACAAGATCTTCCAGAAGAAGCAGGACGACTGCACGAAGGTGCTGCTCAAGGCCTGACCGGTGCGCGTGGGCCGGCCGGCCGGGTAGATCGGGGCGCGCTGCCTTTGGAGCTGATGTCGTAGACGATTCACCCGCACCGGCCGGCCCGGCCGGGAGGGCCCAGGGCGTGGCCATCCGTGGGTAGCCTCGCGTCATGCCGAACGACAATCATCAAGGTCAGATTCGGGCAGACGTCCGCGCGGGGACGCCTGCCGACGCCGTGGCGTTGGCAGGCCTTCGATGGCGGCGGCTGACCGAGGAGGGCGGCTACACCGGCAATGATCACGACGACTTCGTGGAGCTGTTCGCCACGTGGGTCACCGAGCATCTGTCGACCCACCGGCCGTTCGTCGCCGAGGTCGACGGCGACGTGGTCGGAATGGCCTGGCTGATGATCGCTGACCGGGTGCCGGCACCCACGCACCGGCACCGTCGGACCGGGGACGTCCAAGCGGTGTACGTGGTGCCGGAGCTGCGCGACAGCGGGATCGGCGCGGCCCTGCTGACCCTGGTGCTGGCCGAGGCGCGCGAGCTAGGCCTGGAACACGTGACCGTCCACTCCAGCGAACGGGCGATGCCCCTGTATCAGCGGGTGGGTTTCCAGCACGGCCAGACCTGGCTCAGCTGGCAATCCGAGTGACGTGACCGGCGTGTCGTCGATGGAGGGCGCGGACACGGGGTGTCCACGGGGGACGCTGGCCGGACCTGAACGACCCGGAGCAGTTGGCGCGCAACGAGGTGCGGGTCGCCGCCGCGATATACCACGACGACATGTCCTCGACCGGCTGATCCGCCTGGTTCGCGCGAGATGTGAGCCGTGCCCGCCCGATGACGCGAAGTCCGGGTCGACGGGTGACCCCGTTTGCGGCCAGGGAGCCTGGGAACTCGCCCCGTTCGTCCGCCGGCAGGGCCCGACGGCCGGTCGAGGAGACGGAAGGAGCGGGTCATGGAGTACGAGCAGATGATCGCCACGGTACGGCGGCGCGCGGGCCTCGGGGAGAACGAGGCCGTGCGGTCCGTACAGGCCGTTCTGTCGGTGCTCGGCGAACGGCTCGCCGGACAGGAGGCCGACAACCTGGCGGCACAGCTACCGGATCGGCTGGACGCGTCGGTCACCCGTAATCCGCAGGGCCGCCGGTGGGACATCGGTGAGTTCCTGAAGCACGTCGGCGACCGGGAGCAGGTCGCGGACGCGGACCAGGTGCGTCTACACGCCCAGGCGGTGTTGCGGACCGTCGCCGAGGCGCTCAACGACGACGAGCGGCACGATCTGCTCGCCCAGCTTCCCGCCGGCATCATCGATCTCTTCGGTGTTCCCACCCCGCGCGGCTGAGCACCGCCCCCGCCGCAACCGGCGCGGAGCAGGTGAGGCTGGGGTCAGGTCTTGCGGACCGCGCTGGTGAAGCCGGCGACGAAGAGGGTGGCGAAGCTAGCGGGGACGGACTCCGGGCTCCACGGTCAGGGTCCCCGCCACGGCATCGATTGTGGCCCGCGAACCGAGCGGAACGGTGAGCTGGCCATTGCCGTGGCCCAGTCGGAGCCCACCGAGGACCGGTACGCCGAGGTCGTAGAGGCGATCCTTGAGCACCGCGGCCGCGTCCCACTCGTCGGGTCCACCGACGCTGTTGGTGATCTGGCCGATGACCACCCCGGCGACCCTGGACAGCACGCCCACCCGGCGCAACTCGGTCAGCATCCGGTCGATGCTGTACGGTGCCTCGTCCACGTCCTCGAAGAACAGGATGGCACCGTCGAACTTCGGGGCGTCGTCGGCGCCCAGCGATGTGGAGATCAGCGTGAGGCAGCCCCCGAGCAGGGAACCCGTCGCCCGTCCGGGCACCAGCACGGGGGCGGCCGTCTCGGCGGGATCCCGGGAGATGGTGACGGGGGCCGTCGTCATCACCGCCCGCCGGAGCGACTCGGCGCACTCCGGGCCGGTGCGGCTGTCGCTCCAGTTGACCATCGGGCCGTAGAACGTGGCCAGCCCGGTTTCGCGCCAGAGTCTGCCGTGGATGCTGGTGATGTCGCTGAACCCGACGACCACCCTGGGGTCGCGCCGAATGCCGGCCACGTCGATCTGATCGACGATCCGCTGGGTGCCGTAGCCGCCACGGGCGGCGAACACACCACGGACTCCGGGGTCGTTGAACGCGGCGTTCAGATCGGCCAGCCGCTGGGCATCCGTTCCGGCCAGATAGCCGTACCTGGCAAAGACGTGCGCGCCCAGCTCGACCTCCAGGCCCCAGCTTCGCAGGATCTCGATGCCGCGCGCCATGTTCGCGGGGTTGGGCGTGCCCCCGGGCGAGACGACCCGGACCCGGTCCCCGGGCGCCAGCGCCGGCGCGCGCAGCACCCGCTTCGGGCCGCCCGGCGCGGCCTGCGCCGCCTCGGCTGTGCCGACGAGCAAGGCCCCACCGGCAGCCGCCGCCCCGACACCCAGCACGTGCCGCCGGGAAAGGGCTTGGCTTGCGGATCTCGGGGTCGGGGTGCGGTCCGTTCCGGAAGTTGTCACGGGCGATCCCCTCATCGGCGTCGATGTCCGCGCCGCAACAGCCTACGACAAGGATCGATGCCTTGGGGTCCGCGAACGGTGTGGGCGGCCGGGGGGAGTGACGCCCAATCAGGGGATGGGCCACTCGTGCACCGGCCGGTTGCTGTGCATCAGGTCGACGTAGTGCCGGACCACCTCGCGCAGCGCCTCCGGCCGGTCCAGGTGGTCGGCCGACTCCAACCGGTGCAGCGTCTCCACCTGCCAGGTCGCGCCGTTGCGGCCAGCCAGGCAGCGCTGCTCGATGACGCCGAGCAACCGGTCACGCTCGGCCGGGTCGAGCCCCCACCGGTCCAGGCCGTGATGGGCCATCGGCAGCAACCGGCGCAACACCAACTCGGTGACGGGCAGGTAACCGAGACCGGGCCAGAACACCTGCGCGTCGATGCCGTGTCGGGCGCAGCTGGTGAAGTTCTCCTCGGCGGCGCTGAACGACATCTGCGACCACAGTGGCCGGTCCGACTCTGCGAGGGCGCGCACCAACCCGAAGTAGAAGGCGCCGTTGGCGATGGTGTCCAGCACGGTCGGGCCGGCGGGCAGCACCCGATTTTCCACCCGCAGGTGCGGCCGGCCCCGCGACACGTCGTACACCGGGCGGTTCCACCGGTAGACGGTGCCGTTGTGCAGGCGCAACTCGGCCAGATTGGGCACCTCGCCGGCCGCGAGGGCCTGCGCCGGGTCCTCCGGGTCGCACACCGGCAGCAGCGCCGGGAAGTAGCGCACGTTCTCCTCGAACAGGTCGAACACGCTGGTGATCCAGCGTTCGCCGAACCAGACCCGGGGGCGTACCCCCTGGGCTTTGATCTCCTCCGACCGGGTGTCGGTGGCCTGCTGGAACAGCGGGATGCGGGTCTCGCGCCACAGCTCCCGGCCGAAGAACAGCGGCGAATTCGCGCCGACCGCGACCTGGATGCCGGCCACCGCCTGGGCGGCGTTCCAGTAGTCGGCGAATTGGGCCGGGCTGACCTGAAGATGGAACTGGGTGCTGGTGCAGGCCGCCTCCGGGGTGATCGTGTCGGCGGTGACCGCCAAACGCTCCACCCCGCTGATGGCGATCGGCAGATCCTCGCCGCGGGCCGCGAAGATCTGCTCGTTGAGCAGCTTGTAGCGGGGATTGGCCGACAGCGTCTCGGCGGTCAGGTGCTCGGGGCGCAGCGTCGGCAGGATGCCGATCATGACCATGTGCGCGCCGACCGCCCGGGCCTTCACCTCGGCGGCGTTGAGGCTGGCCCGCACGTACTCCTCGAAGTCGGCGGTGCCGGTGCCGGTCAGCCGGCGCGGTGGCACGTTGATCTCGACGTTGAACTGGCCCAGCTCGGTCTGGAAACTCGGGTCGGCGATGGCCGCCAGCACGTCGGCGTTGCGCATCGCCGGATTCGACGCCTCGTCGACCAGGTTCAGCTCGATCTCCACGCCGGTCATCGGCCGGTCGAGGTCGAAGCGCGACTCGCGCAGCATCTCGGCGAAGACATCCAGGCAGCGGCGGACCTTGTCGCGGTAGCGGGCTCGATCCTCTCGACTGAAGGTTCGTACGCCGACGTCCTCGCCCATGGTCACCACCCCGTCACCGCTGGTCCCCTAACCTCGCACGTGATCGCCGGGCGGGGGAAGACCCGAGGACCCTTTCCTACCCACCTGCCCGCCCTGTTAGCCCAGCCAGGGCGGACCGATAGCATTGCGGGCCGAGAGGTGGTGGCGTGCGGATGCGCGAGAAGGTGACCCGGCTGTTCGTCGCGGCGGCGATCGCCGAGGCCTGCTCCTGGCTGGCGCTGCTGGTCGGCATGCTGGTCAAGTACGGTCCGCCGGACAACGAGCTGGGCGTCAAGATCTTCGGGCCGATACACGGCGGCCTGTTCGTCGCGTACGTCCTGCTGGTGCTTGCCGTGGCCCGGCTGCACCGGTGGAGCCTGCTGGCCACGGCGGTGGCCCTGGCCAGCGCGGTGCCGCCGTTCGCCACCCTGGCCTTCGAGCGCTGGGCCCGTCGCCGGGGCATGCTCGCCGTCGACAGGCAGCCTGCCCGCGAGCCCGCCCCGGTCGGCTGAGCCGCCGACCCGCCCGCGCACTCATCCCGATCGGCTGAACCGCCGACCCGCCGGCCCTGATCAGGTCAGCGCGGAGCAGGCCGCGATGCCGGCCACCAGCAGCGTGCCCAGGAACGCCTGCAACAGCAGTGGCGGCCCGAGATGCGACCAGAGCGTCGCCGTACGCGGGGTCAGCAACTGCCCGGTGGTGAGGTTGACGATCTGCTCGATCCGGGGCGGCAGCTCCGGGTCGCGTTGCGGGCGCACTGTGAGCTGCACCTGGTCCGCCGGGTGCAGGGCGCTCTGCGGCAGGTGACCGTGCAGCTCCACCTCGCAGAGCTGACCGGCGGTGTTGCGGAGCCGCACCGGGGTGACCAGGTACTCCGGACCCTGCTTCAGCTCCTTCCAGCGACGGCGGGTGCCGCCGCCGCCGAACGAGAAGAGCGAGCGCAGCAGCAGGGCGGGCAGCCGGGCGAAGGCCGCCGCGGCGAGCACCGCCACCAGCACCGGTTGACCGATGCGCACCTCACGGGTGTAGCCGTCGAGCAGGCGGACGAGCCGCCCGGTGACGATTCGTTCCGTCGGGTGCACGATCCGTCGGGTATCGAGTCCGCTGTCCATTTCCACCACCGAGAGTCCGCGTGTGTTCACAGATCGTATCGACGTCCTCGGTTGAACGACGTGAATGAAACCTGGTCACGGGCTCACGGCCGCGAGGTGACAACCCCGGCGACCCGGGTAAGCGGGGGGCCGAGCTGGAAAGGGGTCGAGCATGCAGCTGTCCTTCCTGCGCCCGCTCTACGACCGTCCCGGGCCGTGGTGCTCGGTGTATCTGGACGCCTCCGCGGACACGGAGGACGCCCATCCCGCGTTGGATCTGCGCTGGCGTGCCCTGGAACGCAGCCTGGCCGAACAGGGGGCGGACGAGGCGAACATCGCCGCGCTGGACCGGGTGGTCCGAGGTCATGATCCGATGGTCGGGGACTACGGCCTGGCGCTCTTCGCAAGTCACGGCCAGGTGGTGCTGTCCGAGTACCTGTCCGCACCGCCACTGCGGGACCTGGCCCACGTGGGGCCGCTGCCGCACGTGATGCCGCTGCTCGCCCAGCGCGGTGAGCAGGTGGCCTGGGTGCGTGTGATCGCCGACCGGCTCGGCGCCGACGCGATGGCGGTCAGCGCCGGCGGGGTGCCCCGGCGGGCGCACGTCGCCGGCCGGGACGAGTACCCGCTGCGACGGGCGAAGCCCGGCGGCTGGTCCCAGTCGCGCTACCAGCGGGCGGCCATGGAGGCGTGGCACCAGAACGCCGGCGATGTCACCGCGGCGACCGTGCAGCTGGCCGACCGGGTCGGCGCGGACGTGGTGGTGGTCGCCGGTGACGTCCGGGCCACCGGAATGATCGCCGCCCAGATGCCGGAGCGCTGGCAGGACCTGGTGGTCCGTACCGATGCCGGGTCACGGGCCGGCGGCGCCGACCAGACGATGCTGGACGACCTCACCGTGCAGACCATCGCGGAGATCGCCGACCAGCGGATCAGCGACGCGCTGGACAAGTTCGGCGTGCAGGAGGACGTGGGCGGCGGGCTTGACGCCGTCGTCTCGGCCCTACAACGCAACCAGGTCGACATGATGCTCATCGTGGACGACCCGTCGGCCAACGGTGAGCTGTGGATCGGCGCGGAACCCACCGAGATCGCCGTCGACCCGGGACAGCTGGCCGCCATGTCGGTCGCCGACCCGCAGCGGGTACGCGCCGACGCGGCGCTGGTCCGAGCGCTCGTGGGCACCGACGCGGCACTGACGGTGCTCGGCGCCGACGAGGCGCCCGACCTCACCGACGGCGTCGGCGCGGTACTGCGCTACGTCGACCCCGGCACACCGGGGCGCGGCAATGGTTGACCGAACGGTTGCGGACGTCGTGGTGGAGCGGCTGCTGGCCTGGCGAGTGCCCCGCGCCTTCGGGTACCCGGGCGAGGCGATCGCTCCACTGGTCGACGCGCTGGACCGCACCGGCGGCGAGCCGGCGTTCATTCCGGCCCGGCACGAGGAGACCGCCTCGTTCATGGCCACCGGGCACGCCAAGTTCACCGGCGGCATCGGGGTCTGCCTCGCCACCCAGGGCCCCAGCGCCGTCCAGCTGCTCAACGGCCTCTACGACGCCAAGCTGGACAGCAAGCCGGTGGTGGCCATCGTCGGGGAGGACATCTCCGGGCCGCTCGGCGGCGCGCACCAGGAGATCGGGCTGAGCCGGCTCTTCGGGGACGTGTGCAACCAGTTCGTCCGGTACGGCCGCAACCCCGACGAGGTGGCGGCGCTGCTGGACCAGGCGTTCCGGACGGCGGCGGCGACCCGCAGCCCGACGTGCGTGGTGCTGCCCCGACAGTTGCAGGAGGCGCTGGTGCCCGACCTGCAGTCGTACGGCGCCGGGGTGATCACGGCGACCCCCGGCGAACCGCTGGCCCGGGTCCTGCCGCACGAGGTGGACCTGGACGCCGCCGCGCAGCTGCTCGGCGGCGGCCAGCGGACCGCGATCCTGGTGGGCCAGGGTGGTCGGGACGCGGCCGCCGAGATCATCGAGATCGCCGACCGGCTGGGCGCCGGCCTGGCCACCTCGCTGCTCGGCAAGCCGGTGCTCGACGAGCGGTTGCCGTTCCACACCGGGGTGCTCGGCGAGGTCGGCACCCCGGCGGCGGCCGAGCTGATGGGTGGTTGCGACACGCTGCTGATGGTCGGCACCAACGACCCGTGGACCGACTACTTCCCGATGCCCGAGCAGGCGCGCACGGTGCAGATCGACATCGACGGACGCCGGATCGGCACCCGCTACCCGGCCGACGTGCCGCTGGTCGGTGATGCCGCCGAGACGCTGCGGGCGCTGCTGAGCCGACTGCGCGGCCGGCCCGAACAGCAGTGGCGCGCCACGGTGGAGAGTTCGGTGGACCGCTGGCGGGAGGTCGCCGCCGAGCGGGCCGCCGCCGCCGCGGACCCGGTCAACCCGCAGCTCGTCCTGCAGGAGTTGTCCGCCCGGATGCCGGGCACCGGCGCTGTCGCCGTCGACGTCGGCTCGGTTCTCTACTGGTACGCCCGGCACCTCACCCTGCCGCCGGGGGTCAACGCGCAGCTGTGCGGAACCCTCGGTTCGATGGGCTGCGCGCTGCCGTACGCGGTGGCGGCCAAGCTCGCCGCGCCCGACCAGCCGGTGGTCGCGCTGGTGGGTGACGGGGCGATGCAGCTCAACGGGCTCGCCGAACTGATCACCGTCTCGCACCTGTGGCAGCAGTGGCGCGACCCGCGGCTGGTGGTGCTGGTGCTCAACAACCGGGATCACAACGGCATGGGTGGCGGGCGACAACCGTCGTCCGATCCGACCCACCGCCGCCCCGACGTGCCGTACGCCGGGTGGGCCCGGCTGCTGGGGCTGCACGGGGTGCGGGTGGACCGCCCGGAGCTGGTCGGCGCGGCCTGGGACGAGGCCCTCGCCGCGGACCGTCCCTGCGTACTGGAGGCAGTCGTCGACCCGGCGGTGTCGCTGGCACCGCCGGAACCCTCCTTCGCCGACCTGCGGGGCCTGTACGCCGAGGGCGCTCCGGCCCGGAAGGTCCGCGAGCAGGTGGAGGTCACCGCGAACGCCGACGACCTCGTTTAGCCACCCCGGACCAGGGCATGAGTAGCGGCCCGACGACGCTGGAGGTCCCATGTCCGAGCCCGCCGACCGCCGCTACGGTCCCGCGACCCTGCCGACGGCACGGGGTCCGCTCTCCGCGGCGGTCGTGAAGGCTCTGCGGCACCCACCGTACGACCTGCCGGCCGATCTCGGCGTCGACCTCCACCCGGCGGACCCGATCATCGACGAGGACCTGCAGCTGACGCTGTTCCTCTGCTACGAGCTGCACTACCGGGGCTGGCTCGGGGTGGACGAGTCGTGGGAGTGGCAGCCGACGCTGCTGGCGCTGCGTGCCCGCTGCGAACGGGTCTTCGAGGCGGCGCTGCGTCGGCTGGTCGGCGCGCCGTCGGTGCCCGCCGCCGGGGTGGCGGCCGGCCTGGCCGAGCTGGTCGCGGCCGACGACGGTCCGGCGCTGGCCGCGACGCTGCAACGCCGCGCCGACCTCACCCAGTTCCGCGAGTTCGTCGTCCACCGCTCCGTCTACCACCTGCGGGAGGCGGACCCGCACAGTTGGGCGCTGCCCCGCCTCGGCGGTCCGGCCAAGGCCGCGCTCGTGGAAATCCAGACCGACGAGTACGGCAACGGGCGGCTGGACCGGATGCACGCCGAGCTGTTCCGAAGCACCCTCGACCGGCTGGGCCTGGACACCGGTTACGGCACCCACATCGACGTGGCGCCTGCGGTGACGTTGGCGACCAACAACCTGATGTCGCTGTTCGGGCTGCACCGACGGTTGCGCGGCGCGCTGCTCGGGCACCTGGCCGCGTTCGAGATGACCTCCTCTCAGCCCAACCGCCGCTACGGCAACGGGTTGCGCCGGCTCGGCTTCGACGAGATGGCCACCCGCTTCTACGACGAGCACGTCGAGGCCGACGCGGTGCACGAGCAGATCGCCGCGCACGACATGTGCGGCGGGCTGGTCCGCGTCGAGCCGGCCCTCGCCTCGGATGTGCTCTTCGGCGCGGCGGCCGGGCTCGCGGTGGACCGGCTGTTCGCCGCGCACCTGCTGGACAGCTGGGCCGCCGGCCGTAGCTCACTGCGCGCACCCGCCCCGCCGGCCGTGCCGCCCAAGGTCTCGCTTGTCGCGCCGCCCGAGGTGGCCCCGCCCGCGCTCGTCTGATCCGAGGGGCTTGTCACGTCCGGGAAGCCGACGGGTGGATCACGCGCGGGCGTGTGGGGGTCGGCGGGCTTAGACGACCGGCTGTTCGGGTGGGGCGCGCCGTCCCGGGTCCGCCCTTTGCTCTGCACCCGCCCCACGCGCCAGTTACGGACCGTGCCTGGTGCGTGGGCGGGTGCAGAGCAAAGGGGACCTGCCTGGGGTGTGGCCCCTCCTCGTCCTCCGCCCCGTGACCCGGCGCGACCAGGGGTCAGCCCTCGCGGGTGGAGCCCGCACGGAAGTTGATCGCCTTGTGGGTGCCGTCGCAGAACGGCTTGAGCGCCGACTTGCCGCACCGGCACAACGCCACAGTGCCCCGCCGCGCGTCGATGCGATCGCCATCCGGGGTGACCAACGCGAAGTCGCCGCGGACCAGCAACGGTCCGTCCTCGTACGGGGTGATCGTGGCGGCGGCTGGCTCGCTGGTGTCGTCGGTGCGCATGGCCCCGGAAGTGCCCGTCCTGACCCTGGCGAAACCCGCGCCGCCGAACGCCGGTGATGACCGGCGCACCCCGCTGACCAGCGGAATGTGCCGCCGAGTGGGTGATGCCCCGTTTGAACCCCATCGGGACGGGAAGCCCGGCCGCGTGGTGAGCGAAAAAGGCAAGGTGGGGCCGGTGCACAAGGTGCACAAGGGGCTCACGGCCGATGGCGCCGGTCTCGCCGGCGACCGGGTCGTGGCCGCGGGCAGCTCCGCCCGGGTGCTGGTCGCCGCCACCGCCCGGGCACTGCGCGGGGTCGACTGCGCCGACCTCGGGCACACCGGGCCGACGTCGCGGTTCCCCGGCGCCCCCGAGCCGGTGCGCCGTGCCGCGGTCACCCGCGCCGCCGGCCGGGTCGCGCTCACCGTGGCCCAGGTCGACGAGGTGGACGCCGCAAGGGTGGCCCGCTGGTTCGTCGACCAGTACCCCCGTCGGCGTTACCCCGGGGTGCTGATCGGCTCTCCGCACGGCGCGGCCGCGCACCTCGCGGTGGCCCTCGGCGTGCCGTGGCTGCCGGCGGGCTTCGAGATGACCGTGCACTGGTCCGACGGCGGGGTGGACCGCCCGGCGGACGCCGCGGAGCATGGCGCGGCACTCGCCACCCGGTTGCTCGCCGGCAACGCCGACCTGCACCTGCGCCAGGTGCACTGCCCGGCCAGCCGGGGCGCACTGACCGGGGCGACCGTGTCGCTGACCGCCGCGTGGAGGGCCCTACCGGCCGCGTACGCGCGGTTTCTGGCCGACCTGCTGCTGCCGGGTGCCCCCGTGCTGCTGGTCCGCGACGCGCGCACCTGGCCGGTGCTGGAGCGTGGACCGGGGCACAGCTTCCAGGTCGGCTGCCCGGGCAGTGGGCTGGACCCGGTGGACTTCCACCCGGACAGCCACGCGTTGCGGCAGGTTCTGCGCTCCGTCGGCGGCGACGCGACCCGGTGGGAGCCGCCGGAGGTGTCAGTGCCGTCGGCGTACGCCGAGCACGGCGTCGACTCGGGCTTCGAGTTGGCCGCGCGGGACTGGTCCACCCGGCACCAGCACCCGCTGCACCGGGTGTTGGTGCCCCGGCCGGCGGCGCTGAGCGCGGGCGTGGCCGACCTGTACCGGCGGTGGCTGCGACGCGCCGGCAAGACCGGTGACCGGTTGGTGGTGGAGTGCGGTCGACTGCTCGACCCGTGGCAGGTGGTGCGGGCGGGGCTGGTGCCGTACTGGTGTGAGAACGCCACCCGCCGCAGCGTCGACGAGGCCGAGTGGTGGCTCGCCGGCAGTGAGGCGTTCAGCTCGGTGGACGTGTTGCCCGAGCCGCCCGGGGTGCGCTCACCCGCGTTGGCCGGGCTGCCGCAGTGGCTGGCCGTGGCCGGGTTCGGCCGGCGGCGTCGGGCGCTGGACCGCACCACCGCCCGGGGTTACCCGGTCACCTCGGTGCCCACCCGCCGGGCCACCGAGGTGCTGCGCGCCCAGCCGTACGACCTGCCCGCGCCGCCCCCGCTGGGGGTCGCCGAGGCGTTGGCCGTGCTCCGCGACAGCGGCGGCCACCAGGGGTTGTTGGTCTCCTGAGACGGAGCACGCCGAAACATCCTCGCGAACCCGGGGTCCCGTGATTGAGTACCTACGGAGCGGGAACATCGCTGGCTGCGACGGCCTGATTGCGCTGCGTAGAGGCGGTGTCGCCCGCTGGCATCCCAGTCACTGACCCACTTTCCGGCCCGGTGCGTGGCTCGACCACGCGCACGACCGGTTTCCCGATCCGGGCGGGGGACCTTCCTGAGGGAGGCGCGGATGTTCGGACAGACGAGCACGACCACGACCACGACCCCACCACCACCCAACGATCGAGGTCTGGAGGATCTCGACGCGGCGGCGATGGCGTACGCGGCCCGGATCGCCGGGCTGCCGCCGGAGCGGCGGGGGGAGGCCCGGGACGACCTGGTGCGCTTCGCGCTGCCGTTCGCCGGTCGGCTGGCCCGCCGGTACCGGGGGCGGGGGGAGCCGCTGGAGGACCTGGAGCAGGTGGCCCGGCTGGGACTGGTCAACGCCGTCGACCGCTATGACCCGGAACGGGGCTCGTTCACCGCGTACGCCGCGATCACCATCGTGGGCGAGATCAAACGGCACTTCCGGGACCGTACCTGGGGTGTGCACGTGCCCCGTCGCCTGCGGGACCTGATCCTCGAGGTGGGCCAGGCCACCGCCGCGCTCACCAGCGAGCTGTCCCGGGCCCCGTCGGTGGCCGAGCTGTCCGCCCGGCTGGAGACCCCGGAGGAGGAGATCCTCGCCGCCCTGGAGTCGGCGGCCGGCTACAGCCCGGCCTCGCTGAACGCGCCGGTGGGTGGGGAGAGCTCCGCCGAGTTCGGAGACCTGGTCGGCGAGTCGGACAACGCGTTGGAGTCGGTCGACGACCGGGTGACGGTGAGCGGTCTGCTGCACCGACTGCCCTGGCGTGAGCGACGGATCCTCGCGATGCGCTTCTACGGCAACCAGACCCAGGCGGAGATCGCCGCCCGGTTCGGCATCTCGCAGATGCACGTGTCCCGGCTGCTGTCGCGGGCGCTCACCTGGCTGCGCCAGGCGATGCTCGCCGACGCGCCGCCGCCGTGGCAGAACGGCGCCGCCGAACCCGACCCGGGCAAGACCCGGATCTCGGTCAAGCAGAACGGCGACTCGGTGGTGGTCGAGGTCGGCGGCGAGATCGACCGCGACGGCGCGGACCAACTACGCCGGGCCATGTTGGAGGCGGTCACCGGCCAGCCCAGCGAGGTGGTCGTCGACCTGGTCGGCGCGGGTGGCTTCGACGCCGGTGGGATCGCCGCGCTGATGGCCGGTCGGGACGCGGCGGAGCGGACCGGCGTGCCGCTGCGGCTGACCCGGGTCCAGCCCGCGGTACGCCGCTCGCTCACCGCCGCCGGCCTGTCGCCGGCCCGGGACTGACCGCACACGGACAAGCGAAGGGCCGACATCCCGCTGGGTGTCGGCCCCTCTGCGCGTACCCCTGGTCAGTGCTCTTCGGGGTTGCCGTCGCTGTGCGGGTGGCGCCAGCGCTCGTGCGGCTTCGGCGCGTCCTCGGCGTCCTGCGGCGGGTCGCTCTGCTCAAAGCTCGGCCGGCGCACGCCCTCGGGCTCCGGCACGTCCACCGGCCGGGCGCCGGAGCGCGGCGCCGGCTGGTAGTCGACCGCGTCGCGGGCGCCGTGCGCGCCCTCGGCGGACGGCGACTCCGGGGCGTGGTGTTCCATCCGGAACTCCTCGGCGAAGTGCTGTGGCGGCTTGGTGGTGCGCTGTGGCAGGTCGCGGCCCAGATCGGCGACGAGCGGGCCGTACTTGAGGTCGAAGGCGGGGCGCTCGGAGCGGATCCGGGGCATCCGGTCGAAGTTGCGCAGCGGCGGCGGGCAGGTGGTGGCCCATTCGAGGGAGTTGCCGAAGCCCCACGGGTCGTCCACCGTCACCATCGCCCCGTACCGCCAGGACTTCCAGGCGTTGTAGATGAAGAAGAGGGTGGACAGACCGAGGATGAACGCGAAGATGCTGGAGATCGTGTTCAGGGTGGTGAAGCCGTCGGTGGGCAGGTAGTCGGCGTACCGGCGCGGCATGCCCTCGCTGCCCAGCCAGTGGTGCACCAGGAAGGTGCCGTGGAAGCCGATGAACATGGTCCAGAAGTGCGCCTTGCCGAGCCGCTCGTCGAGCAGGCGCCCGGTCATCTTCGGCCACCAGAAGTAGTAGCCGGCGAACAGGGCGAAGACCACGGTGCCGAACACCACGTAGTGGAAGTGCGCCACCACGAAGTAGCTGTCGTGGGTGTGCCAGTCGACCGGCGGGCTGGCCAGCAGGACGCCGGTGAGGCCGCCGAGCAGGAAGGTGACCAGGAAGCCGATGGCGAACAGCATTGGCGTCTCGAAGGTGAGCTGGCCCTTCCACATGGTGCCGATCCAGTTGAAGAACTTCACACCGGTGGGCACCGCGATCAGGTAGCTCAGGATGCTGAAGAACGGCAGCAGCACCTGGCCGGTGGCGAACATGTGGTGCGCCCAGACCGTCATCGACAGCACCGTGATGGCGATGGTGGCCAGCACGATCCCGGTGTAGCCGAAGAGCGGCTTGCGGGAGAAGACCGGGATGATCTCGGTGATGATGCCGAAGAACGGCAACGCGATGATGTAGACCTCGGGATGGCCGAAGAACCAGAACAGGTGCTGCCAGAGCATCGGGCCGCCGGTGGCCGCGTCGTACACGTGCGCGTTGAGCAACCGGTCGGCCGAGAGCGCCAGCAGGGCGGCGGCCAGCAGCGGGAAGACGAGGATCACCAGCACGCTGGTGAACAGCATGTTCCAGGTGAAGATCGGCATCCGGAACATGGTCATGCCGGGCGCGCGCAGCGTGAGGATCGTGGTGATCAGGTTGACCGCGCCGAGGATGGTGCCGAGCCCGGAGACGACAAGGCCGAGCACCCACATGTTCGCGCCCACCCCGGGGCTGTTCTCGACGCTGCTGAGCGGGACGTAAGCGGTCCAGCCGAAGTCCGCCGAGCCGCCCGGGGCGAGGAACCCGCCGACCACCATGAGGCCGCCGAAGAGGTACAGCCAGTAGGCGAGCGCGTTGAGGCGGGGGAACGACACGTCCGGTGCGCCGATCTGGATCGGCACGATGTAGTTGGCGAACCCGAACGCCGCCGGCGTGGCGAACAGCAGCAGCATCACCGCGCCGTGCGAGGTGAAGAGCTGGTTGTACTGCTCGGAGGAGAGGAACTGCATCCCCGGGCGGGCCAGTTCGGCCCGGATCAGCATCGCCTCCAGGCCGGCCAGCAGGAAGAACCCGAAGGAGGTCAGCAGATACAGCAGGCCGATCTGCTTGTGGTCGGTCGTGGCGAGGAACTTGATCAGGGAGTTGCCGGGGACCGGCGTGCGTACCGCTCCCGGGAAGCCCCCGAAACGGGCCGGTGCCAGGATCGCCGGGCCCCGATCTCGACCGGGTTCTGTGGTTACCCGCTTGGGCATGGCTGCTCACCCCGTCGTGACGGCAGAAAGGACGGGCGTGCTCTACCCACCCTCGCACCATGTAACCAGCCAACGACGGTAATTTCGGGCAGATCGCCAGTACCGGCGCAAGCGCCTCGGACGGTCAGGTTGCCGGCAGCATCGCCCAGACGGCCTTGCCCTGCCCGGCTGGCACGCTGCCCCACCGCTGGGTCAGCTCCCGGACCAGCATCAACCCTCGCCCACCCTCGGCGTGCAGGTCCGTCCCGCCCGCATGGGCCTGGGCGCCGCTGCCGTCCACCACCGCCAGGTGCAGATACGGCCGCCGCAGGGTCACCGTCACCTGCATCGGCGTGCCGGCGTGGCGCACCACGTTGCCCACCAGTTCGCTGAGCACCAACGCGGCCGGGCCGGACGCGTCGGGCAGGTTCCACCGCGCGCACGCGTCGGTGACCAACTCCCGGGCCCGCCGGCAGGCCCCGGCCACCGGCTCCAGCCGGGCCCGCATCCGCAACGTGGACGTCGTGCCGGCCAACCGGGTCGCCTCCGCGCAGTCCGCGGAGACCGGGAGCACCCGGCACGTGGTCGACTCGGCCAGCCATCGTGCGGCGACCGGCGACGGGGAGCAGAGCAGCACCGGCACCGCCGGCCACTCCTCCGCCCGGCGGGCGGTCGCGGCGAACACGGACAGTGCCAACCTGTCCTCCACGCTCACCCCGGCCATGTCGACCACCAGCGCCTCCGGCTGGTCGACCAGCGCGTCGTTGAGCGCCCGGTGCACCGAGCGCATCGTGCCCAGGTGCAGGGGACCGGTGAGCCGGACGACCGCCACCGGTGCCGTGGTGCGCACCTCGCAGGTGATCCCGCTCGACATCGGCGCCTCAATTCGCTGCTGGGTCGGGATCTGCCAACTACCCTTGGCCGTTCCCGATCAAACCGGACCGACGACGGGGCGAGGCAGGTCACGCTCCGTAACCCCAGGTCAGGGACGGGTACGGCCGGTCGAGCAGAAGGTCGGCGGTCAGCGACGGGGCCGGCCGGTCAGGACGCCCAGTGCGATCATGCCGACGCCGAGCCCCAGGTGCAGCCAGTCGTCGGCGTCGTTGACCGGCAGCACGTTCGCCCCGGTGTCGTGGTCCACCGCCAGCCCGTACAACCAGAGCACCAGGTAGACCGCGCCGCCGCCGATCAGGAACGCTCGAGCGCCGGTGACCGTCCGGGCCAACAGCAGACCCACCACCCCGTACGCCAGGTGCACCAGGTTGTGCAGCACCGACACCTGGAAGACGCCGAACAGGAACGCGCCCGAGTCGTGGCCGGCGAAGCGCAGCGCGTCCATGCCGGTGGTGATCCCCGGCACGAAGCCGAGCACACCGACCAGCAGGAACAGCACCCCCACCGTCGCCGCCGCGCGACGGACCGGCGGTTTGCCGTCGGCCGGGTTGGGTCGGGCCCGTGAGTGCGCCATCGGTCCGACCATTCCCGGCTCCTCGTCGCGCGGCGGGCATGAGCGCTGCCGGCTACCCGCTGGCGCGACCGGCAAACCGGCCGGCCCTGCCGTCGGTCAGGCCGGCAGCAACCTCGGCGCGCTCGCCGACTGCCGGACCCGCTCGTACAGCTCGACGTAACGCCGCGCCATCACCGCGGGCGTGAAGCGCTGCGCGGCCACCCGCCGGCACTCGTCGGGGTCGAGCAACTCGGCGGCGAGGACGAGGTCACCCAACTCCTCCTCGTCGGTGGTGAGCAGCCCGGTACGGCCGTGCTCGATCAGCTCCGGCAGGCAACCCCGGGCGGTGGCCACCACCGGCGTACCCAGGGCGAGCGACTCGACGACCGCAGTGCCGCCCGGCTCCTCCCACCGCAGCGGGAACAGCGACGCGCGGGCGCTGGCGAGCAGGTCGTCGCGCTCCTGGCCGGCCACCGTGCCGACCCAGCGGACCAGGTCACCGTCGACGTGCGGTGCCACCTCGTCGAGGAAGAACCGCACGTCCGGGTTCTGCCGGGCCTCGTCGCCGGCCGCGGCCAGGTCGGCCGGCCGATGGTACGGGCCGACAGGGCCGGCCAGCACCAGCGGAATGCCGACCCGGTGCGCGAGCCGGGCACCCACGTCCTGCCCCTTGCCCGGGTTGATCCGGCCCAGGACGAGCAGGTGCTCGCCCTTGTCCGGTCGGGGCCGCCGGTCGGCGTCCACGGCGAGCGGCGTGGACAGGTGCACGTGCCCCACCGAGTGCTCCCGCAGCGCCAGCGGGGCGCGGGCCAGCTGCGACGCGGAGACGCCGTTGACCCGGACCCGGTCGCCGCCGTCCAGGCTGCCGTAGAGCGCCGGGTGCTTGGCCAGGTCCCAGTGCAGGGTGTGCAGGGTCGGCGGCCCGGCCGGCCCCATCGCGGCGAGGGTGGCCAGCCCGACCGCCTCGACGTGATCGTGCACCAGGTCGATGTCGTCGCGGGAGTGCAGCTCCCGGACCACCCCGGCCAGGTGCGCCTGGGCGATCCCGCAGACCTGGTTGTACGGCCGCTGCAACGCGGCGAACTGCCCGTCGGCGAAGACCGAGATCTGCTCGTCCACCGGCAGGGTGCTGGTGCCCACCGAGGCGAGTACCACCCGTACGCCGAGTCGCCGCAGCTCCGGCACCAGCGTGGCGATGACGTTCTCGATGCCGCCGTAACCGGGCGGTGGCACCGACAGCCACGGGCCGGCGTTCATCAGCACGGTGAGGCTCGTCGCGCTCACGCGGCGGCCACCCGGCGGCGGGGCACCCGGTGGCGCAGTTCGGCCAACGGCGGGCGCTCCTCGATGGAAACGTCGCTGACCACGATCTCGCGGTCCAGGTTAGGCAGGGTGTCCGAACCACCGCGCCGGAACTGGGTCAGCAACGCCTCCGGCGCAAACCCGGGGGTCGCCCAGCCGCGCCGTTGCAGCCGCGACCATGCGGTCAACATGATCTGCGCGGACATCCGACCCAGGGCGGCGGTGTCCTGGTGGCGGTGCTTGCGCTCACCGAGGTCGACCTGCGCCAGCGCGTCCAGGCCGACCAGGTCGAGCAGGTCGATCATCATGGCCGTCTCCACCCCGTACCCGGAGACGAACGGCACCTGGGCCAGCACGTCCCGGCGACCCGCGTACTCGCCGGCGAGCGGCTGCACGAAGCCGGCCAGCTCGGGCCAGAAGAGGTTGAGCAGCGGTCGGGCCATCAACTCGGTCACCCGGCCCCCGCCGTCCTGCTCCACGCTGGCGGTGCCCACCAGGGGCCGGTGGTAGAAGCCCTTCACGAAGTCGACTGACGGGTCGGTCAACAGCGGGCCGAGCAGCCCGCTCACGAAGTGCGGCCGGAACTCCCGCAGGTCGGCGTCGATGAACGCCACCACGTCTCCCTCGGCGGCGGCCAGCCCGGCCCAGAGCGCGTCGCCCTTGCCGGTGAGCCGGGGCAACCCCCGGGTCATCGCGTCCTGACTGACCACCTCCGCGCCCGCGGCGCGGGCCACCTGCGCGGTCCGGTCCGTCGAGCGGGAATCCACCACGATCAACTCGTCGACCAGGGCCACCCGATCCATCAGGTGCTCCCTGATGGTCGACACGATCGCGCCGACGGTGGCCTCCTCGTTGCGCGCCGGCAGCACCACGCTGACCCGGGTCTCACCCTTGGCGCGCATCAGCCGACGGGTCGGCCAGTCGGCCGCCGACGTAGTCCGGTACGTGGCCCACGCCTCCACCACCGGCGACACGCTCGATGTCATATCCCGCACGGGCACCCCTCCGTTCGTGCGTGGAAAAACCGAATTTGGTTGTTCCCATTCCTCATCACGCGCTAACCGCATTCTCGGCAACAGCTTGATCACAGCGGTGACGACAATTCGTTCCCGGGGGATGAACGTTTGATTGCGCACAGCTCAGGGGACTGCTCCCATCGCACATGAAACGTCTTCGAAGGGGTGTCGGGATGCGGAACTGCCGGGTGGGTCTGGTCGGAGCCGGCGGCGTGGCGCAGCGTCACGCGCGGGTGCTGGCCGGGTTCGACGACGTCGAGCTGGTCGGGGTCACCGACGTCGCGCCGGAGGCCGCGTCCGCGCTGGCCGCACAGCACGGCGGGCGGGCCTGCGCCGACGTCGCCGAGCTGCTGGCCACCGAGCCGGACGCCGTGTACGTCTGCGTGCCACCGTTCGCGCACGGCCCCGCCGAGGAGGCGGTGATCGAGGCCGGGCTGCCGATGTTTGTGGAGAAGCCCGTCGCTGTCGACCTGAGCACCGCCGAGCGGATCGCCGACCTGGTCGCGCGGCGCGGGCTGCGCACCGCCGTCGGCCACCACTGGCGCTACCTGAGCGTGCTCGACCAGGCCCGCGACCTACTCGCCGACCGTCCGGTGCGAATGGTCAGCGGCACCTGGCTGGACAAGGTGCCCCCGGTGGCGTGGTGGTCGCGGCGGGACCGCTCCGGCGGGCCGGTGGTCGAGCAGGCCGCCCACGTGCTCGACCTGATCCGCGTGCTGGCCGGCGAGGTCACCGAGGTCACCGCGTACGGCAACGGCACCCCACCGCCGGTCGACGGCGCCGACATCGACTCGGTGACCACCGCCGCGCTGCGCTTTGCCGACGGCGCGGTCGGCACGCTCAGCGCCGCCTGCGTCCTGGGCTGGAAGCACCGCGCCGGCCTGGAGATCCTCGCCGACGGGCTGGCCCTCGCGATCACCGAGGACGGGCTGTCGATCCGCGACGCCGACGGCGAACGACACGTTACCGCCGACCCGGAGGCCGCCCGGGTGGCTGTGGACCGCGCCTTCGTCGACGCCGTCCGCGGCATCGGCGACGACGTGCGCGTCCCGTACGCCGAGGCCCTCGCGACCCAGCGCCTGGCCCTCGCGGTGGCCGACTCGGCCCGTACCGGTGCCACGGTGCGGCTCACCACCGCGACCGCGCCGACGGCGCTCGCCACCGGGGTGACAGTCGATGCGTGACAAGGTCGTGGTGGTCACCGGCCCCGGCCGGGTCGACCTCGTCGAGCAGGACGCCGCCCCGCCGCGCCCCGGCACGTTCCGGGTCGAGACGCTGTTCAGCGGTGTCTCAGCCGGCACCGAGCTGAGCTACGTCAAGGGCACGAACCCCTATCTGAACGTCACCTGGAACGCCGACCTGGGCCTGTTCCAGCCGGGCGCGGCCAGCACGCCCTACCCGGTGACCCGACTCGGCTACATGCAGGTCGGCCGGGTGGTGGAGAGCGAGACCCCGGCCGTCGCGGTGGGCACGGTCGGCGCGATGACGTACGGGCACCGCACCGGCTGGCTGGCCGACCCGGTCGCCGAACGGTTCGTGGCGCTGCCCGACGACCTGGACCCGCTGCTCGGCGTGTACGTCGCGCACATGGGGCCGATCTGCGCCAACGGTCTGCTGCACGCCGCCGCCGACCTGCACGGCACCGACGTCCGTACGCTCGGCGACGGGGTACGCGGCCGACGGGTCGCCGTCGTCGGCGCCGGTGTCGTGGCGCTGCTGACGGCGTTGTTCGCCCGGCGCAACGGCGCAGCGTCGGTGGTGGTGCTCGACCCCACCCCGCACCGCCGCCAGGTCGCCGAGGCGCTCGGTCTGGAAACCCTCGACCCCGACGCTGACGACCCCGCGGTGGTGCTCAAGACCCGTTGGGCGCACACCGCCGGCGACCGGGGCGCCGACGTGGTGTTCCAGTGCCGGGGGCAGGCGTGGGCGCTGCACCTCGCCCTGCGGCTGCTGCGGCCCCAGGGCACCGTCATCGACCTCGCCTTCTACCAGGGCGGCGCGGACGCGGTCCGCCTCGGTGAGGAGTTCCACCACAACGGGCTGTCGCTGCGTTGCGCCCAGATCGGCCGGGTGCCGCGCGGGCTCGCGCCCACCTGGGACCGCGAACGGCTCTCCGCCGAGACCGTCGACCTGCTCAGGACGTACGGCGACGCGATCCGCAAGCATCTCGTCTCGGCGGTGGTGCCGTTCGACGAGGCGCCCGCCCTCCTCACCGACCTGGCCGACCGTAGCCGCCAGGAGCTTCAGGTGGTGCTCGCCGTCTGACCCGCCGTCGCCGCGTGCCGGGGGCGGCTACCGTTCGCGACATGAGCACCGTGCAGGACCGGCCGGTTCCCGGCGACACCTCGACCGACCGGCCGGCCGGCGACAACCCCGCCGGCCGGTCGGTCGGCCTGTCCGCGTTGCTGCCGTACCTACGGGAGCACCGCGGCACCCTGGTGGTGGTGGGCGCGCTGTCGCTGATCGGCTCGGCGGCGTCGCTGGCGCAGCCGCTGCTCACCCGGTCGGTGCTCGAGCGGATCGGCGCCGAGCAGGGCGTGGCCCGGCTGGTGGCGGTGCTGGTTGCCCTCGTGGTGTTCGGCGCGGCGATCGGCGGGCTGCGTGACTACCTGCTGCAACGCACCGCCGAGGGAGTGGTGCTGGGCACCCGGCGTCGGCTCGCCGGCCACCTGCTGCGGCTGCCCATCGCCGAGTACGACCGCCGACGCACCGGCGACCTGCTCTCCCGGGTCGGCTCGGACACCACACTGCTGCGCGCGGTCGTCACCTCCGGCCTGTTCGAGACGGTCACCGGGGCGGTGACGGTGGTCGGCGCCGGCACGGCCATGGTGCTGCTCGACCCGCTGCTGTTCGGCGTCACCCTGCTCGGCGTGGCGCTGGGGTTGGTCTTCGCCGCCACCTTCGCCCGCCGGGTCCGGGCGCTGGCCCGAGTCGCCCAGGAGCGGATCGGCGAGATGACCTCGGCGGTGGAGCGGGCCATCTCGGCGGCCCGGACCATCCGGGCCAGCCGCGCCGAGACCCGGGAGACGGAGGCCGTCACCGGCAGCGCGCGGGAGGCGTACGCGGCGGGGCTGCGGGTGGCCCGGGTGCAGGCGTTGGTCGGCCCGATCGGCTCGGTCACCGTGCAGGGCGCGTTCCTGCTGGTGCTCGGGATCGGTGGGGCGCGGGTCGCCGCAGGGGCGATCTCCGTCGGCGACCTGGTCGCGTTCGTCATGTACCTGTTCCTGCTGGCGCTGCCGTTGGGTCAGGTGCTGCGGGCGTACACCCAGTTGCAGTCCGGCCTGGGCGCCCTCCAGCGGATCGAGGAGATCCTGGCGGTGCCCGCGGAGGGCGCTGACGACCGCCCGGCGTCCGCCGCCGCGACGGTGACCCCGCGCCGCCCGACCCCGATGATCGAGTTCGACCGGGTGGGCTTCGGCTACCCGGGCGGCGAGCCGGTGCTGCACGAGGTCAGCTTCGCGGTCCCCGCCGGCACCCGCACCGCCCTGGTCGGTCCCTCCGGCGCCGGCAAGTCCACACTGCTGGCCCTGGTCGAGCGCTTCTACGAGGTGAGCGCCGGCACGGTCCGCCTCGACGGCACCGACGTACGGGACCTGCCCCGCGACGCGCTGCGGGCCCGGCTCGGCTACGTCGAGCAGGAGGCTCCCGTGCTGGCCGGCACGCTGCGGGAGAACCTGCTGATCACCACCCCGGACGCCACCGACGACCGGTTGCGCGACGTCCTCGACGAGGTCAACCTGGGCCACCTGGCACGGCGCACCCCGCTGGGCCTCGACGTGCAGGTGGGCGAGGGCGGTGTGCTGCTCTCCGGAGGTGAACGGCAGCGCCTGGCCATCGCCCGCGCGCTGCTCGCCGGCCCGCCGGTGCTGCTGCTCGACGAGCCGACCAGCAACCTCGACTCCCGCAACGAGGTCGCGCTGCGCCGCGCCATCGACGCCGTCGCGGTGCGCCGGACCCTGTTGATCGTGGCGCACCGGCTCGCCACGGTGGTAGACGCCGACCAGATCGTCGTCCTCGACGGCGGCCGGGTGGTGGCCGTGGGCACCCACGCCGAACTGACCGCCAGCGACCCGCTGTACCGGGAACTCGCCAGCCACCAGCTGCTGGTCGGCTGACCGCGGGCCAAGGAAGGCCAACTTGCCGGGCGGCCGGGCCGCGCGCGCCGCCCGGAATCGCGTACCGTTGCCGCTCATGGGTGTGTCGCAACGGTTCAAGAGCAAGTTCCGGCGGTTCCTCCAGCGCCCCGGCTCGACCGTGGATCTTGCTCCGCTGGAGAAACTGCTCCCGGCGATCGAGGCGCGCGAGGCTGAGCTCAGCGCGCTCGACGACGCCGAGCTGACCGCGGCCGCGGGTGCCGCCGCCGGTTACGAGGAGATCTGCGCCGTCGGCCGTGAGGCCGCCCGCCGTGGCCTCGACCAGCGGCCGTACGACGTGCAGCTGCTCGGCGCGATGTCGCTGCTCTCCGGCAAGGTCGCCGAGATGGCCACCGGTGAGGGCAAGACACTGACCGCCACTGTCGCCGCGTACGGGCACGTCCGGCTCGGCAACGGCCCGGTGCACGTGCTCACCATCAACGACTACCTGGCCCGCCGCGACGCCCAGTGGATGGAGCCGGTCTACACCCTGCTAGGCCTCACCGTCGGCTGGGTCAACGAGGCCTCCACCCCGCAGGAGCGGCGCGACGCGTACGCCTGCGACGTCACCTACGTCTCGGTCAGCGAGGCGGGCTTCGACTACCTGCGCGACCAGTTGGTCACCGATGTGGAAGACCGGGTGCAGCCCACGCTGACCACCGCCATCGTCGACGAGGCCGACTCGATCATGATCGACGAGGCCCGGGTGCCGATGGTCCTGGCCGGCGCGGTGCCGGGCGAGCAGGACCCGGTGCACGCCGCCGCCGCCCTGGTGCGTGGCCTGCGCAAGGACAAGCACTACACGGTCGCCGAGGACGGGCGCAGCGTGGCCTTCACCTCCGCCGGCCTGGCCGCCATCGAGGCCAAGCTCGGCATCGACCTGTACGACGAGGAGCAGGTCGCGCAGCTCTCCGCGGTCAACGTGGCGCTGCACGCGCACGCCCTGCTGCACCGTGACGTGGATTACATCGTCCGGGACGGCTCCGTCGAGTTGGTCGACGAGATGCGCGGCCGGGTGGCCCAGCGCCGCCGCTGGCCGGACGGCCTCCAGGCCGCGGTCGAGGCCAAGGAGGGGCTGGACGCCACCGCCGAGGGCGAGGTGCTCGGCACCATCGCCATGCAGGCGTACATCGCGCTCTACCCGAAGGTCTGCGGGATGACCGCCACCGCGGTGCTGGTCGGCGACCAACTGCGGGAGTTCTTCGACCTCGAGGTCGCGGTGATCCCGCCGAACACCCCGTGCGTCCGCGAGGACGAGCCGGACCGCATCTACGCCACCCGGGCGGAGAAGGACGAGGCGCTGATCGACGAGATCCAGCGCTGGCACGCCAAGGGGCGGCCGGTGCTCGTCGGCACCCTGGACGTCAAGGAGTCCGAGGGGTTGGCCGCCGGGCTGAACGCCGCCGGGGTGCCCTGCGTCGTACTGAACGCCAAGAACGACGACGAAGAGGCCGCGATCATCGCCGAGGCCGGCGCGTACGGCGCGGTGACCGTCTCCACCCAGATGGCCGGCCGGGGCGTCGACATCCGCCTCGGCGGCAGCGACCAGACCGACCAGGAGCGGGTCGCCGAGCTGGGCGGGCTCTACGTGATCGGCAGCGGCCGGCACGACAGCCGGCGGGTCGACGACCAGCTGCGCGGTCGGGCCGGCCGGCAGGGCGACCCGGGCGGCTCGGTCTTCTTCGTCAGCCTGGAGGACGACCTCGTCGTCCGGCACGCCGCCGACTCGGTGCCGGCCTCGCCGCGGATGAACGCCGACGGTCTGGTGACCGACGAGCAGGTTGACTACGCGGTGGAGCACGCCCAGCGGGTCGCCGAGGGCGTCAACCACGAGATCCACCGCAACACCTGGCGCTACAGCGTGGTGATCGAGCAGCAGCGCAAGGCCCTCGCCGCGCGCCGGGAGCGGCTGCTGACCAGCGACGTGGCCGCGGTGATGCTGCTGGAGAAGGAGCCCGAGAAGGCCGGCGAGATGGACGAGGACCTGCTCGCCCGCGCCGCCCGGTCGATCGCGCTCTACCACCTGGACCGGCTCTGGGCCGAGCACCTGGCCGAGCTGTCGGAGGTCCGCGAGGGCGTGCACCTGCGCGCGCTGGGCCGGCTCGACCCGCTGGACGAGTTCCACCGGGCCGCGGTGCCGGCGTTCAACGACCTGATCCCGGAGATCGAGGCCCGCACCATCGCCACGTTCACCGAGACCGAATTCGATGAGGACTGGCAGCCCGACGACGGCACCCTGGTCCGGCCCACCGCCACCTGGACGTACCTGGTGCACGACAACCCGTTCGGGTCCGAGCTCGACCGTCTGATCGCGTCGATCGGGCGGCGGCTCAGCGGCGCCTCGCGCTGACATACCGACCGTCGGGGCCCCGATCGCGCCTCCACGCGCGACCGGGGCCCTGATTTACGCCGTTTCGACCCAGGTTTCCCAGGGTAGTAGGGCTGGTCGGTCGAGTCGGGAGAGAAGCAGACGATGACACAGGTGACGATGCGTGCCGGGCAGGCGCGAGACGGCACGGAGGCTGCGAACCGGTGAACCTCGACACGCGGGAACCGGTGGTGCACACCCTCGGCGTCCTGGAAGCAGCCGCACTGTTACGGGAGCTGACCGCCGGGCTGATCGCCCTGACCGACTTTGATGAGGCGCTGCTGGCCCTGGTCCGGGTCACCCGGGACGCCGTCGCCGGGGTCCGCTGGTGCGGGTTCACCGCGCTGCGGGCGGGCGAGCCGGCCGGGGCGGCCGCCTCCGACGAGGGGCTGGCCGGGCTGGACGACCTGCGACACGGGCCGGACACACCGGCGATGAGCGCGATCCACCGCCGCGAGATGATCCTCGCCGCCGACCTGACCGGTGAGCCCCGCTGGCCGGCCTGGACGACGCACGCCCGCGACCTCGGCGTACGCGGGGTGATCTCCGCACCGGTCGACATCGACGACCAGGTCATCGGGGCGATCAACCTGTACGCCGCCGCGCCGGACCTGCTGACCCCGCAACACCAGTTGACCGCCATGCTGCTCGCCGAACACGCCGGCCTGCTTCTCGCCGCCGTCCGGGACCGCAACCGGCAGCTCACCCTCGCCGGTGAGCGGGACGCCTCACTCCTGCACGACGGGGTGGTGGGCCAGGCTGTCGGCGTGATCATGACGCAGCGCGGGTGCCCGCCGGCCGAGGCCCTCGACGTGCTGCGCACCGCCGCCTCGTCGCTGGACATCCCGCTGCGCGAGGTGGCCGAGCGCCTGGTCCGGACGGTCTCCCGCCAACGCGACAACTGACCCCGGCCGCTCGGGCCGGGTGCGCCGATCATCCGTCGGCCTGGCCGTCCGGCCTCGGTGGGCGCGGCCACGGTGCCCGTTCTCCCTGTCGGCGGCGAGTCGGGCGGCATCGTTTCGCCTCGACCGGCCCCGGGTAGCACTCTGGTCAGGTGAGCTGCGCCGACCCGGGGGAGGACCGATGCAGAGCCGGCTGCGGGTGCAGGGGCACCCGATCCAACCGATGCTGGTGACGTTCCCGCTCGGGCTCTTCGTCAGCGCCACCGTCTTCGACCTCACCGACGTGATCGGCGGGCCCGCGTTCCTCGGGGAGGTCGGCTACTGGACCGGCGTCGCCGCCCTCGTCGCCGCCGCGCTGACCGCCGTGGCCGGGATGGTCGACCTGTGGGACGTGCCGGGCGACCGTACCCGCCGTACCGCCGTCGCCTTCAACCTGGTGAACGCGGTGATGGCCGCCATGTTCCTGCTCACCTGCCTGGTCCGGTCGCACTCCCCGCAGCGCGGCGCGTCGGTCGCGATCCTGGTCACCGAACTGGTCGCGCTGGCCGTCGGTGGGGTTGGCGTGCACCTGGGCGCCCGGCTGATGCGTCAGTTCGACAGCGGCCGCGCCGAGTCCGGCGGCCTGGACGCGCTGGCCGGCTCCACCGGCGAGATCGCCCGGCCCTGACCCGATCCGGGGGCCGGGCTCGCCTCTGACCCGACCTGCCCGCTGCCCGACCTGCCCGCTGCCCGACCTGCCCGCCCCGACGGACCCGCCGGGCGGGCTCGCTCGACCCGCGAGCCGGGCGCTCGGCCGGCCGGCGGGGCTGGTGCGCGGGGCTGGTGCGCGGGGCCGTCACCCGTGCGACTGGTCGGTCTACCATCCCCGAATGACCTCCTCTCCGGACACGCTCCCGAAGATCGGCGCGCCCGCCACCCGGGCCCTGCACGGCGCCGGCTACACCGCGCTGCGCCAGCTCGCGGGCGTTCCTCGGACGGACCTGGCCAAGCTGCACGGCATGGGCCCGAAGGCGCTCGGGATCCTCCAGGCCGCCCTCGAGGAGCACGGGCTCAGCCTCGGCTGAGGTCCACCGGGGACACCCCGGGCGCGCGGCGGCAAATGGGTTGCCGGCCCGGTGAGCGGCCGCGAGGCTGACCGCCATGACCGCTGAGCGTGACGCCGAGGACTTGATCGCGGAGGCCGCCGCCGCGCCCGTCGATGGTTGGGGCTTCGGCTGGCTGGCCGGCCGGGCCACCGAGGAGCGTCCACCCTGGGGGTACGCCCGGCTGGTCGCCGACCGGATGGCGCGGGCCGACGCGGCGCTGGACGTGGACACCGGCGGCGGGGAGGTACTCGCCGAGGTGCCGCGTGTGCCGAAGCTGCTGACGGCGACCGAGGCGTGGCCGCCGAACGTGGAGGTTGCCCGACGGATCCTGCGTCGGGTCGGCGCGTCGGTGGTCGCTGTCGCGTCGGACGGGCCGCTGCCGTTTCGCGACGCCTCGTTCGACCTGGTGGTGAGCAGGCATCCGGTGCGAACCGACTGGCTTCAGACCGCGCGGGTGCTGCGGCCGGGCGGGACGTTCCTGTCGCAGCAGATCGGGGCCGGCACCATGCGGGAGCTGAGTGAGGCGATCCTCGGGCCGTTGCCGCCGCCGACCCAGCGGCACCCCGAGCACGCGGTCGCCGCCGCCGAGGCCGCCGGCCTGCGGGTGGTCGACCTGCGTCGGGCCACGCTGCGGGCGACCTTCGCCGACATCGGCGCGGTGGTCTGGTTCCTGCGCAAGGTGATCTGGACGGTGCCCGGGTTCACTGTCGACCGCTACCGCGCACCTCTGCGCGACCTCCACCACCGCATCGCCAACGAGGGCCCCTTCGTCGCCCACGCCCAACGCTTCCTCATCGAAGCCACCCGCCCCTGACGGCCCCCCGCCCCGTCGATCTTGCACTTTCGGTGCCCGCGAAAGCCGCCTATCAGGGCAACTCGACCGCCGAAACTGCAAGATCGGCGAGGGCAGGGCAGGGCAGGGCAGGGCGACGGACGCGGGGTTAGTGGGAGTGGGTTTGGTGGTGGGTTGCCAGGACGTCGGCGCCGAAGTCGCTCGCCGGGCGGCGCAGCACTGTGTGCGCGTGGTTGCCGTCCGCGGTGGTGTTGTCGTACTCGATCAGCAGGTCGTCGCCCTGCACCCGGTAGTAGTGCCGCCGCCCGGGGTGGGTGGGGCCGGCCCAGGCGAAGTGCAGTGGGCCGGCGGCCAGTCGGGTCGCCTCCCGGATGGCCAGTTCGGGCGGTAGCCGGTCGAGGTAGAGGGCGACCACCTGGTCGAGCAGCGCGCGGCCGGTCGGTCCCAGCCGCTCCGCCGGTACGCCGAGGGGCTCCAGCGGCGCGTCGACGCGCCCACGGGTGGCGCTGATGATGTCCGCGGGCGCCTCGTCGGCGATGATCGCGGCGGCCCGCTCGGCGGGGCCCAGCGCGTCGAGCAGGGCACGGGCCAGGTCCTCTTCGACACCGAGTGGGCGGGAGACCGGACGGCCGGCGTAGCGGACCGCGGCCGGGTTGGCGCCGAAGAAGATCGGCGCGGGGGAGACCTGACCGTCCACCACTGTCATGTTCACCGACAGGTGGTGTCCTTCGAGTCGCCACGCCCAACTGTCGTCGCGGGCCGGGTCACCGAACACGGCCACCCAGTAGTCGGCGCTGTGCCGCCCGCGTTGCCAGCCCTCGGCCCGGTCCAGCACCTCCTCCAGCGAGATGATCGCCATCGCCTGTGCGTACGCCGAGGGGCTGAGCGCGGTGGCCAGCAGCCGGTGGGCGGCCTTGCGGGCGGTGACGTCGAGCTCGGCGAGGCAGACGCCCGGTCGGGGTCGGGGCCGGTATTCCAGCCAGCGCCGGGCCGCCTCGTCGTCGAACGAGTGCACGGCGCTCTCGCGGGCGGCGGGGTCGAGCGCGGTCAGCAGTGCGGTCGCGGCGGCCCGCATCTGCTCCGGCAGAGGATCTTCCACCGCCCCTGTATACCGGCCCGGCCGTGCCGGTGTCAGCCGACGCGCAGCAGCTCTGTCATCTCCGGCAGGTCGAAGAAGCGCGCGGTCTCGACGGCGGACGGGTTGCCGTGTGCCGGATCCGCGCCGGCGGCGAGGAGCGCGCGGACCGCTTCGGTGCTGCTGCGGAAGACCGCTGCGGCCAACGCGGTCTGACCTCGGTCGTTGGCCCGGGTGTGGTCGGCGCCGCGGGTGAGCAGGGCGGCCACCGTGTCCGGGTGGGCGTGGTACGCGGCCAGGATGAGCAGCGTGTCGCCCTTGTCGTTGGTGAGGTTGACCGGCAGGCCGGCGTCGATCTGCGCCGCCAGCTCGTCGGTGGCGCCGGCCCGGGCCAGGTCGAACATCCGGTGCGCGAACGCCAGCGTCTCGGCGTCGAGGTTCTCGGTCACCGGTCCAGGTTAGCCACACCGGTCCTGATAGGTTGCTCGGCCGGCGCGCTGGGGAGGGGTCCGATGGGTGAGACGGTGTACGTGGGCAACGCGGGCGTCGACGGCGCCACCAACGCTGGTTGGTTGCTCGGGCACTTCGCGTTGCCGGGGGAGATCCGGCACAGCACCGACGTCGAGGTGAAGTGGGGTGTGCATCCGCCCGGGCAGGCCCGGTCGCGGTGGGCGACCGGCGAGGTGCGCACCACTCTGCTCGTACTCGTCGAGGGGTGTTTCCGGGTGGAGTTGCCGGACCGGACGGTACGGCTGGCCGCGCCCGGCGACTACGTGGTGTGGGCCCGTGGGGTCGACCATTCCTGGTTCGCCGAGCGCGCGTCGGTGGTGTTGACAGTGCGCTGGCCCTCGTTGCCGGGCTACCGCGCGGATCCGCCGGTGCTGCGCTGATTCGCCCGAGCGGCTGACCGGCGTCCCACCAGGCGGAATTACCTACTAAACCTATAGGCTTTGCCGTCTAGAGTACGAGAGCACCCCGCCGAACGACCCGCGAGGAACCGCCATGACGCACCACCGTCCGGAGCCCGACCTGCTCACCGTTGCCGCCGGATGGGCCGACCCGGCCGGCTGGCCGGTCGCGCTGCGGTTCGACCCCGCCGAGCGCTGGTACGCCCGCCTCGCCGTCAGCGACGAGCACGAGGTGTGGGCGCTGAGCTGGCTGCCCGGACAGGGCACCGACCTGCACGACCACGGCGGCTCCTCCGGGGCGTTCCGGGTGGTCGGCGGCGTGCTCACCGAGGAGACGGTCAGCGCCGGCCGACTACGCCCCCGACTGCTGCCGGCCGGCGCGGGCCGCCGCTTCGGCCCCCGGCACGTGCACCAGGTGACCAACCGAGGCGTCGATCCGGCGGTCAGCGTGCACGTCTACCGGCCGGCGCTGCTGCGGATGACCCGCTATCGCCTCCTCGACGGGCGGCTGCGGGTCGCCGAGGTCGCCGAGGCGGGCCGGTCCTGGTAGCCGCGCGCACCGAGAACCCCCTTGTCACCGGAAGGAACCCGAGAATGCAGACAACCGCCGAGCACTGTCCCGCCCCCGTGCCGCCACCGGGCTCCCGGGGCATCGACGAGATCCTGGCCGCCGCGCGGGCCCGGCTGCGCCGGCTGGCGCCGGAGCGGGCGCACCTGGCGTACCGGAACGGAGCGCTGCTTGTCGACATCCGCCCGGCCGCGCAGCGGGCCGCGCACGGCGTGGTGCCGGGCTCGCTCGTCGTCGAACGCAACGTGCTGGAGTGGCGCTTCGACCCCCGCTGCGCGGCCCGGCTGCCGCAGGCCGTCGACTACGACGTGCCGCTGGTGATCCTCTGTCAGGAGGGCTACACCTCGTCGCTGGCCGCCGCCGCTCTGCAGGACGTCGGCCTGCACCGGGCCACCGATGTGGTCGGTGGGTTCGCGGCCTGGCGGATCGCCGGCCTGCCGGCCCTCGGCCCGACCCCACTGCACCACCCCTCTCCCCTCGCGTCCCCGGTCAACGCCGGCTGGGCGCGCCGCTGACCGTCACGCCACACCCGGCGTGGCGCGCGTACCGCCACTCAGGAGGCACCATGTCCGTCGTCGCCATCCCCACGCGCCGCCACCCCGGCGTGCGCCCACCGGCCCGTCCGCGCACCAGCCCGACCCTGACCATCACCCTCGACCTCGTCCCCGGGCCGCTGAGCCCCCGGCTGGCCCGGCTGGTGCAGCTGCTCGGCGAGCTGGCCGAGTCGGGGGAGGGCCAACTGCGTGCCGTGGAGGAGCCCGCGTCGGGGCCGCGACCGGCCCCGCGGCCCGCCGCACCGGACCACGTCCGCATCCTGGCCGGCTCGCGGATGGTCCGCCAGGGCGACCGGGTCATCGCGCTGACCCGCATCGAGTACGAGCTGCTGCTGTTTCTGGCCGAGCGGCCCCGCCGGGTCTTCACCCGCCTGCAACTGCTCTCCAGCGTGTGGGGCTACGAGCACGCGGTGGCCCGGACGGTGGACGTGCACGTCCGCCGGCTGCGCGCCAAGCTGGCCGGCTCGGAGGTCGTCACCACCGTCTACGGCGTCGGCTACCGGCTGGCCGACGGGGCGCTGATCAGCGTGGATCACAGCAGCTGAGCCCTGGTCCGGCGGCGACGTGACCGCCTGGTGAACCGGTCGGGGACCCCCGTAACGGGGCATCTCGACGACTCTGCTGTAATCATCAGGCCTCGTACGCAGAGCGAGCATTCGGCTCCGATGTGTTCGTCAATTGTCACATTCATGCAACGCAGCCGCCTCTTGACCCTCGCCCAGGCGCCGGGAAGCATCGATGAAGCGGCGTCCCGGGCCGTGGGGAGATACCCGGACCAGCCCAAGGAGGACCATGTCGGTCAGCCCCGCCTCGTCGCGTGCCGGATGGCATACGTCCCAACCCGCGGTGCCCGGTCGACCTCCCGGCGGCCAGCGTCGCCCGGCGAACACCGCCGCGCCCGTGCTCACCGTGACGCTGTCCATCCCGCTGGCCTGTGAGGAGTCGCTGACCCCGGCGGCGCGCCGGCTGTTGGAGGCCGCTCGCGAGATGCTGGAGCGGGGTGAAGGCGTGATCATCGGTTCCGTCCCGGCCGAACGCCGCCCCGACCAGGCGCCCGCCAACCGGTCGCCGGCCCGACCGATCAGCCCGACCATTCCCGCCCTGCACATCCTCGCCTCGTCGCGCTCGGTGCTGCGCGACGAGGAGCCGCTGCCGCTGACCCGGCTGGAGTTCGACCTGCTGCTGCACCTGGTCGCCCACCCGCGCCGGGTGTTCACCCGGCTGCAACTGCTCAACGCCGTCTGGGGCTACGAGCACGCCGGCGTGCGCACCGTCGACGTGCACGTGCGTCGGCTGCGCGGCAAGGTCGGCGTGGACGTCCCGTTGGTCACCACCGTCTACGGCGTGGGCTACCGGCTGGCCGACGACGCCCGGGTCACCATCGACCGCAGCGGCTGACCGGCGGCATCCACGGACCCGGCGCGGGGCAGGATGGTCCGGTGCACATCCGCCCCATCTCGCCCGACCTGCTCGTCACCGAGCTGACCGGCCGGCTGGCCGACGCGGCGACCCGCGCCGCGAGCGCCGCCGCCGGGCCCGCGCGGCTGCGGGTGGCAGTGGACGGCGCCCCCGCCGCCGGCGCCGACGAACTGGCCGCGGCGCTGGTCGACCCGCTGCGCGCCCAGGGTCACCCGGTGCTGCACGTCCGCGCCACCGACTTCCTGCGCCCCGCGTCGCTGCGCTTCGAGTTGGGCCGCACCAACCCGGACTCCTTCTACGAGGCCTGGGTCGACGAGGCCGGGCTGCGCCGGGAGGTGCTCGACCCGGCCGGTCCGGGCGGCAGCGGCCGGCTGCTTCCGTCGCTCTGGGACGCCGACGCCGACCGGGCCAGCCGCGCCCGCTACGTCGACCTGGCGCCCGGTGGCGTCGTCGTGGTCAGCGGCTCCCTGCTGCTCGGCGGTGGCCTGTCCTTCGACGTGACCGTCCACCTGGAGTTGTCCCCGACGGCGCTGCGCCGGCGCACCGAACCGGCCCAGCAGTGGACGCTGCCGGCCTTCGACCGGTACGCCGAGGAGGTCGTCCCGGCGAGCTTCGCCGACGTCGTGGTACGTGTCGGCGACCCCCGCCGCCCGGCGCTCGTCGAGCCCGGCGGAAACGACTGACAACAACCGAGAATTCGTCGGTTTGCGCGCCTGATCGGGCGGGTACTCGCCCGGCTCACAGAGCGCGGGTGACCGCCCGCGCACCGAACGCGACCGTGACCGGGGCCCCGCGCCGCCGGCACCCGGTTCACCTTGAGCCACAGGCCCAGGAAAGGCAGGCAGCGATGCTCGTCCACGACACGGTCGGTACGACCCGGTCCCAGACGGAGATCGATCAGATCCGACAGTCGCTCCAGGCGCGCTACGACGAGCTGACCGCGGAGTACGACCACGCGGTGCTCCAGAGCCAGGTGCTGCGGCTGGTGGAGGTCGGCGACACCGCCGGCGACGACCAGGCCGACAGCGGCACCAAGACGGCCGAGCGGGACACCGCCCAGTCCCTGTTGCGCACCATCCTCGACCGCCGCGCCCAGTACGAGCACGCCCTCGGCCGGCTCGAGGAGGGCACCTACGGCTGGTGCGAGGGCTGCTCGGCGGCGATCCCGGTGGAGCGGCTGGAGATCTTCCCGTCCGCCACCACCTGTGTGACGTGCAAGCAGACTCGCGAGCGGCGGGCGGCCTGAGCCACCCCAGCGGTTGCCGGTCGGTCCGCGACGCGATGGACTTCCACAATGGGTGACATCCTGGTGGGCACCGCGTCCTGGACCGACCGCACACTGCTGGACTCGGGGTGGTACCCGCAGACCGCCGACACCCCGGAGAAACGGCTGGGCTACTACGCCAAGCAGTTCCCGCTGGTCGAAGTGGACGCCACCTACTACTCGCCGCCCGCCGAGGCGACCGCGCGGCTGTGGGCCGAGCGCACCCCGGCCGGCTTCACCTTCAACATCAAGGCGTTCAGCCTGCTGACCGGGCACCCCACCCGGGTCAGCGCGCTCTACAAGGACCTGCGCCCGGAGACCGACAAGAAGAACGTCTACCCCGACGACCTGCCCGCGCAGTCGTACGAGGAGGTGTGGACGCGCTTCCTGTCCGCGCTGGATCCGCTGGTCGAGGCCGGCAAGCTGGGCGCGCTGCTGTTCCAGTTCCCACCCTGGTTCACCATCAAGCGGGCCAACAAGCAGTACCTGCTGGAGGTGGCGAAGCGCTGCGCGCCGCTGCGCCCGGTGTACGAGTTCCGGCACGCCTCCTGGTTCGACGGCGACAACGCCGACGAGACCCTTGCCTTCCTGCGCGAGCACAAACTGCCGTACGTCTGCGTGGACATGCCGCAGGGCCACCGCTCGTCGCTGCCTCCGGTCCTGGCCGCCACCGCGGACCTCGCGGTCATGCGCTTCCACGGGCACAGCGACAAGTGGACCAGCAAGGACATCCACGAGAAGTTCGGCTACCACTACTCCAAGCGGGAGTTGGCCGACTGGGCGCCGAAGCTGCGCGAACTGGCCGACCAGGCTGGCCAGACCCACGTGCTCATGAACAACTGCTACCGCGACTACGCGCAGACCAACGCGAAGACCCTCGCGGGTCTTCTCGACGCCGGCTGACCTCACCCGATCGGGGTGGGGTCGCCTCACCCCACCCGTGGGGAGGGTGGACGCGGTGGGTACGGCCGCCAGTGGCGGCCGACGCCGGAGACGACACGGAGGTGACGGGGATGACGGTTCGACTGGTGACGGATCGACGGCGTGGTGCCGTCCTGCACGTGGTCGGCACGGCCGACAACGCCCGGCGTGCCCCGCAGGGCAGCCCGGTGCGGGCCCGCCGTGGCCCGGTGGGGCCGCCGCGCCGCGCCGACGACCGACGGTGGGACACCACGGAACGGGGGTCGACCGATGGCTGACGCGATGATCTCAGCGTTCGAGTCCTCGCTGGACAAGACCAACCTGATTCTCAAGGACATCGAGAACGCGTACGGCTGGCCGAAGGATCGGCGCAACCAGTCGTACGCGGCCCTGCGCACGGTGCTGCACCTGTTGCGCGACCGGCTGCCGGTGGACGAGAGCGTGGAGTTCGCCCAGCAGTTGCCGGTGCTGGTGCGGGGCATCTACTTCGACGGCTGGGTGCCGTCGGACGTGCCGATCAAGCTCAACCGCGACGACTTCCTCTACGAGGTGCGGCAGGGCTTCCCGTACGACGCGGAGGGTGGCCCGGAGCGGGTGACGCAGGTGGTGCTGGACACGCTGCGCCGCCACGTCACCCAGGGTGAGTGGCAGGACGTGAAGGACACCATGCCCAAGGACCTCGCCACGATGATGCCGTGACGGCCTGACACCGAGCCCGCCCGACGACGCGTCGGGCGGGCTCAGTCGTCGGCAGCCTCGGCGGCGGTGGGCACCCGCGACACCGGGTGACCGGACTGCCGGGCCAGCGCGGCGAACGCGACGGCGTCCACGATCGCGGCGCCGCCCGGATCGTTGTTGAAATAGACGTACACCGGCTCGTCCGCGCCGAAGGCGTCGGTCAGCCGACCCACCCAGGACCGCAGCGCGGCCCGACCGTAGCGGGGCCACGGCCGTGCCCGCCCCTCGTGCAGCCGCAGGTAGCCGAAGTCGGTGGTGCGCCAACGGGGGGCGACCGGGCGGCCCAGCCGGTCCGCCCAGACCAGCGCGGCCCGACGCCGCTCCAACACCGCCCGGGTGGCGTCGGTCCACCAGGAGGGGTGCCGGGGCTCGACCGCTACCCGCACCTGCGCCGGGAACAGTCGCAGCGTGGCGTCCAGCGCCTCGACGTCCGCCCGCAGGTTCGGTGGCAGTTGCAGCAGCACCGGGCCCAGCCGGTCACCGAGCGCTGTGGCGCGGCCGAGGAACCGGGCCACCGGCTCCTCCGGGTCACGCAGTCGCCTGATGTGGGTGAGGTAGCGGCTCATCTTCACCGCCACACAGAAATCCGCCGGGGTGCGCGCCCGCCAGGCGGCGAAGGTGTCCCGCTCGGGCAGCCGGTAGAAGGCGTTGTTGACCTCGACAGTGGCGAACCCGGCCGCGAAGTGTTCCAGCCAGAGCCGCTGCGGCAGCCCCTGCGGATAGAAGCGGCCGCGCCAGTCCCGGTACTGCCAGCCGGACGTGCCCACCAGGATCACCACCCCATCCTGGCACTCTCCGCCGCCGCTCGCGAACTGCCCGTGTCGCCCCGGTTCGGCGTCTACGGTGAGGGTTAGAGAAGATCGCGCGTGGGGTACCACCCGCAGCACGACGGACCCCGGCGTACGGCGGGGCGGCACACCCGAGGGAGTACCGATGGCACTCAACGATGACGACATGCAGACCACCGGCGGCGGCGGCGCGGAGGGTCCGGCCGACGGCGGCGCGACCCCCGGTCAGCACGACGGTGGCGCCGACGGTGGCGCGGAAGGTCCCGCCGACGGTGGTGCCACCCCGGGTCAGCACGACGGTGGCGCCGACGGCAGCGCGGAGGGTCCCGCCGACGGCGGTGCGACCCCCGGTCAGCACGACGGTGGCGCCGATGGCGGCGCGGAGGGTCCCGCCGACGGTGGCGCCACCCCGGGCCAGCAGGACGGTGGCGCTGACGGCAGCGCCCGGTAGCGGCACGCCATGACGTACCTCGACCCGCCGGGCGGCCACCACGGCCGCCCGGCGGTTCCGTCCACCGACGCCACCGCGGCGCTGGCCCGCTGCGTCTCGGTCGAACCGGCCAAGTTCGCCGCCGCGCACTGGGGGCACACCCCGCTGCTGTCCCGCGCCGCCGAACTGCCCGACCCGGCCGGCTTCACCGACCTGCTCAGCCCCGCCGACGCCGACGAGTTGCTGAGCCGGCGCGGTCTGCGTACCCCGTTCCTGCGCGTCGCCAAGGACGGCCAGTTGGTCGCGGCGTCGCGCTGGACCGGCGGCGGTGGCGCGGGCGCCGAGATCGGCGACCAGGTGCTCGACGAGCGGGTCCTGGAGCAGTACGCGTCCGGGGCAACCCTGGTGTTGCAGGGGCTGCACCGGATCTGGCCGCCGCTGGTCGACTTCGCCCGCGACCTGGGCCTCGCGCTCAACCAGCCGTTGCAGATCAACGCCTACCTGACCCCGGCCGGCAGCCAGGGTTTCGCCACCCACTACGACACCCACGACGTGTTCGTACTCCAGGTCGACGGCCGCAAGCACTGGCGGATCCACCCGCCGGTGCTGCCCGACCCGCTGGAGAAGCAGCAGTGGGGCGGGCGCGCTGACGAGGTCGGCGCCACCGCGCAGGGCCCGGCCGCGCTGGACGTGGTGCTCGCCCCCGGTGACGCCCTCTACCTGCCCCGTGGGTGGCTGCACAGCGCGCAGGCGCAGGACGCCAGCTCGCTGCACCTGACCGTGGGCATCCGTGCGCTCACCCGCTACGCCCTGGTCGAGGAGTTGTTGGCGCTCTCCGCCGAGGACCAGCGGCTGCGGGCCAGCCTGCCGTTCGGCACCGACGTCGCCGACCCGGACGCCATCGAGCCGGAGCTGACCGAGACCGTGGAGGCGTTGCGGGACTGGCTGCTGCGCGCCGACCCGGGCGCGGTCGCCGCGCGTCTGCGGCAGCGCGCCTGGCCGGCGGCCCGCCCGGCGCCGATCCGACCGCTGGCCCAGGCCGACGCGCTGGCCACCCTGGACGCCGACTCCCGGGTCGCCCTGCGTCCCGGCCTGCGCTGGCAGCTGGTGCCGCACGATTCGGACACCGTGGCGCTGCGGCTCTTCGACCGCACCATCACCCTTCCGGCGAGCTGCGAGCCGGCCGCCCGCGCCCTGCTCACCGGCACTGTCACCCGGGTCGGCGACCTGCCCGGCCTGCCCGACGACGCCGACCGGCTCACCCTGGCCCGCCGGCTGCTCCGCGAGGCCGTGCTCGTCCCGGCCTGAGGCCGGTCGGCGCGACCGTCCCGGCCGGGTGGGCCAGCGCGATCTTGCACTTTCTGTGGCTGATCCGTCCGCTCTTGCGCCTTGTGTCGCCGCAGAAACTGCAAGATCGACGGGGTTGGGGGTGGGGTCGGCTCCCGGTGGGTCAGCGCCCGAGGATCAGCAGCAGCACTGTGGTCAGTAGACCGGCGCCGAGCACCACACTGATCGGTCGCGGGCCGAGCACCGCGTGCCGGCGGTCGGCCAGCACCCGGGCCGGCACCAGGCCGACCAACGGACCGAGCAGCGTCACCACCAACGCCAGCACCGGCAGTCCGACCGCCAGGTCGCCGCCGTACCCGACGCCGAGCGCGCGGGCGCCGGCGCCCAGCGCGTACGCCAGCACACCGCCGGCCACCCCGCAGAGCGCCAGCAGCGGGTTGACCGAGCCCGGCAGCTCGCCCGGCTGACCGGCCCGGTCGAGCAGGTCACGGGCCTTGGCGAGCAGCAGCACCGGGTCGGTGGCTCCGACGCCGGTCGCCGGGGCGGGCGGGCCGCCGAGACGGCGGGCACCGAGGCGTGAGCGGACCTGCTGCCACAGGTGGGCCACCTCGGCGTCGACCCGTTCCTGCTGCTCACGGGCGGCGACCAGCTCCTCCTCGGCGCTCTGGAGCTGCTCGGCCGCGTCGGCGACGGCCCGCTCGGCCGCAACGCACTGCCGCTCGTGCCAGGTGTGCGCCTCGGCGCGCTGCTCGCGCACCCGCGCGGTGAGGTCGGCCAGCCGCCGTAGCTGCGCCGCGTACGTCTCGCTGGTCACCGGTTCGTTCATCGGGTCGGTCCATACGGGATGATCACCTGTCCGGTGCGGTGCACCGCCCGGTCGAAGAAGAGCCCTCGCCAGGGGCGGGGATACCAATCTGGGCCGCCGGTGCCCGGATAGAGCGACGAGCCCAGCTCGCCGCCGTGCGCGTCCAGGGCCACCCAGGCGCCGATCTGGTCGGTACGGGCGGCCGGCCCACCGAGATCGGCGCGCATCCGGGCCACACCCCGCCACCAGGCCAGCACGTGCGTGCGTCGTTCCGGCCCGTCGTGCATGATCCGGCGCAGCTGCTCCAGGCCGGTACGTCGGCCCGCGCGGGCGGCCAACGCACCCGCTGCCGCGTCGACAGCGAACAGCAGCAGGTAGTGCGGGCTTCCCGGGCCGCCGAGCCCGTCGGCCGTCTCGGCCATCAGCTCGCCGACGGTCTCCTCGTCGTACCAGGCGGCGTCGTCGGCCAGGTCGTCGTAGAGGGCGCGGGCGATCGGGTCGGCGTCCGGGTCGAGGCAGGCGATGGAGAACCGGGCGGTGCCCGGCGGGTGCTGACGGGCCAGCGACCGGGCCGCCGCGTCGAGCACCGCGCACGCCTCGTCGACGCGGGTGCCGAGCACCGCGAGGTTGCGGCCCGGCGCGCGCGGTAGCCGCAGCGACGCCGAGCGGGACTGCACGTCGATGATCTCCCCGAGCAGGGCCACCGGGTTGCGCGGCACGGTCCCGTCCGGCGGTACGGCCAGCGCCCGGAAGTCCGGGGCGTCCGCCAGCCGGGGGATGGCGTCGCCGTCGAAGAGCCGGGCGGGCGCCGCGTCGGGGGCGCGCATCCGCCACAGCCGGTGCTGCAACCCGCTCCAGGTCTCCCAGTCGCTGGCCGACGGGATGCGGGCCACCTCGTTGCCTTCCACCATGCCCGACTCGGCGTTGACCACCGCGTGCCAGCGCGGCAGCGACTGCGCCGCGTCGTTGCGCTCGGCGAGGATGCGCAGCGCCTTGGGCAACGCGATGCGCAGGGTGAACTGGGCGACCAGCGCGGGGCGGCCCCACAGCGCCTCGATGCCCCGCACGTCCTGCGAGGCCAGGACCAGGTGGATGCCCTGGGACCGGCCGCGGCGGGCCAGGTCCTCCAGCAGGTCGGCCGCCTCCCGGGCGACCGCGTCCCGGCCGGCCAGCAACATCTGGAACTCGTCCACCACGGCGACGATGCGTGGCCAGTGCCCGGTCGGGTCGACCGCCCGCAGCTCGGCCAGCTTGGTCACCTCGTGCTTCTTGGCCGCGTCGGCGCGTCGGCGTAACTCCTCGGTGAGGAAGCGCAGCAGCGCCAGCCCGAACTCCCGGTCGGTGTTGACGTTGATGCCGACCAGCCGCATGTGGGGCAGCCAACTCGGGTCGCGCCGGCCCTGCGCGAACCGCGCGAAGGAGACCCCCTCCTTGAAGTCGAGCAGGTAGAACTCCAGCTCGGCGGGGGAGTAGCGGGCCGCGAGGGCACCGATCCACGCGAAGATCAGATTGGTCTTGCCGGTGCCGGACGGCCCGCCGATCAGCGCGTGGGGTGGATAGTCGCCGAGCGTCAAGCGCACCGGCCGGCCCTGTGGGCCCTCACCGATCGGCGCGGTCAGACCGTCGGCGGAGTCCTCCCGCCACATCAGCTCGGGCGGGGGCAGCAGGTCGGTGAAGGGGGTCGGCGGCGGGCCCGCGTTCACCCGGGCGGCGACGTCCCGGCAGGTCTCGGTGACCAGCGCAGCCGGTGGCGGTGGGTCCAGCCGGACCGGCAGTCCGGCCGAGCCGCCGATCCGCGCGCCGGACACCCCGGCCACCACCCGGGTCACCGTCGGATCCTCCGGCAACGGCACACCGTGCACCACCAGGTGTACGCCGCAGGCGGCGCCGGCCCGTACCACCCGGTCCAGTTGCCCGCGCTCGTGCCGGTTCAGCTCCTCCCCGCCGAGCAGCACCGCCACCCGCCACGGCTCGGGTCGTCGGCCGGTCGCGGCCGCCAGTTCGCGCAGCGACGCGTACTCGCCGGCGAGGACCGTCTCGTTGATGCGGCGGATCTGCTCCACCAGGTCGTCCAGCAGTGGACCCAGCCCGCCCGGGCCGACGAAGGTGAGCAGCCCGGCCGTGCCCAACGGGGCGAACCCGGCCAGTCCGCCGCCGAGCTGGTCCGGGTCGTACCCGATCAGTCGTACCGCCCCGGGGTCGGCGCGGCCGACGGCCCGCAGCAGCAGCGCGGAGACCACCGCGTCGCAGCCGGCGCGGTCGTCCCCGGCGAGGTGGACGTGCCCGGCGTCGAGCAGCGGCACCAGCGCGGGCACCGGGTCGACGCCGTCGATCCCGACCGTGCCGACCCGCAGCGCGCCGGGCGGCTCGGCCCGGCGGGCGGGCGTCGGCGTCCACCCGGCCCAGTCGGCCCCCGCGCAGCCGGGCGCCTCCTGCCGGGCCGCGTCGGCGGCCCTCCGGGCCAGCTCCGCGATCCGGGTGGAGTAGCGGGCGTCGATCTCGGCGATGCGGCGGTCCCGTTGGGCGCCCACCCGCTCCGGTACTGCTGCCGCCGCCCGCTGGACCCGGGCGAGTCGTTCCCGCCCGGCGGTCAGGTCGGCCTGGGCGGCGGACAGCCGGGTACGGGTGGCGCCCAACGCCTCGGCGAGGGTGTCCCGGACCCGGCTGGCCAGCTGACCGCGCCGGTCAGCCATCGGAGCCCCGACGCGTCGGCGCGTCCCGCCAGGGGCTGCCCGTGCGCGGCGGCGGCCCGCCGGGGCGCGGCGGCCCATCCGAGCGTGGCGGCAGGCCACCGGAGCGCTGCGTGGTGGCGCCCGGCCGCTGCACCGCACCGCCGGCGGGGGGAGCCGCGCCCGGCCGCCCGGTCCCGCCCGGTTGTTGCGTGCCCGCCGGTTGCCCGGCCCGCGTCGGCTTTCCCGCGTCGCCTCGCTGCCCCGCGCCCGCCGGTTCTCTCGCGCCTGTCGGTTCTCTCGCCCCGCCGGCCGGCAGGTCCCGGCCGAGGCGAGCGAGCAGCAGCCCGGTCGCCACCCCGGCGGTCACCGCGGAGTCGGCGGCGTGTGGTGGTTCCCCGGAGGCGCGCGGCGGCGGCATCCGGCACACCCGGGTCAGCAGCGTCTCCAGCACCGGCGGCGGCAACCCGGGCAGCAGGTCGCGGACGCGTCCGTCCAACTCGCCGCGCAGCCGCCCGAGGTCGGTGGCGCGCGGCGGGTGCCCGAGCAGCTCCCCGGCCAGCTCGCGCAGCAGCGGCGGCGCCAGCGCCGCCATGCCCAGCCCCACGTCGGCAGGGGCCCGGCGCAGCTCCTTGCGGAGCCGGTCGCGGTCGCCGGAGCGGACACCTCCCACCACTCGGCGCAGCAACTCCTGGGAGTCGTCCACCCGCTCGTCGGGTTCGTCGTCGGTGCCCTCGCGCCCGCCGGTCAGCTCGGCCACCCGCACCGACCACCACCGGCGCATCCGCACCTGCTCGGCCGGTTCCGGCGCGACCGCGGCCGGCCCGGACGCCGGTGGCGTGTCGTGTCGGGGAGCGCGTTGCTCAGGGCGGGGCGCCGGGGCTCCGTCCGCGCCGAGGCCGATCGCCGTCAGATAGGCCGACAGCTGCTCCTGTGCCACCCGCAGCGCGTAGCCGGCGCTCTCGGCGTGCTCGGTGGCGGCGGACAGCTCGGGCACCCCCATCGGGTTGGCCGACTCCTGTCGTACCCAGCGCAGCCGCTCCGCGGCCAGGCCGAACTTCTCCAGCGCCTGCCCGAGCAGCGCCACCGGGAACTCCTCGGTGGCGGCACGGACCTGCCCGCCGACATCCTCGATGATGGACATGGCGGCCTACAGGGTGGAGACGTAGAGCTGCGCCTGCTCCACCGCGACAAGTGTCGCGGCGAGACACTCCTCCAGCTCCTGGCTGGCCTGGGTCAGCGACGCCTGGGCCGCCTCCACCGTCTCGTGCCCGCTGCCCTCCAGCGCCCCGGCCAGGGTCTGCTGTGCCTCGGAGAGTTTCTCGCCGGCCGCCTGCACGGCTGTCTGCCCGTCTCCGATCTGTTGGAGGGCGACATCGATGGCAGCCTTCAGCTCGGCGACGCTCGCCACGGCGGAACCTCCTGGGGGCGGGGAGATCTCCATTAGAGCCTATCGGCGGTTCCGAAAGAACATCCGCCCTGTCGGTGTTCCTGCCCGCCTGTCCGGAAGGCCCTCGGAAGTGCCGGGAGTCCGATCTGTGGGAGTCCCAGTGCGAGAATTTCTCAGTTGCTGGTCGGGTTCTCGCGGAGCCAGCGCGGGCCGTACACCTCGGCGCCCAGCGCTGTCACCCGCCCGCGCAACTCCCGGTCGGCGGTGACCACCAGCCGTCGACGCCGCGGCGCGCCCTCGACCAGCTCGACCACCGTGTCGTCGCCGGAGCCGGCGGCGGAGACCACCCGGACACCCTCGGTGCCCGGCACGTCCCGGGCGGCCCCCTCGACCACCAGGACCACCTCCACCGGGGCCGTCAGCCGGGCCGGCAACCCGATGGTCGCCACCGGGGCGAGCGAGTCGCGCAACCGGGCAGCGGCCCCGGCACGGTCACGCCACCACCCGTTCGGGCGCGAGCCCACCACGTTGGCGCCATCCACGATCAGCAGCGGGGTCTCATCCATCCCGTCAGCCTGCCACCATCGCCCGGCCCTGACCCGACGCCACTCCCGGAATGCCGGTGCTCGACCACCTGCGGCGTTTGTCGGGGCGCGCGCCGGGTAGCCCCTGCCGACCGTGCCGCGCCCGACTGCGGAGGACAGACATGATGGGACCCGGTGACATCGGCTCCGACCCGTGGGACGAATTCCTGGCCAGGTACTTCGGTCGGGGCGAGGGAGGGCGCCGGCCACCGCACCGGGTCGACATCACCCGCCTGATGACGGCCGACGCCCGGGAGATGCTGGCCGACGCGGCCCGGCGGGCCGCCCAGCGCCAGAGCAGCGACCTGGACACCGACCACCTGCTCTGGGCGGCGCTGCAACGCGAATCGCTGCGCGACCTGGTACGCCGGGCCGGCGCCGACCCGGACACCCTGCTCAACGCGCTCGGTGGGAAGGGCGACGGCGCGCCGCGCGGGGAGGTGCCGCCCAACCTGTCGTTGACCCCCGCCGCCAAGCGGGCGCTGCTCGACGCCCACCAGTTGTCCCGGGCGATGGGCGCCAACTACATCGGCCCCGAGCACATCCTGATGGCGTTGCCGCTCAACCCGGAGTCGCCGGCCGGGCGGATGCTGGCCGCCGGCCGGATCCAACCCGAGTCGTTGCAGGCCGCCAACGCCGAGCGCGGGCCGATGAACGGGCCGAAGCCGGACCGCGGCACCCCCACCCTGGACCAGTACGGGCAGGACCTCACGGACCTGGCCCGCAACGACCAGATCGACCCGGTGGTCGGCCGGGCCGACGAGATCGAACAGGCCATCGAGATCCTGTCCCGGCGTACCAAGAACAACCCGGTGCTGATCGGCGAGGCCGGCGTCGGCAAGACCGCCATCGTCGAGGGGCTGGCCGAACGGATCTGCGACGGGGACGTACCGCAGACGCTGCTCGGCAAGCGGGTCGTCCAGCTCGACCTGGCCGGTCTGGTCGCCGGCACCCGCTACCGGGGCGACTTCGAGGAACGGCTGAAGAAGGTGATCGACGAGATCCGGGCACACCGGGACGAACTGATCATCTTCATGGACGAGATCCACACCCTGGTCGGGGCCGGTGGCGCCGGCAGCGAGGGCGGAATGGACGCGTCCAACATGCTCAAACCCGCCCTCGCCCGCGGCGAGCTGCGGGTGATCGGCGCGACGACGCTGGACGAGTACCGCAAGAGCATCGAGAAGGACGCCGCCCTGGCCCGGCGCTTCCAGCCGGTGTTGGTGCCCGAGCCCAGCGTCGACGACACCATCGCCATCCTGCGCGGGCTGCGCGACCGGTACGAGGCCCACCACCAGGTGCGCTTCACCGACGAGGCGCTGGTCGCCGCCGCCGAGCTGTCCGACCGGTACGTCACCGACCGGTTCCTGCCGGACAAGGCGATCGACCTCATCGACCAGGCCGGCGCCCGGGTGCGGCTGCGCACCCGCACCCCCGCGTCCGACGTGCGGGAGCTGGAGCAGGAACTCGACGAGGTACGCCGGGACAAGGAACAGGCCGTCACCGACGAGCAGTACGAGCGGGCCTCCGCGCTGCGCGACCGGATCGCCGAGCTGGAGGAGGACATCCGCCGCGCGAACGGCGAGGACGGCTCGTCCGGATCCCAGGTGCCCGAGGTGGGCCCGCAGGAGATCGCCGAGGTGGTCTCCCGGGCCACCGGCATCCCGGTCAGCCAGCTCACCGAGGAGGAACGCGACCGGCTGCTGCGCCTGGAAGGTCACCTGCACCAGAAGGTGGTCGGTCAGGACGACGCGGTCACCGCGGTCGCCGAGGCGGTACGCCGCTCCCGGGCCGGGCTGGCCGACCCGGAGCGACCGATGGGCAGCTTCCTGTTCCTCGGCCCGACCGGTGTCGGCAAGACCGAGTTGGCGCGAGCCCTGGCCGAGGCGCTGTTCGGCGAGGCGGACCGGATGGTCCGGGTGGACATGAGCGAGTTCCAGGAGCGGCACACGGTCAGCCGGCTGGTCGGCGCGCCGCCCGGATACGTCGGCTACGAGGAGGCCGGTCAGCTCACCGAGGCGGTGCGGCGCCGCCCGTACGCGGTGGTGCTGCTCGACGAGATCGAGAAGGCCCACCCGGACGTGTTCAACATCCTGCTCCAGGTGCTCGACGACGGGCGGCTCACCGACAGCCAGGGTCGCACCGTGAACTTCAAGAACACCGTCCTGATCATGACGAGCAACCTCGGCTCGGAGCTGATCACCGGCGCTCAGCGCTCGGTCGGCTTCGGCACCGGGGACGTGGGCAGCGAGCAGGAGAGCAACGAGCTGCGGGAGCGGCTCATGCGCCGCCTGCAGGAGAACTTCCGCCCGGAGTTCCTCAACCGCATCGACGAGGTCATCATCTTCCGCCGGCTGGAGGCCGAGCAGCTGCGCGACATCACCGCGCTGCTGCTGGAGGAGACCCGCCGCCGGATGCACGCCCAGGACCTCCAGGTGGAGTTCACCACCGCCGGCATCGACTGGCTCGCCGAACACGGCTACCAGCCGGAGTTCGGTGCCCGCCCGCTGCGCCGGGTGATCCAGCGGGAGGTGGACAACCACCTGTCCCGGATGCTGCTGGAGTCGGCGATCTCGCCGGGGCAGAAGGTCACTGTGGACGTCCGCGACGGCGCGCTCACCTTCGACGTGACAGCGGGCGAGCGGGGGTACACCGCCGCCACGACCACACACCCGCGATGAGCGGGCCGGCGCGAAGGGACGAACACGAGGACCCGCACCAGCCCGCGGAGTCCGCGAAACACCGGGACGAGGACGACCATCCCGACCCGATCCTGGCGCCGCCCACAGCGAACCCCCGCCGCACGCGGGTGCCTGCGGAGGGCCTGCATCCGAAGACCGACCAGGACGACCCGGAGACGTCCGGGCCGCCGCCCGGAGAGGAGACCTGATGGTACGCGAAGCGCGGCTCGACCCCGAGGTGGAAGTGCTCTGGGAGGACTTCCACGCCGAGGTCAACGTTCCGTCGGAGCAACTGCGGACCTGGCTGCTGACCAGGGGTTCGGGGGAGGAGTCGTTCAGCCCGAACCCGAACCTCGACCTGCCCCAACCCGGCCGGGAGATCCTCAAGGTGCTCAACAAGCGCAAGGTGGACCTCACCCCCGAGGACATCGAGGTGATGCGGGAGGCGGTCGAGCGGATCCGCGAACTGATGGACGCCAAGCCGTCGCGCGGCAACGCCGACGACAGCTGGCGGCACTCCCTGCTGGACCTGGGTCACGACCCGCTCGTCGAACGCTGAGCGACCGCACGACGGTGCCGTCCCGGGCAGGGACGGCACCGTTCGGCGTCCTGCTACTGGCCCTTGTCGGATTCCAGGCTCGCGATGGTCAGGCCCGCCGCGTCGGCGGCGGCGTCCCGGTCGCCGCGGGTCTGGTCCTCACGGGTGAGCAGGTTCGCGTACTCGGTCACGTCGGCAGGGTCGGGCACCGTCGGCAGTCGGCGCAGGAACGCCTCCACCTCGCGGGTGGCGGCGGTGTGCGCGGCAGCCGCCTGGCGCAGCAGTTCGCGGTCGTCGGCGGGCGGGTAGAGGTCGGTCATGTCCGCCAGATACCCGGCCCACGGCGGTTCGCACCGCCATCGGCCGGGAATACCGGCCGCTCAGCCCGGCCGGACCCCGATGGGCTGCCGGACGCCGAACCCCGGGTTGCGGGGCAGCCAGGCCAGGTACGCCGGATGCGGCGCCAACGAGTCGACGTAGGCCGCCTTGGCCGTTCCCAGCACCAGCTCCGCGCCCTGGGCGGCGGGGGAGTCCGGATGCCAGCCGAGCAGCAGCCGCCAGCGCAGCGGCGTCCCGGCGAGTTGACGGGTGACCAGACCGCTCACCGGGCGGAACGTCGCCTGGCACAGGGCCACCGCCACGCCGGCCTCCACCAGGTCGACGCAGCCGCGGATGTCGGTCTCGTACACCTTGCGGGGGGTGAAGCCGGCGCGGGCGCAGGCGGCGGCGAAGCAGTCGGCGAAGCAGCCGTCACCCGGCGCGGCGACCCACTGCTCGTGGCGCAGGTCGGCCAGGCGGACCTCGTCCTGCGCCGCGAGGGGATGGGTCTCCGGCAGCAGCACCAGCACCGGGTCGACGGCCACCTCCTGCCAGCTCAACCCGAACCCGGCCGACGGACTGGCGTCGCCGCACACGCCGGCCAGCGCGAAGTCCAGCCGACCGCCGGCCACCAACTGCGCCAACTCGTCCACCGACCAGGACGCGTACGTGGTGATCTGGGCGGGCGGCTGCTCGGCCGCCAACCGGTGCACCAGCCGACCCAGGATCGGGCTGTTCACCCCGCCGAACCGGTAGCACGGCGGCGTGTCGCCCGCCCCGGCCAGCCGGGCGGCCTCGTCCTGCAACCCCTTCATGGCCGGCAACAGCACCCGGGCGCGGGCCAGCACCAGCTCACCGAGCGCGGTGGGTCGAGCCCCGCGCCGGTCCCGGTCGAACAGCGGGCCGCCCAGCGTCCGTTCGATGCGTTGGAGCTGGGCGGTGAGCGCCGGCTGGGCCAGGCCGAGCGCCGAGGCCGCCTTCGTCACACTTCCCGTCTCCGCGATCGCGCAGACCACCCGCAGGTGACGCAGCTCCAGGTTCATAGGGTGACGGTAGGACTACGCGTCTGCTGGCGGAATAGCCCGAGCGGATCGGTGATAATGAATGCATTGCCGGCGGTCGCCGGTCACCGGTCCCGCGGTGGCTCCGGCAGGTCCGCCAGGTACGTCGGTCGCCGGGTCACCGCGTCGAGAACCTTGTCCACTACCCCGACCGCCGGCTCCACGATCCGGTTCCACGGAGGGGTGGCCGGCGTGCCCGGGTGCGGTCGGGTCGGCGCGGCCTCCTCGGCGATCTCCAACCGGTTGCCGAGCCGGATCAGCTCCTCCTCGGTCGCGACCGCGCGCAGCTCGGTGACTAGCGCGCCCACCCCGTCGACATGCCGGCGGACCCGCTCGGCGACCTCGGTCAACGCCTCGTCCGTCAGCCCCTTCAGGGTGCCCAGCAGGGCCGCGTCGGCGTTGATCTCCGCGTCCACCCGCTCGGTGGCCGCCGGCAGCGCCGCGCGGACCGCCGGCAGCAGGTACTGCTCCTCGGCGGACAGGTGCCGCGACAGCGCGGCGGTGAGCACCGCCAACCCCTCCTGCGGTGTGGTGTCCGGGCCGGAGAGCTGGTCCAGCAACGCCAGCAGTTGCCGGTGCTCCCGGTCGACGATGTCGGCGATGCTGCGACCGCCGGGTCGGTAACCCTCCTCGGGTGCGGGCGCGGGCGGCAGCGGCGGCAGGGGAACAGCGGACATGGTGCCCTCCTCGACTGGCGGGCGGAAGCTCCGGCAGGGACGTACGGTCGTGGGCGGCGGTACCCGAACGCGGCCAACGCGAAACCGGCCCGCGCCCGGGCTGCCAGTTCGGTCTCGACGAACGGCAGTGGCGCGCTCAGCCGGGCGCCGGGAGTCCCCTGCGGAATAAGCGGAGGTCAGGTGCCGCAGCCACAGATCCGCACCGCCTTGGCGAGGTCGGTGGCGGTGACCTCCCGGACTCCGCGGCCCGACAGGTTGTGCAGGGTCACGGCGGCCGCGCGACGGAGATCGGGCGACGCCGTCGTGGTGTCGATGGTGGAACGCAGCTCCGCGACGACCGCGCGCCGCACCGCCTCGCTCGCGTTGGCGGTGTCTGCGAGGGCCCTCTCGTGGGTGTTCCCCTGGAGCAGTTCGGTGAGCAGAGCGGCCCGCGCCGTCGACTGCTGACGCCTGGCCGTGAGGGCCGACAGGGTGTTCTGTGCGGCGGTGACGGCCTGCCGCGCCTGATCGGCGTACCGGCCGGCGATGGCGGGGATGTCGATCGTCGCCGTGAGGTCGCGGACGGCAGTGCTCATGGCCGCCTGCACGTCGCCCGACCGGGCCGAGATCTTCCGAACGAGCGGCGGCACCTGGGCTCGCAGCCGGTCCTGCAACTGGGTGTCGAAGGCCTCGGCGACGGCGTCGATCAGTGGCTTGGCCGCCGGGTGGTGGTCCTGGGCCCAATCGCCCAGTCGCTTCCACGCTGCCAGTTCGGTCGCGACCTTCGGCATCTGCGCGAGGACCTCCTTGCCCCCGTCAGTGGCGACGCTGGTCGCCGCGACAGGCGGCGCAGTATCCGCCCAGCGTCGCGCCGTCTCGGCGTCCTCGCCGGTCAGATCGCCGGGAGTCGGCAGCGCCGGGGCGTCACCGGAGACGGTGATGACCGACTGGTCCGGCAGGGCGCCCCGGCGGGCGACGCGATCCTCCTCGGTGGCGACGACCGGATCGTCGCGGGACCGGTCGCCGTCGGCCGCCCGGATCCGCTCCAGCTCGCTGATCACCTGGACTGAGACGGTGCCGGCGAGCACCTGCTGGTAGTCCGTCGGCAGCTGCTCGCGCAGCGCGCGGACCACCTGTTCGAGGACCTGGCCGGCCAGCCGCTCCTCGACCGCGGCCGCGGCGTGCCGGTAGTCGTCAGTCGTCCACTCGGCGGCCAGTTGCACCCGTCCACGGAGGGTGGCCACGGTGCCGGTGAGCAGGGTGAACACTGACAGCGCGGTGACCGTGGCAACCGCCGGCCCGCTGTAGCGTCCGTAGCCGCGGACGATCCCGTTGAGCCATGCCCCCGCTGCGCCGGGAGTGCCGGCCGCCGTCAACAGGGAGGTCAGCAGCCACGCCCCGAGCAGCACGAGGGCCAGGCCCCACTCGGGCAGTTTCAACTTGCCGACCAGGTCGGCGGCATCGTCCAGGACGTTCTGCGTGGCCAGGATCGTGTCCTGCGTCGCCGTCGGAACGATGAGCGATCCGAGCACCGCCGCGGCCACGAGGTACAACGCGAGCACCGCGCCCAGCGGGAACAGATACAGTCGGGCGGTGCCGGCCAGGTTGTCGCGCAGCGTGGCCGCGAAGCCGCGCCGCACCGCCGGATCGAACCGGTCGACGTCGTGCAACCGGGCGTGCGCGGCGCTGACCGCCAGCGCCGCGCAGATCAGGGCCAGCGCGAACGCGTACAGCCACGCCTCGGCGATCAGGCCGGCCAGCACGCAGAGCGCGGCGAGGGCGTAGCGCCACCGCCAGTCGGGCACTGTGATCTGGACCAGTTGCTCGTCCGGCCAGTCGCGGCCCGGATACTTTTTCTCGAGAGCCGCCCGGGTCAGCCGGAGGGACCTTCGGCGGGACGCGCCACCCGGGGGGATGTCGCACCGGACGACGAGGGTGGCGCCGCCGACGTCGGTGACCGGGACGCGGTGGCCCCGGACGCCCGCCCGAGCCTGGTCACGGGTGAGAACGGTGCGGGTTCGGAGGCGGCGCGGCGCGGACTCTGTCACATCGCATCCCTGCGTAGAGCGGCGGAGAGCAGGCGCATCCAGTCATCGCCAGAGCCTCGACTGTACGGTTCGTCCGTGGCTGAGCCGAGGCCCCACACGGCCGCTCTTGCGACGTGTTTCCGACTGAGGTCCGAGGCGGTCGCGCGCAGCGGGGCCGGGAACACCAGTCGATGCGTCAGCTGACGGGCGCGGGCGCGTACGGTCCGCCCGCACACCCGCGCCGGACCGTCCGCGTCGGTGCGCCGGCCCGTCGACCACCTCGGGCTGGTATGAAGAGGCGATGACGAGCGATGCCGCCTCCGCCCGACCCGACCCCACCGCAGAGGTCGTGGACCTCTGCCGCGACCTGCTGCGCATCGACACCACCAACACGGGTGACAACGACACCAGCGTCGGCGAGCGCCGCGCGGCCGAGTACGTGGCGGAGAAGCTCGCCGAGGTGGGCGTGGAGTCCGTCCTGCACGAGTCCGCGCCGGGCCGCGCGAACGTGGTGGCCCGCATCCCGGGCACCGACCCGAGCCGGGGCGCGCTGCTGGTGCACGGCCACCTGGACGTGGTGCCCGCCGACGCCGACGAGTGGTCGGTGGGCCCGTTCTCCGGCGAGCTGCGCGACGGCTACCTCTGGGGCCGGGGCGCCATCGACATGAAGGACTTCGACGCGATGGTGCTCGCCGTGGTGCGGCACTGGCAGCGCACCGGCGTACGGCCCCCGCGCGACATCGTGCTCGCGTACACCGCCGACGAGGAGGCGGGCAGCGACTACGGGGCGCGCTTCCTGGTGGACAACCACCGTGGCCTCTTCGACGGCTGCACCGAGGCGATCGGTGAGGTCGGCGGCTTCTCCTACTCGGTGAACGACAACCAGCGGCTCTACCTCATCGAGACCGCCGAGAAGGGCATCGACTGGCTGCGGCTGCACGCCAAGGGCCGCCCCGGGCACGGCTCGATGATGCACGACGACAACGCCGTCACCGCCCTCGCCGAGGCGGTCGCCCGGATCGGCCGGCACCGCTTCCCGGTGGTGGTCACCGACACCGTGCGAGCCTTCCTGACCGAGGTCTCCGACCTACTCGGCATCGAGTTGGACCCGGACGACCCGGAGACGGCCATCGCGAAACTCGGCCCCATCGCCAACATCATCGGCGCGACCATCCGCAACACCGCCAACCCGACCCGGTTGAGCGCCGGCTACAAGGACAACGTCATCCCCGGCCGGGCCACCGCCACCATCGACTGCCGCAGCCTGCCCGGCCAGTCCGAGCTGCTGGAGCGGCAGCTGCGCGAGCTGGTCGGTCCGGACATCGCGATCGAGTACGTCCAGCGGCAGCCGGCACTGGAGACCACCTTCGACGGTGACCTGGTCGAGGCCATGTCGGCGGCCCTGCGAGCGGAGGACCCGGGGGCGCGACCCGTCCCCTACATGCTCTCCGGGGGCACCGACGCCAAGGCGTTCTCGCAGCTCGGCATCCGCTGCTTCGGGTTCGCCCCGCTGCGGCTGCCCGCCGACCTGAACTTCTCGGCGTTGTTCCACGGCATCGACGAGCGCGTTCCGGTGGACGGACTACAGTTCGGCGTGCGGGTTCTCGACCGGTTCCTCCGCACCTGCTAGTCGTGTCCGGCGGTGGCCGCCGGCGCGCAACCTCCCCAACGTGAAGGGACTGCCCCACATGACCGACCAGCATGGTGAGCTGGACGCCGCTCTCGAGCGGGTGATCGAAGCGGCCCGCCACCACCTGGCCGCCGTACGCGCCGCGCAGGGCCGCGTCGACGACGACGACGTCTGGCAGGCGTACGTGGCGTTGAACAACGCCTCCTTCGCGTACGACGAGCGGCTGCTCGACGCCTTCGGCGAGGTGACGCCGTGGGATGTCGACTCGATCGACCCGGACGAGGCCGACGAACGTTTCGGCGGCGGCGAGGGCGCCGAGGCCAGCGACCCGCACCCCAGGGTGATCTCGGTGCGTCAGCGTCGTGACTACCGGGTGCCGAGCGTCGCCGCGCTGCTGCGGGTGGCCGAGGCGGCCCGCCGCGAGGGCACCCCGGAGGACGACGAGCCGGCGCCGGTGGAGGGCGTCGGCGAGGCGGTGCTGGAGCTGCTGCAGAGTGGTGACGGCTCGCTCGGCGCGTTGGACGTCCCCGAGTTGGAGCCGCTCGACGGGGTGGTCATGGTCAGCGAGGTGGGCACCCCGGTCGACCTGGAGTCGTTCGACGACGACGACGCGGTCGGCCCGTTCCAGCCGGCTGCCGACGACCGGCTGGTCGGTCGGCTCGACGAGCACCCGTTCCTGGAGCTCGACGACGACCACGACCACGCCGGGCACCAGCACTAGGCCGGGTGCCGCCCGGGGCCGACTCCGGCCTCGGGCGGCACCGCCCGGTGTCAGTACGACAGACCCGGTTGCGGCTGGTTGACCCGCCGCCGACGCAGCACCACCTGCCGCGTGCCGTCCCGGTACAGCCGCACCCGGGCCAACTCCCATCCGGAGAACTCCGCCTGGATCGCCAACTGCGCCGCCGCGGTCAACCGGTCGACGTTCGGCGGCAGCCGCAGTGGCGCGTACTCGTAGTCCATGCTCTCCATGCTGCCCAGCCCAGCGGCCGTTCGCCACCCCCTCCGGAGTGACCGACGACGCCACCGCGGGCGGTTCGTACCGCCCCGTGCCTCGTCGCGCCGATCTCGCGGTTTCGGTCGCCGAGATGCCCCGTGTGGGAGGGCAGATCCTGACGATGCCGGCCCCGGTCGGGTCGATCATCAAGTTGTGGTGCCTAATTTGGCCCTGTTGCGCGGCGACTTCGTCGCCGACCGGGCAGCCGCCGCCGGGGTCAGCCGGCAGGTCGTTGGGGAGGAACGCGCAATGTCAGGGGAGCGAGGCCGGCTCGGTCGGTTCACCGACGCGGTGCTCGGCGGCGCGCGGGCCGCCCGGGACAAGGCCCGTGGGTTGCGCGACGAGTTCCGCACCAGCGACGAACCCGAACGTGCTCTCGTCGCGCCACTGCTGCCCGGGCAGGAGCTGCGCTATGTGGGGCTGGGCCCGGTCCGCGCCCCGCAGACCCACAAGGCTGGTCGGCAGCTCGCCGATGTGATGGCCGACGAGTTCGTCGACTCGCTCGACCCGAAGGTGCTGTTCGGGCTCCTCAACATCGTCAACCCGGTGGTCTGGGTGGACGCGGTGCTGACGCCGGTCCGGCTGGCCGCTGGTGTGCTGCTGCTGCCCGGCAAGGCCGGTGCCATCGCCGCCGGTGTGCCGGAGGCGGCCGAACCGGAGCCGGCCCCACCACACCAGCGGGTGCAGCGGGATCCCATCCCGCTCACCGAGGAGCAGGAGGCGTTCCGCGCCCTGTTCCGGCTCAGCCTGTACCGCCCGCTGGCCGAGCAGCTCGCCGAGATCGCCTACCGTCGCCGGTTCGTCTTCAGCGGCGACCTCGCCACCCTCGCCGGCAGCCTGCTGCTCTTCCTGGAGCGCTGCAACGGCACCCCGCTGGCGGTGACCGACACCCACCTGCACCTGCTGCGGATGGGCCCCCGTCCGGACGCCGACCGGCCCGACCGACGGCAGCCGCGGGTGCTGTGGAGTGTGCGACGCGACCGGGTGGCCCGGGTCGACTCGGAGCGCGGCGCGACCGGGCTCGTGCAGCTGACGTCCACGATCGTCTTCGACGACGGCTCGTGGATCCGGCTCACCCAGCCCGCGCTCCGCGACGACCAGTCGCGCTTCCTGGCCGCGATCCACGACCTCCCCGGGCAGCGCCCTCAACCGTGACCCGGCGGCTGCTCAGCCGTGATCCGGCCGGCTGGTCAGCCGTCGCGTTCGGGGTAGCCGACCGGTACCGCGGAGACGTCGTCCAGCGCTGTGGTGATCTCCTCGGGCAGGGTGATCCGCTCCACTGCGAGCGCGCCGAGCAACTGCCCGACCGTCCGCGCGCCGAGGATCGGCGCGGTCACGCCGGGCCGGTCCCGGATCCAGGCCAACGCCACCTCCAGCGGCGACACCCCCAGCCCACCGGCCGCGGTCGCCACCGCCTCCACGATGCTGGAACAGCGCGGCTCCAGGTAGGTCGAGACGAACCGTTCGAAGTGCGGCGACGCGGCCCGGGAGTCGGCCGGCCGACCGTGCCGGTACTTGCCGGTGAGCACGCCCCGGCCCAGCGGCGACCAGGGCAGCACGCCGAGGCCGAGCGCGTCGCACGCGGGCAGCACCTCCCGCTCCACGCCCCGCTCCAGCAGCGAATACTCCACCTGGGACGCGACCACCGGCGCCCGCCCCGGCCAGGCGGTCTGCCAGGCGGCGGCCCGCGCGGTCTGCCAGCCGGAGAAGTTCGACACCCCGACGTAGCGGACCTTGCCGCTGGCCACCGCGTGGTCCAGGGCGGCCAGGGTCTCCTCCAGCGGGGTGTCCGGGTCGTACCCGTGCACCTGGAACAGGTCGACGTGGTCGGTGCCGAGTCGGCGCAGCGACGCGTCCAACGTGCGCAGCAGGTGCCCCCGGGAGCCGTCCCGACGTCGGCCGCTGCCGGGGCGCAACCCGGCCTTGGTGGCGATCAGCAGCTCCTCGCGGGGGACGAGCGAGCCCAGCAACGAGCCGATCACCGACTCGGCGTCGCCGTCGCCGTACACGTCGGCGGTGTCGATGAGGTTGCCGCCCGCGTCGAGGTAACTCTTCAGCTGAGCGGCCGCATCGTCGGCGTCGGTGTCCCGGCCCCAGGTCATGGTGCCGAGCGCGAGCCGGGAAACCGCCAGCCCGCTTCGGCCGAGCGGTCGCTGTTGCATGGGTGAACCTTATTTCGAACCTGCCGCCACCGATATCCTCGCTCCCGTATCTCTGCCGGTTCTGCCGGTTCCGCCGCCCCGGGCTGCCCCGATGGAGGGGGGATCAAAGGGGTCGAGCCGGTGATCGAGTCCGTTATCGGCATTGCGTAACCTGGGGCGACCTGTGCCACGGATGGGGGAGGACCAGTGCGACTCGGGCTCAGTCTCGGATACCAGACGGCGTGGAGCACACCGGCCGACCACCTGGCGCTGGCCCAGGAGGCGGACCGGCTGGGCTATTCGGTGGTGTGGGCGGCGGAGGCCTACGGCTCCGACTCGCCCAGCATGCTCGCCTGGATGGCCGGCCAGACCGAACGGATCGACGTCGGCGCCGCGGTGATGCAGATCCCCGCCCGTACGCCGGCCGCCACCGCCATGACCGCCGCCACTATCGACGCGCTCTCCGGCGGCCGGTTCCGGCTCGGCCTGGGTGTATCCGGCCCGCAGGTGTCCGAGGGCTGGCACGGCGTGCGCTTCGCCAAGCCGCTCGCCCGGACCCGCGAGTTCGTCGACATCGTCAAGCTGGCCATCGCCCGCAAGGAGGTGGCGTACGACGGCGAGCACTACACGCTGCCGCTGCCGGACGGCCCGGGCAAGGCCCTGCGACTGGGCTTCCACCCACCCCGCGAGCACATACCGATCTACCTGGCCGCGGTCGGCCCGAAGAACCTGGAGCTGGCCGGCGAGATCGCCGACGGCTGGCTGGCCGTGTTCTACGCCCCGGAGTTCGCCGAGGAGCAGCTCGCCTCGGTGCAAGCCGGGCGGGCCAAGGTCGGCAAGGAGTTGGCGGGGTTCGACGTGGTGCCGTCGGTGCCCGTGGTGATCGGCGACGACGTGGCCTCCTGCGCCGAACTCGTCCGCTGGTACGCCGCGCTCTACATGGGCGGCATGGGCAGCCGGCAGCAGAACTTCTACAACCAGCTCGCCACCCGGATGGGCTACGGCGACGCCGCCCGCGAGGTGCAGGACCTGTACCTGGCCAAGCGGCAGCGCGACGCCGCCGCCGCCGTACCCATGGAGTTCATCGACCGCACCTCGCTGCTCGGCCCGAAGGAGCGCATCGCCGAGCGGATGCGGGAGTACGCGGCGGCCGGCGTCACCACGCTGTCGGTGACCCTCTTCGTGGCCGACCGGGACAGCGGTGTGCAGACCCTGCGTACCGTCGCCGAGGCTCTCGACCTCTCGGGAGTCGGCGAGTGACCTGGGTCGAGGCCATCGTCCTGGGCATCGTCCAGGGACTGACCGAGTTCCTTCCGGTCAGCTCGTCGGGGCATCTGCGGATCACCTCGGCGATCTTCTTCGACCGGGACGCCGGCGCGTCGTTCACCGCGGTCACCCAGCTCGGCACCGAAGCGGCCGTGCTGATCTACTTCGCCAAGGACATCTGGCGGATCACCCGGACCTGGCTGGTGGGCATCCGGGACAAGTCGGTCCGCTCCAGCCTCGACTACCGGATGGGCTGGTACGTGATCGTCGGCTCGATCCCGATCGGGCTGTTCGGTTTCGTGTTCAAGGACCAGATCAAGACCGCCGGGCGCAACCTGTGGGTGGTGGCGACCACGCTGATCGTGTTCGCCTTCGTGTTGGCGTTCGCCGAGTACTGGGGGCGGCAGACCCGCACCCTGGAGAACTTCCGGATGAAGGACGGCATCGTGATGGGCTTCGCCCAGGCGATGGCGCTGGTCCCCGGGGTGTCGCGCTCCGGCGGCACGCTCACCGCCGGTCTGCTGCTCAACCTGACCCGCGAGGCGGCGGCACGGTACTCCTTCCTGCTGGCCATCCCGGCGGTGGTGATGTCCGGGGTGTTCAGCCTCGGGGACGTCTTCGAACCGTCCGCCCCGGGCACCTCGGTGCCCACCGTTGCCCAGACGATCGTGGCCACCCTCATCGCCTTCGGCATCGGCTACGCGGCCATCGCCTGGCTGCTGCGCTACGTCGCCCACCACACCCTGTACGTCTTCGTGCTGTACCGGGTCGCGCTGGGCACCCTGGTCCTGGCCCTGCTGCTGACCGGCACGATCGACGCCACCTGACCGATCTGTCGACGGCCCCCGGCTCCGCCCGCCGGCGGGGCCGGGGGCCGCCGTCGTCAGGGCGGCGCCCGCGCCGGCCCCGCGCGGGGCCCCGGGGCTAGGGTGGTCCCGGG
>NZ_JBEYUF010000032.1:0-27778 GCF_040643355.1 Micromonospora sp. NPDC047187
TCGCCGATCTCGGTGTGGATGTGCAGATCACCGAGCTGGACGTGATGACCGGCGGCAACCAGGCCAACATCTACGGCGCCGTCACCCGCGCCTGCCTGGCCGTCTCGCGCTGCACCGGCATCACCACCTGGGGTGTGCGGGACTGTGACTCGTGGCGTGGTTCCGACAACGCTCTGCTGTTCGACTGCAACGGCAACAAGAAGGCCGCGTACACCGCCGTCCTGGACGCCCTCAACGGTGGCTCCACCCCGCCCACCACGCCCCCGCCGGGCTCCGGGGTGGACACCAGTGCCTGGTACGTGTTGCTGAACCGGAACAGCGGCAAGGCGATGGACGTCTACGCCTCGGCGACCAACGACGGGGCGCGGATCAGCCAGTGGACGCGCAACAACGGCGTCAACCAGCAGTGGCAGTTCGTCGACTCGGGGGGCGGCTACTACCGGCTGAAGGCCCGCAACTCCAGCAAGGTGCTCGACGTCAGCGGCTTCTCCACCGCCGACGGTGGCGCGATCGTGCAGTGGTCCGACCTCAACGGCACGAACCAGCAGTTCCGACTCGCGAACTCGGCCGACGGCTACGTGCGCCTGATCAACCGCAACAGCAACAAGGCCGTCGAGGTGCAGGGCGCGTCCACCGCCGACGGTGGAAACGTCGTCCAGTACGCCGACTGGGGCGGTAACAACCAGCAGTGGCAACTGGTCCGAATCGGCTGACGACCGCCCGTCATCGACTGGCGGAGCGGGAGTTGCCGGCCGTACGGGATCCGGCCGGCGCCCGCCCAGGCGAGGCGTGACGAGTGGCGGCCCGCCCCCTCCGGGGCGGGCCGCCGTGACCGTCGGGTTACCGCTGCCGGACATCTGCTCGGATCGACATCAATCGTTTGACGTATGACGTCTTACCCGCTAATTTTCACCCCGCGGGCCACCCGGCCGGAGCCACGACGTCGTACCGCGCGATTCGGCGCGGTCTGCCACGAAGCCCGGATCGTGGCATCGCCCATCGACGTACGTCGTTGGCCGCGGGTTGCCCGCACAACACCCCAGACGTGCTGACGCCACCACCACGACGCCGGCACGCACGCCAGGGCACGCGCGGGCGCTCCCGCTCGTGGGTGACCCCGATCGAAGGAGTGGACCATGGAAGCCCTCGGTGAGGCTCGTCCCGCCTCTCGACAAAGATCTCGCTGGCGGTCAGGGTTGGCCGTGGCGGCTGCCGCGGTCATGGCAGCCAGCGCACTCGTCGCGGTCAACGCGGCGCCCGCGGCGGCAGCGACAGTGGACACCAACGCCTCCTACGTGCTGGTGAACCGCAACAGCGGTAAGGCGTTGGACCTGTACGCCTCGGCCACCAACGACGGGGCGCGGATCAGCCAGTGGACGCGTAACAACGGCGCCAACCAGCAGTGGCAGTTCGTCGACTCCGGTGGTGGCTACTACCGGATCAAGTCGCGGCACTCGGGCAAGGTGCTCGACGTCAGTGGTTTCTCCACCGCCGACGGTGGTGCGATCGTGCAGTGGGCCGATCTCAACGGGACGAACCAGCAGTTCCGGCTGGCCGACTCGGACGGTGGCTATGTTCGGCTGATCAACCGCAACAGCAACAAGGTCGTCGAGGTGCAGGGCGCGTCCACCGCCGACGGTGGGAACGTCGTGCAGTACGCCGACTGGAACGGCGCCAACCAGCAGTGGCAGCTCGTCCGCGTCGACGGCGGGACCGACCCCACGACGCCACCCCCGTCGGGTGGTAGCGGGTGCGGCAAGGCGCCGACGCTGGCCAGCGGCACGCACACCATCCAGAGCAACGGCAAGAGCCGGACCTTCATCCTGCGGGTGCCGGCGAACTACAACAACAGCAACCCCTACCGGCTGATCTTCGCGTTCCACTGGCGCGGCGGCACCATGCAGGAGATCTCCTCCGGCGGCACCAGCGGAACCCCGTGGTCCTACTACGGGCAGCAGGAGCAGTCGAACAACAGCGCGATCCTGGTCGCGCCCCAGGGGTTCGGCAACGGCTGGGGCAACTCCGGCGGTGAGGACATCGTCTTCGTCGACGACATGATCAGCCGGATCGAGAGCAGCCTCTGCGTCAACCCGAGGCAGCGGTTCGCGCTCGGCTTCAGCTGGGGTGGCGGCATGAGCTACGCCGTCGCCTGTGCGCGGGCCAACGTCTTCCGGGCCGTCGCGGTCATCTCCGGTGGGCAGATCAGCGGGTGCAGCGGCGGTACCCAGCCGATCGCGTACTTCGGGCTGCACGGCATCTCGGACAATGTCCTGGGCATCTCGGGTGGCCGGGCGTTGCGCGACACGTTCGTCCGCAACAACGGTTGCACCGCGCAGAGCCCGCGCGAGCCGGCGGCCGGCAGCCGCACGCACATCACGACCACGTACTCGGGTTGCCGGGCCGGATACCCGGTGCAGTGGGCCGCGTACGACAACGGCCACATGCCCGGCCCGGTGGACGGCACCTACGCCGAGAGCGGCATCACCACCTGGACCAAGGGTGAGATCTGGAGGTTCTTCGCCCAGTTCTCGTGACTCTTGTCGGCCACAGCTGGCGGCGCCTGCTCCCTTACCGGGGGCGGGCGCCGTCCGTTTCCCGTGACGGTCAGCGTTCGAGGCGGACCGGGCTCCCCGAGCCACTGCGACGGACCAGCCAGGCCTCGGTGATGTGGGTGAACATCGCCTCGGCGGCGCCGTTGGGGTCGTGGGCGGCGATGCGTTCGTAGATGCGTCGGTGACCCTGGTTGGACGCCACGCACAGCGCCCGTTCGGTCCGGCCCATGTACCGGGCGGTGTTGATGACCTGGCTCTCCAGCGCGCGTACGACGCCACGGGCGATCCGGTTCCCGGATGCCTGCATGATCGTGTCGTGGAAGGCCCGGTCGTGGTCGTGGTACGTGACGTGGTCGTCGACGAGTTCGTCCATCCGGTCCACCATGGCCCGGAGTCGATCGACGGTGCCGCTGTCGGCGAGGCGGGCGGCGACGTTCGCCATGTCGGACTCCAGCACCCGCCGGGTGACGACCAGGTCGTCGAGGATGGCGAGGCTGTCGTCCACGGCGATGGTGGCCGCGAGGACGAGTTCGTCGAGCATGTCCCAGTGTGACGGCGGGGTGACCATGGTGCCGGCGCCCTGACGGACCTGCACCAGCCCCTTCTCCTGAAGGATCTTCACTGCTTCCCGGACGACGGTCCGGCTCACGCCGAAGGTCTCGCAGAGGATCGGCTCGGGAGGTAGGGACGACCCGGACGGGTGTACGCCGCGGACGATGCGCTCCACCAGTTCGGCGGTGACCGCCCTGGCGAGGTTGGTCGGCCGACGCACCCACGCCGGGGTCGCCGGACTGTTCAGGGCTGTCTCCTGCGGTGGCGTCATGTCCCCCTCCGAATGGCTCGCCGTGGCACGACGTCTGGGCCAGTGTACGGCCGACTGTTGACGTCACACGTCATACGAGTTACCTTCCGGTCAACATTTGGCTCGCGGGACACCCGCCGGCCACCCCCCATATAGAGGTGACAATCGATGAGACAGCGCGCAATATGGTCGGCCGTCCTCGTTGTGGGCCTGGCCCTGACCGGTTGTGGAAGTGCTAGCGATTCGGGCAAGTCAACCAGCTCGGACGGCAAGTTGGTCGTGTGGGACTGGAAGTCCGGCGAGCCGTTCGCCAAATCCTATCTGGAGAAGGCCAAGGCCGACTTCAAGAAGAAGCACGCCGACGTCGAGGTCGAGTTCGTCGCGCAGCCCTTCGACCAGTACTACACCCTGCTCGGTGCGGCGATCCAGTCCGGCAAGGGCCCGGACGTCATGCTGTTCAACGGTGGCGGCCAGATCCGCGACCGGGTGGACGCGCTGGTGCCCCTCGACGACTACGTGGCCGAGGACAGGCAGCGGCTGGCCGGCTGGGAGGCGTTCGGCAAGGACGGCAAGACCTACGCCGCCCCGGTGACGCTGCAGGGCTACCCGATCTACTACAACAAGGCGATCTACCAGAAGGCGAACCTCGACCCGGCGAGCCCGGCCACCACGTGGGACAAGTTCGTCGCCGACTGCGCCGCCATCGCCAAGGCCGGCTCCAAGTGCTTCGCCCTCGGCAACAAGGAGGGCGTCGGCATCCAGTTCTGGCTCTCCAGCATGGGCTCGACCACCCTCACCGCCGCGGAGTACGACGCCTGGATCGCCGGTAAGCGCGACTGGAACTCGGCCAACGTCAAGCGGCTCTTCCAGACCTGGAAGGAGACCGGCGACAAGAAGATGAACAGCGACGGGGCCAACTCGACCGCCATGTTCAACGACTCCTTCGCCCTCTTCCAGTCCGGTAAGGCCGCCCACGTCATGGGTCTGATGTCCGACGTGGGGCACTGGCAGGACTTCAACGAGTTCCTGACCGCGGAGAAGCTCGGCGTCATGAAGGCTCCCGTCGTCACCGCCGGCACCACCCCGAGCCTCCCGTACGACGGTGGCATCGGGTACGCGGTCGCCAAGTGGACGAAGGACCCGAAGGTGGCCGCCGACCTGGTGCGCTCCCTGAGCTCGGCCGATGCGTTGAAGGCCTTCTACGCCGACGCCGGCGCGATCGCCGCCGACACCACCATCGACGTGTCGCAGGCCGGGCCGGCCGTCGCCACGCTCGTCGGCGAGCTGAAGAGCGGCAAGCCCGCTCTGCACGTGGCGCTCTCCTCGAAGACGCTGGACCTGATGGGGCGCCTCTCCCAGCAGCTGCTCAGCGGGTCGATCACCGTCGACGAGGTGGTGAAGCAGTTGGCCGCTTCCGACCAGGCGGGCTGACCTCGTGCCGATCGGAAACACGCAACCGTCGGTCCGTCCGGCTTCGGCCGGACGGGCCGGCGGGGCGGCGCCCACCCCCGCCGCGCATCGGCATGGCGCACAACCCCGTCGCACCCGTGGCGGCCTGGGGGCCGAGCGCTTCGCCCCCTACATCCTGGTCCTTCCGGCCGTCCTGATCATCGTGCTGCTGCGGCTCTACCCGCTGCTGCTGGGTGTCAACTTCTCCTTCACCGGTGACGGCGCGCAGAACGGGACCGCTGTCGGATTCGGCAACTACCGCGAGCTGTTCGGAGATCCGCTGTTCCGGACCGCGCTGAGCAACGTCGGGCTGCTGGTGCTGCTGTTGCCGGTGGCGGTGGCGATCCCCGGTCTGCTCGCGACGTTCATCTACCTCCGGGTGCCGGGCCACCGCTTCTACCGCAGCGTCTACTTCTTTCCGGCGGTGCTCTCGCCGGTCATCGTCGGCGCGATCTTCAACCTGTTGCTCGCCTTCGACGGCCCGCTCAACGCCGTGCTCGGGTCGTTCGGTGTCGGTCCGGTGGACTGGCTCGGAGACCCGGACATCGCGATGTTCATGGTGGTGGGCGTGCACATCTGGGCCACCTTCGGGATGGCGCTGGTGGTGTTCCTCGCCGGCTTCGCCACGCTGGACGCCGCGCTCCTGGACGCCGCCCGGGTGGACGGTGCGTCGCTGCGCCAGGTCGTCTGGCACGTCATCATCCCGAGTCTCGCCCGGACCATCCAGTTCGTCTTCGTGACCACGATGATCGGGATGCTGACCTCCATGTTCGGTCTGCTCTTCGTGATGACCAGCGGCGGCCCGGAGGGCTCGACATACCTGCCGGAGTACTACATCTGGATCCAGCAGGGCCAGATGAACCGTCCGGCTCTCGCGTCGGCCGCGTCGACGATCCTCTTCGTGATCATGCTCGTCGTGGGGCTGTTGCAGATCAAGCTGCTCGAACGATCCGGAAAGGAGGATTGATGTCTCGCCTCCGCCTGGGACGGTGGCTTATCGCCATCCCCATGTCGCTGCTCGCCCTGGCGACGATCTACCCCCTGCTGTTCACCGCCAACGTCGCGATGAAGACCCGGCGTGACTACATCCTCGACCGGTTCGGTCTGACCGACGCCCTGCGCTGGGAGAACATCAGCACGGCGTGGAACAGCGTCGGCATGGGCCGTTACTTCATCAACTCGCTGTTCGTGGTGACGGTGTCGGTGTTCCTGCTGCTGCTGTTCGGGTCGATGGCCGGCTTCGCCCTGAGCCAGCTGCGGTTCCGCGGCTCGTCGGCGCTGTTCCTGGGTTGCCTCGCGGGGCTCTTCATCCCGTTCCAGGTGATCATGGTGCCGCTCGCCCGGATCATGGCCGACACCGCGCTCATCGACACGTACCCGGGCCTGATCCTGGTCTACGTAGCCCAGTTCCTGCCCTTCACGGTCTTTCTCATGACGAGCTACTACAAGGGCATTCCGCCGGAGATCGTCGACGCCGCGCGGATCGACGGCAGCACCGTGTACGGCGTGTACCGCCGGATCATGCTGCCGCTGGGCACCCCGGCGCTGTTGTCGGTCGGCATCCTCAACGCCCTGTTCTGCTGGAACGACGTCCTCATGGCGCTGGTGATGATGCCCTCGGCCGAGCACCGGACGCTCATGATCGGGGTGACCTCGCTGCGCGGGCAGTACTCCGACAACATCCCCACCTTCGCCTCCGGGGTGCTGATCGCCGCGATACCCGTCCTGTTGGTCTACCTGTTCCTCCAGCGCCAAATTGCCGACGGCGTGGCCGCCGGTTCCACGAAGGGTTGACATGCGGATCACGGGATATCGGACGCTCTCCACGGTCCAGGAATGGGGCCGACCAGTCGGCGACGCCAACGGTGTGTTCGCCGACGGGGTGGTTCCGGTCTCGATCGTCATCGTCGACACCGACGAGGGCATCTCGGGAGTCGGCCTCGGGCCGCACGTCGAGATCGAGCGGATCTTCCCAGCCATCGAGGGTGAAGACCCCCGGGCCGTGACGTCCCTGTACGACCGTATGTTGCGGCACACCTTCAAGGCGGGCCACGCCGGGCCGGTGTTCGGCACCATCGGCGCCCTGGACACCGCGCTCTGGGACATTAAGGCGCAGGCCGCCGGCGAACCGCTGTGGCGGCTGTTGGGCGGACGGGACCGGCGGGTCACCGCCTACGCGTCGGGGCTGGACATCGGGCTCACCGACGACGAACTCGTCGCGGAGTACGAGGTCTACGCGAGCCACGGCCTGCGGGCGGCCAAGCTCAAGGGCGGCCTCGACGTCGAGCGCGATCGGCACCGCCTGAGCCTGGTCAAGGAGGTCCTGACCGAGGCCGGGCACGGCAGACGGCCGGGCCTGATGCTCGACGTCAACGAGGCGTGGACCCGCAAGCAGGCGGTCCGGCATGTCTGCGAACTGGAACGCACCCTGGATCTCATCTGGATCGAGGAGCCGGTCCGGCGCTGGGACGCCGAGGGTCTCGCCGCGGTCAGCCGAGGCGTGTCCGCGTCGGTCGCCACCGGTGAGAACCTCACCGGGCTCGAACAGTACCGTCCCCTGATCGCCGCCGGCGCTGTCGACATCGTCCAGATGGCGGCCGTCTGGGGGGTCACCCACTTCCTGCGGGCGTCCGCCCTGGCCCACGCCCACGACCTGCCGGTCAGCCCGATCGGCAACAGCCCGGTCGGGTTGCTGCACGCCGCGACCTCGGTGCCGAACCACCTGACCAGCGAGTTGCAGGACCTGCACACACCCGTTGGTGTCTCCATCGACCTGCACGTCGAGGACGGCGCCTTCATCCTCGGCGACACACCCGGGCTCGGGGTCCGGGTGGACGAGGAGCGGATCCGGGCGGTCAACCGCCGCCCGCAGGCGCAGACGGCCGACAGCCCCAACGTCCGGCCGGAGCGGGCCGGACGACGGCTGCTGGCCGGAGTCGACGGGGTGATCCCCACCCGCCAGGTGCCTGTCGTGTCGCTGAACTCCCGCAACGAGGTGTCGCCGACCGTACGGCACTGAGCTGACCACCAGAACAGGAAAGGCGTGGGTGCATCGCGACGGCGGTGCACCCACGACCATGCCCGGTCGGCACGACCGACGTACCGACCGTCGAGACGGAGGAACGATGAAGGCAGTCGTCTACCGGGGAGCGCGACACCTCGGAATCGAGAACCGCGACCCGGAGCCACCGGGCCCTGGCCAGGTACGGATCGAGGTGGCGTACACCGGCATCTGCGGTACGGATCTGCACATCTACCACGGGGACATGGACGCCCGGGTCGGTGACTCAGCGATCATCGGGCACGAGATGTCCGGGCGGATCGCGGCCGTCGGCGAGGGCGTGACCGGCTGGAGCATCGGTCAGGCCGTCACCGTGATGCCGACCCGGCCCTGCGGACGCTGCGCCGCCTGCCAGCGGGGCAACTCCCACGTCTGCCACGCGATGAACTTCCTCGGCATCGACTCGCCGGGTGCCATGCAGTCCTCCTGGACCGTGCCGGTGGAGCTGGTTCTGCCGCTTCCGGACGAGTTGCCCCTCGACCACGCGGCGCTCGTCGAGCCGGTGGCGGTCGCCGTGCACGACGTACGCCGGGGCAACGTGACCGCCGACGACCAGGTGGTAGTGGTCGGTGGTGGGCCGGTCGGCGTCCTCATCGCCACCGTCGCGCGGGGCCGTGGCGCGCGGGTGCTCCTCGTCGAGCCGGACCCGTTCCGACGGGAGGTGGCGGAGGGGATCGGGATCGAGGCCGTCGATCCGCGAGCGACCGACGTCGTGGCGCTGGTCAACGACCGTACCGATGGCGCGGGCGCCGACATCGCCTTCGAGGTGTCCGGCTCCCCGGCCGGAGTCACCACGGCGGTCGACGTTCTCACCACTCGCGGGCGGCTGGTCATGGTGGCGATCCATCCTCAGCCCCGCGAGGTCAACCTGCACCGGTTCTTCTGGCGTGAGCTGGAACTGCTGGGTGCCCGGCTGTATCAGCGCGACGACATGGTGGAGGCGATCCGGTTGGTCGCCTCGGGTGCGATCCCGGCACAGCAGCTGATCTCCCGGGTCGAGCCGGTCGAGGCGGCCAGCGCGGCCTTCGCGGCGCTGGAGGGTGGCGGCGTCATGAAGGTGCTGCTCGATGTGCGGGAGGGTAACCAGTGACCACGTTGTTCGACCTGTCCGGCCAGACCGCCGTCGTGACCGGGGCGCGGCGCGGTATCGGTCTCGCCATGGCCGAGGCCCTGGCCCTGGCCGGCGCCGACATCGTGGGGGTCTCCGCCCAGCTCGAAGCGGAGGGCAGCGAGGTCGAACGCCGGGTGCGCGCCACCGGCCGCCGGTTCACCGCGCTGCGGGCGGACCTCGGCGACCGGGCGGCCGTGCACCGGTTGGCCCGCGACATCACCGCTCTCGGGCCGGTCGACATCCTGGTGAACAACGGCGGCACGATCGCCCGGACCCCGGCTGCGGAGCACCCGGACGAGATGTGGGACCACGTGATCGAGGTGAACCTCAGCAGCCAGTTCATCCTCAGCCGGGAGATCGGCCGGACGATGGTCGAGCGCGGCCGAGGGAAGATCATTTTCACCGCGTCGCTGTTGAGTTTCCAGGGCGGCATCACCGTCCCCGGTTACGCCGCGTCGAAGTCGGGCGTGGCCGGTCTCACCAAGGCGTTGGCGAACGAGTGGGCGGCCCACGGGGTGAACGTCAACGCCATCGCTCCCGGCTACATCGCCACCGACAATACCCAGGCGCTGCGCGACGACCCCGACCGCAACCAGGCGATCCTCGGCCGGATCCCGGCCGGGCGGTGGGGCCGGGCCGACGATCTCGGCGGCGCCACCGTCTTCCTGGCGTCGACCGCGTCGGACTACGTCAACGGCGTCGTGCTGCCCGTCGACGGCGGCTGGCTGGGCCGATGACGGGCGCACAGGAGCCCGGGCGGGCCGGGATCGTCGACGCGCACCACCACCTCTGGGTCCGCGCCCGGCACCCGCAGCCGTGGATCGACCCGGTGACCATGGCGGCCATCGACGCCGACTTCGAACCCGCCGATCTCGCGCCGCTGGCCCGGGCGGCCGGGGTCACCGCGACAGTGGTGGTGCAGTCCGTCGCCTCCGACACGGAGACGGTCGACCTGCTGGGAGTGGCGGCCGAGGACCCACTGGTCCGTGGGGTCGTCGGCTGGGTGGACCTGACCGCCGACGACGTTGCGGAGCGCCTCGACGGTCTGCGGGCGGCCCGAGGTGGGGAACGCCTCGTCGGCATCCGCCACCTCGTGCAGTCCGAGAGCGACCCGGCGTACCTGGACCGTCCCGACGTCCGTCGGGGGATCGCGGCGGTGGGCGCCGCCGGCCTCGTCTTCGACCTGCTGGTACGCCAACACCAGCTCCCCATGGCCGCGCGTCTCACGCGAGACCTGCCCGAGGTGAGCTTCGTCCTCGACCACCTGGGCAAGCCGGCGCTCGGCAGTCCGGAGATGGCCGAGTGGAGCCGGGACCTGCGCTCGGTGGCGGCCTCGGCCAACACGACGGCGAAGCTCTCCGGGCTGGTGACGGAGGTGCCGCTCCCGCACTGGACGCCGGCTGACCTCCGACAGGCCGTCGAGGACGCCCTCGACGCGTTCGGGCCGGACCGACTGATGTTCGGCTCGGACTGGCCGGTCTGTCTGCTCGCCAGTTCCTACCAGCGGTGGGTCGACACCCTGGCGGAGCTGCTGGAGGGCCAGGACGGGACCGGCCGGGCGTCGGTCTGGGGCGAGACGGCCCGCCGCGTCTACGGGCTGGGGCCGTCATGATGGCGCGCGCACTGCCGCGCCGCCCGCAGCTACGGCTCACCGAGCTGGGCTTCGGCGCCGCCCAGGGGGGCAACCTGTACCGGACGACGACGGACGAGGAGTTCGCCTCGGCGGTCGACGCCGCGTGGGAGGCGGGCGTCCGGTACTTCGACACCGCGCCGCACTACGGTCTCGGGCTGTCCGAGCGCCGCCTCGGCGCCGCGCTGCGCCAACGGCCGCGCGACGAGTACGTGGTGTCGACGAAGGTCGGGCGACTCCTGGTGCCGTCGCCTCAGGACGCGCACCTGCGGGACTCCGACGGGTTCGACGTGCCCGCGACCCACCGGCGGGTGTGGGACTTCAGCCGCGACGGCGTGCTCCGCTCCATCGAGGCCAGCCTGGACCGGACCGGGCTGGACCGGATCGACATCGTCTACCTGCACGACCCGGACGAGCACTGGGAGCAGGCGGCGCACGAGGCCGTTCCCGCCCTGATCGACCTGCGGGACGAGGGTGTCGTGGGTGCCATCGGCGCCGGCATGAACCAGTCGGCGATGCTGGCGCGGTTCGTCCGGGAGACCGACGTCGACGTGATGATGTGCGCCGGGCGGTACACCCTGCTCGAACAGGGCGCGGCGGCCGACCTGCTGCCGGCCGCCGAGAACCGGGGGGTGGGCGTGGTCATCGCGGGCGTCTACAACTCGGGTCTGCTGTCGCGGGACCGGCCGCCGGCCGACGCCGTCTACAACTACCAGCAGGCCCCGGTGGCGCTGATCGAGCGGGCGCGGCGGATCGCCACTGTCTGCGAGACGTACGGGGTGACCCTGCCGCAGGCGGCCCTCGCCTTCGTCCGCCGGCACCCGGCCGTGGTGTCGACGGTGGTCGGCGTTCGCAACGAGGCGCAGGCGGTCGAGACGGTACGACGGTCCGGGATCGTCGTACCGGAGGAGTTGTGGGACGACCTGGCGGCGGCCGGGCTGCTCGCCGCGCCGCCCGGCCTGCCTGCCTGACCGACGACGACGTCCCGGCCGGGACCGGCTCCGTTACTCGGACACCGGTCCCGACCGGGACGTCAGTTGTTACCGCGACAGTTGCGGGGTCACACCGCGGTGAACCGCCACTGCTGGTTGGCGGCGCTGTGGCAGGTCCACTGCAACAGCCGGGCGCCGTCGGTGGTGGCGGCACCGTTGACGTCCACACAGAGCCCGCTCAGCACGTTGCGCACCGTGTACACGCCGGAGGTTCCGGTCGCGGTGGCGGTGAACTTCTGCTGGTTGCCGTTGTTGCAGGTGGCCTGCTGGAGGAAGGCACCCGCCGCGGTGGAGCTGCCGACCACCTCGACGCACTTGCCGCTGTGCACCGCCTTCAGGTAGACCGCGCCGCTGCCGGCGTCGACCGCCTGCCACTTCTGGTTGTTGCCACCGGTGGACGCCCACTGGGTGATCTGGGCGCCGTCGGCGGTGGAGACACCGCTGACGTCCATCAGCTTGTTGCTGTGCTGTGCCGTGAGGGTGTAGGTCTTGCCCGCCAGGCCACCACCGGTGCCGGGTGTTCCGACGCCGTTGCCGCCGAAGGTGTGCGAGTCCAGATCGAACGAGTTGCTGCTGTTCTTGAACACCATGTAGAGCGTCTGTGTCCCGCTGAGCGCGGCGACGCTCACCGGAGTCGTGGACTGGTAGTTGTCCCAGCCGCCCGTACTGGGCACCGTGGTGGTGGCCAGCAGGGTGCCGGTCGGCGAGCCGGCGCGCAGCTCGATCGAACCGCCACCGGAGGGCGACGACACCCGGTAGCTGACCGTCGAGATGCCCGACAGGCTCATCGGGCTGAACGCGATCCAGTCGTTGGTGGAGATGTCACCGACGCGCTTGGTGCTCTCCGCCGCGGCCTGGTCGATGACCCGGATGCCGGACTGGCTGCTGAAGTACTCGGACTGCTTGTGCTTCGGTTGCAGGATCGCCTGCGCGGTGCCGGTGAGCGGGGACCCGCCTCCCGAGCCGCCGTTGTCGGTGTACCGCGCGTTCAGCACGTAGAACAGGTTGGCGCCATCGGGGTGCCCGCCGAGCAGATCGGTGGAGATGGTGCCCGAGCAGCCCGGGTACTCCGTGGTCTCGTGCGCGTGGTCGTCGTGACCCAGCGCCGGGTTGAGGATGACCTTCGAACAGTCGACAGTGCCGCCGTCCGGATCGGTCACGGTGATCTGGTACGACACCTTGTCGCCGAAGGTCAGCATGCCTCCGTTGCCCGGTGTGGTGATGGTGACCACCGGGGCGCTGTTGCCCACCGTGATCGGGACGTTGGCGAAGCCGGTCTTACCGGTGCTGTCGGTGACCTTCAACTGGGCCGTGTAGTTGCCGTTCGAGGTGTACGTCTTCGACGGGTTGGCCGCCGTCGAGGTGGTGCCGTCGCCGAACGTCCACAGGTAGCTCAGCGTGTTGCCGTCCGGGTCGGACGTGCCCGCGCTGCTGAACTGGACGGTGAGCGGTGCGGTGCCGCTGGTGGGTGTGCCGGTGGCCTTGACGATCGGGGACCGGCCGCCCTGGATGTAGTCGATCCGGTAGAGCCCGGAGTCGCTGTTGCCGCCGCCGAAGTTGGTGCCCCACTCCAGCAGGTAGAGCGAGCCGTCCTTGCCGAACTCCATGTCCATCGGCTTGTTGAACCCACCGCTGGGCAGGAACGGGTTGGTGCGGGTCACCGCCGTGGAGGAGTCGAAGTGCACCTCCTTGATGTAGTTGCGCGACCACTCGTAGAAGAAGTGCACCCCGTCGTAGTAGGGCGGGAACTTCGTCGCGGACGGGTTCGCCGCGTCGTACCGGTAGACCGGGCCGCCCATCGGCGCGGAGCCGCCGGAGCCCAGCTCCGGGAAGGTCGTCGAGGCGGGGTAGCCGTACCAGATGTTGGGCATGACGACCGGCTTCAGGCTGGTCAGCCCGGTGTTGTTGGGTGAGTTGTTGACCGGTGCCGAGCAGTTGAACTTCGCGCCGACCACGCCGGTGTCGGGGTTGTACGGCGCGTAGGGCTGGTTGTTGCCGTGGCAGAACGGCCAGCCGTAGTTGCCGGGCGTCTTGATCACGTTCAGCTCGACCAGGCCCTCCGGGCCACGGTTGGTGGTGGGCGGGTTGCGGTCCGGCCCGTAGTCGGCCAGGTAGACCCAGCCGGTGGCCGCGTCGATCGAGAAACGGAACGGGTTGCGGAAGCCCATCGCGTAGATTTCCGGCTTGGTCTGCGCCGTGCCCTGGGGGTAGAGGTTGCCGCTCGGGATGGTGTAGCTGCCGCTGGCGCCGGGGCGGATACGCAGCAGCTTGCCGCGCAGGTCGTTCGTGTTGCCCGCGGTCCGGGCGGCGTCCAGGTTGGACTTGCCCGAGCGCCAGTCCAGCGGGGCGTAGCCCTGCCAGTTGGGGTCGAGGTTCGGCGGCGTGTCGTCGCCGGTGCCGATGTAGAGGTTGCCGTCCGGACCGAACTCGATGTAACCGCCGGTGTGGCCGGGCTCCGGGAACGTCCGGTCCCGGTACGCCGGGATGTCGATGATCGTCACGCCGCTGGACGTGTTCAGCGTGTCGCCGCTCATCGTGAAGCGGGAGACCCGGTTGACGTCGGTCGAGCTGCTCGCCGGCGAGTGGTACAGGTACACGTACCCGTTGGTGGCGAAGTTGGGGTCCAGCGCCATGCCGGTGAGGCCGTCCTCACCGCCGGTGTAGACGCTCAGCGTCCCGGCGGTCACCGTGCTGTTTGTGGAGGGTTTGAAGACCTTCAGCTGCCCGCCGCGCTGGGCGTAGAACACGCGCCCGTCCGGGGCCACTGCCATCGCCATCGGGTCGACTGTGTTGTCGTCCAGGGTGCGCTTCTCGAAGTTGCTCCAGACGGTGCCGCCGCAGTCGCCGGGAGCGTTCCCGGCGGCCCACTTGATGCCACCGAGGACGTGGTTTTGGAAGTTCGTCTCGCTGTAGGAGGCGATCGCGTGGCCCATCGCGGTGGCCCACACCCGCCCGCCGCCGGTGTCCCGACACCAGGAGATCGGGTGGTCCGGGCCCATCGCCCGGGATCCCGGGTTGTAGGTGCGCTCGTCGGCGGTCACCAGGACGTGCACCTTGCCGCGCGGGTTGGTGTCGAAGTTGTACCACTCCTCGCTGCGGTTCCACCGGTCCGGCAGGGAGGCCGTCGACGGGTGCTTCTTGTCGGCGACGATCGCGGTGCCGGGCAGCACTCCAGGGGAGTGCTCGGGCATGTGGGCGCCGCCGTTGATGGTCTGGTCCCACCACGGGTACTCGGACTCGATGCCCATGTCGGTGGCGTTGTGGACGGCCACGATGCCCTTGCCGCTGGCGAGGTAGCCCTCCACCGCCTGACGTTGGGCGGTCGAGGTCCAGACCATGCCGGAGGTCTGGAGCATGATGATCACGTCGAAGGTCGCCAGGTTACTGGCGGTGAAGACGCTCGAGTCCTCGGTCGCCACCACCTCGAAGTTGTTCGCGGTGGCCTGCTGCTGGACCATGGCGATCGCGGCGGGGATCGAGTCGTGCCGATAGCCGGTGGTCTTGGTGAACACCAGGGCGCGGAAGGCCGGGGCGGCCGACGCCGGTGGAGCGAGTCCGAGCGCCAGCAACAGGCCGGCGATCACTGAGATGAGCAATGTGTTGCGACGCATGCCGTCTCCTAGGTTGGGCGGGCAACTTCGTTTGCCACCACGGGCCCCACGGCGCGCCAGGTTGTGCCTGGACGCGCAAGGGTGCACGGGGTGCGGTGGTCGGTCTTCGTGCCGTTCGCCGAGACGGCAGTCAGACCCGCAGAACGTCACACAGCGTGATGGTCGCTGTAGATCTCGTCCGTTGATCCACGAGGTCAGGATGAGCTAGAGATAGAACAGTGTCAATTAATGGAGTGACGTCCGACGTCCTGCCCAGGTGACGACGGTCGTGCACGGCTCCCTCGCTGGGGCGCCGCTGTCGATCGGGTGACGGCCCTGGCAATCAGCCCCGGTCGAGGATTGCGGACCCGCATCCAAACATCTATCTTCATACGTGTGATGTTTCGACGATGTCAAGGGAATGTTCGTAACACGCAAACATAAGCCTTCGTCGATAGCCACGAAAGTTCGCTGTGCGGTGCCGCAGAACCGCCGGAGCGCGGGGCTGGATCCAGTCGATAACTACTATCTGTGAGGGCTTTCGGGATGTCAGATCCGCCGCCGACGCCGCTTCTCACCCTTCGGGGCATCGGCAAGTCCTTCCTCGGAGTCCGCGTTCTCGACGGTGTCGACCTCGATGTCGCGCCGGGCGAGGTGCACGCCGTGGTCGGTGAGAACGGGGCCGGGAAGTCGACCCTCATGAAGATCGTCTCGGGCGGGTACGCCCCGGACGGGGGCACCGTCGAGTTCGCCGGTGCGACGCGTACGTTCCGTGGTCCGCGCGACGCGCAGCGGGCCGGCATCGGCATCATCCACCAGGAGTTCAACCTGCTCCCGGAGCGCACCGTCGCGGAGAACGTCTACCTGGGGCACGAGCCGGTCCGACGTGGGCTCGTCGATCGTCGGGCAATGCTCGACCGCACCGCGCGGCTGCTCGCCTCGATCGGTGAGATCACCTTGCCGGCCGACGCCCGGGTGGGGCAACTGGGCGTCGCGCAGCAGCAGGTCGTCGAGATCGCCAAGGCGCTCGCCCTGGACGCGCGGCTGCTCATCATGGACGAGCCGACCGCCGCGCTGGCCGACCACGAGGTCGAGTTGCTCTACGGGCTGGTGCGCCGACTCCAGGAACGGGGCATCGGGCTGCTGTACGTCTCGCACCGGCTCGCCGAGGTCTTCGACCTTTCCGGTCGGATCACAGTGCTCAAGGACGGCCGTCGGGTCACCACGGTGGACACCGTGGACACCACCGCCGACCAGTTGGTGCGGCACATGGTCGGCCGGGAACTGTCCAGCTACTACCCGGACCGGGCCGCCCCCGAGGACCGGGGCCCGGTGCGGCTCAACCTTCGCGACGCGGGAAACCGGAAGCTGCGGGACGTCAACCTCCAGTTGCGCGCCGGCGAGGTGCTCGGCATCGGCGGCCTCCAGGGCTCCGGGCGCTCGGCGCTGGCCCGCGCGATCTTCGGGGTGTCGCCGTTCACGACCGGCGACGTCACGCTCGACGACCGGCCGGTCCGACTGCGCTCACCCCGCACCGCCATGCGGGCCGGCATCGCCTACGTCACCGAGGACCGCAAAGGCGAGGGGATCGTTCCCCGGCAGTCGGTGCTGGACAACGCGCTGCTCGCCAGCCGGGCCGTCTTCGCCGCCCGGTCCGGCCGGGCCGCGAGGACCGCCCGGGTACGCGAGTTGCTGGCCGCCGTGGAGATCCGCGGCGCCGGCGACGACCAGGAGATCCGCTTTCTGTCCGGCGGCAACCAGCAGAAGGTCGTGCTGGCCCGATGGCTCGCGCTCAAACCGCGGATCCTGCTCTTCGACGAGCCGACCCGGGGCATCGACGTCGGTGCGAAGTCAGCCATTCACGACCTCGTCCGCCGCCTCGCCCGTGATGGCGCGGCCGTGCTGATGATCTCGTCCGATCTACCGGAGCTGCTGGGGATGAGTGACCGGATCGTCGTCATGAGGGACGGCCACGTCGCGGGCGAGCTGCCCGCCGGCGCGACCGAGGAGGAGGTCGTCGCCTTGGCGGTCGGCGCCGTGCGGGAGACGGTCCAGTGAGCGCGAGGAGTGAGCGGGGTTTGCGAGCCCCGCAGTCGCGAACCGAGGTGACCCGGTGAGCGCTCTGTCGCTGCTGCCGGCCCGGCGTTCCGTACCGGGCGTGTTCGTGGCCCTGACCCTGACCCTGACGATCGGCTGGCTGGTCGTCCTGCTCGACGGGGGTCAGCTCTTCAACCAGTCCACGACGGTGAGTCTGCTGCATGTCGCCGCCGGCCTCGGGCTGGTAGCGGTGGGCCAGACCCTGGTCATCCTGGGGGGCTCGCTCGACCTCTCGGTGGCGTTCGTGATCAGCCTCAGCACCCTCGTCGCGGCCGAGACGATGAACGGCAGCGACGGCGCGGTGCTGCCGGCGATCGGCCTGGTGCTTGTCGTCAGCGCCGGCGTCGGGCTGCTCAACGGGCTCCTCGTCACCAGGTTCCGGGTCAATGCGTTCATCGCGACCCTCGGCGTCGGGCTGCTGCTCAAGGGTTACCTCGACAACGGTTACGACGGCCCGGCCGGCACCACGGCACCCTCGCTGGTGCAGGCGCTCGGCTATCAGCGCGTCGGTCCGGTGCCGGTGTCGTTCCTGCTGCTGATAGCGGTCACCGCGGCGGCCTGGTTCGCGCTCTCGCGGACCCGCTTCGGTCACCACCTGGTCGCCGTCGGCGGGGATCCGGAGGTGGCCCGGCTCTCCGGCGTCCGCAACGACCGGGTCCTCGTCACCGCCCACATGCTGTGCTCGATGTGCGCGGGGCTCGCCGGCATCTACCTCGCCAGTCGGCTCGGCTCGGGCGCTCCGCGCGTCGGCACCGAGGGCCTCTACGACCTGGAGTCGATCGCCGCGGTGGTGATCGGCGGTACCGCCCTCGCCGGTGGGCGCGGCGGCGTCATCGGCACTGTCGGCGGGGTGCTGCTGCTGGCCAGCATCGACGCCATCTTCAACCAGCTCGAGGTCGACGCCTTCTTCAAGCAGGTGATCCGGGGCGTCATCATCATCGCCGCGGTCGCCGTCTACGCCCGCCGGGCCATGCGAAAGGCGGCCTAGCCATGCAGACCGTCCAGCCCCGTTCCCTGCCGCTGCGTCTGCCGCGGGTGCGTCCCGGTGGTGTCCTGCCGATCCTCGCGATCCTCGCGGTGCTGTTGGTGCTCGTCGGCATCCGGCAGCCCGACTTCCTGGCCCCGCAGTCGCTGATGTCCTTCCTCGGTCGGTCGGCGCCGATCATCCTGTTGGCCGCCGGCCAGTATTTCGTGATCGTGTCCGGCGAGTTCGACCTCTCGGTCGGTTCCCTGGTCACCGCTCAGGTGGTGGTGGCCGCCCGGCTGATCGACAGCGACCCGGCGCGTACCTGGCCGGTGGTGCTGCTCCTGCTCGCCTTCGGCGCACTGGTCGGGCTGGTCAACGGCCTGATCACGACACGGCTGCGGGTGCCGTCGTTCATCACCACCCTCGGCATGTTCCTGATCCTCGTCGGCGCCGTCTACCTGTGGTCCGACGGCGCACCGAAGGGTGGGCTCTCCGAGGAGTTCCGGCGGTTCGGCCGGCGGGCCTTCGAGGACGTGCCAGTACTGGGCCGCGTGCCGTACGCGCTGCTGGTCCTGGTGGTCCTGGCGGTGGCTGCCGTGCTGCTGATGCGCTCCGACTTCGGCCGGACGCTGGTCGCCGTCGGCGACAACCCGCGCACCGCCGAGCTGAGTGGCGTACGAGTGTGGCGCACCCGGACCTTCGCCTTCATCCTCAGCGGGCTCGCGGCGGCGGTGGCGGCCATCCTGCTGGGCGGCTACAGCGGCGTGTCGTTCCAGGCCGGCGCTGGTCTGGAGTTCGGTGCGATCACCGCTGTCGTCCTCGGTGGGGTGGCGCTCGGCGGGGGGCGCGGCGCCGTCGTCGGGGCGATGCTCGGCGCGCTGACCCTCGAACTGCTGTTCGCCCTCATGAATTTCTACGGCGTCTCCGGCGCCCTCAGGTCGACCGTTCAGGGCGGGATCATCCTGCTCGCCGTGGCGGTCTCGGCAACGCGTTCTTCTTCGAGATAAAGGGGAAACCATAGTGCGACGTTCCATGGCGGCGATTGCCGCCGTCACCCTGCTGTCCCTCGCCGCCTGTGCCACCGACGAGCCGGCCGCCAGCCCGTCGGGAAGTGCATCCGCCGCCACTGGTTCCGGCACCGGGGACCAGTCGAAGTTCTTCGTGCAGGCCGACTACGACGCCGAGCTGGCGCTGCTCGACGCGGCACCGACGGGCCCGGCCGACAAGCCGTGGGAGCAGGTGCTCAACCCGACGATGGTCGACACCGCCAAGTTCAAGAAGAACGGCCCACACAAGATCTGCTTCTCGAACGCGGCCCTGAACAACCCCTGGCGGCAGGTCGGCTTCAAGACCATGCAGGCCGAGGTCGAGGCGCAGAAGAGCCGCATCAAGGAGTTCGTGCACGTCGACGCCGAGGGCAAGGACCAGAAGCAGATCGCTGACATCAACGATCTGCTCGGCAAGGGCTGCGACGCGCTCATCGTCTCGCCGAACACCACCGCCACGCTCACCCCGGCCGTCGAGGCGGCCTGCAAGGCCGGGCTGCCGGTCGTCGTCTTCGACCGTGGCGTCAACACGAAGTGCCCGGTGACGTTCATCAACCCCATCGGCGGTTACGGATTCGGCCACGTCGGGGCCGAGTTCGTCAGCCAGAAGATGAAGCCCGGCGGCAAGGTCCTCGCCCTGCGGATCCTGCCCGGCGTCGACGTCCTGGAGACCCGCTGGTCGGCGGCGAAGGTGGCGTTCGACAAGGCGAAGGTCGACGTCGTCGGTGTCGAGTTCACCGATGGTGATCCGGCCAAGACCAAGAAGATCGTCGACGACTACATCCAGCGGTACGGCACGATCGACGGGGTCTGGATGGACGCCGGGGCGGTGGCCGTCGCGGCGGTCGAGGCGTTTCAGGACGCGGGCAAGCCGGTTCCGCCGATGAACGGTGAGGACCAGCTCGACTTCCTGAAGATCTGGAAGGACAAGAAGCTCACCGCTATCGCACCGACCTACCCGACCTACCAGTGGCGTACGCCGATCATCGCGGCGCTGCGGATCCTCGACGGCCAGCAGGTGTCCAACCCGTGGAAGCTGCCGCAGCCGACAGTCACCCAGGACAACCTGGACCAGTACCTCGACGCGGGCATGCCGCCGCTGCACTACGCGATGTGCGGCTGCACCGACCTGCCCGGTTACCCGCAGCGCTGGAAGTAGGGGTCTGATGTACGCCATCGGCGTCAACCCCTGGGTCTGGGCCTCGCCGGTCGACGACAAGGCCCTGGCCGAGTTGATCCCGCGGATCGCCGCGTTCGGCTTCGACGCGGTCGAGTTGCCGATCGAGCAGCCCGGCGACTGGGACCCGATCCGTACCCGGGACCTGTTGGCGGCGCACGGCCTCGTCGCCGCCGGCGTCTGCGCGGTCACCTCGCCGGGGCGGGAACTGGTCGACGCCGCACCAGCGGTCGTCGAGTCGACGGTGGCGTACCTCATGGGCTGCGTGGCGAGCGCGGCGGCCGTCGGCGCTGGATGCGTCGGCGGCCCGGTGTACGCCTCGGTCGGCCGCACCTGGCGGATGTCGCCGGCGGCTCGCGCGGCCTGCTACGCGGATTTCCGGCGGGCCCTGGCGCCGGTTGCCGAGCAGGCCGGCGAGTTGGGCGTGAGCATCGGTGTCGAGGCGTTGAACCGCTACGAGACGAGCGTCGTCAACACGATCGAGCAGACGGTCGAGTTGATTGACGGGCTCCCGCCGAACGTCGGCATCATGATCGACACCTACCACATGAACATCGAGGAGACCGACCCCTACGCGGCTCTCGCTGCCGCTGGCCCGCACATCAAGCACGTGCAGGTCAGCGGCAGCAACCGGGGCGCTCCCGGTGCGGACCACTTCGACTGGCCCCGCTTCTTCGCCGTCCTGCGGGACACCGGTTACCAGGGCGCGATCTGCATCGAGTCGTTCACGGCGGAGAACGAGGCCATCGCCACCGCCGCGGCGATCTGGCGTCCACTGGCCCCCTCGCAGGACCGTCTCGCCACTGACGGTCTGCGCTATCTCCGGGAGATCCTCGAATGACCGCCCCGACCGGCCACCCCCGCACTGGTCGAGGCCGTTCCACCACCCCCACCCCGAACTCATGTCAGGAGCACCGTCCCGTGTCCTCGTCCCTTCCGGCGCTGCGCCGACTGCTGGCCGGCGCCGCCGCGACAGCGGTGACCGCCCTAGTGGCGGTAACCGCCTCGGCGTCCCCGGCCCTCGCGGCCACCACCACTCTCTACGCGTCGCCCTCCGGCACCGGCACCACGTGTTCCGCCAGCCAACCCTGTTCGCTGACCGCCGCGCAGACCGCGGTGCGGGCGATCAACAGCGCGATGTCCGGTGACATCGTCGTGGAGTTGGCCAACGGCGCGTACCGGCTCTCGTCGCCGCTGCGGTTCACCGCGGCCGACTCGGGCAACAACGGCTATCAGGTGATCTGGCGGGCGGCCTCCGGGGCACGTCCGACGATCACCGGCGCCCGGGCGGTCACGGGCTGGTCGCTCGTCGACTCCGGGAAGAACATCTGGCGGGCCAACGTCGGCGCCGGGCTCGACTCCCGTCAGCTCTACGTCAACGGGGCCGTCGCCACCCGGGCACGCACCGCAGTGAACCGTTCCGACTTCACCTTCACCACGTCCGGCATGCGGTTCACCAACAGCGCGCTCAACTACCTGAACAACCTCGGTAACCAGAACCGTGTCGAGGTGGAGAGCGTCGGCTCGTTCACCGACCGGTACTCGCCGGTGCAGAGCATCAGCGGAAACTTCCTGACGATGCAGCAGCCCGCGTGGAACAACAACACCTTCGGGTTCGACACCCTCTCCAGCCCGCACCGCGCCGGGCCCTTCTACCTGACCAACGCGTACGAGTTCCTGGACTCGGCGGGGGAGTGGTACCTCAACCCCAGCAACGGCCAGCTCAACTACATCCCGCTCGCCGGGCAGAACATGAGCTCGGTCAGCGTGGAGCTGCCGCAGTTGCAGTCCCTGGTGAACGTCGGCGGCACCTACGACGCGCCCGCGCACCACATCTCGTTCAGCGGGATCACCTTCACCGGCACCAGCTGGCTCGGCCCGAGCAGCAGCAACGGTTTCGCCGACCAACAGACCGGCGCTCACATCACCGGCACCTGGTCCCGTCCGTCCGACGCGCTGACCTCCTGCCAGGCCGGCTGCCCCCAGTTCGAGGCCACCCGGCCCAACTGGAACCAGATGCCCGCCGCCGTGCAGGTCTCCGCGGCGAACACCATCACGTTCAGCGACTCCCAGTTCGTCAACCTCGGGCAGACCGCGATCGGCATCGGCAACGACGCCAACGCCCACGCCAGCGGTGTCGGCCTGGGGGCCAACAACATCACCGTCACCCGCTCTGAGATCGCCCGCAACTCCGCCGGTGGCGTCGTGGTCGGCGGCGTGCGGGCCGACGCCCACCACCCCAGTGACCAGCGGATGGTCAACCGCAACATCACTATCAGCAACAACAAGGTGCATGATCTCGGTCTGGAGTACCGGGGCGTCGTCTCGATCCTGACCACCTACGTGAACACCTCGCTGGTCTCGCACAACGAGGTCTACAACATGCCGTACACCGGCCTGTCGATCGGCTACGGCTGGGGCGCCAACGACGCCGGCGGCAGCCAGCACTACGCCAACCGTGGCCTGTACAACTACCAGCCGCGCTACTCCACGGCGACCACCGCTGCCAACAACCAGGTCATCGGCAACTATGTGCACGACGTCATGCAGCAGATGACCGACGGCGGGTGCATCTACTCGCTGTCGGCGAACCCGGGCGGGTTGATCGCCGAGAACTACTGCCTGCGCACCAACGGCTGGTTCGGGCTCTACTTCGACGAGGGCTCGCGCTACTACACCGCCCGCAACAACGTGTTCTCCTCCACCGGCACCTGGGCCACCGCCAACTACTGGTACGCGGAGAACATGGGCAACTTCACGGTCACCAACAACTGGTCGACGAACAACAGCACGAATGTGACGAACGGTGACCGCGGCAACGTCGTCAACGGCAACGTCACGGTCAGCAACGGCAACTGGCCGTCGGGCGCGCAAACGGTGATCAACACGGCCGGCGTGCAGAGCGGTGGCAGCACCAACCCGACGAACGTGCAGATCGTGGGCGTCCAGTCGGGTCGTTGCGCCGAGATCGGTAACTCCAGCACGACCAACGGCACGCAGGCCCAGATCTGGGACTGCATCAGTAACGCCGCCAACCAGCGGTGGACCCACACCGCGAGCCGGCAGCTCATGGTCTACGGCACCAAGTGCCTGGACGCCTCCGGCCAGGGCACCGTCAACGGCACGAAGGTGGTGATCTGGGACTGCAACGGCGGCACCAACCAGCAGTGGAACGTCAACGCCAACGGCACGATCACGGGCGTGCAGTCGGGTCTCTGCCTGGACGCCAACGGCGCCGCCACGGCGAACGGCACGAAGCTGATCCTCTGGTCCTGCACCGGCGGCACCAACCAGCAGTGGCAACTGCGCAGCTGATCCAGTAGCTGGACACCGACAGGTCCGGGCCGGGGCGAGACGCCTCGGCCCGGACCTGTCCGGTTACGGCGCTTCGACCACTGTCAACCCGGTCGCGGCTTCGTAGCGGACCGGGATGGGATCGGTGAGTTCCCCGACGAACGTCTCGTCGACGTGGTCGAGGAAGCCGATGAGGGACCAGTCGTCGGCGGGTCCGGGGACCAGCCGGGGCGCGTACAGGTGTGGGTGGGCGAACGGTTGGGCGGACGCGATGTCCCACGGCCCGAGGACGGTCTCGCCGGTCGCCACCCAGATCCGGTGGTCGTCGCGCCGAGCGCTGCCGGTGGCCTCGGTGGAGAAGAGCAGCAGCGGCTGCCCGTCGAGGACCGCTACCTGGGGCACCTCCAGGTGACCGAAGCCGACCGGGGTCGACAGCGGCGGCGCGACGGTCCAGGTGACGAGGTCGGTGGAGGTGGCGTGGCCGACGACGCCACGGGTGTTCGCCGGGCCGGTGTTGGCACGGGCGGTGATGAGCATGTGCCAGCCCTCGCCGTCGGGGTCAGGGAACACCCACGGGTCACGCCACGCCTGCTCGTACCACAGCTCCTTGTCCAGCAGCTCGTACCAGGTGGGATCGGCCTGGACGATCGGTTCGGTGCCGTGCCGGTGCCAGGTCATGAGGTCGTCGGAGACGGCCAGTCCGATGCGTTGGACGAGCCCGTCCTCCGCACGACCGACCCCGGTGTAGAACAGGTACCACCGTCCGTCCGGCCCGCGGACCGTGCAGCCCGTCCAGGTCGCCAGGTCGTCCCAGCTGGGCGCGTCGGCGGGGACCACGGCGTCGGCGACCAGGCGCCACGAGCGCAGGTCCGCCGAGACGGCGTGGCCGATTGTGGCTCGGCGGTGGCGGCGGTGCGGGTCGTGCAGGGCGCGGGACGCGCGCAGGAAGAACACGTGCCAGAGGCCGTTGTCGTCCCGGGCGTACCAGCTGTCCCACACCCAGTGGTCGGGTAGACGAAGCATGGTCGGAAAACTAGCACTAAACCGTTTTAGCGTCGGCCAACGTCAACCCGGCGGCACGGATCGGAGGGCCGGTGGTCAGCCGGGCGGAGGCGCGAGGGACCGGCGTCGGCGCAGGGGCATCGCAACGAGCGAGGGCTCGACGGCGCCCCCGTCCAGGAGCAGCTCGACCGCTCGCCGCCCCATCTGCTCGTGCGGCAGCGCCGTGGTGGCCAGGCTCGGGCGCAACCAGGCGGCGATCGGGTCGTCGTCGAACGAGATGACCGAGATGTCCTCCGGGACGGTCAGCCCCGCCTCGCCGAGTGCCTGGTAGGCGCCGAAGGCCAGCCGGTCGTTCATGCAGATGATCGCGCTGGGTCGCCTCGGCTTGCTCAGCAGGCCACGCATGGCCGCGTACCCGTGCTCGGGCAACCACTCGGTGCAGAAACACTCGGCCAGGAGGCCGACCTCTGCCTCGTCCAGCGTCTGCCGGATGCCGTGCAGGCGGGCGCGGGCGGCGAGCGAGACCTCCGGGTCGTCCTCCTTGAGTCGGTTGCGGCCGATGAGCGCGATCGCGTCGCGGTGGCCAAGCTCCAGCAGGGCGGTGGCGACGGAGCGGCCGGCCCCCTCGTCGTCGGGGACCACGCTGGGCAGACCGTCGGGGCTGGTGGCGTTGAGCAGCACCACCGGGCCGCCGAGGATGGCCGCGGGCACCGTCAGCCGTCGAGTCGCCATCGCCGCGTAGATCACCCCGTCGACCTGCCGGTCCAGGACGGCCTCGATGGCGTACTGCTCGAAGGTGGCGTCGCCCTGCGTCTCGGTGATGAGCAGGACGTGGTCGCGTTCACGGGCCGCGTCGAGGGCGCCGCGGATGAGGTCGCCGGCGAACCGGGTGGTGGCCACGATGTCGGAGACGAACGCGATGGTGGCCGTCTTGCGGGTGCGCAGGCTGCGCGCGGCGAGGTTGGGCCGGTAGCCGAGCTCCTCGGCGGCGGCGAACACCCGCTGGTGTGCCTCGGCCGAGAGCCGGGTGCCCTCCCTGCCGTTGAGCACCATCGACGCGGCGGTCTTGGACAACCCGGCTTTCCGTGCGACGTCGGCGAGTGTTGCTCTGTTGCGGCCCATCAGTCCTCCGAATCAGGCGCGGTGCCACAGGCGCCGCTCCCGCCCATCATGATGCGTCGCCGCCCGGGATCGAGCGCCGGTCACGTCGGCGTGGTGTGAACCCGACGTTTCCGCACCGTTGCCAAGTTGTCCTTGACAGCTCCCCGTGCCGCGCGCATGCTCTGCTAAATCAGTTTAGCGACCACTTCTGGTGCATCCAGAGGCGCCTTCGGTGGCCGTGCCGGGTTCTTTTCCGCTGACGGTACGGGTGCTGCGCCCGGGCGACAGGTCACGGCGTACGTGTCGTGGCGGCCACCCGGTCGCGGTGGTCCCGGTGGAGCCGTCGCGCGGCCATGGGCCGCGGGACGCGTGGAGATGTCAAGGAGTCATGAGATGGCAGAATTGCTGACAAAGTTTCCGCGACGGAGAACGGTGCTCCTCGCGTCGCTGCTGGCGGTCGGGATGACCGCGACGGCCTGCAGCGCGCCGGGCGAGGACCGGTCGTCGACCCAGAAGTCCGACGCCGCCGTCAAGACGGAGCTGGGCACCGACCCGATCACCCTGGAGATGTACGCGGAGACCGGCTTCCCGCTGGCCAAGGCGTTGGCCGACGAGTTCTCCAAGCAGCACTCGAACGTCAAGTTCAACATCCGCGAGGACCAGTTCACGGTGATCGTGGAGAACGCGCCCCGGGTGATGGCCTCGGACAACTCGCCCGACATCATCCGGCTCCCGACCATGGTCGACCTGGTCAAGGACGACCTGCTCAAGAACCTCGACCCGTACTTCACCGCGTACGGCTGGGACAAGTTCCCCGCCTCGCAGCTCATGCAGCTGCGCGTCGGCGAGAACACCCGGGGCACCGGCTCGCTGTACGGGATGGGGCTCGGCTACAGCGTCACCGGCGTCTTCTACAACAAGAAGCTGGCCAGCCAGATCGGCATGACCCAGCCACCGGCCACTGTCGCCGAGTTCGAGGAGCTGCTGGCCAAGGCGAAGACCGGCGGGGTCCAGCCGATCATGCAGTTCAACAAGAACACCGCTGGCATCAACTTCCCGCACCAGGCGCTACAGAACCAGTTCGGCGACCCGACCCAGGTCGCCGACTGGATCTTCCAGAAGCCGGGGGCCACGTTCGACACCCCGGCCGCCCTGAAGGCCACCCAGACCATCCAGAAGTGGGCCCAGGCCGGCTACTTCACCAAGGACGCCAACGCCCTGGACTACGCGGGAATGGTGGGGGAGTTCCAGAAGGGCAACGGCCTGTTCATGTTCAACGGCGACTGGGAGTCGGCCAACCTCGACAAGTCGATGCCCGGCAACGTGGGCTTCTTCCTCTTCCCCACCGAGTCTCCCGGTGGAAAGCACGTGGCGATGTCCGCTCCCAACACCTTCGGCGTCTCCGCCAAGGCCAAGAACCCGGACGCCGCCGCGTACTTCCTGAACTGGGTGCACACCAACGCCAAGGCCCGCGAGATCTCGGTGACCGTCGGCGGTTCCAGCCCCGGCGGCCCGAGTGACCTGCCGGTGCCGAGCGCCGCCCCGAACACGGTGCTGGCCGAGACCCTCAAGGCGTCGCAGCAGCTCGGCACCGAGAACGGCGCTGTGGACTTCACAGCGAACGCGACCGGCGGCATCTTCGCCGCCGCGATCACGCCCGAGATGCAGAAGCTGATCGCCGGTCAGCAGACGCCCGAGGGGTACGTGAAGGCGGTCCAGGCCGAGTATCAGAAGGAACTGTCCCGATGACGTCTGCCCTCGGCAGCGCACCAACCGGGCGCGACGATCGTCGCGCCCGCCCCACCCCGACGCGGGGGCCCCCCGTACCGGGGGGCCCCGCGGGCGGGGCCCGCGGGGTGTTGGGTGTGGCCCCCCCGGGGGTGTTGGCGGGGGTGGTGCAGGGCCCC
>NZ_JBEYUF010000032.1:27788-68105 GCF_040643355.1 Micromonospora sp. NPDC047187
GGGCTCGCGCCCCCCCCCCCGGCTGCCGCCCCCCCGGTTGGGGGGGCCCCCCCGCGGCCGGGACCGGCTGGTTGTACGTTCTGCCCGCCCTGGTGATGTACGCGGTGTTCGTCCTGCGCCCGCTCGTCCTGACGCTCCAGTACTCGCTCTACGACTGGAACGGCATCGGGGTGGCCCGCTGGGTGGGCCTGGACAACTACCTGACCGTCTTCACCGACAGCGACCTGCTGAAAATCATCGGCAACGCGATGGTCCTGATCGTCTTCTTCAGCTTCATCCCCGTCGCGCTCGGGCTGTTGGTGGCGAGCATGGTTCGCCGGATCACCACCGGCGCGTTCGGCACCGTCGTCCGGACCATCCTGTTCCTGCCGCAGGTCATCCCCCTGGTGGCGGCGGGCATCGCGTGGAGCTGGCTGCTCTCGTCGAACGGTCTGGTCAACCAGGCGCTGCGCGCGGTCGGGCTGGGTGGCGTCGCCCGTGCCTGGCTCGGCGACTTCGACACGGCGCTGCCCGCCGTCGGCGTCATCGGGGCCTGGGTCCTGCTCGGCCTCTGCACGATCCTGCTGGTCACCGGCATGAGCAAGATCGATCCGGCGCTGTACGAGGCCGCCCGCCTCGACGGTGCCGGTCCGGTACGCGAGTTCCTCGCCGTGACCCTGCCCAGCCTGCGCCAGGAGATCGGCGTCTGCCTCACCGTGACGATCATCGCGGCGCTGGCGAGCTTCGACATCGTCTACATCTCGACCAGCGGCGGCCCCGGCCTCCAGACCACAGTGCCGGGCCTGGAGATCTACCGGCTGGCCTTCTCGCAGCGGCAGGTGGGGCTCGCCTCGGCGCTCGCTGTCGTACTCATGCTGCTGGTGCTGGCGTGTGTGCTGCCGATCCAGCGCCTGAGTCGAGGGGAGAAGCCGTGAACCTGAGCCGACGCGAGCAGTTGACCGGACGGGTCTTCCTGATCGCCCTGATCGTCGTCACCCTGCTGCCGTTCGTGAGCATGCTCTCGGCGGCGTTGCAGCCCCGGGGCACAGTGCCCAGCGGCCTCGAGTGGCCGTCGGACCCGCAGTGGGGGAACTTCGCCGACGCCTTCACCGCCGCGAACATGGGGGCCCTGCTCCGCTCCAGCCTGCTCATCGTGGCCGGTGTCGTACCGGTGTCGGTGCTCATCGCGACCATGGCCGGCTTCGGGCTCGGTCAGCTGCGGGTGCCCGGTGGCCGAATCGTCTTCGGCCTCTTCCTGCTGGGTCTGACCCTGCCGTTCGAGGCAGTGGTCACGCCGCTCTACTACCAGATGCAGGACCTCGGCCTGCTCAACACCCGCTGGGCAATCATCCTGCCGCTGATCGGGCTGTACATGCCGTTCGCGGTGTTCTGGATGCGGGCGCACTTCACCAACGTGCCGGTCGAGTTGTCCGAGGCGGCCCGGGTGGACGGCAGCAGCACGTGGCAGTTGTTCTGGCGGGTCCAGGTGCCGCTCGCCCGGCCGGCGATCGCCTCGCTGACGATCCTGATGTTCCTCTGGACGTGGAACCAGTTCCTGCTCGCCATCGTCCTCGTGGACGACGCCACCAAACGCACGATGGCCGGGGCGCTCGGCGCGTTCCAGGGCCAGTGGGGCACCGACCTGGTGCTGCTGTGCGCCGGGTCGCTGCTGATCCTCACCCCGACCCTCATCGTGTTCCTGATCTTCCAGCGACAGTTCATCAAGGCCCTGATCCAGGGGTCAGTGAAGGGGTAGGCAGTGGTCACACAGCCGCAGATCCACGGCGACGTGGACGATCGCTTCGGACGCGTCGCCGACGTCTTCCGCGACAACTTCACAGCCCGGGGCGAGGTCGGCGCCGCGGTCACCGTCTACGTGCGGGGCCGCAAGGTCGTCGACCTGTACGGCGGGGTGGCCGACACCCGTACCGGGCGGCAGTGGGACGCGCACACGCCGGTCGTCGTCTTCTCCTGCACCAAGGGGATCCTGGCGATCTGCGCCTACCTGCTGGCCCAGCAGGGCCGGCTCGACCTCGACGCTCCCGTGACGCGCTACTGGCCGGAGTTCGGACAGCACGGCAAGGCGCACATCCCGGTGCGCTGGCTGCTCACGCACCAGGCCGGTCTGCCCGCGGTGGACCGACCGTTGACCCTCGACGAGGTCCTGGCCTGGGATCCGGTCATCAAGGCGATCGAGGCGCAGGCCCCGCTGTGGGAGCCGGGCACGGCGCACGGCTACCACTCGATGACCTACGGCTGGCTGGTCGGAGAGGTGGTCCGCCGCATCACCGGCCAACTACCCGGCGCGTTCTTCGCCGACACCGTCGCGGGCCCGCTCGGCCTGCACACCTGGCTGGGGCTCCCCGCCGCCGAGAGCGACACCGTCGCCTGGGGCCTGGCCCCGCCCCCGGACCCTGATCCGTTCGTGGACCCGGTCGCCGAACGGGGCATCACCATGGGGGGCGCCTTCGCCTTCCCCGCCGACGCCGACGGCCTGGTCAGCTTCAACGACGACGCCATCCGGGCCGCCGGTGTGCCCGGCGCGGGCGCGGTGAGCACCGCCGAGGGCCTCGCGCGCCTCTATGCGGCCTGTGTGTCGGATCTTCGGGGTGGACCGCTGCTCACGGCGGCGTCGGTGGACGACGCGGTAGTGGTCCGCTCGCGTGGTCAGCAGCGGCACGGGCCGCCGGACACCGGGCAGCGCTGGGGCACCGGCTTCCTGCTGCACTCGCCACCGGCCCGGCCCCTGCTGGGTGAGCGCAGCTTCGGCCATGACGGCGCGGGCGGGAACCTGGCCTTCGCCGACGCCGAGCATCAGGTGGGCTTCGGCTACGTGGTCAACCAGATGCGCGGGATGGGCGACGAGCGCGCCAATCTGCTCACCGCCGCCGTCCGCACCTGCCTCGACGACTGAGGCGTCCGGGCCGAACGCGACCTCGGTGACCATGAAGTTATTGCCCTCGATGCCGGCGTGTCGGCGCAACAACTTCATGGTCACCGGGGTTCGACCTGGGAGCGTGGTGTCCACTGAGGATGGTGGGAGGTGTTACGGGGATACTTCGGGCGCGTTTCATCGATAGCCTTGACAGGTGTTGTTAGCGATAACACGATGGCCTTCACGCCGCTCTCGCGTTTGGAGCTCGCCTTGGTCGTGTCGGTCCGCTCGCGTGTCCTGAACATTGCCCGCGCATCCGCTGTGAACAGCCTGAACGCCGCCGCTCGCCACGCCACCACCACGTTGACCCGCCTGGCGTCCACAGTGCTCCCGGATCGCCTCCGTTCACTGTGTGCGCTCGCATCGGCGGCCGTTCTGGTCGGTGCGGGCCTGGTGGCCACCCCCGCCGCCGCGCACGCCGCCGACGGATGGTCGCCCCGATCGTCGTACACCTCGACCGACACCGGCGCCGGCACCTACTCGGTGCCGCTGCTCAACGCCGACGTGCCGGACATCAGCGTCGAACGGGTGCCGGCCGCCGAGAACGACGAGGGCCGCGACCTCTACTACATGATCAGCACGACCATGCACCTGAGCCCGGGCGCGCCGATCATGAAGTCGTACGACCTCGTCAACTGGGAGATCGTCAACTACGTCTTCGACCGGGCGAGCATCGGCGACTCCTTCTCACTGCGCAACGGCCAGAACTCGTACGGCCAGGGCCAGTGGGCGTCGTCGCTGCGCTACCACGACGGCACGTTCTACGCCGTCTTCAACACCAACAACCTCAGCGGGGCGTACCTCTACCGCACCGATGACATCGAGAACGGCCCGTGGCAGCGCACCGCCCTCGGCCGTGGCCTGCACGACCCGTCGCTCTTCTTCGACGTCGACGGCACGCCGTACATCTTCTACGGCTCCGGTGGCACCAGCGCCGTACGCCTCAACGCCGACCTGACCGCCATCGCGCAGGACTACCCGAACATCTTCACCGCGAACAACTACGCCGGTCAGCCGTTCATCGGCGGTCTGTTCGAGGGCGCGCAGGTCTACCACATCGACGGCTGGTACTACGCCGTCATCATCACCTGGCCGTCCGGGCAGGGGCGCCAGGTGGTGATGTTCCGGTCGAAGGACCTGCTCGGGCGCTACACCTCGGCCGGCGGGGTCAACACCTACGAGGCGCGCGGAGTGCTCAACTCCAACGGCTTCGCGCAGGGCAGCCTGGTGCCGATCAGCCGCGCGGGCGGCGGGACCGACTGGCACGGCATGTTCTTCCGGGACACGTTCCCGATCGGCCGGATCCCGGCGCTCATCCCCGCCACCTGGCAGAACGGGTGGCCGACCTTCGGCACCAACGGGGTCGTGCCGGTCAACGGCCTCTTCGACAAGCCCATCCGGCTCAGCCCGGCCGAGGAACTGTTCGAGCGGCAGAAGAGCATCGTCGCCTCGGACGACTTCGCCAACGACGGGCCGCACAAGGCGTACCAGGACGAGCAGTGGACGGTCCCCGCGCCGCTCGACCCGGCGGAGATCGCCCCCAACGGGTCGCGGCTGGACCTGGCCTGGGAGTGGAACCACGCCCCGGACAACCGGTACTGGTCACTCACCGACCGCGACGGCTGGCTGCGGTTGACGGCCGGCACTGTGGTCACCGGCCAGTACGTCTACACGAAGCTGTCCAACCGGGCCGAGCTGGCGTGGTTCGAGGAAGCCCGCAACACGCTCTCGCAACGGACGTTCGGGCCACGGCAGTCGGTCCAGACCCGGATGGACGTCTCCGGGCTGAAGAACGGCGACGTCGCGGGCCTGGCCGCCTACAACCGCGGATTCTCGTACGTGGCGGTCAAGCGCGTCGGTGACGTCAACACCCTCGGCGTGGTGAACCGGTCGCAGCCGTTCGCTGTCGACCTCGACCAGTCGACGCTGGAGAACTTCGTCGCCGGCACGACTGTGTCGCTGGGCGACGCGACCGAGGTGCACGTGAAGGCGGACCTCGACTTCTCCTCGCCGGTCGGCCAACTGTGGACGACGTTCTACTACAGCCTGGACGGGGTCCAGTGGACCCGGCTGGGCAACCGCGTGGGCCCGCAGGCGCTCGACGGAAGCCTCGCCCACTTCATGGGGCACCGGGTGGGCCTGTTCAACTACGCGACCCAGGAGACCGGCGGCCACGTCGACTTCGACGACTACCTGCTCAGCGACGTGCTGACCGCGCAGGCCCGGCCACTGGACACCACCGCCCTCGACGCGGCCGTCGCCCACGCGCAGACGCTCGACGCGCGGCACTACCCGGCCGACGCCTGGGCCGCGACACAGTCCGCGCTGGCGGCGGCGACGGCGGCACGGGCCGGCCAGTTCGGCACCCAGAACGAGATCGACGCACCGGAGCGGGCACTCAGCTACCAACTGGCCCGACTCGGAGTCCTGGCGGCGCTGCCCGTGACGGCCACCGCCCAGGCGCGCTGCCTGAACGGCAAGACGTACCTGGCGGTGCAGGCGCGCAACGACTCGGACGAGCCGGTCGACATCACCGTCGAGACCCCGTACGGAAACCGGTCGTTCGCCGCCGTCGCGCCGGGGGCGAACGTCTACCAGTCGTTCAACACCCGCGCGTCGTCGGTGCCGGCCGGCTCGGCGACGCTGCGGGCCACCGGTGCGGTCGCCGGCCGGGACGTGACCACCGTCCACGCCGCCCAGCACCCCGCCAACGCCTGCGGCGGATAACCCCACCACGGGCCCTCGGCCCACCGACCAGCACCACCGGCTACCGGACGTGCGGCGCGGAACAGCGGACCTGTCCCGCGCCGCCGGCCACTGTCGGACCGGCGGCGGCAGTCGGCCCCTGATGTCCGGACCACCCACCGAAAGCGCACCCACCAATCCCCCGTACACCGATGACCGCACGTCAGAGATGAAGGAGGATGTCTCGTGGAACAACGAATGCGACGGGCGACCCGAGGACGGGTCGCAGCGCTCGCGACGGTCGGCCTGATGCTGACCACGGGGTTCGTCGCCCCGGCGGCGCCGGTCCAGGCCGCCGACACGAACCTCGTCGTCAACGGCGGGTTCGAGGACGGCCTGACCAACTGGTTCGTCAACAACGGAAACGCCTCCGACGGCGCCCAGTTGTCGGCCACGTCGGACGCCCACTCCGGCGCGAGCGCGGCGCTCGTCACCAGCCGGACGACCACCGGGTCCGGCCCGATGCAGGACCTCAGCGGCAAGGTGCAGGCCGGCCAGGCCTACACCCTCACGGCCCGCATCAAGTACGAGAACGAGAGCGGACCGGCGACGAAGCAATTCTTCGCCACCATGCACTACGGCGGCGGCACCTACACCAACCTCGTCAGTGTGACGGCGACGAAGGGCGTGTGGGCACAGTTCAACGGCACGTTCACGATCCCGACGACGCAGAGCGTGTCGACGGCGCGCCTGTTCTTCGAGACCCCCTGGACGAGCACGCCCTCCACCGACCCGGCTCTGCACCTGATGGACTTCAAGCTCGACGACGTGTCGGTGATCGGCGCCGCACCGCCCGCGCCCGCGTCGAAGACCATCGAGGTCGTCGGCAAGCTGCCCGAGGAACACAACCCGTTGATCGGGCACAAGTTCGGCGCTGACGGTTTCGGCCTCGTGCACGACGGCCGGGTCTACATGTACATGACCAACGACACCCAGGGCTACGCCCCTAACCCGAGCACTGGCGTCTCGCCGGGGATCAACTACGGCGACATCAACCAGATCACGGTGATCTCCTCGGAGGACCTCGTCAACTGGACGGACCACGGTGAGATCCAGGTCGCCGGCCCCAACGGGGTGGCCCCGTTCACCGCCAACTCGTGGGCTCCGGGCATCACCAAGAAGGTGGTGAACGGAGTGGAGAAGTTCTTCCTCTACTACGCCAACGGTGGCGGCTCCAGCAACGTGATCACGGGTGCGTCGCCGCTCGGCCCGTGGACCAGCGAGCGCACCAGCACGCTGATCGACGGCCGTACCCCCGGGGCCGAGGCCGTCGCGTGGAAGTTCGACCCGGCCCCGTTCGTCGACGACGACGGCCAGCCGTACCTCTACTTCGGTGGTGGTCCCGCGTCGACGAGCATGCCGCCGGCCGAGCGCTTCAACAACCCGAAGAACATCCGGTCGATCGAACTCGGCGACGACATGGTCTCGACCGAGGGAACGGCCGCGGTGGTCGACGCCCCGGTCGCCTTCGAGGCGGGCCATGTCTTCAAGCGCCAGGGCAAGTACTACTTCTCGTACTCCTCGCACTTCGGCGGGAACGACTTCGGTGGCAGCCAGCAGCCGCTCCCCGGTTACCCCGGGGGTGGCCAGATCGGCTACATGATCTCCGACGGGCCGATGTCGTGGCCGAAGGAGACCTACGCCGGTGTGCTCTTCCCGAACCAGTCGCAGTTCTTCGGGGCCGGCACCGGTGGCAACAACCACCAGTCGGTGTTCGAGTTCGGGGGCAAGTACTACTTCACGTACCACGCCCCGACGCTGAACAAGCGCATCAACGGCAACACCACCCAGGGGTACCGCAGCCCGCACATCCAGGAGCTGACCTTCAACCCGGACGGCACCATCCAGCAGGTCGTCGGTACCTACGCCGGCGTGGACCAGGTCAGCGACTTCGACCCGTACCGCGTCTTCGAGGCCGAGACCTTCGGCTGGAGCAAGGGCGTCGCGACCACGAAGGTCGACGGCAGCTCCGCCCAGTTCGGTGGCGCGGCACCCAACCTCGTGGTCCGCGACATCGACGACGGGGACTGGACGGCGCTGTCCTCGGTGAACTTCGGGGACAACGGCGCGCAGAGCCTGACGGCGCGGGTGCGTGCGCTGGCCGCCGGCGGGCAGATCCAGGTACGGCTGGACGACGTCAACGGTCCCGTCGTCGGCACGGCCACGGTGGACAGCCCGGTCGGACAGTGGGCGGAGGTGGCCGCCGAGCTTGACGGCGTCACTGGCGTGCACGACGTCTACTTCACCTACACCGGCCCGGCCGGCGTCGACCTCTTCGAGATCGACAACTGGGCCTTCGCGGCGGCAAGCCTCGACCTGCCCGTCACACTCACCGCGTCCGCGCGGTGCGTGGGCGGCAAGGCGTACGTGGCCGTGCAGGCGCGCAACGACCACGACACGCCGGTGGGCATCACCCTCGAGACGCCGTACGGCGAGCGGTCGTTCACTGCCGTCGCGCCGGGCGCGAACGCCTACCAGTCCTTCAACACCCGTCAGGTGTCGGTGCCGGCGGGTTCGGCGACGGTCCGGGTGACCGGGGCGATCGGCGGACACGACGTGACGACCGTCCGCACCGTGCAACACCCCGCCGGCACCTGCGGCGGATAACCCCCAAGGCGGAGAACGGAGATCACATGAACACATACAAACGGCGGCAGACACTCGCGGCCGGCGTCGTCGGCGCCGTGCTGACCGGGGCGGCGGTGCTGCCGGCGCCCGCACTGGCCGAGCCCGGTGACGACGCCAGCGTGCGGGTCACCGTCGACATCGACGAGATCAGGGAACCGGGCGTGCTCGCCCTGTCGATCGCCGGCGACGCCGTCGCGCTGTCCGAGGACGGCTCGACCCTGCTGGTTCGCCAGTTCGTCGGCACGCTGCCGACGGTGACGGTGACCGACACCCGCGTCGCCGACGAGGTGCCCGACGGCGCCAACTGGGCGGTGCTCGGCAGCGCGACCGACTTCGCGGGCGCCGCCGGCCAGGCGTCGATCACCGCCGACCACTTCGGTTGGAAGCCGCGCCTGCTCGACGGCGGGGAGACCGGCCTGGTCACCGAGGGTGAGGAGGTGGTGACCAGCCTGGACGAGGAGACCCAGCCGGGCAACAATGTCGGCCTCGTCGACCAGGAGCTGTTGGTCTCGGCCTTCGACTCCGAGGCCGTCGCCAGCGACTCGTACTCGGTGAACGCCGACCTCTACCTGCGGACCCCCGCGGAGGTCGCCGCCGGCGAGTACAGCTCCACGCTCACGCTCTCACTGTTCGAGTAGTCGCCTGGGCGGGGGCCCGGATCGGGCCCCCGCCCAGCCCCGTGCCGAAGGGCCGTCTCATGACCGTCACCCCGCTGCGCCGCGCGTTCGTCGTCCTCGCCGTCGCGTCCCTCGCGGTTGCGCCCGCGCCGAGCGCGGCGGCGGCGGAACCGGACCCGAAGGCCCTGACCTGGACGGTCCAACCGGCCACCGCGACTGGGCCGGACCAACGCCGATGGATCAACGCCAGCCTCGACCCGGGGCAGACGGTGACCGAACACCTGGCGGTGCGGAACTTCAGCCGCACCGCCGTCGCCTTCTCCCTGAAGGCCGCCGACGGCTACCTCACCGACAAGGGTCGCTTCAACATGCTGTCGTCCGACCGTCCCTCCGTCGACGGCGGCACCTGGATCGACGTGCAGGAGAAGGTCACCGTCGGCCCCAACGAGACACGGGTGGTGCCGTTCACGATCACGGTGCCCCAGGGCGCCACACCGGGCGACCACCCGGCCGGCATCGCCGCGACAGTCACCAGCACCGGCGGCACGGTAAACGTCGAGAGCCGCGTCGGCTTCCGGGTGATGCTTCGGGTGAACGGCTCCGCGCAGGCCGCCCTGGCTGTCCGGGGCCTCGGCGCGACGTACTCCCCGTCGTGGAACCCCTTCGCCGGTGGCACGGTGCGGGTCCGCTACACGGTCGAGAACGACGGGAACGTCTGGGTCAGCGGAACGAGTCGGGTGGCGATGTCCGACCTCCTGGGCCGGAGCAGCCACGACGCCACCAGCGCCGTCGAGGAGTTGCTGCCCGGCGGCGCTCGGACGGTGCAGACCCGGGCCGACGGCGTCTGGGCCCTGGTGCGCCTCCGCACGACAGTCAGCACCTCGCCCACGTTGCTCGGCGACGGCCAGGCCGGGGTCGACCTCCGACCGGCCTCCGCGACCGTCACCACCTGGGTCGTACCGTGGGCGCAGCTCGCACTGTTGGGTCTGCTCGCCGGCCTGTTCCTGGGGCTGCGGGCGGCGGCCCGGCACCGGCGGCGTCGGTTGGCCGGGCTGCTGGCCCGCGCGAGGCAGGAGGGCCGGCAGGAGGGGCAGGAGTCCGTGCTCGTCGGGGGCGCGCCCGGTGCTGCCGAGTCCGACGCGGGCGACGCCCGCCGGTGACCTGTCGGCGCGAGCGAATCGCGCCGGCGGATCGTGGCGAGGCGTCGCCCGGTCCGCGGCCTCAGGGCTTGGACTGGCTCAGCAGCCAGCGCAGGATGCTGGCGTCCTCGTAGGTCGGTCCGAACGCCGCGTGGTAGTCCGGCAACGAGAACGCGGCGTCGGCGTACTCGGTGTAGCGCACCAGGTTGGCGGCCTGGTCCGGCGTCTTGCCCCGGTCGGCGTACGCCTGCCGCAGCACCGCCGTGGAGTTGCGCGCGCCCGAGACGTTGAGCAGGTGGTCGTGCTCGCCGTGCGTGATCCACACCGGCACCTCGGCCGCCGCGATGGCGGTGGCCTGGGTGGCGTTGACCGGGAAGCCACCGGTCACCAACCCGCCGGCGAACAGGTCGGGACGCTTGGCGAACGCCTCCCAGAGCAGCTGGGAGCCGTACGACACTGTGGTCGCGTACACCCGACCGGTGTCCACCGCGAACTGGCCGACGAACTGGTCGAGCAGCTTGACCAGCAGGTCCGCCTCGGCGACCCCACCGACGCGCTGGTGCTGGGGCGCCAGGACGATGGCGTCCTCGGCGGTGCCGGTCCACCGCGGTTGGAGCCACGCGGTCGCCGGGATGTCGGCGGCGAGTTGGACGCCGAGGTTGTCACCGTCCCAGCCCATGCCGTGACCGGGCAGGACGACCATCAGTGGGTATTTGCGGCCCGGCTGGTAGTTCTTCGGCAGGTGATAGTGGTACGGCAGCACCATTCCGCCACTCAGGAACGAGCCGTAGGTGAACTCGTCGACCAGTTGGTTGACCGGCTTCTCGGTGACGGGACGGGATTCGCGCGGGGTGGCCCGGGCGAGCACCGGCCCCTTGCCGGCCCCGCGGCCGGGCTGGCCGTGCACGTCCTTGCGTTGCACGACCCGGGTCGGCAGCTCGGGGTTGACCTTCACCGTGCAGAGGAAGGTCGGGCACTTGGAGACGATGACCGTCGAGCCGCCGGTGTCGGCGGGGTCGAGTTCGACGATGACGTACCGGCCCGGCGCCGATCGGTGGTCGGCACGGGTGCCCGGTGTTGCGTTGGTGTAGGTGTGGGTGACGGTCCGGTCGGCGAGCTTCGGCAGGTCCTCGATGGGGTTGAAGCGGAAGTTGTAGATGGTGTCCGTCACCGAGAACGTCGCGGTGTCGAGGGTGCGCGGGTTGACAGTGGCCCCGTACTCGATCGCCACCGCGGAGACCTTCTGGCCGTAGGTGTAGACGGTGGTGATCGGGGTGATGCTGCGGATTCCGTCGGTGGCGCCCCGGCTGTCGCTCGCGCTGCCGTACGCCGCGCCGGAGGCGCCGGCCAGGACGAGGGTGGCGGCGAGTGGGATCAGTCCTCTTCGCAGTCTCATGCGGGTCCTTTCTCGGGGGTGGCGCGCTCAGTCAGCGATCCCGCACGGGGAGCGGCAGTGGGACGGGCCGGAGCGAGCCGGTCGCTAAACTGATTTAGCAGAGCATCGATGGCCGGCCCGGCGGTGTCAATACCGAGCACTGCAACAAACCTGCAAGCGCCAGCTATTGCCTTCAGGGAAACCGCTTTCCTACGATTGCGTTACATCGATGTTTCATATGACGGTCGGGCGAGCGATGGCACCGGGCGCACTCCGCTCGCACGACACAACCCTGCTTCTACCAGGGCGCGAGAGACCTCGATGAAATCTTCGCGATTGACTGTCGCCAATTTCTGAATGACGTCCGTCGGCGGGTGTGGTCGCGATGTCCATCGAGTTGAAGCCTGGAACGAGACGAATGCGAAGGTGAGGCGACATGAGACGACCAGTCGTGCTGCGACGCCAGGCGGTGCTGGCCGCGGTGGCCGTGGTGATCGCGGTCGGGGTGGCACTACCGACCCCGCAGGCCTCGGCGGCGGTCGGCAGCGCCACCGGCTACGCCACCCAGAACGGCGGGACCACCGGAGGCGCGGGCGGGCAGACGGTGCGGGCCACCACGGGCACGGCGATTCACGCCGCGCTGTGCGGTCGGACCAGCAGCAGCACCCCGATCACCATCGAGGTGACCGGGACCATCAATCACGGCAACACCAGCAAGGTGTCGGGGTCGAGCTGCAACACCGCCGCGGGCGTGATCGAGCTCAAGCAGATCAGCAACGTCACCATCATCGGGGTCGGCAGCGCCGTCTTCGACCAGCTCGGCATCCACATCCGCGACTCCAGCAACATCATCATCCAGAACGTGACAGTGCGGAACGTCAAGAAGTCGGGCTCGCCCACCTCCAACGGCGGGGACGCCATCGGCATGGAGAGCACGGTCCGCAACGTCTGGGTCGATCACGTCACCCTGGAGGCCTCGGGCGGAGAGTCCGAGGGGTACGACGGCCTCTTCGACATGAAGGACAACACCCAGTACGTGACGCTGTCCTACAGCGTCCTGCGCAACTCCGGTCGCGGCGGCCTCGTCGGGTCCAGCGAGAGCGACCTGTCGAACGGCTTCATCACGTACCACCACAACCTCTACGAGAACATCGACTCCCGCACGCCGCTGCTGCGCGGCGGGGTCGCCCACATCTACAACAACCACTACGTGAGCCTGCGCGAGTCCGGGATCAACTCCCGGGCGGGGGCCAGGGCCAAGGTGGAGAACAACTACTTCCGCGACTCCAAGGACGTCCTGGGCACCTTCTACACCAACGAGCGCGGCTACTGGCAGGTCGCCGGCAACGTCTTCGACAACGTGACCTGGTCCAGCGCCGGCAGCGAGAACTACCCGGCTGGCCCCAACCCGACCTCCAACACCACTGTCAACATCCCGTATTCGTACAGCCTCGACGGGGCGAGCTGTGTGCCGGACATCGTCCGTCAGACGGTCGGTGCCAACACGGGCCTGAAGGTGTCCAACGGCAGTTGCTCGCCGCAGACCCCGCCGCCCACCACCCCGCCGCCGACCACGCCTCCGCCCACGACGCCGCCGCCGACCACGCCTCCGCCCACCGGCGGGACCAACCTCAGCCTCGGCGCCGGCGCCGACGGCTCCAGCAAGGCCAGCGGGACCAGCTACGGCAACGTGCGCGACGGCATCCTGAGCACCTACTGGTCGCCGGCCGGGTCGACCGGCACGATCTCGATCAAGTGGGGCTCCGCGACCCGGGTGTCCCGGGTGGTGATCCGCGAGCCGTCCGGCACCCAGGGCTCCATCGGGTCCTGGCAGCTGATCAACAACGACAACGGAGCCGTCCTGGCCTCCGGTAGCGGGGCGGGTTCGATCACCTTCTCGGCGACCGCGATGAGCAAGATCAACTTCAAGATCAACAGCTCCAGCGGTACGCCACGGGTCGGTGAGTTCGAGACGTACGCCAGTTAGGGCCTGGCTTGGCCGCCCGCTGTCAATCGCCGTCGGCGGGGCGGACGCGGTGCTAAGCGGTATACCTCAGAGGTATGAATATGCCTCTGAGGTATACCGCTCCTCGGCGGATCGACATGGGCCAGCCGAGCGCGTCCGTCACGAATCAGTGGACGGCAGCGTGTCCATGAAGGAGCTGACCGAGAAGACCGCTCGCCCGGGCCCGGCGGGGCCGTAGCCGGGCGGGCTGGACAGGCCATGGGCGTCCATGGTCGCTCGGTAGGCCTCCAGCAGACGGACGTGGTATTCGAGCGGCGCGCCCTGCGGGTTCGTCCGCCCCAGCGGCGTGGTGGGCTCCGGGCACCAGGTGGTGAACCGGGGCGTGATCCCCCGGGACATGAAGTAGTCAAGCCCCTCGGTGGTGGAAGCGATCGCCTCGTCGATGCTCGTGAAGCCGTGCGGGGCGGCCATCTCGACGCCCGCCACGAAGTTCGGGATCACGTTGCGCGGGCCGAACACCTCGGCGGAGTCGAGGATGCGCCGGTGCCACTCCTCCCGACCGACGTACCGCTCCTTGCCCGGGCAGTACAACTCGAACAGCCGCTTGTCCCACACCTCGTAGTTGGGGTGGTAGATGCGGATCCCGTAGTCGTGGAACCGCTGCACATCGGCTCGGGGCAGCGCCTGGGCCACGACCTTGCCGATCCACCGTCCCGGAAACCGCTCCTCGATCGCCTGCGCGTACTGCCCGTAGAAGTCGGCCTCGGCCAGCCCGTTGACCTGCGAGGTGATGCTGCCACCGGTCAGCGTGTACGCCCGCGACGCGCGGTCGACGTCGTGCCGATCGATGATCTCCAGGGCCTCGAGGACCTCGTCGACGGGCTTGACCCCGGTGTAGGGCCGGCCGGCCTGCTTGTGCTGCCGCCAGTTGTGGTTGATGTCGCAGTACTGGCACTCCTCCTTGGCGCCGAAGTACTGGCAGACCCGGAACGCGGTGAGGTAGATGAGATAGCCCCACTGGATCGTCGGGGCGACCTCCATCACCGACTTGCCGTTGGCGAGCGTGTGGCGGTAGTACGCCGGCATGGGGGGCAGCCCCACATCGGCGATCGGCCGTCCGTCCAGGAACAGGCGCAGTCGACCGTCGCTGTCGGTGCTGACGCGGTACGGCGAGCTGGGGTTGGTGCGGACCGACACGACGGTGCGACGCAGGTCGTACGGACCCCCGGTGAGCACGATCTCCTCCGGTGGTCGGCGCAGCGCGGCCGTCCCCAACTCCGGCAGCGTCCGGTGATCGAAGGAGAAGATGAAGTACGACTTCGGCTTGACGTCGCCGTGCTCGTTGTCGGTCAGCGCCGCGTCGTCGAAGGCGAGGCCGCCCCGCAGCAGGTCTTCCTTGAGGACCGCCTCCCGTGGCACGTGTGGAAAACGGCTCATCAAGTCTTCGACGAGGTCGGTTCGCGACTCCATGCGGTTCCTCCCGAACGTGGTACGCCGCACCGGGTGGCTCGCGCCACCCGGTGCCGGTTGATCAGCCCTGCTTGGTCTCCCAGAAGATCTTCGAGATCTCCTCGATCTTCCCGAGGAGCTGCTCGGCGACCGCCGGGTCCGCGGCGCCCTTCGCGCCGCCGGCACCCGCCAGCTTCGTCGCCTCGTTGAAGAGGCCGTGCAGCTGGGGGTACTTCTCGAAGTGCGGCTGCTTGAAGTAGTCGGTCCACAGCACCCAGAGGTGGTGCTTCACCAGCTCGGCGCGCTGCTCCTTGATGAGCAACGCGCGGGTGCGAAACTCCGGGTCGTCGCTGGCCTGGTACTTCTCGGAGATCGCCTTGATCGACTCGGCCTCGATGCGGGCCTGCGCCGGGTCGTAGACGCCACAGGGGAGGTCGCAGTGCGCGCTCGCGACCGTACCCGGGCGGAGAAGGCGGGACAGGTTCATCGGAATCCCTTCGACGGTAGTGCTCAGCTGACGTACGCAGGGCACGGCGGCCCTGACGTGATCATCTAGGGACGCTAGAACCTCAACCGCACTTCATGTCAAGGCCGGGTCGATCGCGAGCCCTGTTTCCGGACGAGCGTCAGCAGGGCGGCGTGCGTCCGCTCGTCCGCGGCCACGACGAGACCGTCCCCACCGGTGTGCAGCGGCTGACCGTCGAGCCCGGTGACCACGCAGCCGGCCGCCTCGCAGAGCGCGATTCCGGCCGCGAAGTGGACGCTGTTCCGCAGGTCGTGGCGGTCCGTCAGATAGGCGGCGCGGCGACCGGCGGCGACCCAGGCCACGGCGAGGCTGGTGGAGACCACCCGGGGCCGGAACTGTTCGAGGAAACCCTCGTCGGTGAGCATGCGGGCGGCCAGGAAGACGTCCCGGTTGGGAAAGGGCGGGTCGAGATTGAGGTCGACAAGCGTCGACTCGGCCGACGGTACGAGTCGCTCGTCCGTCCCCGCGCCCCGGACGTACGCGGCGGTGCCGTCGGTCCAGAACACCTCGGCGGCGAACGGGTCCGCCGAGGCCGCCACTGTGACGTCCGACCCGACCCGCAGGGCGACGTTGACCGAGGCCAGCATGGTCCGCGCGGCAAAGTTCAACGTTCCGCACAGCGGGTCGACCAGCCAGGTGCGCCCGTTGTCGCCGGTACCCGTGCGCCCGCTCTCCTCGGCGACCACGGCGTCCTCCGGCCGCGCCGCGCGCAGGACGTCGATGATGGCCCGCTCGGCCTCGACGTCGGCGGCGGTGGCGAAGTCACCGCCGGTCTTCATGACGCGCGTCAGTGCTGAGCCGTACCGGGAGCGGACGACTGCGGCTCCAGCTTCCGCCGCCTCGATGGCCAACGCCTGGTCTGTGATCGACATGCCCGAACCATAGGAGCCGTGGGCAATGTCGATGACAGCCCCGCACCCGGGCCGCGGGTAACCGGGCAGGTCAGTCCGACAGTTCGATGATCGGTAGTTGACTGACGACCGCCGTCATGATCATGGGAGCGTCGCCGTCACACTGGTTGACCGAGACCGCGACCCACCGACCCCCGGTCACCGTCGGCCCCCAGACGGTCAGGTCGCCGTAGCAGTCCAGGTCACAGAGCGACTGGAACAGCGCCGGCATGGGTTCACCGGCCTGATCCCGGAACAGCGGCACCCGCATGGAGACCGAGCGGTGCCCGCCCCACCTCTGGTCCAACTCCGCCACGACGAGGGCCAGGTTCGCCTCGGCGGCCTCTTCGGCCTGGTTCCACTCGGCACCGTACACACCCGTCAGGGCGTCGCTCTCCCAGAGCGGAACGATCCGAAAGCCCTCGCCTCGGCTGCCCGTCCACTCACCGGTGACCGGGTCCCCCTCGCTGACCGGCGTCCCGTCCGTGGGCAGGTGCGCGGCGAGCAGCGACTCGATGTCGGACACCGTCCGACCGGTGTCGAACACCTCGCCGGCCCGGCCGGTCATCGGGGGACTCGTCGTACCGCTGGCGGCCCATACCGCATCGTCCGCACCACCTGTCTCCGTCGGCTCCGGCCGTCGATCATCGCACCGTGAGCGAGCCAGCGAGGGGGCGGGCATCGGTCAGGAGACCGCCGTCCGCACCAGTTCGGTGATCTTCTTCTCCACGGCCGGGCTCCACTGCTGCAACGCGTACGCCACCGGCCAGAGATCCCCGTCGTCGAGGTTGGCCGAGTCCTGGAAGCCCACAGTCGAGTACCGGTAGTTGAACTTGCCGGAGTCCTGGAAGAAGACGACGATCTTGCCGTCCTCGTTCGCGTAGGCGGGCATCCCGTACCAGGTCTTCGGCATCAGGCTCGGGGCGGCGGCGGTCACCGTCACGTGCACCCGCTCGGCGAGCGCGCGGTCCTCCGGTTCCATCTGCGCGATCCGGTCGAGGACCGCTTGCAGCCCGTCCGCCTTCTTGGCGCCCTTCTTGCCCTCGGCGCGCAGCTCGTCGGCGCGCTCCTTCATCGCGGCCCGCTCCTCGGGGCTGAAGCCGTCGGACACGGTAGTGGTCTTCGCGGACATTCTCGGGCTCCCTCTCGTCGTCCAGGTCGGCATGCTGCCGTTCACCTGGGGAAAGGCTAGGCCGCCCGAAGTTCCCGGGGCTTCTCGATTCCTGATCGGTTCGAAGCCGTTCCGCAGGTGGCGGTCATCGTGCCCGTGATTTGCTGGTCAGCGTGATCGGTGGCTAGGTTGTCGACCGAAGCAGAACGACCGGTCTAGGGAGTCCCACCATGAACATCACCGCCGATCGGATGGCGGCGGCGTACTTCGACGCCTTCGAGACGCTGTGCAGGGTGACTCCGAAGGGCGGGTACGCCGAGCGGGGCACTGCCCGCGCGGGGGTGACGCAGGCCGGCGTCGCGACGCTCAACGCTGCCTACGACAGGTCCACCGAGCCCGACCTCGGGTCGCTCGACGAGATGGCGACCGAGGTCGGCAGGCAGGCCGCGCAGTGGTCGATCATCGTTCGGGGCGAGGCGGACGACCAGGTCGCTGACCTCGCGGCCCGGCACGGCCTCCTCGAACGCAGTGAGCTGCCCCTGCTGGCCTGCGCGTCGGACGACCTCACCTTCCGTGCCGGCTCGGCGGAGCGCCCCTCGGTGCGTCAGGTAGGCGCCGCCGAGAACGACCTCTACACCGACGCCCTCACCCGGAGCTTCGAGGTTCCCGAGTGCCTCTTCGGATCGCTGATGGGTGGTGCGGTGCTCGACGCCGACTCCATCACCGGCTACCTGGCCGAGGAGTCCGGCCAGCCCGTCGGCACCGGGCTCGGGATGCTGACCTCCGGGGTGGTCGGCGTGTTCAACATCGCGGTCGTTCCGTCCGCCCGGGGTCGTGGCCTGGGCCGGGTGATCACCGAAACGGTTCTGCGGGACGGCATCGCGGCCGGCGCGGACGCTGCCTACCTGCACACCAGCGTGATGGGTAGGCCGCTCTACGAGTCGATGGGCTTCACGCTCGTGGAGACCTGGACCATGTTCCACGCGCGGTGACGGACGATGTCGACCGGGCGGTGTCAGGTATGGGGGAGAGGGTCATGACCTTCAGCGAGAGCGTGCGCTCGGCGTTTCGCCGAGGCGAGACCGACGCCGTGGTGCGGATGAGCGAGGCCGAAATCGAGCGGGCCCAGGCGGCCGGTGACCTGGCGGGCGAGGTGGAGGCCCGGTACAGCCTCGCCCGGGTCGCCATTCGCGGCGGTGACCTGACGGGCGGAGAGGCGCGGGCCCGGGAGGCTCTCGCGGTGGCGCTGCGCTCCGGCGACCGGGCCCTGGAGGAACGACCGAGGCACGTGCTGGCCGGCGTCGCGAGGATGTCCGGTGACCTGCTCCGCGCTCGGGACCTGTACCGGGAGAGCATCGCGCTCAACGAGGCGCTCGGCCAACCCAAGACGGTCAACTCCGAATATCACAACCTCGCGTTCTGCGAGCTGGGGCTGGGCAACCTGGACGTGGCCCGAACGCTGTTCGCCGAGAACCGCCAGCGGGTGTTCCACAACGGTTGGACGGACTTCGTGCCGTACGTCTGCGTTGCCGGCGCCGCGCTCGCGACCGCCGAGGGGAACCACTCCCGCGCGGCGCGGATGATCGGTGTCGCGGACGCCGCGTTCGCGGCGCTCGGCCAGGTGCCGGACCCGGACGACGCCGCGGACCTCGCCCGGATGCGCGCCGCCGCGACCGAGGCGCTCGGCCCGACCGACTTCGACGAGCAGTACGCCGTTGGCCAGCACCTCGAACCGCGGGCGGCGTTCGGCGTCGCCTGACCCAAAGAGACTGTCGCCTCCCCGTTCGACAGCGGTCCTCCCGCGTTCGGGACGGGTCCGTACCGTTCCGAACACCCTGATGTCTTGTTGGCCGTGAATGGCGATGATTGGTTCGCCTCATGTCAGTCAAGAGAGCAACGCGCCCAGCTTTCATCGTGGCCCTGGCGGCCCTCTTCGTCCTGCTCGCCGGCGCGCCGGCGGCGGCGACCATCGCGACGCCGGCCGGCTGGCCGCCCGACGTCGTGGACTGCGTCGACGCACCGGCCCCCTCCGCCGGCTCGTCGTCGCCGGCCCAAGCCTGCTTCCGGGCCTACGGTGACCAGATCTGGGTCTACGACCGCGACACGCCCTACGCGGCCATCGGGATCTGGGAGAACCAGCTCTACTACGGCGGAACCTGGCACAACTACCGCAGCGGCGACTGCCAGAGCCTCGAAGGCGAGGGTGAATGGGGAGTGTGCAACTACGACTTCTACGAGGACGGCACGACTCACCGCTACAACGATCAGGGCAGCCGCGTGCGGTTCCGGGCGTGTGGCGCCTGGGGCTGCTCGGGATGGTCGCCCTGGTGGCGTAACAACAACTAGTGCCGGAGGGCGATGACGATGATCGGGTCGGAGGGCCGCCTTCCGGATCCCTCCGACCCGATCGTCTCTGACCCCTGAGCGGCCGCAGGCGATGTCTACGACGCCGTGCGGGCAGCGGTGATGGTCCGTCCCCGCTCCGACTCTCCGAAGCGGTCGAGCATGGCGCGTACCTCGTCGGCGCTCACGTTGGCGCCGAACAACTCGCTGCCCGGTTCGAGTCGTACCCCCTCGGCCAGCGGGCCGGCCACGATCGGATCGAAGCCGAGCGCGTCCACCAGGGCCGCGATCTCGGTGAGGTCGGCGTTGTCGTCGCCGGCGATCGCGATGGCCTTGCGGCCGGTCGCCCCTGCCGGCCGGGCCTCGTCCTCCAGGTCGTGATAGCCCATGTGGTTGAACGCCTTCACGACGCGTGAGCCGGACAGGAACGCCTGGACGGTCTCGCTGGACGAGGTACGCGGGTTGGTGAGGTCGTCGCGGATGCCGTCGATCTCCCACCAGTAGTTCATGGCGTCGACGACGAGCTTGCCGCGCAGCGCCTCGGCGGGAACGCTGCGGTACTTGCCCAGGGGCAGGGCGAGGATGACGACGTCGGCGTCGGCCGCCGCGTCGACCGCCGTGGTGGCCTCGGCCCCCGGGGCGAGGACCTCGACGGTGAGGGCGATCTTCGTCGGGTCGCCGGAGCCGGCCACCCGTACCCGGTAGCCGGCGGCGACGGCGAGCCGGGCGAGCACCGTGCCCACCTTGCCGGCGCCGAGGATGCCGAGGGTCGCAGGCCGGCTCCGGTCGTTGTCGTTCATGTCGTCCTCTCGCTCGGGAAGTGCTGTTCAGGCCAGCAGTTCGCGGACCATGGGGATCACCTTCGAGCCGTAGAGTTCCACGGCGCGCATCCGGGCGCTGGCCGGTTGCGCTCCGGCCGAGTAGATGAGGTCGAACCGGCCGACACCGAGGCTGCGGATCGCACGGGCCATCCGGCGGGCCACCGTCTCCGGTGAGCCGATGTAGAGGGAGCCGTTCTCCACCTCGGAGTCGAACTCCTGACGGCGGATCGGGGGCCAGCCCCGCAGTTTGCCGATCCGGTCTCGCATGATCCGATAGTGCGGCCAGTAGATCTCCTTGGCCTGCTCGTCGGTGTCGGCGATGAAGCCCGGCGAGTGCATGCCGACCGGGTGCGCGGTCGTACCGAGCTGGTCGGCGGCCCGGCGGTACAGGTCGATGTAGGGCGCGAAGCGCTCGGGGGCCCCGCCGATGATGGCGAGCATGAGTGGCAGCCCGTACCGGGCGGTGCGGACGACCGACTGCGGCGAGCCACCCACGCCGACCCAGGTGTCCAGGTGACCCGATTCGGTCTTCGGGAACACGTCGGCGTTCTCCAGTGGGGCACGCAGGGTGCCGCTCCAGGTGACCGGCTTCTCGTCCAGCAACTTGACGAACAGTTCGATCTTCTCCTCGAACAGCGTGTCGTAGTCGCGCAGGTCGTAACCGAAGAGCGGGAACGACTCGGTGAACGAGCCGCGACCGAGGATGACCTCGGCTCGACCGTTCGACAGCGCGTCCACTGTGGCGAAGCGCTGGAACACCCGTACCGGGTCGTCCGAACTCAGCACGGTCACGCCGGAGGCCAACCGGATCCGCGAGGTGCGGGTGGCGATTCCGGCCAGCACCGTCTCCGGTGTGGAGACCGAGTACTCCGGCCGGTGGTGCTCGCCCAGCGCGATGACGTCGACCCCGAGTTGGTCGGCGAGGACTGCCTCGTCGACGACCTGCCGGATCGCCGCCGCGTGGGAGACGAGTTTGCCGGCGTCGTCCTGCGGTATGTCGCCGAACGTGTCCAGGCCGAACAGCAGATCAGACATGGTTGGGCTCCTTAGCCAGCAGCTCCCGGACCCGTGGCGCGACCTCACTGCCCAGCAGTTGGATGGTGCGCGCGCGTGCCTCGCGGGGCAGGTGCATGATGTCGTACTTCAGGTCGAAGCGGCTCAGTCGCAGGTCCCGAGCGACAGTGGCGATCTTCTGCGCCACTGTCTCGGGTGAACCGACGAAGAGCGCGCCGTGGTCGATTTCGGCCTCGTAGCGCGCGCGGTCCGGTTTGTAGAAGCCGCGTTCGGCGGCCAGGGCCGCCACGACCGGCTGCCAGTATCGCCACCACGTCTCCACCGCCTCCTCGTCGGTGTCTGCGACAAGGCCGAGTGAGTGCTGCCCGATTGGCTGCAGGGTATGCCCGAATTGTTCGAGCGCCCTGGTGTAGAGGTCGACGTGGCCGGCGAAGCGCTGGGGGCGCCCGCCGATGATCGCGAGCATGAGCGGAAGTCCGTGCCGGGCGGCGCGGATGACCGAGTTCGGGCTTCCCCCGACACCGATCCAGGTCGGGATGCCGCCCGGCTGCATCAGTGGGTGCAGCCGCTGCCCGGTCAGTGGGCTTCGTACAGTGCCGGACCAGGTGACCGGTTCGTCCTGCTGAAGTCGCAGGAAGAGGTCCAGCTTCTCCTCGAACAACCGCTCGTAGTCGGCCAGGTCGTACCCGAACAGCGGAAACGACTCGGTCGCGGATGCGCGCCCGAGGACGATCTGGGCGCGGCCGTCGGAGACGGCGTCGAGGGTGGAGAACTCGTGGTAGAGCCGTACCGGGTCGTTGGTGCTGAGCACTGTGACCGAGGTGCCGAGGCGAATTCGCTCGGTGGCCGTCGCGACCGCGGCCAGCAGCACCGGTGTCGCCGAGTCGTTGTGGCCCTCGCGGTAGTGCTCGCCGACGCTGAACACGTCGAGTCCGGCCGACTCGGCGAGCCGTGCCTCGTCCACGAGTAGCCGTACGGTCTCGGCGTCGCTCAGGACCCGGTCGCCGTCGGTGGCCACCTCCCCGAACGAGTTGAGCCCCAGCTCGAAGTCTGCAGCTGCCATGGTCTCCTCCTCGGTGCAATCCGCCGACGGCCTGCGGAAGCGGACCTACCGGTTGACGTGTCAATGATGCTAACTTGGCGATTGACACGTCAATTCCCGGGAGGGTGAGATGACGGAGACCACACCCGGCCGGCGGGGCGGACGCCAGCTCCCGACCGCCGACGAACTGCGGATCTGGCGGAACTTCATCGAGACGACGGCGGCGCTCGGCTCCCGGCTCGAGTCCCGCCTACAGGGCGACTCCTCGCTCTCGAGCGGGGACTACGCGGTGCTCCTCGCTCTCAGCGAGGCGGAGGGCGAGGCGATGCGGTCGTCCGAACTCGCCTCGCACATCGGGTGGGAGCGGAGCCGGCTCTCCCACCATCTCGGGCGGATGGAGCGGCGCGGCCTCATCCGCCGCCAGGAGTGCGCCACGGTTCCCCGCGGTGCGGAGGTGCTGCTCACGACGGCCGGCGCCGAGGCGTTCAGGGGAGCCACCTTTCCCCACCTGCGCGCCATCCGGGAGCTCTTCGTCGACGCCCTCACGCCGGAGCAGATCGTCGCTGCGGGCGAGATCGCCACGGCGCTGAAAGCGCGCCTCGACGATCCGCGTACGCAGTGACGCGCTGCCACGCTTTCCCGGCACCATCGCATCCGTAGCGGCGAGTGTTCGGGCGATTGCCGAGAGCTATGTTCGGGTGGTCCAATCCTCCAGAAAGCCGCCACTCCGCCAGCCCGGCGGGGAATGGCGACGGCTGCGCCGCCCGGAGGTACGTCCATGAGCGAGACCGCCACCGCAGAGGCCCACCGCTTCAATCCCGGCAAGCCCCACAGTGGGCGCACGGAGTCGGTGCTGCCGGAGTTGCGGGAGATGTGGTGGGAGACGGGGGTGCGGGCGCGCGCGGAGGCCGGCGTCTTCGCCGTCTTCGCGGAGCTGCCCAGGCTCGTCTGGACAGCCGTCGGGATCAGTTGGCGCGCGGACCGGCTCCGTACCGGTGTGGTGGCCGCGGCCACTGTCGGCGCGGGGGTGATGGCCGCCTTCGGCCTGTTGGCCACCCAGCGGGTGTTGGTGGAACTGTTCGCCGGCGGACCGACCGCGGACAAGGTGCGGGCGGCGCTGCCCGCGCTGGCCGTGCTGGCGGCGACGGTCGCGCTCCGCGCCGGGATGGGCATCGCCACCGGGTACGCGCAGAACGGCTTGACGCCTCGGGTGAGTCGTGAGGTGGAGCGGGGCCTGTTCGAGGTGTCCACAGCGGTCCGGTTGGAGGCGTTCGACGCCGACGCGTTCGCCGATGACATGGAACGCGCCTCCCGAGGCACCGAATCGACGATCGGGCTGGTGCAGGCGTCGATGAACCTGCTCGCCGGGCTGGCCGGGCTGCTCGCCGTGGCGGCCGCCGTCGTCATCATCCATCCGCTGCTGTTGCTGGCGCTGCTGGTCGCCACGGTGCCCAACGCGTGGGCGTCGTTGCGGGCCGGGCATCTGCGCTACCAGACGTACAACGCCGGGTCGGTGCGCCGACGTCGACTGTGGCTGCTGCACAAGCTGATGGCCGAACGTGCCTCGGCCCCGGAGTTGCGCTCCTACGGGCTGCGCCGGTTCCTGCTCGACCAGTACGACAGGGTGATGCAGGTGGAGACCGACATCCAACTCGCCCTCGCCCGGCGGGTCACCACTACCACCACTGTCGGAGCCATTGTCGGCGGTCTGGCGACCGGCACCGTCTACGCCCTGCTCGGCCTACTGCTCCTCGACGGGCAGATCCCGCTCGCCGCCGCGGCGACCTGCGTCATCGCCGTGCAGTCCGCGCAGCGGTCCCTGGCCGTCGCCACTTTCCAGGTCGACCACGTCTACACCGAGGGGCAGCACTTCGGCGACTACACCGGTTTCATGACCCGCGCTGACGCCTACCTACCGACCAGCACCGGACCCGTTGCCGAGGCCGCTCCTGATCGGCTGCGGGAGTTGACAGTCAACGAGGTGAGCCTGCGTTACCCCGATCGGGACGACTCCGCAGTCGACGGCGTCACGTTGACGATCACCGCCGGGCAGACTGTCGCGTTCGTCGGGGAGAACGGCTCGGGCAAGACGACCCTCGCCGCGATGATCGCCGGCCTTCGCGCCCCCACCGAGGGCAGCATCGAGTGGAACGGCCGCCCGTTGTCGGACTGGAACGTCGGCGGGCTGCGTGCCCGGATCGCGGTGGTGACGCAGGAATACCACAAGTGGCCGTTCACCGCGGCCACGAACATCGCCATCGGCGACGTCGACAGCGAGGCCCAGCAGGATCGCATCGAGGCCGCCGCCGGCCGCGCCGTCGCCCACGACATGATCAACGAACTTCCGCACGGGTACGAGACACTGCTCGACCGGACCTTCGCGCGAGGCCAGGACCTCTCCGGTGGGCAGTGGCAGCGCATCACCGCGGCTCGCGGGTTTCTGCGCGACGCCGAACTGCTGATCATGGATGAGCCGTCCTCCGCGCTCGACCCCCGCGCCGAGGACGCCCTGTTCCAGACCATCCGGGACCGGAGAGGTCGCGCCACCACGATCCTCATCACGCACCGGCTCGCGAACGTCCGGCACGCCGACCGGATCTTCGTCCTGCACCACGGCCGGCTCGTCGAGGCCGGCACACACGCCGACCTCGTCGCCACCGGCGGCCGGTACGCCGAACTGTTCGCCCTCCAGGCCGCCGGCTACGACGCGAACCTGGCCGAGGGCAACCAGCACACCTGAACGGTCCAGTCGGACCTTCTCCCGCTGGATCGCGGGAGGCTAGGCTTCGGTCCATGTCGGGGTGGCGGGGCCGGACGGCGGACGTGGCCCTGGTGCCCGCCGTGGGTCTGGTCGCTGTCATGGGCCTGGTGGTCCAGTCGCGCGGCATCGACACCGCCGCCGAATGGGCGGCGCTGCTGGCGGTGCTGCTCTCGACCGGCGCGCTGTACGTCCGCCGGCGTCACCCGGTGCCGGTGGGCGTCGTGGCGCTGGCTGCCATCGGCGCGTACGGGGCGTTGCTGCACCGGCCCGGCCCGATCATGTTGGTCTTCGTCGTGGCGCTCTACACAGTTGTCGACGAGGGGTACCTCGCGGTCGCCGTCGGGCTCGGTCTCGCCTCGGTGGTCGCCTTCGCCGTGGCGGACAGCTACAACCGGTCCCCGAACACCATGAACGGGGCGACGCTGCTGCACACCGGTTGGCTCGTCGCGGTCATCGTCGGCGTGACCCGCAACCGCCGCGCCTACCTCGCCGAGGCACTGGCCCGAGCTGTCGTCGCCGAGCAGCGGATGGAGGAGGAGGCCCGGCGACGGGCCACCGAGGAGCGGCTGCGCATTGCCCGGGAGTTGCACGACGTGCTCGGCCACCACCTGTCGTTGATCAACGTGCAGGCCAGCGCGGCGTTGCACCGACCCGACCCGGTCCGGTCCGAGCAGGCCCTCACCGCGATCAAACAGACCAGCAAGGAGACGTTGAGTGAGTTGCGCGCGACGCTGGGGGCGCTGCGGCAGGAAGCTGGGCCGGCGGTCGTGCCGGCACCCGGCCTGCATCGCCTCGGCGATCTGATCAGGACGGCCGCCCGGCCGGAGTTGGAGATCCGCACCGAGCTGGCCGAGACGCGGTCGCTACCGCCGGAGGTCGATCTGGCGGTGTATCGGATCGTCCAGGAGGCGCTCACCAACGTGGCGCGTCACGCGCGTGCCACCACCGCTGTGGTCCGGGTCCGGCCCGATCACGACGACGTGCTCGTGGAGGTCGACGACGACGGCATCGCCCAGCCGGGTTCGCCGGGCAGCGGGATTCTCGGAATGCGGGAGCGGGCGCGGGCACTCGGCGGTTCGTTGACCACCGGCGCACAGCCGGACGGAGGCTTCCGGGTCTGTGCCCGTCTGCCGATGCGAGCCGACCCGGCACCGGTGGGGGAGCAGGCGTGATCCGGCTACTCCTCGTCGACGACCAGACCCTCGTACGGGCCGGCTTCCGGTCCATTCTCGACGGTGAGGACGGTCTCGAGGTGGTCGGCGAGGCTGCCGATGGATTCGAGGCGGTGCGGCTGGCCCGGCAACTGCGACCCGATGTCGTCCTCATGGACATCCGGATGCCCGGGCTCGACGGCCTGGCCGCCACTGGTGAGATCGTCGCCAGCTCCGACGCTCGCGTCATCATTCTGACCACCTTCGACCTGGACGATTACGTCTACGACGCGCTGCGGGCCGGTGCCAGCGGATTCCTGGTCAAGGACACCGAGCCAGCGGAGTTGATCCACGGGGTGCGGGTGGTGGCCCGGGGTGACGCGCTTATCGCACCGTCGATCACCCGGCGGTTGATCGCCGAGTTCGCGGCCCGGGCCAAGCATCCCGACCCCGGGCCGCGACTGAGCGTGCTCACCGAGCGGGAGCGTGAAGTGCTGACGCTGGTCGCCGCCGGCCTCTCCAACGACGAGATAGCGGCGCGGTTGGTGCTGAGCCCGGCGACCGCCAAGACGCATGTCAGCCGGATCATGACCAAGGCCCATGCCCGGGACCGAGCCCAGTTGGTGATCCTCGCCTACGAGTCCGGTCTGACAGTGCCTGGTTGGCTCGCTCGCTCCTGACCACCACCGTCGGCTGGTCGGCCGGAACGACCGCCGGCGGGGCAGCCTTCGGATGGAACGAGATCAGCCAGGCGGGCCCCGCGCCGGAACCGGCCGCGGTCAGCCCGCCAGGTGGCCGGTGCGGCGCGCGCGAAGAAGGGCCAGCCCGCCGAGCACCACGCCGGCCAGTCCGACCGCCAGCGCCACGTAGGCCCCGCCTCGCCCGTTGCCCGTGCCGATGCCACTGTCGGAGGTGGTCACCACCAGCCCGCCGAGCGCCATGCCGATCAGCCCTGTCGCCAGGGCCAGGACGGCTCCGCGGCTTCCCGAGCCGGTGCCGAGTCGACTGGCGGGGCGGGCCAGGGCCAGTCCTCCGATGATGGCGCCGACCAGCCCCAGCAGGGCGGCCGCGCTGGCGCCGAGACGTCCGGAACTCATGGAGAGAGCAGCGGCGGCGGTTGGCTGGGCCGCGACGTGCGCCGCTGCCGGTGCGGCTAGCTCGATCCCTCCGAGCGGGGCGGCTACGGCGGTGGCAAGCAGGTGACGAACGGACATCGTGGATCTCCTCGGTCTCGTGACGGGTACGGGTGGCAGCCTAGGAAGCAAACCGCTGGTGAGTCGTCATGCCGGAGTTGCCGATGGGCCTACCACCCGGGATGTACGCCCTCGGGACGTCGTACCGCCGCAGTTGTCTCCAGGCCGCCGTCAGGCACCTGTTATTTACGCGCGTGCTGGCCATGAACACGTCCTTGACCTGCGGTTTTGTCGGATCCAAGCAGTGGCGTTCGGGGCCTGGGAGTGGTACGACTGATACCCGGACCAGGTGGTGCGGGGTCAGTAGGAGGTGGCGGATGCGTCTCACGAGCACCACGCCTCAGCCGCGGCCCTTGCGCCGGACGGCTACGGCGGTCCCGCCCGAGTGCGGGCCAGGAGCAGCGTCGTCGGTGCCGACGGACCCACGATGACGGGCCCGGACAACGCGGAGGAGTTGGCGGCCGCCTACGCCCGCGGTCTCGACGCGGGCCGGATCGAGCAACGTCTACAGGGGCACGATGAGCACCTGCGCAGGATCAACGGTTCGATCGACTCGATGACGCAGGCGCTCCGGTCTCTCACCGAGGAACTCCGCGGCAACGTCACCCTGTTCAGCGCCGACGTGGCAGCGGGCCGCCGTGACGCCAGTGAGCGGGACAGGATCGCCGCGGTGCGGGTGGAGGAGGCGGGCATCGTCGAGTCCCAGCGGACGGTCCGGTGGACGGCTTGGCGGCGCTGGTTCGCCGTCGTCGGCGCGATCGTCCTGGTGGTGAACTTCGGCCTGGGTCTCTACCTCGCGTTCGGCAGTTGAGCCCGCGTGGCAGCCGGGTAACCAGACGGAGCCGATGGTGCGGAAGCCGCGAGTTGCGTCATTGCACCGGGGCGTCGCTATCCGATCTGGGCTCCAGCACCACCACTGTGGTTTCCGACGATCGCCGTGCGGCGTGGGCGTCGAAGTTCTTGTCGGCCTCGCGCCAGCGTGGCCACAGGCGCGACCGCTCGTCGTCGGTGGCGGCGCGACCGCGCACCAGCCGCCGCCCGTCGACCAGATCGACTGACGCGTCCGGGTGCGCCTGGAGGTTGAGCCACCAGGCGGGAGCGCCCTCGCCCCACCCGTTCATCGCCACCCCGACCAGGTTCGGGCCATCCTCGAAGTACGCGAGAATGACGCTGCGCTGCTGGCCGGTGCGGCGTCCGGTCGTGGTCAGCCGCAGGGTGCCCCAGCGGGTCTCGCGGGGTCGCCACAGCCCGACCCGGCTGCCGGAGACCCGGTACAGGCCCCGGTGCACCGACCAGGCCAGCCGGATGAACCACCGTGGCGGGAGCCACGGCGCCTTTGTTCCCTGAGCGTCCGACATGACGACCTCCTCCACCGACCAACGCTGATGGTCCGGGTGGCTGGTTTCCGCGGGCGCACCCCGCCACTGTGGACCGTGATCCCCAAGTCTCCCGGCGCGAGCGTGACTCGCGTCCAGGTGTCCATGATTCGACCGAGGATGGAACCGATCGGTGGAGCCCCGCGCCGGTGGCGGGTGGGTGGATCACCCCTGCCAGGCGTCGATGGCGCGGACGCCGTCGCGGACGACCCGGTCCAGGATGGCGGGGTTGCCGCTGGTGCCCTCCCACCCCTGGTCGTCGAAGACCGTCACCGTGCTGTCGACGCGGGCCACAGCGATCTGGCTGGACGCGGTGCCGCCGGTGCGTTCGCCGTTCAGGCTCGTCTCGGGCCACGTCCGGGTCAGCAGCAGCGCCTCGTCGCCGACCCCGGGCAGCGCCTGACTCTTGACGGTGACGCGGTTTCCGGACTGGTCGTAGGAGGGGCACGCCTGCACGCCGGTGCGGAGCCGGCCCAGGTAACCCGAGGCGCCGTCGCCGTCGAAGGTGAAGATGGTCTGGTGGATCATCCCCTGGGGCACGTTGCTGGCGGGCTCGCCGGCCTTCTGGTAGGTGACTGTCATCGCGGCGCTCGCGGTGACCTGCCGGCCGCCGGTGCCGAACTCGTTGCCGCACAGCTTTGGCAGTGCCTCCTCGACGGGCGTCGTCCGTCGCGGAGACTTCCGCAGCTCGGCGGGCAACTCGACGAAGGCCGAGGTCGGGATGGTCACCGGGGTGCTCGCGCTCGGCGATGGCGGATCTGTCGGGGGCGCTGACGCCGACGCGGTGGCCGGTGCGGTGGTCGCCGGGGCAGAGCCGGGCGGATCCTCGGTGGCGGTGCAGGCAGCGGCCAGTGCGACGGTGCCGAGCAGCGCGAGCGCGCGTCGCGTACGGGCCATCGGCAGTGCTGTGTATCGGCTCATCATCACCCCTCGTCTGTCCCGAGGAAGTTCCCTGCCCCGAGTCGACCGAAACGACCACGTGGCGCCTCGGGCATCGGCCGGACCACGGAATTTCTGTGTCGTCGGGTCGGCCGGGCCGCTAGGCTGCCCCGCATGACCAGCGTGATCGCTCAGTGCACCGGACTGTCGTATGACGTCCAGGTCGGTGCGGGGCGACGCCGGCGATCCGTCGCCCGCCCGCGCTGACCTGTTTCCTGCGACCGGCGGATCGAGCCGCCGGTCGTTCGCTGGTCGTCCTCGGTCCGCCCGTATCTCCCCGTCAACGGCTCGCGTGGCAGCGTGGGTCCGAGCGAGATCGGCGTACTGATGGATCTTGAAAAGTTGTTGTCCGACCGGCTGGCACCGGCGTTCGCGGCGGTGGCCGGCAGCCCGGTCGACCCGCTGGTGCGGCGGTCTCCACGTGCGGACTTCCAGTCCGACGCGGCGCTGGCGCTGGCCCGGCGGCTCGGCCGCCCGCCGCGCGACATCGCCGCGGCGGTGCTGGCGCACGCGGTGCTCGACGACGTCGGCGTGTTGGCGGAGGTCTCCGGGCCTGGCTTCCTCAATCTGACGGTTGCCGACCGGGCCCTGGCCGACCTGGTATCCGGGCTGGCCGGTGACGCCCGGCTCGGCGTGCCGCCGACGGCGACGCCGCAGACCGTGGTGGTCGACTACTCGGCGCCCAACGTGGCGAAGGAGATGCACGTCGGGCACCTCCGCTCCACTGTCATCGGTGATGCTGCGGTGCGGCTGCTGGACTGGCTCGGGCACCGGGTGGTGCGGGTCAACCACCTGGGTGACTGGGGGACACCGTTCGGCATGCTGATCGAGCACCTGATCGACCTCGGTGAGGCCGAAGCCGCGCAGAACCTGTCGATGGGGGACCTGGACACCTTCTACCGGGCGGCCCGGGTGAAGTTCGACGCCGACGAGGCGTTCCAGGAACGGTCGCGGCTGCGGGTGGTCGCGTTGCAGGGCGGTGACGAGCGGACCCGCCGGTTGTGGCGGCTGCTGGTGACGCAGTCCGAGCGGTACTTCCTGACCGTGTACGACCTGCTCGACGTGACGTTGTCCGGTGCCGACTTTCGGGGCGAGAGCGCCTACAACGACCTGCTCGCGGACGTCGTCGACGACCTGGACCAGCTGGGGCTGCTGCTGCCCAGCGGTGGGGCCGAGTGCGTCTTTCCGCCCGGGTTCACCGGCCGGGACGGCGAGCCGTTGCCGCTGATCGTGCGCAAGAGCGACGGTGGGTACGGCTATCCGGCCACCGACCTGGCCGCGCTGCGGCAGCGCGTCGGCGAACTCGGCGCCACCCGGCTGCTGTACGTCGTCGGCCTACCGCAGCGGCAGCACTTCGCGATGGTGTTCGCCGTCGCCGAGGCGGCCGGCTGGCTCTGCCCGCCGGCCCGGGCCGAGCACCTGGGCTTCGGGTCCATCCTCGGCACCGACGGGCGGATGCTGCGCAGCCGGGCCGGTGAGTCGGTGAAGCTGGTCGGGCTGTTGGAGGAGGCGGTCGCCCGTGCCACCGACCTGGCCCGGAGCAGGAACCCGGATCTGGACGCCGGGACCGCCGACGAGATCGGCCGCGCGGTGGGCATCGGCGCCATCAAGTACGCCGACCTGTCCGTCGACCGGACCAAGGACTACGTCCTGGACTGGGAGCGGATGTTGGCGCTGGACGGCAACACCGCGCCCTACCTGCAGTACGCGTACGCCCGGATCCGGTCAGTGCTGCGGCGGGCCGGGACCGCCGTGCGGCCGGACGCCCCCATCGTGGTGGCGCAGCCGGCGGAGCGGGCGCTCGCGGTCGAGCTGCTCGGCTTCGCCGGGGTGGTCGGCGAGCTGGAGCGGAGTCTCGAGTTCCATCAGCTCGCCGGTTACCTGCACCGACTCGCGACAGCGTTCAACGCGTTCTACGAGCGCTGCCCGGTGTTGCGTGCCACGGACCAGCTGCGGGAGAGCCGGCTGCTGCTGGCCGAGCTGACCGCCCGGACCCTGCGGCAGGGGCTGCACCTGCTGGGCATCCGCACAGTGGAGCGGATGTGACGAACCGGCCCCTCCGGCCCGGTCAGCGGGCCCGCTTCGTCGCCCGCTTCCGGGGCGGCGTCAACAGGTCGGCGATCTGCGCGATCGCGGCGGGCACCAGGCGGTAGTACGCCCAGACCCCTCGCTTGTCGCGTTCGAGTAGGCCGGCCTCGGTGAGGATCCGAAGGTGATGACTCACCGTCGGCTGGGAGAGATTGAGCGCCGCGGTGAGGTCACTCACTGACGCCTCACCTTCCGGCGCGGACTGGATCAGGCTGAGCAACCGGAGTCGCGCCGGATCGGCGAAGGCCTTCAGCACCCCCGCTAGCCGCTCGGCATCGGCCCGCTTGATGGGATCGCCGGTGAGCGGCGAGATCGCAGGCATGGCAGTTTTCGCAGTTCCCACGCCTGCCATAGTGACACCAACACCATCAATAAACCGGCAGATCCGGCACCAGCCCTCCGATGGCGTCCGGATGGCGACAGCGGAACCACCGAACGTGAGTCGACCGTCGACGTCCGTGGTGGCACGCGGGCCGTGGGGGGGGTGGGGGGGGGCCCCACCCGCCCCGGGGGGAGCGGCGGGGGTGGGGTGGGGGCGGGCGCCCCCCCCCCCACCCACCCCCGTCGCGCCCCCCGCCGCCGGGGGGGGGGCGGGGGGGGGGGGGGGGCCCCCCCCCCCCCCCCCCACGGCCCTGGGCGTCAGCGGCGAGGTCTGGGTGCGATGCGGGGCAGGACGTACGGCGGCCCTGCGAAGATCAGGTCGGACTTCAACTCCTGGTATGCCCGCTTGGGCTGGTAGTTCTCGTCGTAGATGGTGGCCAGGCCCTCGGGCGGGTCGTCGAACCAGCCCGGCACCCACGAATGGTTGTCACTGAAACCCCAGACCGTGTACGACAGGCAGCTCCGCACGGCGAGGCACGCCTTCATCAGCACGCTGAAGTTCGCGGCCGACGCCTGGAGCCGGGGGTTGATCTCCTCCGAGTTGCCAGCCTGGACGCCCTCCGTCAGCTGGCTGCGGACGTCGACCTCGGTGAACGCGGTCGCCACACCGAGCCCACCGAACTTCTTCAGCGCGGCGGTCACCTGGAGGGTGTCGAAGTTGCCGTACTGGGTGCCCAGGTGACCCTGGGAGCCGACGCCGTCGATCGGGACGCCCTGGGCGCGCAGGCTCTTGGTCATGTCGTACACGAACTGGGTCTTGTCGTCCGCCGGGTTGCCCGAGCCGAACGCCTCGATGTTGTAGTCGTTGTAGAACAGCAGGGCCTTCGGGTCGGCGGCCCGCGCCCAGCGGAACGCGTCGGCGATGTAGCCGGGCCCGAGGTTCTGCGCCCAGAAGCCCTTGTAGTGCAGGGTCGACGGGGTGTCCCACGGGTCGCTGACCGCCTCGTTGACCACGTCCCACTGCCAGATCTTGCCCTTGTAGCGGTTCACGACTGTGGTGATGTGCTTGCGCAGCAGCTCGCGCAACTCCTGCTTGCTGATGGAGCCGTCGGCGACGCCGCTGGTCAACCAGGCGGGCAACTGGTTGTGCCAGACCAGCACGTGACCGCGCACGCTCTGCCGGTTGCGCTTGGCGAAGTCGACGAACTCGTCGGCCGGCGCCCAGTTGTAGGCGCCGCGGGTCGGCTCCAGGCTCTCCCACTTCATCACGTTCTCGGCGGTGACCGAGGCGAACTCGGAGGAGGCCAGTTCGCGGTACTGCGGGTCGCTGGCGTCGTTGAGGGCGTCCATGTTGACCGCGGTGCCGACGTGCAGGCCGTGGCGCAGGCCGAGGGTACCGAGGCTCTGGGTCGTGGGGTCGTACGGCCGACTCGCGGTCGCCGGCACCGTGTTCAGTGTGGCGATGGTCGCGACGGCGACCAGGCCGACGGTCGACCACTGTCTCAACTTCATGTGCCTTCCCTTCCAGACGATCAATAGATAGATGTCGATCTAGGAGGTGAGGGTGCGGTATTGGTCGGGTGGAGACGCGAGCTGGTGGGGTGACGCCGGTAGTTCCGGTCGGAAACCGGAAACTTGCTCGAAACGTTAAGCCGATCTATGTCTGGGCGTCAACGCTGAAAACTTCCGGAAATTCATCACATGACCTGCCCAGCGCCGAGCAGCTGGCGGTCGAAACTTTCGGCGACCGGCGACCGGCGACCGGCGACCGGCGACCGGCGACCGGCGACCGGCGACCGGCGACCGGTTCGCGTGGTGAGGTCATCGCGGCGCACGCCACCAGGCATCGTCGACCCGGTGTCCGACGATGCCTGGTGGCGCTACGGAAGAGTGGTCAGCGCAGACCGGCGAAGAGGTCGTCCTCGGGGGTCGGCGCGCCCGTCCGGTCCTGGACCCGCACGAAGGTCTCCACGCCCATCAACTCGGTGAACCGCTCCTGGCCCAGTTGCAGGAAGAAGATGTTCTCGGTCTGACTGGCGTGCGTGGCCAGCGCGTCGAACTTCTGCGCGCCGTACTTGCTCGTGTCGACCCAGGTGGTGATCTCGTCGTCGGGCAGGCCGAGCTGCGGCCCCGGCTCCGCCGCCGCGTCCGGATCGGCCCACTCGACGCCGAGCTCCTTCATGATCCGGCCGAACTCCGCGAACGCCGTACGCGGCACCGTGGTCCAGTAGACCTTCGCCGGAACGTCCGTCTGCTCGACGGCGGCCATGGTGATCCGATGGGCCTGGATGTGGTCCGGGTGGCCGTAGAAACCGTTCTCGTCGTACGTGACGATCACGTCCGGCTGGTACCGCCGAATCAGCTCGGCGAGCCGGGCCGCCGCCTCCGCCACCGGCGTCGTCCAGAACGCGCCAGGCAGGTCGTTGGTGGGCCAGCCCATCATCCCGGAGTCGGCGTAGCCGAGGGTCTCCAGGTGGGTGACGTTCAGCGTGGCGCAGCTGGCCTCCAGCTCGGCCTGGCGCATCGCCACCACCGCGGCCGGGTCGTGCCCCTCATCGCCCGGCTTGACCCCACCCGGGCCGTCCCCACATCGCCCGTCGGTGCAGGTCACGAGCACTGTGGTGACCCCCTCGGCGGCATAGCGGGCAAGCACGCCGCCGGTGCTCGTCGCCTCGTCGTCGGGGTGGGCGTGCACCGCCATCAGGGTCAGAGGTCGCTCAGCCATGCCATCACCCTACGGTCATCCCGCTACGGCCCCACAACCTCCACCGGGAACGAGGCGGTCCTCGTCACACCGACCACCGAGTACGACACATTGATGGTCTGCACACCTGCGGTGGTGGGGTCGTACCCCGAGACCGTGTACCCGCCGTGGCCGTGCGCCAGTACCTCGTCCCGCACCCCGTCGGTGTAGTCGGCCGTGACCACGAGACCCGTGCGGTCGAGGGGCTCGCCGACGGCGTACGTGGTCCTGGTCGGTGGGATCCGCACCGCGACGCTCGTCAGGTCGGCGCCCCGCAGCGCGGCATGTTCCGCCTGGGTGAGGGCGAAGACGGTCCCGTGGCGCAGCACGCCGTCCGCCAGGTCGTATGCGGGCTTCCGACTCCAGTCGATCGGCGTCCAGTCGCCCGACGCGAGGTCCGCGCTCCAGTACGGGTGCAACTGTTCCTCCAGGGGCTCACCGGAGGGCGACCCGGCCCAGATCTGGTCGGCCCAGAGGTAGTAGCCCGGTCCGCGTACGTCACCGGGGTTCGCCTTGACCACCATCGGCGCTTCGGCGTAGGTGGTGTTCATCGTCCGGTGGGTGATGCAGCTCGCCACCAGCGCCCAGTCGTCCGGCGGAGCGAGGATGGCGGTCGACCGCTCCTGATAGATGTCCTGCGAGCCGCACCCGGGGACGTACGGTGTGACCCCGACGCCGGTGGCCGTCCGGTCGCAGACGAAGCGGTGGTACGACCCGTCCGTGTCGTCTCGGATGATCACCGCGTCCAGCGTCCCGTGGTGCGGCCGGCCGCACATCACCTGCGCTGGAGTGAATGTGACGAAGTCCCGCGTGGTGCTGTAGAGGGTCTGGTTCCGGGTGAGCGGGAAGCGGCCACGCGGATCGGTGCGATCCGGTGTGTAGTACGTGCCGGGGGCGTACACCGACGAGGTCCAGTAGACGACGTAGGCGCCGATCGACTCGTCCCAGATGGCCTCCGGGGCGAACGCCATGCCTGCCTCTTCCGGGGCCACCAGCACGTGTCGCTGCTCGGACCAGGTCCGCAGGTCGATGGACTCCCACACCTCGATGTGCCGGCTCGCGCCGCTCTGCGCCCAGTCCCAGCCACGCCACCCGTACGCCCGGCCGTCGACGTTCAGATCGGTGGCGACGAGGTAGAACCTGTCCCCCTCCGGGGAGCGGACGATGGACGGGTCGCGGAGGGCGTGCATGCCAGTGCGGGACCGGAGCACCGCCTGCCCGTCGTTGACGGCGGCCCAACTGGTCGGATCGTTTCCGATGCTCGCGGCACTGTAGAGCTGTTGCCCCCGGTGGCTGTTGGATCGGGCGAAGTTGACCATGCCGTAGCGCGAGAACGGGGCGAGTGCGGCCCCGGGGCGTTGCTCGGTCTGTGTCACCCGATCACCTTCCGCCGCCACTGGACTCGCCGGAGCTGGCATTTTACCTAGCTCGGCATCCGTCGAGCGGTCCTTGTGCGAACGGTGCTCAGGCTCCGGGCAGGTCGTTAGATTCGGGCGTGATCGGCACATCCGAGCAGGTCCGGACGCGGGGAGAAGTCGATGGCAAGGGCCGCTGGCGGGTTCACCGACCTGCGACAGGTCGAGGCCGGTGTGCTGAACGTCGGATACGTGGACGCCGGGCCGCCCGACGGGGACGCGGTGATCCTCCTGCACGGGTGGCCCTACGACATCCACAGCTTCGCCGACGTCGTGCCGTTGCTCACCGCCGCCGGCCAGCGGGTCGTCGTCCCGTACCTGCGGGGCTACGGCACGACCCGGTTCCTCTCCGACGACACCATGCGAAACGGCGAACCGGCGGCGATGGGGCTCGACCTCATCGCTCTGCTGGACGCCCTGGACATCGACACCGCGAAGCTCGCCGGGTTCGACTGGGGCGCGCGGACCGCCGATGTCGTCGCCGCGCTGTGGCCCGAACGCTGCCGAGGTCTGGTCTCCGTGAGCGGTTACCTGATCGACGGGCAGAAGTCGGGCACGGTCCCGTTGCCGCCGAAGGCGGAGTTCGCGTGGTGGTACCAGTACTACTTCGCCACCGAGCGCGGTCGGGAAGGGTACGACAAGAACCGGCGCGACTTCGCGAAGCTGATCTGGCACACCGCGTCGCCCAGATGGACGTTCGACGACGCGACGTTCGACCGCAGCGCGGCGGCGTTCGACAACCCCGACCACGTCGACATCGTCATCCACAACTACCGCTGGCGGCTGGCTCTCGCCGACGGCGAGCCGCAGTACGCGCAGATCGAGGAGCGCCTGGCCGCTAAGCCGAAGATCACGGTGCCCAGCATCTCCCTGGAGGGGGACGCCAACGGTGCGCCGCACCTGGAGCCCACCGTCTACGGCAAGCAGTTCACCGGCCCGTACGAGCACCGGACCGTCGGGGGCGGTGTCGGGCACAACCTGCCGCAGGAGGCGCCGCAGGCATTCGCGGACGCGGTGCTGGAGGTCTGAGTCGCTGGACTGCCGGTCACCGGTGCGTCGGACGTTCCACCCGCACCGGATCGCCGCGAACCAGCTCGTCGTGGATGCGCCACCGGGCGGTGGTGACGGCACGCCGCGCCGCCACGTCGCCCTGCTCGATGCGCTGGCGCAGCAGGTCCAGGGCGATCCGGCGGTTGAGGCTGAACTGCCGCTCCTCGTCCACCACGACCACCAGGCCCGAGGGGCGGTGCGTCGCGCGTACCGCCGTGCTGGCCTTGTTCCGGTGCTGACCACCCGGCCCGCCGGTGCGGCAGGCGACGATGTCGACGTCCGCCTCGCGGAACGTCGTCGGCCGAGCGTCGCGTTCGGGCGGCTGGGCGGTGACGTACCAGTTCTTCCGGCCGATGCCCGACCGGTACGGGCTCGGGGCCTGCCAGCACAGCGTCCCGGTCCACGAGGCCGCGAACGCCTCGGCGTCGACGCCGGAGATCCGGATCAGCACCGACCGGTAGGTCCCGGCGAGGTCACCGGGAACCGCCTCAACCTGCTGGATCGTCAGACCTCGGCGGACGCCCTCGCCCCGCAGGCGGTGCAGCAGTTGACTCAGTGCCCAGGCGCACTCCTGGGGCCCACGCCCGGCCGACAACAGCAGGAACGCGCTCACGAGCGGCCTCGCCGGCCGCGGTGGCCCCGCCGGTCCGGCCGGGCGGCGGAACCGAGGTCGGGCGTCTTGTAGGTGACCACTGGCGTCGTGCTGACCACCGGGGTGGCCAGCCGATGTTCGACCAGGTCGGCGATCACCTGCTCGATGCGCTTGTACGCCGTGGGCGCCTCCTCGAAGAGCAACTGTCGGTCACCGCACACCACCAGCGAACCCACCGGGGTACGGCGTAGCTCCTCGACCGTGTGTTTGGCCCGGCCCCGCCGCAGGGCGTCGGCGCGCGACATCTTGCGGCCAGCGCCGTGGGCCACCGAATGGTTGGCCTCCGGCCCGGCGTGCGCGGCCACCAGGTAGGACGCCGTTCCCCGGGTACCGGCGATCAGGACATCGCGCCCGTCACCCGGTGCCGCGCCCTTGCGGTGCAGGTAGACCCCGTCCCGGACCTCGACCAGGTTGTGGCACTGGTCGACGATCGGCGCGGTGGGCTCGGCCCCCAACGCGTGCGCCACCCGGGCGGCCAGCACCCGGCGGTTGAGCGATCCCCAGCGCACGGCGTCGTCGTGCATGCCCAGGTAGGCGGCGGGGTCGGGCGCCGCCCCGGCGCCGTGGACCTCGGTGTGCGCCCGCAGGATCCGCTCGCCCAGACCACGGGAACCGCTGTGCACGATCAGCACGAGATCGCCCGCGTCGAGCCCGAGCCGGCCCGCGTGCCGTACGTCGAAGACGGTGTCGACGCGGGCCAGCTCCACGAAGTGGTTGCCCCGGCCCACCGTCCCGAGACCGTCGAGGTGACCGGCCGGAACGGCACAGTCGACGGCGGCCCAGGCGGGGTCGTCGGCGTCGCGTACCGGGTCGAGCGCCTGGTCGAGGTCGGGGAACCGGGCGGCGAGCCGTTCCGGTACGGCCCGCTTGAGCTTGATGGGAAACACGGCGATGCCGCAGCCGATGTCGGAACCCACCAGGAACGGGTACAGCACTGTCGACGCCATGGCCGCGCCGATGGGCGCGCCCTTGCCGGGATGCAGGTCCGGCATCGCGGCGACGTGCCGCATGCCGTCCAGGGCGGCGACCTGTTGGCACTGTGTGAGCGCATCGGACTCGATCCAGCTCGCCGGGGAGGCGAACACCGTGACGGTGGCCGGGGCGGACGGGGGCAGGGGCTCCCGAGGGAGGTGGTGCTGGGACAAGGGGGCTCATCTCTGGCTGCGAACGTGAAAGCGGACGGCGTCACGGCCCCCGGGAGGCATCACCGGTGGCGCGGAGCAGGGGGTGGAGTCCGTCAGTACGTCATGGACGTCACTCTGGCCGAGATGCGCCAGGCACGACAACCGATTTTCCTTCACGACGTACGCTGCCGCGATGAGCGCACCGCGTCGCATCCTGGTCTACGGGGTGTACGGCTCCGGCAAGTCCACGCTCGCTGCGCGGTTGGCCGAACACCTCGGAGTGCCCTGGTATCCGGTGGACGATCTGCTCTGGCGACCGGGCTGGGTCGAGGTGCCGGTCGCCCAGCAACGCAGCCGGATCGAGGAGGTCTGCCGACGGGACCGCTGGATCATCGACGGGGCGTACCACGGCTGGCGGGACGTTCCGATGGCCCGCGCCGACCTTGTCGTCGGCCTGGACTATCCACGATGGCGTTCGTTCGGGCGGTTGCTTCGCCGCACCGTCCGCCGGGTGATCACCGGCGAGGTGATCTGCAACGGCAACCGCGAGTCGCTGAGCAGTGTGCTGTCCCCGGACTCGATCCTGGTGTGGCACGTCACCGCGTTCGGCCGGGCCCGACGGCGGATGCGGGCCTGGCAGGCCGATCCGTCCGCGCCGCCAGTGGTGTTACTGCGCTCCCCAGCGGAGCTGGACGTCTGGCTGGCCGGGCTGCCCCGCCGCTGATGCCGCGCGAACACTGCGCCGAGCGAGGCTGGCAGCGCGCAGTTCGCACAGACCTACGTGGTGCGCCTCGGTGACCCCCGGCGCCAGATTCTGCTCCACCTGTCCCACGAGCGGGAGGACGAAGCCATGCGCGAGCTGGGCTTGTCGACTGACCGTCCATGGCGAACGCGTCGTCGGCCCGCTCCCGGTGGGGGCGGGCC